>JAAFIM010000072.1 GCA_013297745.1 Chitinophagales bacterium | reverse complement strand
AACACCTTTTCCCATTCCGAACAGAGCAGTAAAGTCCCGCAGCGCCGATGGTACTAGAATTATCTGGGAGAGTAGGTTACCGCCAACCTCATATAAAGCCTATCGCAAGATAGGCTTTTTTGTTTTATCAAATTTTACCATTTATTTGCCAATAAAAAAGACCTCGTTCAGCGTACGAACGAGGTCTTTTTTATTTTAAACTCATTTTAACCACTGAACGGGGCAATCTAACCTCAACTATTTGCTCTACAGAAACATTTGCACCCATATAATACAAAAAAATACTATCTTTGCTGAATGCGATTTTATCTGTGAGAGAGTTAGGAGATTGTATAACCTGTTGATTTTTAGCTATTTCGGCAACAGCTAGTTTATGTACTTCGGTTTGATTTTGGACTATTGCGCTGCTGGGCAAAAAGTTAGCTTTAGCTACAACATAATTTAACCCTGCTGCACTTTGTATGGGCAATTCTCCCCCCATATAATACTCGGTGCGCATCGCCATGCTTATTAAACTATCTGTTACAGCGTGTGGATTGATTTGAATTTTTGCATAAAATTTCCCTAACGGTGTTTCTGGATACTCTTTTCGCAAGTCTATCCCCTGTTTTGCAAAATCTTTAGCAGCATTTTTCAAACTAGAATTATCCGTTGCCAGCATAGAGATTTTGAAATAATCCAAAATTTGAGCTTGAATTTTGCTGTTGAGTGCGCTATCGCTAAAAACGGGATAAGACGCCTCAACCCACGCGCTATCCGCATCAAAGTTAAAACTATCCATTTTTATCAACTGTATCGGGTTAGCAACGGGCGTTTTATTCGCGTTTTTACAACTAAATCCAAAGCTGATAAATCCTATCATTACCCAAAAGTTAAAAAAATTGCCCAACATATTCATATTTGTAGAGATTTGATTAAATATCTGTCATCAATAATAGGTTAATATCTGTATATTTTATCCCAAAACGCTCGCTTAAATGCTTATTGGTTAGGCTACCTTTATACAAATAAATACCGTTTCTAAACCCTTGTGTTTGTTTTATCAACTGTTCTATCCCCTCTGTGCTGTTGGCATCTTGCAAAAATGGTACTAAAATGTTGCTAATAGCGGCTGAAGCTGTACGCGGAACGTTGGAAACGATATTTGGCACACAATAATGGATAACATCGTACTTTCTAAACGTGGGTTTATCGTGGGTGGTAATTCTAGAAGTTGCAAAACATCCCCCTTGGTCAATACTTACATCTATAATAACCGAACCCGCTTTCATCTGTCTAACCATATCTTCGGACACAATGCACAAACTTTGCCCCGTTTCAGAATGGATTGCCCCAATTGCTACGTCCGCATCCGCCAACTCGCGCTCAAATTCTGGGGTGTTGAAAGTGCCCGTGTATAATTTGGTAGCCAAATTATTCTGCAAACGCATCAATTTTCTAATACTATTGTCAAAAACGCGCACTTCTGCCCCATAGCCCAAAGCCACTCGACTAGCCACTTCAGCCACTACTCCTGCTCCCAAAATAACCACTTTGCTGGGGGGCACGCCCGCAATTCCCCCCAGCAATACCCCGCGCCCGCTACCCGATTTGGTGAGTAAATCCGCTGCTATTTGCATAGCCGAAATTCCCGCCATCTCCGAAATCATCCGCACAAATGGAAATGCGCCTGATTTGTCCCGCATATATTCCATTGCTATAGCTGTTACTCGCTTAGATTTGAGCCTAAATAGGTATTCTTCAGACATCGTAGGCAAATGTATGGGAGAAATGAGTATTTGGTTGGGCTGCATCAATTCTATTTCTTGCAAATTCGGAGGGGCTACTTTAAGCACAACCTGCGCTTTTAATACTTCTGCAATTTCGTACGAAATTTCCGCTCCAGCTTCTGAATAGTCAAAATCGCTAAATCGGGATAATTCACCTGCGCCAGCTTCTACCACAATTCTATGCCCTGCTTTAGTCAATACTTTTACAGATGCGGGGGTAAGCGCAATTCTATTTTCTTGAAAGGAGTTTTCTTTGGGTATGCCAATAAATAACTTTTGTTTGCCCCGAGATACTTGCATAACTTGCTCTTGTGGGGTAAATTGTGCCTTCAATAAATTGGCAGGAATGGATACTTTATGCTTGTCCATATATCTTTTGATTATTTTTAGACCGCAAAATTAGCATTTTTTTGTCAACGGCTATACTTTTATTTTTTTGTTTTGTATAAAAATCGCTTGAATATATTATTTACCAACTGGTTTAAGTCGGCTGATAATTTTAAAAAATAAATCAAACTAAAATATATTATGCTAATCATTAGCCCTTTACAGATTAAATTAGCTAAAGGATTTATATTTATTGGTATAAAATTCATTATTAAAAATATGATTATACCCAATCCCAAACTTGCAAAAGCTTGCCTCGTTAAAGGCCACATTTGGTAAAAATGGTATAAAATAATCATTCTAGACAAGGTGTAAAATCCCACCGCACATAAATTGGATATGGCTACAGCTATCAAACCATATTTGGGGATAAGCAATATGGATAAACTAACGTTGATAAATACCGATAAACCCAAAAAACTCACCCCCCAATAATATCTGTCCGAAAATTCTAATATCCAACGGCTTATACCACCTACAGAATCTAATAGTTTGCTGATAACCAAACAGTTGATTACAATTATACTACTGGACAAAGTTTGGTAGTTGGCTGTCATCTGGTACAGGTCGTCTATGCAAACCACTATCCCCAAACTGATATAAACACCCGCTATCGTGGATATTTCTGCTGATTTTTGATACAGTTGTTGAATAGATTTTATATCGCCATCTTTAAAATGTTTGACAACAATGGGCGTGATGATGCTGCCAAGGCTAATTAACGGGATAGAGATTAAATTGCTGATAAATTGAGCGATTCCGTACACCCCATTGGCTTCCATATCCAGATAAACACTAACCGTAATTCGGTCTAATTGTAGCCCTAATGTGCTAAATAAAATTAGTAAAGTCGCGCTGCCGCTGTAACGCAGCATTTCCCAACCCAGTTTTTTATCCAAAACGTTGCTCTGAAACCCTAAAAATAATTTGCCCATTCTTTGGGTGTATAGGATTAAAATTATAATTATACCCAGATAAGCGAGGGCTAAACCCTGAACTAATTGGCTGATGCTCAAATAGTTGAATAGGTATAAAATAACCAAAAAAGGCCGCGCCAATTTGCTCAAAAAGTCAGCTAACGTGCCTATAACTATCCGTTGAAACAGCATACAATAGTAATTGAATAAATTTATCCAACTCAATAAAAATGTAAATACTAACAGATAATCTATATGCCCTTTTTCTAAGTCCGATTTGTCCGCATAAAAATCTAAAATATAACCTCTCAGTCCAAAATAAATCCCAGCAAATAGCAAAAAACCGAATAAATTTGCCAACATCGCCCAAGCCAAAAAACCATTGTTTTGTTTTGTTTCGTCGCTAAAATGGGGAAAAAATTTTATCATTATCAACGGCAGGGACAAAGACGAGAGCGCAGCGGTAAAAATAGAAAGTTCGGTCAAAAAGGTAATCAACCCGTATTCAGCCAACGCTTGCGGATAGATGAAAACAATACTCGCCGCCCCGATAAAAATGCCAAGATAGTTTAATAAAGATGATTTTATGCCTTGCCTTTGTATAACGCCCATTATTTGATGTTCAGTTTTTTCAAAAATAGATTTTTCGCAAAGATAATTATTATTAGCAATATCAATCGCCAACCGTTGATAAAAAAATAGAATTATGCTAAAAAATCAAACTTAGCAAATTACGCTAACTAAACTCAATGATTATTAAAAAGTAGCCCAACGGAACTGCATAACGTGGGCTTTAAACCGCAGAGGCAGCAAAGCTGCATTAAGCTGCGCGTAAGCGATACCCCACGCACCCAACGGAACGGTTCCAGCGTCTTGTATTTTAAAAAATAGCCCAACGGAATGGTTCCAGAGCCTTGTATTTTAAAAAATAGCCCAACGGAATGGTTCCAGCGTCTTGTATTTTAAAAAATAGCCCAACGGAACGGTTCCAGAGCCCTACATTTCAAAAAGTAGTCCAACGGAACGGCTCCAACGCCCTGTATTTTAAAAAGTAGCCTAACGGAACGGTTCCAACGCCCTGTATTTTAAAAAATAGCTCAACGGAACAGCTCCAACGCCCTGTATTTTAAAAAGTAGCCTAACGGAACGATGCCAGAGCTCTGTATTTTAAAAAGTATCCCAACGGAATGGCTCCAACGCCCTGTATTTTAAAAAGTATCCCAACGGAATGATGCCAGAGCTCTACATTTCAAAAAGTAGTCCAACGGAACAGCTCCAACGCCCTGTATTTTAAAAAGTAGCCTAACGGAACTAATTTATCAATAGAATGATTTTGGGTAAAAAAAGCCAAAACAAAAAGCCTATTAGGTTGTTGAACCCAATAGGCTTTTTTCATTTTTGCGGCAGCTAATAGGTTAAATAATAACCCGTTTATTATTTGCCTATACAGAATTTGGAAAAAATATTTTCTAATAAATCCTCTACATCTACCTGTCCCGTAATCTCGCCCAAATAGCGCAAACTTTGGCGAATATCCATAGCCACCAAATCGGCTGTATGCTCCATACTTAGCCGCTCTCTTGCTGTTTGCAACGCTTCGGTAGCATTATGCAGGGCTTCGTAATGGCGGGCGTTGGTTACTATACTTTGGTCGGCGGAGGTTTTGCGGGATACAACCAACTGATGCAGAGCCTTGCGCAAAGTCTCCAAATGGTCTTTTTGTTTGGCGGAAATTTGTATATGATGTTTTGGGATTTGGTACAAACGCTGGTACAAACTCGCATCGGAGAGAGAGTAGATAATATCCACTTTGTTGGCGATAACCAGCACAGCCAAACCCTCTTTTTGTAATCGGGATAAATCCTGTTCTACTTCAGCTTGGCTCATTACTATCGCATCGTACACATACACCAAAATGGTAGAAGTGGCTATTTTTTCGTACGTTTTTTGCACCCCTATAGCTTCTATCTGGTCGCTGGCTTCGCGTATGCCCGCCGTATCTATCAAGCGGAATAACAAACCGTGAATGTTTAAGTTCTCTTCTATAGTGTCGCGGGTTGTACCCTCTATTTCTGAAACTATAGCCCTTTCTTCGTTTAATAAAGCATTTAATAGGGTTGATTTGCCCGCGTTGGGGCGGCCTGCTATGACGGTGCTAACCCCATTTTTAAGCACATTGCCCAACAGAAAAGAATCTTGTAGCTGGCGCAAAGTGTTGATAATGTTATCAATAAGCTGCTTGAGTTGGTCGCGGTTGGCAAATTCTACCTCTTCCTCGCCAAAATCTAACTCTAATTCTATCAAGCTGGCAAAATGTATTAATTCTGTTCTTAATTGGTTGATTTGTTGAGAAAATCCTCCCCGCATCTGTTGCATAGCCAAATTGTGCGCCGTCTGTGAGTCCGCAGCTATCAAATCGGCTACAGCTTCGGCTTGTGCCAAATCCAACTGCCCGTTGAGAAAAGCGCGTAAAGTATATTCTCCCTGTCGGGCTAATCTCGCCCCTTTGCGCAAACATAATTCTATCAGCTGCTGTTGGATAAAAACAGAACCGTGGCAGGAGATTTCCACCGTATTTTCGCGGGTATAGGAATGGGGAGCGATAAAAATAGTGGCTAACACTTGGTCTATAGTATGCCCTTGTTCGTTGATAATATAACCTAAATGTACGGTGTGGCTGGCTTGTTTGAGTAGGTTTTTACCCTTAAAAATACTCGCTACAATTTCTATAGCTTTGCTGCCCGACAGCCGAATAACTGCAATCGCGCCCGCTCCCTGTGCTGTGGCTAAAGCTACTATAGTGTCTTGTTGGTTTAAATAATTATACATAAGCGCGTGAATATGATAAAAAAGGCTAACTTTGTGCCAAATTTCAAAAATTTTAGATTTTAATAATTATGAGTTTAAGTATGAACGCCCGCGAAGAGCTAGCCAATAGCCTAACGCACGGTTTTGGGCTGTTATTCGGAATTATCAGCCTACCCATTTTATTGGTACTCACCGCCCAAAACGGTAATATAGCGGGTTTGGTGGGGGTGAGTGTGTACGGGTTTAGCTTTTTGATGCTATTTGCCTTTTCCACTTTATACCATAGCTTCCAACATCCCGCCCTGAAATCTATTTTCCAAAAAATAGACCATATCAGCATCTACTTCCTAATTGCGGGCACTTATACCCCGTTGATACTGTTGTATTTATTCAATGCTACGGGGATAGCTTTATTGTCTGGTTTGTGGGGCTTGGCTGCGCTGGGGATTGTTTTCAAGCTATTTTTTACGGGTAAATTTGAAAAATTATCCTTACTGATTTATTTGGGTATGGGCTGGGCTATTATTTTTGTAGCCAAACCCTTTTTTGCCAATATGTCGGTGGGCGTTTTATCCCTAATAGCCACTGGCGGCGGACTTTATACGCTGGGGGTGGTGTTTTACGCTTGGGAAAAATTACCTTATAATCACGCCATTTGGCACTTGTTCGTTTTGGCTGCTGGTATTTGCCACTATGTAGCGGTTTTATTGGCGGTAAGTTAGCAAAAAAAATTTTAAATAATTCTATAAATGAAAAAAACAGCTCTATACGCTCAGCACATTGCCCTCAACGCTAAAATGGTGGAATTTGCTGGGTACGAAATGCCCGTTTCTTACGCGGGGATAGTGGAAGAACACAACGCTGTGCGCCGCGCTTCTGGTATTTTTGATGTGTCGCATATGGGCGAGTTTATCCTCAAGGGGAAAAAAGCGTTGGATTTAATCCAATCACTCACCACCAACGATGCCAGCAAGCTAAAAATCGGCGATGCGCAATACTCTTGTTTTCCCAACGGCAAAGGGGGAATTGTGGACGATTTGTTGGTGTATCGTTTGGCTGAAGACCAATGCGCAGCGGGAGAAATGGCGTTTATGTTGGTTGTCAACGCTTCCAATATGGCTAAAGATTGGGAATGGTTGAATAGCCACAATACTTTCGGCGATGAGGCGCGTTTGATTGATATTTCCGAACAAACTTCCTTATTGGCTGTACAAGGTCCCAAAACTGCCGAAGCGTTGCAGTCATTGACGGATATTGATTTGAAATCTATGCGCTATTACACCTTCCAAAAAGGGCGTTTTGCGGGAATTGATAACGTTATCGTATCGGCTACAGGTTATACAGGTGCTGGCGGGTTTGAACTGTACGTGCGGAATGAAGATGCCGTTGCGCTGTGGGATGCGATTATGGAAGCGGGCAAAACTGTTGATTTACAACCGATTGGGTTGGGCGCGCGGGATACTTTGCGGTTGGAAATGGGTTATTGTTTGTACGGCAACGATATTGACGATAGCACTTCTCCCATAGAAGCGGGCTTGGGTTGGATTACCAAATTCAATAAACCCGATTTTACCGACAAAAATCTATTAGAACAACATAAAAAAAATGGCACAAGCCGCCGCTTGGTTGGTTTGGAGATTTTGGATAAACGCCCCGCTCGCCACGATTATCCCGTTGTGGATGCTCAAGGGCAGGTGATTGGCAAGGTTACTTCTGGCACTAAATCTATCACGCTGGACAAAAATATAGCGATGGCTTATGTAGAAACTGCCCACGCGCAACTCGGGGCTACAGTTTTTATCGATATTCGCGGCAAACAAGCTGAAGCTAAGGTGGTTAAGATGCCTTTTCTAACAACGGAAAAATAAGCTAAAATAAGACATTTTGACCCTTTTAAATCAATTTTTTGTCATTTTGTCATCGTTTTTTTACTTTTGGTGTCAATTTGTCAGCTAAAAAGGGCGGCTTTTATTTTTTTTAGAACTTGGTATAAAATTTGATAAAAGGGGGATATAACCGCAACAAAATGGTTATCCAATAATATGAAAACTGCAAAAATTTGTTCACCTTATTTCTCACATAAAAATCCTTTTATCATGTTCAAAAATAATGAAAACGGCCAATTCGGCCACAAACTCCACAATTTTAGCCGCGCTATTGACAGCTTTTTTTCAGGCAACAACCTCAAAGATTTTTTCCAAGCCGATGCTGCCCACGTGATACCAGCCGCTAATATCTGGGAAGAAAACAACAATTTGTACATTGCTTTGGCTGCTGCTGGGCTGCAAAAAGAAGATTTCAAAATCAGCTTGGAGCGCGATTTGCTCACGATTTCTACCGAAAAGCAACCCGAAAAAGCGAACGAAAAGGTGAAGTTCTACCGCAAAGAGTTTAACTTTAACTTTTTTCAGCGTTCTTTCCGCTTAGATTTGAAAGAGTTTGACCCGCAACAAATTTCAGCCCGTTATGAAAATGGGGTGTTGACTTTGACCATCCCGCAACGGATAGAAAAAGCCCCAGATTCGTTCAAAATTAACGTTCAATAATCGTTTAGTTAGGAGGTTTAAAAATTCAATTTTAACGCTGCTTGCCTTGTGCGAGTGGCGTTTTTTTATTGTGTAAATTTTGATAATTTGATTACACACCCGTGAGTTGATTCCAAATTTCTACGTGCAAGCGGCTGCACATTCGCACTTGATTTTTTATACAAATATCGGCTACTATCTTATTGATTATCAATAATTCATCTATAGAACTTGCAGCTGGCATCAACACCATTTTTTGCTTGTCAAGGCTTTGTTTTTGTATAAAATCACTTTCAATTTCTAACCAATCTTCATAAGAATTTAATACAAATTTAAACATCGTTTTTTCATTTTTATTAAAAAAGGCTAGAACTTCGTTTTGTATTCGCCTGGGCAGCGGCATACCAGAATTTGATAATTTTGGGGAGGTGTTCCAATAATGAACCCGCGCATCCAACCCCGCCAAAGGCAAAATGGTAGCGTTGGTTTCTATCTCAATAATGGGGCGAAGTTGATAATTATCTTCCACAAAAGCCAAAAAAGCGACTATATTCTGTTGATGCAGCAACGGTTCGCCCCCTGTGATAACCAAATGCGCGCCTTTGCGCAAGCGGTTGATAAAATCCGTTTCTTGGTTTAGTTTTTCCAATAAACTTTCAAAACCATAACTTGTGCCTTTCAACCAAACCGCTATAGTATCGCAAACCCAAGTCGCGGGCTCGTGTTTTTGAAAATCGTGCAAAGCGGCTTGTCCCCCGCAGACCAAATTGCAACCTGATAAACGCAAAAAAATAGCGGGAACGCCTGTTGTGCGACCTTCGCCTTGCAAGGAGTAAAAAAATTCACTTACAGAAAGTGTGTCGGCTATAGCCATAAAAATAAACTTAATTTAATAACATTAGAAAAAAACTGTACTTTTGCGGGCGCAAAACTAACTGAAAATGCAACAAGATATATTCGCCCATAGGCAAAAAACAATTATTTTATTCTTTGGTTTGGCTATCTTTGGGCTTATCGTCCAATGTTTTCGCTTACAGGTCTGGAGCGATAAATATAGATACGACCAAAGTTTCAAGCAAGGTATTATACAATATCCTTCGCGGGGTTCTATTTATGATAGAACTGGCGAATTGTTGGTCTATAATAGCCCTGTCTATGATATTATGGCTACTTACAACGTGGTCAAAAAAAGCAAAATGGATACGCTGGCTTTTTGCCAAATTTTGGGTATCACCAAAGAGCAGTTTATCAAAAATATGGAAAGGGACTTCAAAAACGATTATCGCTATTCCAAACGCAAGCCTTTTGCTTTTATGACTCAAGTTTCTGCTGACACTTTCGCCCGATTGGAGGAGCAATTGTATCGTTTTAGAGGGTTTGAAATGAACCGCCGCTCTGTGCGCGGTTATGCCAACGAAGTCGCAGCGCACGTCTTGGGTTATATCAGCGAGGTGTCGCCCAAACAGGTGGAAATGTCTAATAACGAATACCAAAGGGGAGATTATATCGGGGCTAGCGGCTTGGAGTTGTTTTATGAAAAAGCACTTAGGGGCAAAAGAGGGGTTAAAAATGTGCTTAGGGATAAATGGGGCAAAGTGCAAGGCTCGTATCGAGCTGGTGAATTTGATACCTTGGCGGTGGCTGGTTATGACCTCGTTTCTACTATAGATTTAAAATTGCAGTTGTATGCAGAAAGTCTAATGGTTAATAAACGCGGCGCGATTGTGGCTATAGAACCCGCTACTGGCGAAATTTTGGCTATGGTCAGCAGCCCCAACTACAATCCTAATACGTTGATTGTTAATCAAGGGCGCAAACAGGCTTTTGCCAAATTGCTCACAGATAGTACCAATCCACTTTTCAATCGGGCGCTGATGGCCAAATATCCCCCAGGTTCTATTTTTAAAACCATTTTAGCGGCTATTGCTTTGCAGGAGCGGGTGATTAACCCCAACACAGGAATGGGTTGCGGGGGGGCTTATCGCTTTGGCAATTTGCGGGTGGGTTGTCACGGACACGGGGGAATTAGCACTGTAGGGCGAGCTATCCAATACAGTTGCAATAATTATTTTTGCCAAACTTTTAAAGAAATTGTCAATATCTACGGTTATGATTTTCCCGAAAAGGGTTTGGCGCGTTTAGCCGAACATTTGCAGGCTTTTGGACTGGGGGGGAAAGTAGGGGTGGATATACCCAATGAAGTGTCTGGTACAGTGCCTACGCCTGAGTATTACAACAAACGGTTGGGCAAAGGGGCTTGGCGTTTTTCCAATTTTGTGTCTGTGGGTATAGGCCAGGGCGAGTTGGAAATTACCCCGTTGCAGATGGCCAACATTACCGCGATTATTGCCAACAGAGGATTTTATTTTATCCCACATTTTGCCAAAGAGCTAAAAGGGGATACCAGCAATATACTAGCACCTTATCAACAAAAACGTTATACTAAAGTTCATCCCGCCAATTTTGAGCCTGTAGTGGAAGGGATGCAAGATGTGGTGATAGCAGGTACAGGACGGCGGGCAAAAATTGCCGATATTGTGGTCTGTGGAAAAACAGGTACGGTAGAAAATTATATAAAAGGGGTCAAACAAAAAGACCATTCTACTTTTATCGCTTTTGCACCCAAAGATAATCCCAAAATAGCCATAGCCGTTTATGTGGAAAATGGAGGTTTTGGTTCTTCTTATGCTGCGCCTATAGCGAGTTTGGTGATAGAAAAATTTATTAGAGATTCTATAGCAGAACCGTCTCGTCGCGCTTTGGAAAAACAAATGTTTAATGCTTCTATACATCCGCGCAATCCGCCCCCGCCCAAAGATACCACGCTTGTGCCTAATGCGGCTTTGCTCAACAGACCTAAATTAAAACCTTTAAACGATTAACTTTTTTTTGATATATTATTGTATGAATAGAAGCCGAGAAACCGAAACGGTAGGTTATGACTTATTGGGATTGTTATTTTTTATAATGTTGGTGTTTGGGGGTTGGGCTATGATTTTCGCTTCTGAATACTTGCCTGATAATTTTGTTCGTTTTTTAGATTTTTCCAAAAATTATGGCAAACAGCTCTTATTTATTATTGTTTGTGTGGGCTTGTTTGGGGCTATTCAGTTGGTAAATGCTCGCTTGTTTGAAATTTTTGCCCCTGTGTTGGCCGTGCCTGTGGTTTTATTGCTTATTGGGGTTTTATTCACTCGTCCTATCAATGGCTCTCATTCTTGGTTTGAGTTGGGCTTTTTTAGATTGCAACCTTCTGAATTGGCTAAATTGGCAACATCTCTTTTATTGTCTTCGTTTTTAGCCCGCCCCGAGTTTAATATCTATGAAGGGCGCAAATTAGCAACCGCTTTGGCTATAGTTTTGCTGCCTATGTCCTTAGTACTTTTGCAGGGCGATTTGGGTTCTACTTTGGTGTTTACTTCCTTTGCGGCTGTATTTTATCGGGCTGGCTTACCCAATTGGCTCTACGCTTTGGGCTTATTTGTTGTTTTTGTGTCTATCGCTTCGTTGATGGCGGATAATCTTAATTATGTCTTTCACGGTTTGCTGTTGGGTATAGCCATATTGTTGATATATTTGTACAAAGAGCAATTGTATTGGCTATTGCCGCCCTTGCTGTTGCTTGTTTCGGCGCACTTTTTCTATGACGATTATTATATATATTATTGGATAGTGACAGGTGGCAGCGTGCTTTTTCTAACCCTTGTACAGATAAAGACGCAATGGAGAACCTTATCTATCCTATCGCTGGGCTTTTTGATTACGTTAATATACAGTAGTTCTGTGAGCTATTTGGTCAATAACGTCTTGCAAAAACACCAACAAGAACGGATTTGGGTTTGGCTCAAGCCTGAAAAATGCGACCCGCTCGGCGCGCTTTACAACGTAGAACAGTCCAAGTATGCTATAGGTTCAGGCGCTGTGTTGGGCAAAGGTTATTTACAGGGGGAACGTACCAAATTGGACTATGTGCCAGAACAATCCACTGACTTTATTTTTTGTACCGTAGGAGAGGAGTGGGGCTTTATAGGCACTGCTTTTATTTTGTCTTTATTCTTGTTGTTACTATGGCGGATATTGGCAATCGCAGAAAGACAAAGGGATAATTTTACCCGCTATTATGCGTATTGTGTGGGGGGGATTTTATTTTTTCACGTCGTTATTAATGTCGGTATGACTATAGGTGCTATACCTGTGGTGGGTATTCCGCTCCCCTTTCTAAGTTATGGGGGTTCTTCGCTGATTTCGTTTTGTGTGCAATTGTCTATCTTGTTTAAATTAGACAGTCAAAGAAGTTTCTAATAATCATAACTTATAATTAGCCTCTACTCATCAAGTAGGGGCTTTTTTTTATTTTATAAATATCGTATCGCATCGGTTGATAAATAATTATTAGTATAAATATACCTTTTCTAAAAAAGTTGCTAATATGACCGCCACAGGCTTAGCTTTTCTAAAAAAGTTGCTAATATGACCGCCACAGGCTTAGCTTTTTTAAAAAAGTTGCTGTTATGACCACCACAGGCTTACCTTTTTTAAAAAAGTTGCTAATATGACCGCCACAGGCTTACCTTTTTTAAAAAAGTTGCTAATATGACCGCCACAGGCTTACCTTTTTTAAATTTGTTTATACTAACCTTTTCATACCATAAAAAAAACCCTTAAGGTCAAGCCTTAAGAGTTTTATATTTGCAACCATCTTATTAAGAGGGGCTAAACGCTTCATTTTGTTCTATATCTACGTCCAACGGTGGCGGTTGTGGATATTCTAAGCTAAACTGGGTTAAAAAATGGGCAGCTTTTAACCTTAATTCTTCATCATCTACGGAATTGGGGGCGTTATTGCTAAACGATACGTTGGTTGCGGGGGGAACGATTTGTATATTTAAGTGTTCTGCCAATTGCGTAATGCCTAAAATTATATCTTGGCGGAATTTAAGCTCTTCTTTCCATTCGTCGGTGATAAAATAAATCATAAAGCGTATGGACAAACTATACCCTTCAACCCTATTGACGTACACATACAGTTCCTCTTTGTGGGTATGAGGGTGTAACTTTACCATTTGTTGCAGACTATCCACGTACACTTTCAGCGATTTGGTAGGGGTGGCAAAAGCTATGTTGATATAAGTATGAAACCTTCTCATTTGCCTTTCTCCCAAATTGGTAACTACCATATCTATCAGCTTACCGTTGGGAACAGAAACTACAGACGTGTCCATATTCCGAATGCGGGTGGAGCGAAAGCCTATATCTTCTACAGTACCTTCTATGTCGCTGCCGTTGTTGATATAGTCGCCGATTTTGAATGGCTTATCCGCGAATATCATAGCCGAGCCAATTAAGTTTTTTATCGTCTCCTGCGCTGCCAACGCTATAGCCAAGCCCCCTATAGATAAACCCGCTATCAAAGCGGTAACGTTAATGCTCAAAATGGATAAAACGTGGAAAAAACCGATTAGATAAATCAACACTTTTACCGTTCGGCTGGCTATCGGGACTAAGTTATCGCTTAAAAGACCTCTATAATTTTCATCTTTGCTTTTGATATTTAGATAATATGCTTTTACCAAATCAACGCTGCGGCTAAACAACAAGACAATCAACGCGGTGGTGCTAATTCTTAATATAACAATTACGTAATAGTTGAGTTCTATCGGCAACTGTAAGGCTGGGATTAAAATATAGAGCAGATAAAGTACGCAAAGGTAGCTATTGACTTTGGATATACGCAACACAATGTCTTTGTCAAAGAGGTCTTTTCCAAATTTATTCTCCGCCGCCAATAAAATTATCCAGCGAAACAAGCGGGAGATAGCCCAAATGAGAAAGTACGAGAACATAGCCACTATAATTATACCCAAATACTGCCAGACGTGCAGCCCCAACACTTTGTCATCGCCAAAAGAGGGGAGGATTTGTATCAATAAGTCTGTGCCAAGCGGGTATACTTTTTTGTGCAGTTTGGGGATAGCCTTTACCGTTTCGGACGAAAACCGCCAGCGTTGGGTTTCTTTATCCAGTTCCAAATATATATCTTTATAAACATTAGGAAACAAGACGTATATATTTTTGCGAGCCAAGCTATCCACAAAAAACGAATCTGTAGGCAATTCTGCCAGCTGTATTTGTAAGCCCCTACCGTCTAATATCTGTTTGAGTTGTAAAGCCAATTCAGAGCTATTATTAGTGTTTTTGGGAAACAAGCGGCTAAATTTTTGCCCCTGATAGTGGTCGGGGGACATATAGTATTGATAATAAACCAAACTATTGTAGGGGCTGGCAAAGTCTTCTTTTGGTTTTTCGTATGGCAGTTGCGCTTTGAGATGGGTATAAAAACTCAAGCAGCAGCAGAGCCACAAAAGGCAGTATTTCATAAGCAGTATAATTTTTGAGGTTATAATTCTATCAAGTTTGCAGCATCTTGAGCTACCAACGTGCCTATAGCTACACCCATCCCCCCCATACGCACGGCAGCTACCACGTGAGGAGATACGTGTTGAATAATAGGCTTTTTGACCTGTCCCAAACCCAAAATGCCAGCCCAACGATAATCTATACTCACTTTTTGATTGGGCAAAATATGGGTAAAAAGTATATTTTCTAAATAGTTTTGGATTTGGTCGGTCAACGCTAATTGATTGGTACTTTCGGTATCCAAAGCGATATTGCGCCCGCCGCCTATAAGCACCCGCCCGTCTATGTTTCTAAAATAAATATAACCTTCATCTTGATGAAAGCAACCTTGTAGCTTCAAATTAGGTACGGGCGCGGTAACCAATACCTGATTGCGGGCGGGTTGTACAGCCAAGTTGGGCAATAGTTGGCGAGCAAAACCATTGGTAGCTACTACAACCTTCTGCGCGGATAAAGGGGCAAAGTTTTTGATATTTAATACCACTTGATTGGCTTCTGTGTGGATATTTTCTATTTCTACGCTATTCCAAACCTGTACGCCCATAAATTGAGCCATAAAAAGTAGCTTTTGCATCATTTTGCCCGTGTGTAATTGCCCTTCTGCGCAATTCCAGATTAGATTTTCAACCTGCGCCAAACCCAATTGGGCTATCCATTCGTTTTTGGGTTGGAATATATCCGCTATACCTAATACTGTTTTTAAAATGTGGTTGAGTTCGGGGATTTTTTCCACACATTTTTGGTACAAAGGCTTATCTTTAGGGGTAAAAATTTCATAATTGCCGTGTTGATAAAATTCAATATCTTTTTCTCCCAAACGTTGGCGCAAAGCCAGTAATCCTTTATAACGGCGCAAGACCAGATTATAAACTTCATCAGCAGATTGGGTTTCTAAGTCAGCCAACAGTTCGGATACAGAACCGAAACAAGCAAATCCAGCGTTTTTGGTGCTTGCACCTGTGGGCAAAATTCCCCTTTCCAAAACGGCAATGCGAGCGCGAGGATAACGAAGCTTAAGTTCTATGGCTGTGTTGAGCCCGACTATGCCGCTGCCTATAATGGCTACATCAAAAGTAGCCAAGAAGCTTTGCTGTTCCCAATAACTAAATAACATATAAAAAAGGTTTTAAAAAAATATGAATAGAAAAAGCCGCAGCTTGCGGGGGCAAAACTACGGCTTTATTTTGATATAAAAAAAACAGAAAGGTTATTATTCAATTCTCAAGTCGTAAGGCAAGCGCATTTGCACCCCTTTCATTTCTTGCACTTCTTTGACCAAACGCAGAACTTGTTGAATTTCTTTGCTGGTGATTTGTGGGTATTGAGTTTGTATATGAGTAGAGAGTTGTTGGAAATAGGTTTTTTTGTCTCCACCGCTAAAATCAAATAAAGACTCTTCAAATGATTTGATAGCTGGATAATGTGCCAAGTTGTACTCGCTGATATTGGAAATTTTGGCGGCTTCAATAATAGCATCTTGCAATCCACCGAGAGAATCTACCAAGCCTATTTTTTGGGCTGTATTGCCCAACCAAACCCGACCTTGAGCAAAGCTATCCACCAACACAATATCCATAGGACGTCCTGCTGCTGTGCGCCCGTCAGCTACGCGTTTTTTGAAGGTTAGATAAATATCATCTACGGATTGTTGGATAAGGGCAGATTCTTCGGCATTAAATTCATAATAAGTGCCGCCGTCGCTGCTCATGGTAGAGAATTTGCCCGTTTTGACCGTGTCCATAGTCAAACCAAGTTGGGTTTCATACAAACCGCGCATATTAGGTATCATACCAAACACGCCAATAGAACCCGTAATGGTGTTGTCTTCGGCATAAATTCGGTGTGCGTTGGCAGCTATATAATAACCACCAGAAGCGGCTACATCGCCCATAGAAGCGACTACGTGAATACCTTGCGCTTTGGCCATTTCTATCTCGCGCCAAATAATATCAGAAGCTAAAGCAGAACCCCCACCAGAATTGATGCGCAAAACTATAGCTTTTACGTTTTTATCCTTGCGAATTTCGCGAATTTCGCGCGCATATTTATCCCCTCCAATTTGTCCATTTTTGCCCTCGCCATCTACAATACCACCTTCAGCATAAACTATAGCAATCGTATTGTCTGAATTTTTGCTTTTGCCCAAAACATCAGCTTTTAGTTCGCGGTAGGTGCTAATATCCACTACAGGAATATCTTCGTCAGCCTTAAGCCCACAACGCTCGCGCAAAATGGACAAAACTTGGTCTTTGTACAACAAAGAATCTACCATTTTAAATTTGACCGCATCTTCTGCTTTTCTCAACAAAGCATTATTGGCTATATTGCGCAATTCTGCTTCGGTTACATTTCTGCTTGTGGCTATAGCTTGTAAATATAAATCATATATTCCGTTCAAAAATGTGGCTGTTTGCAATCTATTTTCTGGCGACATATCAGCGCGGCGGAACGGTTCGGTAGCAGATTTGAATTTGCCAGCATAATAAATTTGGGCTTTAATCCCCACTTTATCCATAAGTCCTTTGTAGTACATCAATTGCCCAGCAAGTCCCAAAAAATCGATGCCGCCTAATGGGTGCAAATATACTTGGTCAGACACAGAAGCCAAATAATATCCTTTTTGTGAAAAAGCGGTTGAATAAGCAATGACGAATTTGCCTGAAGCTTTAAATTTTTCTAAGGCTTGGCGAATTTTTTTGGCAGAGGACAAACCCACTTGTGGGCTGCTAAATTCCATATAAATCCCTTTGATATTGGCATCTTTGGCTGCTTCTTCTATCAATGCTATATGTGCGTGCAAGCCTACACTTTTGTCAAATAAACTGGCAAAATCCATAGGGTCTTTATCTAAATTATCGGATAATTCAGGTATAGGTTTGCTAAAACTAAGTTTGAGTATAGAATTAGCCGCAACTTTGGGTTTGTTGCTACTGCCGATAGACGAAGCTATCCAAAGCCCGCCAACGATAAGCGCGCCAAAAGCTAGTAAAGCGCCTAAGCAAGAGGTTAGTAAATTTTTTAGAAATTGCATCTTGAAAAAAAATTAAGTGGTGAATGAACTTTTTGAGACAAAAATTGGTGTATGGATAAAAAATGATGCTGCAAAATTGCGTAATAAACTTTTGGTTTGCAAAAAAGATTAGACAAAAAGCTATTTTTTTCGTACCAATCGCTAAAAAAGGCAAGTAAATTTAAAAAAAAGGCAAAAAAAAATGATATACGTAAAATAAAAGGTCAGTTTTTTAAAAAATGTTTACCTTTGCAGCCCGAATTTTTTTTATCAAAAAATTGGACAAAAGTACCTTTATTTTATTATTATGAACTACAAACACCTTATCAGGGAAACAGACGAAATGCTGGCTTCACAAGAAGCTTTGCAGCACAAATTGCGCGAAAGAAACAAAGTTATTTTACTGCGCTTGCTCAAAAATGGATTGAGCCTTACAGAAGCTAGCAAACATTTGCACGTGGGTTATCGCCAAGCACAACGCTATCTAAAAAGATATGAAGAAGGCGGATTGTTTGAGTTGCTTCAGCATCGTTATAAAATTAACGCGCGCAAACTTAGCCCAACTCAAGTCATTAAATTAGGTAATTTTATCAAACACATGAATGGAGAAGCCCGTTTGGTAGACATCAAAGAATATATTCACGAGGAGTTTGAGGTGGATTATACCTTGGGGGGAGTTTCTGCTTTATTGAGTCGCCATCACATCAACCACATGAGACCTTAAGGAATTGGACTATATTTTATCCACATTTTTATAATACTATCCTATGAGTAGCAAAAAAAATTTAGATGAGTTTGATTTATTAGACCGCCAGCGCGCAGCTAGCGATGAAGAGGACGAAGCAGACCAAGAATATGGCAGCCAAATGTCTTTGAATCGCGCTTTGGAAAAAAGCCAACGACAGGACAAAAAACGCGGTAAATGGAGGGGCAAAGCTATGCCTTTGCTCAAAAATGAGCGGGATGATAGTCAAGATAAAGACCCATTGACGCCTGAAGAAGTGGGTTTAAATCCAGAAGATGCGTTTTTGATAGAGCGTAAACTCAGTCCTGCTGATTTGCGCAAGCATCAAGACAACCACGAAAAAGATTTTTTGGGTACCAATATGCGCCGTTCTCGCGATTTTTTGCGTATGTTTGACAAAGGCGTTAGCAGCGATGAAGCTCCCAAAATGGATTTTGCTTACAATATAGAGTATAGTCCCAATACCAAAAAACAACTTATAGCCGAACAAATGCTCCGTAATTTGCAAAGCTCAAAATTGCGCGAGCGGCAATTTGCTATGCGCATCATCGAAGAAACTACAGAAGGCAAAGCTAATGAAGAAGAGTTGGAAGAATACGAAGAAGTGGATGATTTTAGAGACCCAGATTTGACCGATAATTTGATTGACCATATACCCAATTATGCGATTTAAGCTGTTTTGGTTGGACAATTGTTGGACAATGAAAAAAAGTGGGGCTAATAATTATACTTTTTAGCTTAAAAAAGTGGCAATTAAGTCTTTTCGGCTTATCTTTGCCTCAGGAATTTTTTTAATGTTGATTTGTATTGTTATAATCTAAACCCTAACCCATTTTTTGTCTTCATTACAAACGTTTTCCCCAAAAGCCCCATTTGTCCATCATTTGGGGCTTTTTATTATTTTTTTTTAATAACACCCAACCTTTTTTTATAATTTACGTTTTAATGCAAAAGAAAATATGATAGAAAAATTAGGAGACTTTTTCCCTTTCTTGATGCTGACTACAGTCCGTTCGATGATAAGGAAAATAAATCAATTATTTGTACAAAATGGCATAGACTTGACAGGAGAGCAGTTTGCGGTGCTGAATATATTGAGCCCAGATTTTAATCAAATGCCTATTGATGCGGGTATTTCCCAACAGGAAATAGCCGATTTTATGGGAAAAGACAAATCTTCTGTGCTGCGCGGTTTGGATATTTTGGAGCGCAAAAACTACATAGAACGCCGCCCCAAGCCCAACGATAGGAGAGTGAATTTGATATTTTTAACCCCAACAGGTAAAGAAATTTTATCAAAAGCCCGCCAAGTTGATTTTGAGTTTGTGGCTGGAGTTACCACCCGTTTTGACAAAAGAGACTTTGAGGGTTTCAAAAAAGTATTGCAACAAATCAGCGATGCTTGCGTGGATTAACTCCATTTTTTTTATTTCTTGCGTAAATAGTTGCATAATCAACCGTTTTGCAACCAACTGTTTTATAATCAACCAAAAATTATTTTAAAAATGACCTTTAAGTATTTATGCAGCATATTTATGCTGTTTATTAGCGTGGTGGCAAGCCAAGCGCAGAAAAATTTTACCATTAGCGGCACAGTGCGCGACCAAAGTTCGGGTGAAGAGCTTTATGGGGCTACGATTTTGGTGCAAAGTGAGGAATTTATCGGCACAACTACTAATGAGTACGGCTTTTATTCCCTTTCACTACCAGAGGGCGATTATACGATTGTGTGTAGTTATGTAGGTTTTGCCGATAGTAGCCAAACGATTAGCCTCAAAGCCAACCAAAAAATAGATTGGGGTTTGGGATTGGGCACAGAACTTACGGAAGTGGTGGTAGATGCCAGCAAAGAAGAAACCATTTTGAATACCACCGATATGGGGACACAGAAATTGGATATTAAAGAAATAGCCAAATTGCCAGTGATTTTTGGGGAAAAAGATATTCTAAAAACCATCCAATTGCTGCCTGGGGTCAAGTCAGCGGGCGAGGGCAACAGCGGCTTTTTCGTGCGTGGGGGAGCAGCCGACCAAAATTTGATTTTATTGGACGAAGCACCCGTTTATAACGCTTCCCACCTGTTGGGATTTTTTAGCACGTTCAACAGCGATGCGATAAAAGATGCAACCTTAATCAAAGGCAATTCTCCCGCTCAATACGGCGGACGTTTGGCTTCTGTGTTGGATATCAAAATGAAAGAAGGCAATGATAAAAAATACGAGGTAACGGGGGGCTTAGGCTTGATAAGTAGTCGAATTAGTATAGAAGGACCCATACAAAAGGACAAATCTTCGTTTCTTATCGCAGCGCGACGCACTTACGCCGATGTTTTTTTGAAATTGACAGAGGATTTTAAAAATAATACTTTATACTTTTACGACATCAACGCCAAAGCCAATTATAGAATTAACGACCGCAACCGCCTGTTTTTATCTGGTTATTTTGGTAGAGACGTTTTGGGTTTGGCCGAACAATTTGGTATAGATTGGGGGAATATCACGGGAACTTTGCGCTGGAATAGTATAGTTAGTCCCAAACTGTTTTCTAACGCATCGTTAATTTTTAGTAACTACGACTACAAAATCAAAATATCTGGTAATGGCAATACTTTTAATCTTAATTCCGAAATCCGCGACTGGAATTTTAAAGAAGAAATTCAGTATTTTGCCAATCCTCGCAGCAGTTGGCGTTTTGGGGTAAATGCTATTCACCACACGATTAGACCCAGCCGTTTTGAGAGCGAAGATGCCAACATCAGCAGCGATGCGGCGGATAGGTTTGGGTTGGAAAACGCAGCTTATGTCAGCAATAAATACAACGTTAGCGAAAAATTTAATATAGAAACTGGCTTGCGTTTGTCCGCTTACAGCATTTTGGGGGGTGATACTTATAATATCTATGAAAATGGCGAACTTACCGATAGTGTAGTTTTAGCTGCGGGTAGTTTGGGCAAAACTTATTTTAATTTAGAACCCAGATTATCAATGAGTTATCAATTAGATAAGAAAAGTAGTATAAAAGTTGCTTATTCGCGTAATACTCAACATTTACACCTCTTAAATAATTCTAATACAGGTAGCCCAACCGACCAATGGATAGGCAACAGTTATAACATAAAACCTGAGATTAGCGACCAAGTTAGCGCGGGTTATTACAGTAGCATCAACAAAGGCAATTATGAACTAAGTGCGGAAGTATATTATAAAAGTATGCAAAATCAAGTAGATTATAAAAACGGCGCAGACATCAACACAGCCCCAGATTTGGAAAGCGAATTATTGTTTGGAGAAGGCCGTGCTTATGGTTTGGAGTTATTTTTCAAGAAAAAAACAGGCAAATTTACAGGTTGGATTAGCTATACTTTAGCACGCACAGAGCGACAAATTGAGGGTATCAACGATGGCAAC
The DNA here is from genome assembly GCA_013297745.1 of Chitinophagales bacterium. GTDB lineage: Bacteria > Bacteroidota > Bacteroidia > Chitinophagales > Saprospiraceae > JAAFIM01. The sequence continues at coordinate 171 of JAAFIM010000072.1, read as the reverse complement.
TGGTACGCAGCCCGCCAAGACCGCACCCACGATATTTCGCTGGTGGCAATGTATCAAATCAGCAAAAAATGGTCTCTTTCTGGCGTTTTTGTCTATTATACGGGCAATGCTATTACTTTCCCTAGCGGCAAATATGACGTGAATGGCAATACGATTTATTACTACACAGAA
>JAAFIM010000071.1 GCA_013297745.1 Chitinophagales bacterium | reverse complement strand
TGGTGCTTGCTGTTTGTGAACAGCCAGAACTATTTGTAACCACTACATTATAAGTAGTTGTGCTGCCTGGGCTTACCGTTGGATTGGCTGAACTGCCTGCTCCATTGTCCCACGCGTACGTACAACCCGCACAGTTTGTTACTGTTGTATTTAAAGTTGTACTACCCCCTGCGCATATACTTGTCGCAGTTGGTGCTATGCTAACTGTTGGCAATGGTTCTACAACTACAGATGCGCTTGTTGTGCCTTGACACCCACTACCGTCAGTTACTGTTACTGTATAAGTATTGGCTGAATTTACGCTGATAGTTGCTGTAGCTTGCCCTGAAGACCAGGCATAAGACACACCGCCTGATGCTGTTAGATTTGTACTCCCACCAGCACAGAATGTTGTTGCGCCAGTAATGCTAGCAGTGGGCAAAGGTGACACATTAATTGTTATATCTTCAACTATAGCACAACCGTTTCCATTATAATTTGATATCGTTACTGAATAATTAGTAGTTGAAGTCAATCCATTCACAGACATAGAGGGTCCTGTACCTCCGCCATGACTCCAATTATAGGTCAATTGATTGCAATCACCACTACAGTTAGCAGTGAGTGTAGTATTTGCCACGCCGCAAAAATTAGTGCCATTAGATGAGTTTATGGATATAATAGGCTGACCAACCACTATATACTGTTGGGTAAAATTAGCAGGACAACCGCCACTAGTACAGTGGCTATAAGTTACCACATAACTATATATACCTGGACCGTTCATTGTAGATTGGCAAACAGTACCTAATTTATGCCGCATTTGGGGTTGTTGGTTGCTATTGGTAGGCGGCGCAGTAGGCTGGGAAGGACGTTGAATGTAACACTGCCCACCACCTCCACCACAATAACCACCACCGCAATCTGAACTACAATTACAGCAACTTTCACCTGCATCGCAAAATCCATCACCACAATAAGGCGCACAAGCTCCACAATCACTAGGGCAAGTACTACAATCTTCAACCCCATCACACAGACCGTTGCCACAACTACCAGCGCAATTACCGCAATCAGTAGAAGTACAACTACCAGCAGCAGCACCATATCCTTGTACTGTAAACCCACAACAACCATTAGCTTGTAACGCTGGCGTGTTAAGAGGCGTGCCTGTGTAACATAAATAAGTCGCTGACGGCAAAGTACCACAATCGCCAGGGCAAGTAGATTGATTTTCTAATCCATTGCATATAGCATCTCCACACGTAGGGCAAGCTCCACAATCGCCTGAGCAACTGCTACAGGTTTCGCCTGCTTCACAAGTACCATTGCCACAAATAGCGGGACAGTCGCCTGGACAAGTCGCATTGGTTTCGCCTGGCTCGCAAGTGCCATTACCACAACAAGAATTAGCACCAGGACAATCACAAGGACAAATGGAATTGTCTTCATACGGACCACAAATGCTATTACCACAATAATCACAGTCAGGGCAACTGAAAGCATCCTCATAAAAATCGCAAAGTCCATCATAATTACATTGCGCATTTACTGAAAATGCCCACACAAAACACATAAAAATAGTAAGGAATAAACGCATATTTTTGGATATTTTAGCGTAAAAGAATAAAATTAACACTTTTAGAATAAATCAGACCGCAAAGATAACATTAGGTATTTCAACTATGCAAGTTTTTTGACAAAAAAATTATATTTTTATCATTTTGTATAAAACAACTTACTTTTTATTCGTTTTTTTGCTATATTTCCATTTAAAGTTCCAAGTTACTGAAGGAATTATAGGGAAAAGCGAGATTTTGTAAGATTTCAAAGCTACAGCGCCCGTGTTGGCGTCAGATTGAGGGACGGTATAAGTGGCGAATAAATTTCTACGATTATAGATATTATAGATAGAAAAAACCAAACTAGACTCATAATTAGCATTTTTTTCCTTGTTTAATTGGTAAGTGGCAGAAATATCCAAACGATGATAATCAGGCAAACGGGCTGAATTTCTATCCCCATACTCTACCACAGGGCTAAGGTTGATAAAATAAATGCTCTTAATTGGTGTATATGGGCTTCCTGTTCCATAAACAAAAACTGCACCCACATTCCAACGGCTGCTTATATCGTAATTGGCTACTATAGAAATATCGTGGGGACGGTCAAATCTAGAAGGAAAAACTCGCCCTTGTATCTCGTCAAAAACTCTAAACGAGCGCGAATAGGTATAACCCACCCAACCCGTTAATTTACCCTTGTTCTTTTTGACCAAAAATTCCGCCCCATAAGCATAGCCTTCACCTCTTATAAACTGGTCTTCAATATCGCTGTCTGGTGTTTGGGTAAAACTTTCCGAATAATCCAACTGATTGTATAATTGTTTGTAATAAGTTTCTACGCTGGTCTCATAAGTATTATTTTTAAAATTGCGAAAATAACCCATAGCATACTGCGTACCAATTTGTGGCTTTACAATTTCTGAGGTGGGCAACCAAATATCTGTAGGCAAAGTAGAAGCTGAGTTAGAAACCAAATGCACGTATTGATTGGCCAAAGTTAAACCAAACTTAAACGAAGAAACTTTATCCAAAGATATTTTACCACTCAAACGCGGCTCAAAACCGTTGTAAGTTGCTACAGGCTCTCCCCATTTATAAAAACGGTTGGTGTCCAACTTAGATTGATATTCGCCCACTTGCTGAAAAAAAGAAACTCTCAAGCCACCATTTAAACTAAATTTTTCGCTAATTTTCCAATCATCCAAAATATAAACCCCTGTTTCGTTGGCATAACGCTTATCTGGTGCAATGGTAAAATCTTGGTCTTGGGTTTGGGCTTGTGCCACACTAGGGCTAAAAGTGTGAAAGGTATAATCTGCCCCAAATTTAAGCTGATGGTTGGGATTAGGATAATAATCAAAGGCTATTTTTGTCCCCCAATCTACAATCCCAGAACGCCAACTGAATTTAAAATCACTTTGCCCGCCCACTATCTCCAAATTGTATTTGTTGAAAATAAACAAAGTATTCATAAACAATTTATCCGAAATGAGATAGTTCCAGCGCAATGTGCTGGTTGCATTGCCCCAGTTCATAGAAAAATCCAAACCGCTGGGCGAGTTCAAATTTAGCACGTCTTTACCAAAATAACCAGAGGTAAATATCCTGTGTTTTTGCGAAAGTCTATAGTTGGCTTTAGCGTTGAAATCGTAGAAATAATAATTTGTACCCTCAAATTGGGTGCCTTTGATAAAAGGCTGTGCCAAATCAAACACATAAGTTCTCCGCCCTGATAAAATAAACGAACCTTTGCCTTTAACTATAGGCGCTTGCGCGGTAAGCCGAGAAGAAACCAACCCAATTCCCCCCTCCAAAATCAGCTGTTGGTTGTTGCCCTCTTTCATCTGAATATCCAAAACTGAAGACAAACGCCCCCCATAATTGGCGGGCATTCCCCCCTTGATAAGCGTTGCGCCTTTTATCGCATCGGAGTTGAAAACGGAGAAAAAACCCAACAAATGCCCCGTGTTGTAAACGACAGCTTCATCCAACAACACCAAATTTTGGTCTGCTGTACCCCCGCGCACGTAAAAACCAGAATTGCCCTCCCCTGCCGCTTTCACCCCAGGCAGTAATTGCAGCGTTTTGACAATATCGGTTTCGCCCAACAATGCGGGCAATTTTTTAGCCGTTTCTATGGAAAGTTCTATCGTTCCCATTTGTGTGCCTTGTACGTTTTTATCCACTTTTTCGGCAGTAACGACTATAGTACTATCCAAAATAATCGCATCGGAAAGGCTGATATTGATAGTGGTATCTTTATTCAGTAAAAAATCAACCACAATATCGTTATAACCCACATAGCTAAACGTGATTTGCTGCTGCCCTTCGGGCAAACTTAGCGAGTAAAACCCGTAATTGTTGCTTACTGTTCCTTCAGGGGGAGTTTGGGCGTTGTAAATGGTCGCGGAGATTAAATCCTCGCCCGTGTTGGCATCTTTCACATAACCGCTAATCGTATGCTTTTTTTGGGCAAAAATTAGCTGGCTAAAAACTAAAAGATTTAAAAGGATTAAGTATTTTTTGTAAAAAAAGTAATTCATTTTTATGTAAAAGGTTTATCTGTTCAACACAAAATTTTCAAATTGGGCAAATTCTTTCCATTCTTGCTCTACAAATCTAGCAAAAAGTTTTTCCCCCACTTGTTTTTTTAACGCAGAAACGCCAGCATCTACAAGCCTAAAACCGTTGGAAGTGAGCAATATATTATCAAAAGGCTGTCCGACTAATTCAGAAGGTCGTTTCAAATCCCTATGCACAAAACCCGCTTTATGCAATTGTTCGAGTTCTGATTTGAATAAATCCAACCACAACTGACGCCTTTCGTACTCAAAAGCGCGAAAATCGTAAGGATACAGCCGCTCCATAACCAACATTTCCGTTTCATCGTTGTAAACATCCAAGCGGATAAATGTGACCAAAAGGCGATTAACTTGGTTAGCAAAGCGCATTTTTTCCGCTTCAGAACCAATATCGGAGCGACTATCACCAGCGAATAATTTACCCGCTTCAGTTTCGGATAAAGCGATAACCATATTATTAGCTCCTGAAGACAGCGTGCGAGGGTATTTTTTCATACAATTTTTAATTAAAAAACCAACGCGCAAAATTAGCCTTTTAAAGTGATGATTTGACTTTTTTTAACCTTTTGATAACAAAAAACCCCCTTTTATGTTCAATAAAAGGAGGTTAATGGGAAAAAAGCTACCTTTGCGCCACCAAAATCAATCGGGGACTTTGGGCAGGGTCAAAACTGTTTAAATCGTAGTCGCCGAAAACGGCGCGAATTTTAAGCCCAGCAGCAGCAAATAACTGTTCAAAATCTGCCAAACTGTAAGCGCGCACTTGTTCGCTAAATTGAATTGCGCCCGCTTCGTGCTGTGGGTCTTCCACGCGGATATATTTGCGGATAAATCCAGCTTCAATTTTGCGCTCTATGTGAAAATTTATATGCTCAACTTGTTGAAAATCAGCAGGAACTAAATTTTTAGCCACTTTATCCGCGTTCATATAATCCAACACGAAAAAACCATTTTCAGCCAAAGCAGCGCGCACATTTTTGAGAATTTGCAGGTGCAAATCGTCCGTGTCAAAATAACCAAAGCTGGTAAAAAGGTTGAAAATATAATTAAATTTTGCATAATTGTCTAAACTAGTCAATATATTATGCACAGCAAAAAAACAATTATTTAACCCTTTTGCTTGTTGTTGGGCTTGTGCTATGCTATCGGCTGCCAAATCCAAACCTACAATATCCAACAGCGGAAATTGTTGTGCCAAATAAATAGCGTGCCGACCTTTGCCACAAGCTAAATCCAAAATGCGTTGATAATCACTTTGGTCAATTTGCAAATAATTCGCCAAATTGTTGATAAATAACTGCGCTTCGGTATCGTTGCGGTGTTGGTACAAAAGATGATAATACTTGGTGTTGAACCACATAATTAATGTTATTTTAGGCTTTATTTACATCATTTCGGGCATTTCCATCCCCAATAAAGCCCCCGCATATTGCAGCGTATCGGCTACCACCTGCGCTAAGTTGAGGCGGAATTTAGTTTGTGCCAACTGTTCTTTATCCACAATTTTCACATCGTTATAAAAACGGTGGAAAGTGCGCGCCAAATTGTACAAATAATTGGCTACTTCAGCTGGATTGTATGTTTGGGCTGCTGTTTGGATGGCTTGAGGCAGTTGCAAAACGACTTTCAAAACCTCTTTTTCGGCTGCGTGGAGTTGGTAATCGGCGGGAATGGTTACATTTGCTAAAGTAGCTTGCAACTCAGCCGCTTTTCTACCCAAACCGCGCGTGCGCACGTAAGCGTTTTGAATATAAGGTCCCGTTTGTCCCTGCAAATCAATAGATTGCGAAGGGTCAAAAATCATCGTCTTTTTGGGTTCTACTTTTAGAATAAAGAACTTGAGCGCAGCCAAAGCCACCTTTTCGCAAATTGCTTGTTGTGCTTCAGGGCTTAAATCGGATAAAGTGGAGCGTTCTTGAGATTCTTTTCTAACCTCTTCTATCAGCAACGAGATTAAATCGTCCGCATCCACTACAGTCCCCTCGCGCGATTTCATTCTGCCTGTGGGCAAATTGACCATACCGTAAGAAAGGTGCTGACATTGTTGGGAGAATTTAAACCCAAGCCGTTTCAAAATCTCAAATAAGACCTGAAAATGATACTCTTGTTCGTTGCCAACGACATAAATCATCGCGTCCATATCAAAATCCTGAAAACGTTGCCAAGCTGTACCCAAATCTTGAGTGATGTACATAGAAGTGCCGTCCCCGCGCAAAACCACCTTTTTATCCAATTTGGCGGCGGTCAAATCAATCCAAGTTGAACCATCTTCTTCTTTGTAAAAAATGGTTTCGGGTTGGGCTAAATTCTGTTCTACCAACTCCTTACCTTTTAGATAGGTTTGAGATTCGTAGTATAATTTATCAAAATTAACCCCTAACTTTTGGTAAGTTTCGCCAAAACCCTGATAAACCCAGCCGTTCATTTGCTGCCAAAGCGCGATAACATTCGGCTCTTGATTTTCCCAATCTTGCAGCATTTTTTTGCAAGCCGCGCCCAATTCGCTCTGTTCGTTGAAATAGGTATTTTTGTAAACTTCTTTGAAAAAGTATTTTTCTAAGCTAAAATCTGCTTCGTTAAAATTCTCCTTTTCGCGCGCTTTTTCTTTGTCTTTATCAATTTCTTTTTGCGCTTTTAGCACATTTTTTTCGTTTGACAACCAAGCATTTAGCAAATTTTGTGCAGCTTCAGTCTGTTGCCATTTTTTATACTCGGATTGAAATTCGGTTTCAAAACGCACATAATACTTCCCTACCAAATGGTCGCCTTTGATTTCAGCAGTTTGGGGAGTTTCGCCGTTGCCAAAACGCTGCCAAGCCAGCATACTTTTGCAAATATGCACGCCTCTATCGTTGATAATCTGCACCATTTTGACCCCATAACCAGCCGCTTTTAGCACGTTGGAAACAGAAAAACCCAATAAATTATTCCGAATATGTCCCAAATGCAGGGGTTTATTTGTATTGGGAGAAGAGTATTCCACCAAAACGGTTTTGCCATTATGGGGCAGGTTTTGGGCTGGATTTTCTAATTTTGCGAGGGTATAATCCACCCAGCACGCATCGGCAAAACTTACGTTGCAAAAGCCCGCTACTGCGTTGAATTGAGTGAATAAATTCGGCTGTTGGCTGCACAAATACTCGCCCAATTGGCGGGATAAATCTTGAGGTTTTTGTTTGGTAATTTTGACCAGCGGAAATACCAAAACGGTTAAATCGCCCTCAAATTTTTCGTCAGTTTTGGCTATTTGTATGTCCTTGGCGGGCAAATCCAAACCATAAGCCTGTTTTACAAAAGCTGCGCTATGCTCCTGTAAAAGTTGAGTTAAGTTCATATTTTTAGTTGTTAATTGTTAGCAGTTGTTGCATAAATTGCGATTGTTTGTTTTTATACAATAAAAAACCAGCTCCTTGCGGGAACTGGTCTTTTGAATAGGCGGTTTAGTACTCGTCTTCAGGAAAAAAGAAGTCGTTTTTGGTGGGATAATCAGCCCAAATGTCTTCAATGCCTTCATACAATTCACCCTCATCGTCAAGAGCTTGCAAGTTTTCGATTACTTCTACAGGCGCACCAGAGCGGATAGCGAAGTCAATCAATTCGTCTTTGCTCGCAGGCCAAGGCGCATCTTGCAAATAGGAGGCGTATTCCAATGTCCAATACATAATGGTAATTTTTTTGGTAAATTTTTTAGAAAAAAGGATATTATTGAGTAAGTGAAATTCGCTTAAATTAAAAATGGAAGTGCAAAAATAAGCGCGATTTTTCACAATACAACCTTTTTAAGAAAAAAGTTTAAAAAAAATCATTTTAGAAGCATTTTTTTACAAAAAAAGGTTAAATTTTTTCGTTTTCAAACTTTTTCCACACTTTTTTGGCGTGTTCTTGCAGCACTTTTGGTGCTTTTTTAAACTCATCGCCCATAGTCATAGATGGTTTTTCCGTAACTTCATCCAATATCCTGCCGCAAGTGCCTCTAATTGCATATTTTTCCCCTTTTTCCAACAGCATCAATTTTTGGTCAGCACCGCTCACATCCCCACGGCAAGCCAAGCGATAAACAAAGGTAATTTCGGCATAACTATCTTTATCCAAATCGGTGATGGTTAGCGACTCATCCACAAAATACAAAGTCATATCCAACGGGCAAGCCTTGATATAATCGGTAATTTTGCGCAGTAGTTTGTACTCGCCCATTTCGTTGAGGGTATAATGATAGACATACAATTCAGCATTTTGAGCATCTTGCTCTGTTTCTTTGTCGTATTTTTCATAATCAGCAGTGCGGCTCACGATTAAGAAATTGGCGCCGTTGGCATCGTCCCACGATTTGACCATTTGGATATTCCCTTCAGTTTTTATTTTGGGCGACAAACCGTCTACAGGATAATTTTCGGGTTCGCTCATCAATTGCGCTTGTCCCAAACTGGCAAAAAATAGCCCAGCCAATAGCGAAAGTGTTTTTTTCATCGGTTGAAATTATTTAAAAGATTTAAAATTGTTTTGTAAAAATCAGAATTGCATCTGCAAATATCGCACCATTTTTCCATTTTTTGTTTATCGATTCCATTTTTTTATCCATTTTCATAAAAAAAAAATTAAAATTCTAAAACTATTCTATTTTATAATATGCAAAACTCCTACCACGAAACCGTTTTATTGCACGAATCGGTAGATAATTTAATCACTAATCCCGACGGCGTTTATGTAGATTTAACCTTTGGCGGGGGCGGACACAGCCGCGAAATTTTGAGCAGACTTTCCCCTAAAGGTAAACTATTCGCTTTTGACCAAGATGCAGACGCAGCCCAAAACGCTATAGTAGACAGCCGATTTCAACTATTGCAGTACAATTTTCGCCATTTACAACGCAGTTTGCGCTTGGCTGGTATCAAACAAGTGGATGGAATTTTAGCCGACTTGGGCGTTTCTTCTTTCCAATTTAATACTCCCGAGAGGGGATTTTCCTACCGTTTTGATGCGTTTTTGGATATGCGGATGAACCAACAGGGCAGCGAACAAACCGCCCAAACCATTCTCAACCAAAAAACAGCAGAAGAATTGCAACTGATGTTCAGCAATTTGGGAGAATTGCGCAACGCCAAAACCTTAGCCCTCGCTATAGTCAAAGCGCGCCAGCGCAAGCCGTTGGAAACTGTACAAGAGTTGCTTAGTGTGGTAGAACCGAACATTATCGGGAATAAATACCGCTATTTGGGGCAAGTTTTCCAATCGCTGCGGATGGAAGCCAACGATGAACTCGGCGCACTCAAAGAGATGTTGCAACAAACGGCAGCAGTTGTTCGCCCACAGGGGCGGCTTTGCGTGATTACTTTCCACTCTTTGGAGGATAAATTGGTTAAAAATTGGGTCAAAAATGGCTGTTTCAACGATACTCCCGAAAAAGATTTCTACGGCAATGTCAATTTGCCCTTTCAAGCCGTTCATAAAAAACCTGTAGAACCCACAGCAGCCGAAATAGAAGCCAATAGCCGCGCTCATTCGGCAAAATTACGCGTAGCTGCTCGCAATAGCTAATTTTTTTCAACAAATTGATAAATTTCAAAAATAATTCCCCTATCTTTGCGGGCGATTTGCTTATTTTGTTGTCTAATCTGTTTTTATACGCCGCATTATGGTTATTAAAGTTGAAAATCTTGGTACGCTCAAAACCGCCGAAACCGACCTTAGCAAAAATCTAATCGTCTATTCGGGCAAGAATAATTCGGGAAAAACTTATATGCTGAATTTGGTGTATGGGTTAAAGCAATTTGCATTAGGTTTATCTTTTAAAAACCTTTATGAACTTGTCAAACCATTTAAAAGCCTCGATGCAGAAATTAAAAAGCTAATAGAAACAACGAAGACAGAAGTAGATATGTTATTTTTGTCTGAAAAAAAAATAAAAGAGCAATTTATAAATTTCTATCTAGAAACTAGGTTTAAAAAAGTACTTCCTTCTATCTCTAAAAATCCAACCATTGATTATGAGATAGGAAGTATGTTTGAGAATGAAAATGCACAAAAATTTTCGCCTGCTCTTTCAAAACGCCATTATGACTGTAGATATAAATATCCTTATTTTTATTATGAGGCTACAGGAAAATTTGAAGGAAACCCCAATGAGACCAAAACATCAACATACGATAGATATACAGGTTTTTTCATATCTGAGTTTGAAATACTATCAAAGGTCATTTTAGGATTTACAAAAAAACCTACTTTTTTTACGGCTGAACGCGTAGCAAGTTTAATGTTTGGAAGAGACATTTATAAATACAAAGCCAAACAAAATCTTGAAAACGAATACATAGATAAGGTAAAAAATGGCATACCTGATTACCCACTCGCTATTTTGGACGAATTGGAGTTTATAAATAACTTTGAGTATAATAGAACTAACTCAAGCAATTATAGCTATTTAGCTGATGAGTTAGAAACGCTTATGGGTGGAAAAATATCTGCAAATCAAGATGGGCTTTTACTTTTTAAAGAGGGCAGAACTTCTCATTTAGTTACTAATTCCAGCTCTACAGTAAAATCGTTAGCCACTTTGGTATTTTATCTGCGCCATACAGCCCAAAAAGGCGATTGTATTATAATAGATGAGCCAGAATTAAGCCTACACCCAGATAATCAGCGCAAAATTGCCCGCTTTTTGGCGCGTTGCGTAAATGAAGGGTTTAAAGTAATCATCAGCACCCACAGCGATTATATTATCAACGAAATTAATAATTTAATCACTTTATATAAGCATAAAACGCATAAAAACACCAAAAAAATTATGCAAGCTTACGGATACAAAGACAATCAAACACTTGATTATCAAGAAGTCGGCGCATATTTTTTCCAAGAAAATCAATGCAAAAAATTAGAAGTTAGCGAAACTGGTTTTTCTATAGAAACCATAAACAAGGAAATTAATGAACTATCTAATGTTAGTGATGAAATTTTTCAAAATTTTTCTTTATTAAATTAACTAACACTATGGTAATTCAAAATGTAGAAATTAGCAAGATTTTAGATTGCCTTAAATCTATTTTATTGAACGAATACTGCATAAATGAAACCTCTCAAAGGTATAATAAAAATGCAGATAATATAATTTTACCCGAATTTGATGATAAAGGTAACGTTTTATACTCAGTATTATGCAAACTAAATAATGAGCCTTTAGTTTGTAAGTTTGATAAAAACATTAAAGATGTTAGCAATGGTGAAAAATTATTATCAATTGTTAATGGAGATATATTTCATTTTTTTAACAAAATAAAAGGGTTAAGTTCGCTTTGCGATTATCTTGTATTTTATCCATATAACGATAAAAATAAACAAGAACATTTATTTTGTTTCTTAATTGATTTAAAACAAGAAGACGTAACAGACAGCCCTATACAAATTTTAGGGCAAGAGATATTCGCACAATTCCTTTTGCAACAGGCTTTAAAAATGACAGCATATCAAATCGCTAACCATAAAGGAAATGCAAATTCCAGTACGCCAAAGGAAATGATTTTAAACGCACATTATCGGCAATTTGTCAATCAATTTCCTTTTCGTTGTATCCGATTACTTTATCGAAAAAGCCGAGCAAACAATCAAACAAAACAAGATACAAGCAGAAATAAACAATATAATTTTGACCAAACTTTAGTTTTCCAATATACCGAAAAACATAGTTTGGATTTCTTTTGTATGGATTATCTTAAATAACACTAATAACTAAAAAAATGGCGGATAGCCCCAATTTTATAGACTATGTCAAAATATGCTGCCGCGCAGGTGCGGGTGGAGCGGGCATAGTACACTTCAGACACGATAAAGTTACCGCAAAAGGCGGTCCAGACGGCGGCGATGGCGGCAGAGGCGGGCATATTATTTTGCGCGGGAATGCACAACTTTGGACTTTAATACACCTCAAATACACCAAACACATTTTTGCTACAGACGGTCAAAATGGTCAAGGTTCTAACAAAACGGGCGCGGACGGCGAGGATATTATATTAGAAGTTCCTTTGGGAACTGTAGCCACCAACGCCGAAACGGGCGAGAAAATGCGCGAAATTACTGAAGATGGCGAAACTCGCATTTTGGTACGCGGCGGGCAAGGGGGCAAAGGTAACTGGCATTTTAGAAGCCCAACCAATCAAACCCCCACCCACGTAAGCCCCTATGGGGAAGCTATTACAGAATGGGTGATTTTGGAACTCAAAGTCTTAGCTGATGTGGGTTTGGTGGGATTTCCCAACGCGGGCAAATCCACTTTATTATCCGTTCTGTCGGCAGCTAAACCCAAAATTGCGGATTATCCATTTACTACTCTTGTGCCTAATTTGGGTATCGTTTATTATAGAGATGAACGCTCATTCGTGATGGCGGATATTCCTGGGATTATAGAGGGGGCTAATGAAGGGCGTGGTTTGGGGCATAGATTTTTGCGACATATCGAACGCAACGCCACCCTTTTATTTTTGGTAGCTGCCAACGCTGAAGATATAATGATAGAATACCAAATTTTATTGAATGAATTGGCCTTGTATAATGAAGAGTTGCTGGACAAACCTCGCGTGTTGGCGATAAGCAAATGCGACCTAATCGACGAGGAGATAGAAGAATATATAAAAGAAGAAACCGCCGCTTTAGGCTTGCCTGTAGTGTTTATCTCCGCTCCCACCGAAAAAGGCTTATTGGAGTTGAAAGATGCGCTTTGGGAAAGTATGAATTTAAACCAAAATATGGTTAAAAATTCTGCTTTTGAACCAGAAATAGAAAGCGATTTAAGCGAAAACACAAACGCTATCGAAAATGAATCCAACGATTTGGAGCTTTAAAATAGCCAGCAGTGAGCAATTTCTACCCATTTTGAATTTATACCGCGCTTGCGGGAAAGAAATGCTGGCTCAAGGTTTTGCCAACTGGGGCGACTTCTACCCCACCGAAACCCAAATCCGATTTGATTTGGAACATCAACATTTATACGGGCTTTACGATGAAAATCAAGCATTAGCGGCTGTGGCGGTGTTGGATGAATTATATCCAAACGCTTATCAAAATATAGAATGGATTTATCCCTCCCAACGCCCTTTTTATCTGCATCGGTTGGCAGTCAATCCCCAACTTTGGGGCAAAAGCTTGGGTAAAATTATTATGGGTCGGATAGAACAACAGGCTATAGCCCTAAAAGGGGACGCGCTGCGATTGGATGCTTTGCAAATCAATAAGCGGTTAATCCATTTTTATGAAAATCTGGGTTATGCCCAACAAGGACAATTGGTATGGCACGGCGATGCTTGGCCACATCCTTTTTTATGTTTTGAGAAAAATTTAAGTTTATAAAAATGCTAAAATATGGTGCTACGGCTGGGATTATTTGCGTAGCGTTTGTAACCTGCCTTTATTATTACAGCCCCCGTTTGCTGGTAGAAGGGTATGAAAATATCAACTGGTTGTTTATTTTTGCAGCTATGATAACTGCTTCATTGGCTTATTTGAAACAGGAAAAATTTGCAACAACCCAAAGCCTTTTAAAAATAAATTTTCAAACCTTTGCTGTAGCTTATCTCTGCAAATATGTGTTGATTATCAGCCTTTTTTATATGGATGAAAGTCTTATGGATATGGTTAGAGAAATCCAACTCAAATTTTATTTAGCGCAGCGCGACCAAAACCTACCCGAAGAAATTTTTCAACAACAACTTGCACAGTTCCAACAAATGCAAAAAGACAGCCCTATTTTTGACCTTTTGGGCTTAATTATTCATTTTTTGATGGGATTTATTTTATCGTTATTGTTGGCTTTTATTATGAAAAAAGAAGAGTTAGATTAATTTTAAAAACTTTAACCTTTTTTGACCATATACTTTTTAGATACTGGAGTTATGCTTAAGCTATTTTGTGATAAAAGTCAAGTTAAAAAGCTAAATTTCCGCCGTGCGACGCCAAAACCAGCGTATGTCGCGGAAAGACGACCAACCGAGCGCAGCGAGGGCAGCAGCTTTTTTGCAACGCAAACACGGCGAAGCCCTCCCGAAGGAAACGTCGGCTTGTAGCGACGGTTTTGCGCTTTTTGCGCAATGAAATGAAGCAAAATAAGCAAAAACGCCTTTTTCCTTACGGGAGGGCTTCGCCGTTGGCGTTGGCTTTTTTGGTACTTTTTTGCCATCAAAAAAGTACAGAAAATAATTTTTTTAGGCGTAAGCCGTTAAAAAAAATTTCTACCCGATTTAATTTATAGCTATTTTTTACTAAAATTAAATCCCAAGCGTAACTACAGTTAGATACAAACGCTAATCCTTTAATTTTTTTTCATCAACCCTTTTTTAACCAAATGAGTCTTTTAGAAAAATATTTCAAAATTGCCGAAGGTGCAATAGAATCTTTAGGGGTAAACATCAAAGAAGCCCGCACTGAAGAACCCAACAAATGGTATCTACACAGAGGCAAAGCTGATGTGGTGGTTTTTGTCCGCGAGAGCAAATTGCATACAGACAGCACCGCTTTTACGCTGGTTATGTTGGCGCCTATTTGCACTTTGCCCGAAAACCCAGCCAAAGCCCAAGAGCTAAAGGATAAGTTGCTTTCCACCAACCACTTATTTATTTCAGAACGTTTCAGCATAGCCGACGGGGTAGTTTATTTAGCTGCTACGGCGTTTATGGAAGGTCTCAACGAAAGTTTAGCTGCCAAGTTATTGGACAGTATGAGCTATTATGCTCAAGGTTTCGCTGCCCAATTTGGGTTTGAATATGGCGACGGCGACGATGCAGCTTCAGACAGATAAACAAATATAATTTGAAAATTAGATTGTATTTATTGTGTAAAAGTTAGCCCCCAAAGCTAACTTTTTTTATTTAATTTGTTATATAAAAGCAATAAGAATTATAATCTTAAATAACTGGAGTTACGCTTGAGCTATTTTGTGATAAAAGTCAAATTGAAAAGCTAAATTTTCGCCGTGCGGCGCCAAAACCAGCGTATGTCGCGGAAAGACGACCAACCGAGCGCAGCGAGGGCAGTAGCTTTTTTGCATAGCAAAAAACGTCGGCTTGTAGCGACGGTTTTGCGCTTATTGCGCAATAAAATGAAGCAAAATAAGCAAAAACGCCTTTTTCCTTACGGGAGGGCTTCGCCGTTGGCGTTGGCTTTTTTGGTACTTTTTTGCCATCAAAAAAGTACAGAAAATAAATTTTTTAGGCGCAAGCCGTTAAAAAATTTCTACCTGATTTAACTTATAGCTATTTTGTACTAAAATTAAACCTCAAGCGTAACTCCAGTTAAATAAATATCGCTTTACACTTAAAGAAAACATTTATACCTTTGCGGCGGTTAAAGAACAACAGTGCGCAACCAACAAAAATAATAATAATAATTTATAACCTAATAACTATGTTGAACAAAACAATTTCTACCCAACTTTATACTGAAGCCAAAAACTATTTCCCTGGTGGGGTAAGTTCGCCCGTGCGCGCCTTCAAATCGGTAAAAGGAAGTCCTTTATTTATCAAAAAAGGAAATGGTGCTTATATTTGGGACGAAGATGACAACCAATTTTTAGATTTTTGTGGCTCTTGGGGACCTTTGATATTGGGGCACAACAACCCCCAGGTGAGAGAAGCCATTTGCACAGCCGCCGAATTGGGTACATCCTTTGGCGCACCGACACGTTACGAGAATAAGTTGGCAAAATTGATATTAGACAACAACCGCTATATTGAAATGCTGCGTTTTGTGTCTTCAGGCACAGAAGCGGTGATGTCGGCTTTGCGTTTGGCAAGGGGCGTTACCAAAAAAACTAAGATATTGAAGTTTGACGGTTGCTATCACGGACATACCGATTGCTTGCTGGTCAAAGCTGGTTCGGGTTTGGTAACATTTGGCG
This sequence comes from Chitinophagales bacterium, assembly GCA_013297745.1. GTDB lineage: Bacteria > Bacteroidota > Bacteroidia > Chitinophagales > Saprospiraceae > JAAFIM01. The sequence goes on along the minus strand of JAAFIM010000071.1, from coordinate 6,166 downwards.
AAAGTAGCAGCGCGGGTGTGCCTGACGTGTTTGCGAGAGAAACTATAGTTATCCCCCTCAATGACCCTGTAGCGTTGGACGAAGCTATGCGCACGCACGCCGACGATTTGGCCTGTGTGATTATAGAACCCATACCCGCCAATAACGGGCTTCTGTTGCAACCCAAATCTTTTTTGGAATGTTTGCGGTTAAAATGTTATAAATATGGGGTCTTGTTGATTTTTGATGAGGTGATTTCTGGGTTTAGAGCTGGTTTTGAGGGCGCGGCTGGTTACTATGGCGTACAGCCTGATATTATCACTTTTGGCAAAATTATAGGCGGGGGTTTGCCTGTGGGGGCTTATGGTGCAAGTCGCGAGATTATGAAAAATGTTTCCCCTGACGGGGCAGTTTATCAAGCGGGTACGCTTTCGGGCAATCCTTTGTCTATGTCGGCTGGTTATGCGGCTTTGAGCCAATTAACTGAAGTGGGTTTTTATGAAAATCAAGAGCGCAAAACCAAACTATTCTGTAGCATTATCCAAAATCATTGCCGCCAAAAAGGTTATAGTGCGAATGTTAAACAAATCGCTTCTATATTCTGGCTTTATTTTGACACTATAGAAATTACCCGCGCCGACCAAATAGACCCAGCTTCTATGGAGAAATTCAAACTGCTGCACGCTTATCTGTTGGAGCACGGCGTATATTTTGGCCCTTCTGGTTACGAAGTGGGATTTATTTCTGCTGCGCATACAGAACAAATGTTGATAGATGGCGCGCATATTATCTGCGACGGGTTGGATATGGTTTTTAACCAATTCTAATCGGAAAAAAAATAACCAAAAGGCGGGTTCAGTACAACAATTTGTACCAGTTACAGCGAAATAATTGAAAAAAAATAAAAAAAATGGTCGAGATAGTTGCAAATTAGTAATTTATAACTATCTTTGCGCACTTTATCTAATTAACAGGCAAAAAATAAAAGAAATAATATGATGGAGTTGATAAATGCAGCTTTTGCCGCCCCCAATTTATTGCTAAGTATCTTACTAATACTGGTTATTTTATATTGGTTAACGGTGGTCGTTGGTGCTTTGGATGCAGATTATTTTCACGTGGATACTGACCTGCCCCACGATATATCCCACGGAATAGATGCAGCGCACGGAGGAGAGTTATTTATAGGCGTCTTGCGCTTTTTTGGATTTGGGCGGGTGCCTTTTATGGTCAATTTTTCTATTTTATTGTTGACAATTTGGTCAATTTCTATTTATTGTAACAACGTTGGCAGTTTTATCAACCCAACTATGTCCTTTTGGTGGTCTTTGGCCTTGCTGGTGCCCAATATCATCGCAAGTTTATTTATTACCAAATTATTGACCCTACCTTTGGCAAAAGTCTTTGATAAATTGCACAAAGAAACCCCAGAACACGACTATATCGGCAAAATTGCCACCGTGACCACTAAAGCAGATAGCGAGGTGAAAGGTCAAGCCAAACTAACCATTAATGCTTCTGTGCTAACTATAAGCGTAAAAACTATCGACGGTTCGGAAATACAACGGGGCGAAGAGATTATCATCGTGGATATGCAGCCCGAAAAGGGTTATTATTTGGTGCAAAAGTTTAATAATAAATAATAAACTAACTGTGTTCGTGAAGTTCTATTTATTGATAATTTTATCCTTTTTTAGCCACTTGCTGCGGGCTAATATGGCTTCTCCCTACAGCCACACTGGCACTATCTCCGCACAGGCTTTTGCATCCAAAAATGTGCGGGTCTTGAATGAAAATTTGGATATTTTTATCTATAATGAGCTACCAAGTGCGCAGATTACGGCAGAATACGAGATTGAAATAGATAGTGTGGGCTTGGGGAAATATATCCCTTTGTTATTTTTGGCAGAGAATTATCGCGGAGAATTTCAAGCGTGGGTGGATGGACAGCCTATAGAGTGGAAACCCGTTCCCCCAGAGTATATTTACGATGATTTTCCAGGTGCGTTTAAAGGTAGCACTGTAGATATAAAATGGAATACAAAAGGTTATCGCCCTTCGCCCAAATCGTATAATTTTAGCGATTTAAAATACTTTGAAGTGCCTTTGAGCAAAAAGCGGCACACGATTAAGGTGAGTTATACCGCTTTATTCAGTGAGGATAGAAGCTATTGGGTTAAAAAATATGAACTCTCTTACGCTTTGTCCCCCTCGCGCTATTGGCAATCTTTTGAAAAAATCAACCTAACCATATCCACTGAAGACTCAACGGCTGATTATAGCATTAATCTGAACAAAACGGGGAAAAAAATTAGCCCCAATACTTATTCGTACTTACTGGACACTTTGCCTGAAGAGGATTTATTGATAACTTATCAGCCCGCAATCAGCAACACGGCGCATTTTTTTATCGCGCTCAATCCAGGTGGAATGGCTTGGATAGTGGCTATATTGTTTTTTATCATTCATACTTTAGTATACAAACCTTTTTCAGCCGCGCCGATAAAAATTAGATTTTCTTTCCCGCTATTTATGGCTTATGCGTTAATTTCCGTGTGTATAATGGGAACTTATTTATACAGTTTTCAATTTATAGATGACTTAATCGGGCAGCACGCGGGACAATATCACGGCTATTATTTTTTTGTGGTGATTTTCTACCCCGTACTTGTTTTAGTTTATGCTATGCTACATTTTTGGTTGGTCAAACTGCTGATAATGATGCGCGCAACAAAACGATAACAACCACATTTTTGCATTTATCCTTTTAATTATAAAACTTTTTAAAAACAACAAAAAAAACCGCAAACGCTATGGTATTTAATTTGTTTTTGTTAGACTTAGGCACACAGATAGGCTTGATTATCCTTGGTGTGGTGGTATTAGTCGTAATGGGATTTATTATCCTTTTTGCCCGCGCACACCACAAAGTACCTCAAGGTAGAGCTTTGGTGCGAACAGGTTTTGGCGGCACACTAGTAGAATATGATTCGGGTATGTTCGTTATCCCCATTTTGCACCGAGTGGAAGAGATGGATATTTCCCTAAAAACTATAGAAGTGCATCGCGCTGGCGGCGACGGGTTGGTTTGTAAAGATAATTTGCGCGCTGATATCAAAGTGGTATTTTTTGTGCGGGTGAATAAAGACCCTAAGACAATTTTGGAAGTTGCCCAAACGATAAGTTGCGCGCGCGCTTCAGACCCAGCCACGTTAAGCAATTTGTTTGATGCCAAATTCTCCGAAGCGTTGAAAACTGTAGGTCGTCAATTTGACTTTGAGGATTTATACACAGAGCGAGATAGTTTCAAAAAACAAATTTTGAACGCTATTGGTCAAGATTTGAACGGTTATATATTGGATGACTGCGCTATTGACTATTTGGAACAAACCCCACTTAATCTTTTGCGGGCTGAAAATATATTGGATGCTGAAGGTATACGCAAAATTGAGCAAATTACCTCCATCAAAGCGCAAGAAACTAACGCTATCCGCCGCGAAAAAGAAAAAACGATTAAAAAACAAGACGTTGATGCGCGCGAAGCTATCCTTCAGTTGGAATTGCAACAAAAAGAGAAAGAAGAACGCCAAAAACGCGCTGTTGCCGAATTGACTTCTACCCAATATAACGAAGCGCAAATGGTAATTTCTACCAAAGAGAAAGAAGCCAAACTAAAAGAAATAGAAAACGAGCAAGAAGTGGGTAAAGCCACAGAAAATAAAGACCGCGAAATTTTGGTCGCTCGCAAAAACAAAGAACGTACCGAAGCGGTAGAAACTCAAAGGGTAGAAACTGACCGCGAGTTGGAAATAGAACGCAGAGAACGCGCAGTGGGCGAAATGCGTTATGACAAACAAAAAGCGTTGGAGAATAAAAACCGCGAAATTCAGGCCGTTATCAAAGAACGCAAAGCCGAAGAAAAGAAAACTATTGAGGAAGAACAGCGTATTTTGGAATTACAACAAGTTTCTGAAGCTGACCGTTCCAAAAAAGTGACCCTTATCAAAGCCCAACAAGATGCAGAAAGTCTGGCTTTAAAATTGAAAACAGAAGCAGAAACAAGCAAAATTACCGCCGAGATGAAAGCCCAACAGGTGATTATCGAAGCCAATGCTGACAAAGAAAAAAGCATCCGCCACTCAGAAGCGCGCAAAATTGAAGCTGATGCCAAATCTATAGAAGAATCTACTTTAGGTATAGCCGAAGCCAATGTAATGAATGCCAAAACTGAAGCCTTAGAAAAACAAGGTATGGTAGAAGCCAAAATATACGAAGCCAAAGCTACAGCAGAAGCCAAAGGTATAGAACTAAAAGCCGAATCTAACCGCAAAAAAGGTTTGGCTGAAATAGAAGTCCAAACTAATGCTGTAGATGTAAAATCTAAAGAAGGTAATGTAGAAGCTGCTATTATGGAAGCCAAAGCTACAGCTGAAGCCAAAGGTCTAGAACAAAAAGCCAATGCGATGAAATTACTGGATGGTGTAGGCAAAGACCACGAAGAGTTTAAATTACGCTTAGAACAACAAAAACAAATACAATTGGCAGAAATTAATGCCAACCGCCAAATAGCAGAATCACAAGCCATTATTATGTCTGAAGCGTTGAAAAATGCTAAAATTGACATTGTTGGTGGTGAAACTCAATTCTTTGATACCATTATCAACGCTATCAGCAGAGGCAAATCTTTTGAACGAGTTATCAACAATAGCCCTACCCTACTAGAATTAAAAGAATCTGTATTGGGTGCTGACAATAGCCGCGAAAATGTTTTAGACCGAGTACAACAGTTTATGAAAGCTTATGGTATTAGCTCCGAAACGGTTAAAAACTTAACAATTTCTGCTGTTTTATCAAAAATATATGCCAAAGCTAATCAAAATGACCAATCCATACTCTCTACTTTGCTTAATCAGGTTGCTGAATTGGGCATAGGCAGCGAAAAATTGAAATAGGCTTCACCTATTTTTATCCCCCAAAATCCCATAAAAAGTAAATTGGCATAGTTTTGGCTATGTTGCAAGTCGCTTTTATGGGATTTTTTTTATCCGTTTTTTAAGAAAAATCCCCCTATTCTTAACCAAAACCACAACTATCTTATGCACAAATTATTGCTAGTGCTCGCCCTGTTTTTATCCTGTTGTGTTCATACTTTTGCTCAAACCAAACCCAGTCTAAGAGCCGTTTTGGTGTTGGGGCATTTGGAGGATGATACAGAAAAAGAGATAAAAAAAATGGAAATTATTGCTAAATTCTTAACCAGCAAAGGGGTTAAAGTACAAAGTTTTTATGACAAAAAAGCAATTTGGGCAGATATAGCCAAAGCCAGCGAAAACGCTAATTTTTTTATCTATCGAGGGCACGGGGTACAACTGGGTGAAGGCGGCACTTGGGGGGGCTTATCTTTGGTACAAAGTGTTTCCGCCGCAGATATAGCTAAAATTAAATTGGCAGCCAATTCGTTGGTACTATTCCAAAGTGTATGTGGTGGGGCTGGTTCGTCGGCATCAGATAATAGCGATATAGGATTAAAAGAAGCGAATAAAAGAGTAAATGAATACTCCAACACATTCATCAAAGCTGGCGCAGCCGCATATTTTGCCGTTAATACTCAAGATGGGGTATTGAATACCCTAAAAGCGCTATTTGAAGGCAAAACACTGCAAGAGGCTTACGCAAAAGCTTGCGAATATTGGTATAAAATTGAATTTACGCGCGCCGTCAAGAAAGAAACCCCCAATATAGAAATAAGCATAGCCAGCAGCGAAGGCGGAGGCACAGCCACCCGAACAACCTATATCAATGGGGTAAAGACCGTAGAAGAAATACCCAGCATAAAAAGTTATGATGTAGCTTATGTCGCTCCACTTAACTTTCGCTTGGATAATATGCTAACCCCAATTAATAGCTCCACACAACCCAACAGCAATAAAGAACCCACAAAAAAGCCAATACCAAAGAAATAAGTGCTTATTTATCCCAATAAAAAAAGCCTTCTCTACAGAAAAGGCTTTTTTCTTATAAAACTAGAGTTACGCTTGAGCTATTTTGTGATAAAAGTCAAGTTAAAAAGCTAAATTTCCGCCGTGCGACGCCAAAACCAGCGTATGTCGCGGAAAGACGACCAACCGAGCATAGCGAGGGCAGTAGCTTTTTTGCAACGCAAAAAACGTCGGCTTGTAGCGACGGT
>JAAFIM010000070.1:4608-22226 GCA_013297745.1 Chitinophagales bacterium | reverse complement strand
TGTCTTGCCGCCGCCTGTTATGCCCACAGCGCGCGCTATATTGATGACCAAGTCGCGCTGTCCCCAAGTGCTTTCGCAATGCACGTAGTAAGTATTTTCTGTGGCTCGGTGGTATTTTAGCAGTGCTGTGGTTTTGCCTGCGCCTGTGTAGGCGGCTATCAAAACGGGCTTTTTTTGTGTGCGAGCTGTGTTGCAGGTTTTGGTGAAGGCTACAAAATTGTACGCGTCTTCATCTATCTGCCAATCAGTGGTCGGCATCACTTTGTTGGCAATTTTTTGCCACATTTTATCAGCTATTAGTTCCCATTTTTGGTTGCGAAGCAGCGATAAATTGGCGGGGCTGATATCCAAATACGCCGCAAATTCGTTCTGGGAGGTTTTTTTTGCTTCCATTTGGCGGTTTATTTCAGCCAAAATTTGGTGCTTTCGTTTTTCGTTCATACTTTTGCAAAATTCAATATTCTTTAAAAAAATAAAAGGAAGCCTTAGCTGGGAAGCGGGGCTTCCTTTGCTTTTGGTGGTGGGCGGTCGGGGCTACGCTCCCCAACTTGCTTTTTCAACCGCCCTGTTGCTTATTCCAAGCCCTCTATATCAATCTTCCGCGTTTTTTTGGTTCTTTCTATAACCTCAACCACTTTAGTTTCGTCTTCGTGGTAGCCGTACAGTTGCTTTTGTAGGGCAGTTTCCATTTCGTTTATATTCTCTTTGCTATTGCTGCGCCAATCCAATCTATTGAGGTCTGCCTCGTGTTTTTTGGTGAACTCTTCAATCTTTTTAACGCTTTGTTTGCCAGCTTTATCGCTGGCTTTTTGCATTTCGCCGATTCGTTGGGCTTTGGTTGCGTCCTCGCTGCCCCATTCGCCGATAGCTTGTGAGAAGCCTGTTATTTCGCGCTGGTCGCGTAGGGCTACCTCTCTACCGTTGTAGGTTACGGGCTTGTCGTTTTTGTACAACCAAATATAGTTGGGGATATCCAAGTCTATTTTAACCTGATACATACGGTCGCCTCGCATTAATTCGTGGGACAAGCCTATGCTGTCGCTCCCCCAAGCCTCAAAATCTATATTGTAACTGGTTTCGTTCTTTTGGCGAGTGATAGAAATACCTTTATTGCCCGCTGTATATTTGTAGGACTTGGGCAGTAGTATGTTGGTGAGGTCAAAAAATTCGTCCAACTCCATCTCTACGCCTGCGTCGCCAATTCGCTTTCTTTTCTGTTCGGGGGCTTCCCAAGTGCTGTCCTCATTGAGTAGGGCTGGGTCTGTATTCCATCGCTGCACCTGTTGGGCTATTATTTCTTTTAGTTCTGTGTCGGTGTAGAGGGCTTTGCCGTCTGTGATAACTGTATCTGGGTTAGCTCGCGAGTTTGTTTTTTTACTTTTTATACCCAAGCCTGTCCAGCCTTTTATGTGGCGTTCAAATTTATCTTTGAAACTTCTAAAAAGTGGCTCTATGACTTTGCTTTGTGGATTAAATGGTTGGCTTGGCGTGTTGTATTTGGCTATTTTGCTTATAAAATTATTCAGCATTAGATTAGCCCCGCCGTTGTCGTACATAATCTGCTGCGGCTTTTTGTTGTATTTTTTGAGTGCCGAACTTATCGCTTGATAAACCAACTCGTGGTTTTCGGTTTCGCCCAGCGCGTAGCCTACTATCTCCCAATTGGCTGCGTCTGCGACCGCGTACAGATAAAGTTTGTGCCAGCTGTCTTCGCGCCTTGTGATTAACCCTGTGTTGGGGTCGGTTTTGGCTATCATTTTGCGGCAGCGTATATCTATAGGTGTGCCGTCCATTACCCAAAGTTTGCCGCACTTGCTTGGGGCTGTCCGCATAGCTTTAAACTTCATCAGTTTGTTGTATTCGGCTTGCCCGTGTAGAGCTTGTAGCGTTTCGGGTAAGAATTGTGCTATATAATTGCGTGCTGTGCTTTCTGATATGGTTGCTGGCTCGCCAACACCTTTCCCGTTTTTCTTTGTGAAGGCTGGGTCGCCTTGTAGGAAGCGTTGCGTTGCGACTTGGTTGTAGGCTTGGCGGAATTGCGAGGGGATTGCATATTTTACAATTAATGCCTGTATGATTTCCTCGTTCTCTTCGCTCTTTATTCGGCTGGCGTTTTGGTTGCCGCTTTGCTTGCTCAGGCAAATTTGCCAGCGCGCTTCTTGGTTGGGGGCTTGCTGTAGCTCTCTCAATCTTTTGCGCAACATTTGCGTACCGCCTGCCGCGTTGGGGACTTTGTCAATTTTCAACATATCCACAACCCCTTGCTGAAATTCCTCTTTGCTGGTGAAGCCTATTTTTTGATATAGCTTTTTGTCAGCGCGCTCGCATAGTAGTAAGGTGAAGTAGTATTTGGCTGTGGCTTCGGCTCGGTTGGTATCTGCATCTCGCTTGCCATAGTAGCCCAGCGTTTGTCGCCATAGGTTAGTTTCAATCAGCTTCAACCGCTCTACCGCCTCACCTATAGCTACGCGCTCCGTTTGCTTTTCTGCCTGTATTAGCTGCCGCGTTTGCCGCTCGCTGTCCTGTTGTAGGTGGTTGTATATGTCCCAGCTATCCGCGCTACAGCCTTCTATCTGGGCATAATGCGCTGCGATTAGTTGCTTATACTTGGGCAGTAGGGCTTCGTATAAAACGCCTGTCTTCAGACTGCCTTGCCAGCTTGATGAATTGTTTCTTACACCGTCTTTGATAGTGTTATATGGAACACCTAGTTTTTTCAAAAAATCAACAGAAACATAGATTTCGGTATTACCATTTTCTGTTCGTTGCTCAATGTTTTTAGCCATAAAAAAATAATGAATTAAATGCTTGTTTTTAAATTAAAAAATACTTTCCCACAAAGTTAATACATATTATTGTAAAAATTTAGGGCTAATTAAAACTCTAAACAAGCGCATTTTTTATGCTATCCTCCAACTGTTTTTCTGCTGTGCGGCGTTTTCTTACGATTTCGGCTAAGGCATTCCAAACCTCTATTTTATGAATTTTCCCTCTAAGTGCTTGATAAACAGTACTAATGCTATAGTTTGTAATTTCTGCTAACTGTTTCACATCACCGTAATGCAAAAAAAGTTTTAAATTTTCTTGATTTTTTGTTAGCTTAATTGGCTTGATTTCGTTTTTTGGCATTATATTTGCAGTTTATTAAAACTTTGTAACGATTTAATAACGATTTATTACCTAATCAGTAACATATTTTACGGTGCAAAGATAAGGAGCAATTTGTTCCTATTAAAACAATTTGCTACAAAAGTGTTAATTTTAACAAAACTTTAACATATTCAAAATTTAATAATATGATGTTTTTAGATAAAAAAAAACAAGCTGAAAATTTTCAACTCGTTAGAATTTATCTTGGTTTTGAGAAACCAGCTATGGCTAAAGAAATGGAATTAAGTCGGGAGTATATTACCCAAATTGAAAACTGCAAACGTGATTTATCTTTTAGCGTTTTGGAAAAACTTTATTCCATTTTCTATAAAATTAAGAACGAAAGCCTAAGTTTAAATTGGTTGTTACTAGGTATTGGGGATATGGTAATCCAATCTAGCGATAAAGAAAGCGAAACAAAGACAAAAAAAATCATATTAGAAAGTGAGCTTAAAAATATTATCAACAACATCCTAAATAAATAAAAAATGGACTCAAGCGCAGAATTTGATTATGCTAAACAAGGCAAACGGTTAGAAAAAATACTAACCTTATTGGATATGAGCAAAGAACAACTTGCCCTTTCTTCATCTGAAACATACGAAAATATTTTCGCTATGACTGTGGGACGTCTCCATATCAATATGAAAGTTATGCGAAGCCTAGAAATGGATTTTTATCAAAAAACAAGAAAATTTTTGAACTTCAACTGGTTTATCTGTGGTCGTGGGACTATGGGATTAGAAAGATATGCCACTACAGTTGATGATGAGGAAAATGACACGGATGGAGATTATTCACAAAATTTAGAGTTGGAAATTCTTTTGCAAAAGCAACAAATAGATAGAATGACAGCCCAAATTCAAGTTTTACGTAGCGTCCTAATAGACCGACAACATCGGTAATCTTGAACCGCCGCCTTTTCCCGCCTTTTTTCCGCCTTTTCTATTTTTTTGCGTTTAAATTGTTGTTTTCGTTTTGCAAACTCAATAACCTTTAAAATGTCTAAAAAATGAAGCTAATATTAATGATTTTGCTTTGGGCTTTGATAGCCGCAGTGATTATTTGGTTTGTAATCAAACAAAGGGGAAAAGATGCCCTACAAAAAAAACAAGCGACTGAGCGTAAGGAGAAAGAGCGGCTCAAACTCATTGAAGTCTATGGTGAAGTCAATGGGACTTTGATATTTAATAAAAAAATAGCGCAAGGTTTTGACCAACAAATGGTAATTTATGCTTGGGGAAACCCTGCTGACAAAACAGAAAAGGTTAATCTAAGTAAAATAAAAGAACGCTGGTCTTTTGGACAATATAAGACAGATAGAGGTACCACAAAATACACCCAATACGTAGATTTTGAAAATGGTATTGTTGTAGGTTGGGGGGATATAACAAAATAGATTGACCGCGAGCAGTCATAATCTTAACTTTTTGTTCATCTATTTTATAAAATGGCTGCGCGCAAAAACAAAAAAGCCGCGCAAAAGCGCGGCATTACCATTTAAGACCGTTTAATTAGTTAAGCACTTATTAAGCGATTGTTATTTTTGTTTTGTGTGCCACCTTAATACAAAAATGCGCAAAAGCCTATAAATACAAGGCTTTGCGCATTTTTACTTTTATTTAGATTGTTTTTTTTGTTTTACCCCCCTTACATTTATAATCCCAAAATAAACTTATGGTTGTGGAAACTGATAATACAGCAGCGTTTAAAAGTGTACTATTATCAGACAAAGACTTTATTTTTTCATAGCTAGGATTAGCAACATTATGTGTTAGTTCATCCTCTATTTCTTCTTGTGTAATTTTACTCTCCATTTCTATCAATGCTTTAGCTAATGTTTCTATTTTATTAAACAACTTTTTAGCGTGCCGAAGATAGTTATTAGATTGTACTAATGTATCATCTAATTCCATTAAATATTTTTTAGGTATTTTTGCATTATCATTAAAAGTATTGATATTATGCATATCTATTACAATTTTATTAGTTTGTTCATTGATAAAGTTATCCGTTAGCAAATCACCAACTTTATCAAAACAAGGTTGCTTCAAATACCAATTTACAATATTTTCATTTAAGTCTCCGCAAAATTCTTGTAAAAAATCTTGGCTAATAAAACCCTTGTTTTTAAAAACTTGTAGTTCGCCTAAAAAGTCAATAGGGATAAACCAATATACCGAACCTTCGTCAAAGCAAGCTCGTAAACAAGTCATCTCTAATATATCTTTGATACTTTTTATAGCATTTTGTACTTGTTCTATAGAAGTTGAAAAGCGTACCACCTTAAAAAAAATACGAATTTTTTCTTTGAGTTCTTCGTGTTTAGCGTTAGCTTGTTTATTTGCAAAATTAATTTTTTCTTGTGCTAAATGCTCAACTAGCAAAGTTTTAAATTCTGCTTCTTGGAAAATGCCCTTTTCAACAAAATTGCAAATAAGTTGGTTTATTTTTTCATTTGGAAATAACGGATGCTGATATGAATTTTTATATTTTATTTCTTTTTCAGAAGAATTATCAGCTCTATAAAGCTCTATAGTCTTAAGACTACGAGCAGACATTTTCAAGTATTTATAATGCTCATCTATGATGCTATGTTTATATTCATAAGACACAGCCAGCACGTAATAAATCAATTGATGAAACAAATTATATTCAGCGTTCAAATCATTTAGTTGCTTAATATAATCGGCATCTAAACACTTCAAAACGGTTTCCAAATTTTCAAAGGCAAAAAATAAAGTTCTTAAATTCCAAACTTTATTATCTCCTATGTAGTCCAATTTTTCGTCTATAAAATTGCGGTAAGCATTCAAAAGGGAGAGTTTAGGATTTATTAGTATTGTATCTAATATATCCTTTTGGCTGGGTTTAAATTCTATAGTGCGCCCTATTAATTTTTCTTTGATAAAGTTGTAATCTTCTTGCGGTTTTATCTCCTTTTCATTAGCAATGATGATAGTTTTAATACCAAAATGTTCCACAAAATGGCTATTGATAAAACCCAATACTTCCTTAACGGGTATAGTGCAGCGTTCCAAATCATCAAAACAAATCACATAACCACTAAAATTACTTAGTTTTCGTAATTTATCCATTGGATAGTCTTTGGCAAAATCAACAGTTGTGGCTTTTTTTATCAAACCATTCAACAATAATTTTCCTATATTAAAAATAGGGACGTATGCTTTTAGAACGTTGGGGGTGATAGCCTTCTTATTTGCGCGACCTGTATTGAACCAATTTGCTATTTTTTCAAAAAAATTTCCCTTGCCGCCTGCTTTTTGAACGGCTGGAGTGGTGTTTTTAGCTGCGCTATCTATATCAAACCAATTTGCCATTTTTTCATTTAGCACAGCATCTACAATTTCCGTTGTTTTGGATATCCCATTTAGCGTTATGTATAAAACCTTATAGGTCGTAGCATCTCCACCTTTCGTGGGTAGAACTTCAATTTTAGGAACAAGGGTATTTTTAAAATAATACGTTTTACCCGCGCCCCATTCGCCATTAAGCAATAGCGCGTAAGCAGTTTTATCATTAGCGCGTTTTAAATAGGCTGTGATAACCTCAATAATTTCTTGTTGTGCCATATTTTTTAAGTTAATTTGATATTTTAGCTAAAGTCATACGCGAAACGCGATTTGTAGGTTGCAACGGCACAATAAAATAAATAATTTTTCCAATAAAAAAAGCCCTATCCAAAACGGACGGGGCTTTTATATTTTACAGACTTTCTTTCAAAAAGCCCATAACACGCTTTTGTCGGGCTAATTCTGTGCCTGTGTACTCAATCTCCAAGCCTTTGCGGACGCGTTTTAAATCCAATAGAATTTTATCGGCTAATACATCCGTTTGTTGGGCTAAACTGCTTTTGTCAGCGCGCAATTGTCGGCTATTCTGCCAAAGTTGAGCGTGGCGAGTCTGCAAATCTAACCAAAAATTCAGCCCTTGCGTGGCGTTGGCTATGGGATTATTTGATTCTTGTAGCTTTTTGACCAGCGTTTGTAGCGCAACTTGGCGCAAATCGTTATCGGCAGGCAGTTCATAACTTCTATTTCTTAACAATAAGCCATATTGTACATATTCAATCTTTGTATTTTGTGCAGGCCAGCAGGCAATTTTGATATGACTTTTTAATATATTTATAGCGTTGCTAATTGTTGCGTTTAGCGTGGATAAATCGGCTGTGTTTTGTTTTAAATTGTTTTGATTTTGGCTACTTTCTTCCAAATATGTTCTCAATTGAATAGCTTCAGCTTGTAGATTTGCTGCGTTAACATTGTTTAAATGAAAATTAGGAAAGTGTAAATTCCAATTTGCGCCCACTTCATCAGCTAATAAAGCCGTAGTAATTTTACGACTGGGCAATTCTTTTCTTTTTTTTGTCTGCATACGGATATTTTTTAAAGGGTTGAAATGATAAAAAGTTAACTGAATAACTTATTTGCAGCCTTGCAATTTTTATACCAATTGATAACATTTGTAATACATTAACAACTTATTAACATTTGCTGATTTGGGCAGCCCGACGATACATTTTTATTTTGCAACCCTATACTTGGGCAGCCCGACAGTACATTTTTATTTTGAAACCTTCTACTTGGGCAGCCCGACGATATATTTTTAATCTAGTAAGTATCAGGAATAATTTATTGGTGATTAAAAACTTAGACTTTTGCAACGATATTTTTAATTTTTTTTTATAAACCCCGTGTTTCACACGGGGCAATTGCCGTTCAACCCCTTTGGGGTTGGCAAATATGAACCCTGAAAGGGTTCAATAATGGTAGCCCCGCGTTGTACGCGGGGACAGTAAGCGAATAAAAGCAAGTTTTTTAACCACAAATAATTTTTTTACATTTTTAAAATTGAAACTTTATAAAATCTTTCCCATTGAATTTATACACGCTATTATTAGCTGTACCAAGCCATAAATTGCCAAAATTATCCTTATACATAGAAACCACATTGACATTTTGTTCTCCGTCTTTTATCGGATAGTGGGTAAAATTCCCTTCGCTATAGCTAAAAATACCCGTACTCCAAGTTGTGAGCCAAATTGTGCCGTTGGCGTCGTCTAATATGTGCGAATAGTAAATAAATTTATCCCCAAAAAATACCTTTTCATTTCCTACACCAGCTATTTTTTGATACTGCAACCTATCACTTTTAGCAGTTTTATCCCAATCAAAAATAAACCGTTGATGAGTATTGCAAATCCAAAAATGTCCCGCTTTATCCTCCCAAATAGAACGAATACCGAAAGTTCCCCCTGCTGGTACTGTGGTTAATTCTTCTTCATACATCCACTTTACCGTTTTGCCGTCAAAACGACAAGCCCCAAAAACAGAAGTGCCAAACCATACTGCCCCTTTTCTATCTTTATAAATAGAATACACTTCGTAAGGGCTAAAAAAGGAGTTGGCAACCCGTGCAGAAATTTCATCGTGGAGGTAATGTTTGGGAAACTCCAGATTGTATAAATTTTTTCCATCATAGCGATAAACCCCTGGGTTCTTTTTCCCCAATATATAAAACCATAAATCGTTAGGTTCTAATTTCCATTCTTGACTTTTGATTGGTTGCAAAGTGGTAAATGTGTTCCCGTCAAATTTGCTAACACCGCCAAAGGTGGAAAAGTAGATATTCCCCAATTTATCCTCTTGAATTTGCCTTATCGTGTCATTCGCGAGCCCATCGGTGGTGGTAAATTGGGTTATAATTTTCCCGTCGTAACGATAAACGCCCTCGCCGTTGCTTGCGAACCAATAGTTTTGTTTTTGGTCTTGAAAAATATACCATATATGGGGACTTAGTTCTTTAACCACCCTCCCTTTGGCATTGCTAAGAAAATTAATAGGTTGCGCCTCGTTAGAATTGGGTTTATTTTTAACCGCACCGTTACAAGCGCACCATACAACAATTAAACTATAGAACAAAAAACGTTTTATATTCATAAAATATCATTTTAAAAAACAACTAACAACTAACCACTAATAACTAACAACTAATAACTAACCACTATTTAAGGTGTTTAAACCGCTTATGCGACCACAACCATTCGGGGGGATTATTGCGAATATCTTTTTCCACCTGAGCAGCGAATAAACGGGTAATTTCTTCTGGTTGCAGCGATTGCGGTTTATCGGTCAGCACTTCAGTTTGCACCTCGTAAAAACCCCGCTTTATCCTTTTGGTGTGATAATTGATAACGGGCAGGTTATACTCTTGCGCATATTTGGCTATGCCGTGCAAAAAAGGCACATTTTCCAACCCCATAAAATTGATATAATGTGCATCTTTTAGATTGCTGGGGCTTTGGTCAGCAACCAGGGCAAAGGAACAAACTTGATTTTTATACTCTTCAAAACATTGTTTGGTTTCTTTGATAGAACGCATCTCGCTGCGATTTTTGCCCCTCAATTGGCGTATGTAAGCATCAATGCGGGGGTTGCTGATAGGTTTATAAAACACCAACAAATGCGCTTGAGTTTGGGCGGGAGTAGCCAAAGGCGCCCATTCCCAGTTGCTATAATGCGCCCCAGAGAAGATAACGCTTTGTTTTTGCTGGTGAAAATTATGGATAATTTCGGGGTTTAAAATTTTCCAACGGCGCGCCACTTCAGCTTCGGGCAAAGTTAGCCCTTTTATCCCCTCCAGCGTTACATCGCACAAATGCCTATAGAAAACTTTTTCTATACTTTTTTTCTCTTCAGCACTTAAATTGGGAAAAACAAGGTTCAGATTTGCCCTTACCGTTTTGGTTCTATACCCGATAATTTTATACAGCAACAAATACGCAAAATCTGCTATCCAGTACAACAACCAAAAGGGAATTAGCCAAAAAATGAACAAAGCGATTCTAAATAAAACGTATCCTATCATAATTTAAAAAACAGTTAAAAATTTTCGGCAAAGGTAGCTTCTTTTTTAGAAATAGATGTAACTTTGCGGCTATGATTGGGGTATAAACCACCCTAAAAAAGATTAGTATGCGGCAATTAATACCCTTGTTTTTACTTTTTAGCTTGAATATCAGCTTATTAAGTTGCACCCAAGCCCAAGACAAATATAAAATATACCCCCTTCCCAAACGCGACACCAGCCATTTGGGAATGGTCGTAACCGCTCACCCAGCCGCTACTCAAGTGGGCGTGGATATTTTATCCCAAGGCGGCAACGCTATCGACGCAGCTATAGCCGTACATTTTGCGTTAGCTGTCTGTTATCAGCGCGCGGGTAATATCGGCGGGGGGGGATTTTTGATGTATAGAGAAGCAACGGGCGCGTTGGCGAGTTTAGATTTTAGAGAAAAAGCCCCTTTGGCTGCTGCCCGAGATATGTATTTGGACAAAAACGGCAAAGCTATAGACAGTTTGAGCCGCGACGGGCATTTGGCTGTGGGCGTACCCGGTTCTGTGGCGGGAATGTGGGCTATGCACCAAAAATACGGCAGTTTGCCCTGGTCGGATTTGGTCGCGCCGAGTATTATTTTAGCAGATAGCGGGGTGATATTGACCAATTGGGAAGCGACCACGATGAACGAATTTCAACCCATTTTTAATAAAGTCAACCGTTATCAATCCGCTTTTCAACTGAATAAGGGCGCGAGTTTTAAACGCGGGGATATTTTCGTACAAAAAGACCTAGCTAATACCCTAAAAAGGATACAAACTCAAGGGCGGGACGGTTTTTATAAGGGCGAAACGGCGCAGTTGATAGTGGAAGAGATGCAAGCCAAAAACGGGCTGATTACCAAAGAAGATTTGGAACTTTACCAACCCCAATGGCGCGAACCGATACAGTTTAAGTACAAAAATTACCAATTCGCATCTATGCCCCCACCCAGCAGCGGGGGGGTATTAATAGCGCAATTATTCGCAATGATAGAAAAATACCCTTTGGCTAAGTACGGGTTTCAATCTGTAGAAAGTGTGCATCTTATCACCGAAGCGGAAAGAAGAGCCTATGCCGACCGCTCTATGTACTTGGGCGACCCCGATTTCTACCAAGTTCCCGTGCGCAAGTTATTGGATAGCAATTATTTACAAACAAGGATAAAAAACTTCAACCCGCAAAAAGCAAGCCCCAGCAGCAGCATCAAAGCGGGCGAATTGGGCAAAGAGAGCGAAGAAACCACCCATTATTCTATAGTGGATAAAGCGGGGAATGCGGTAGCCATTACCACTACAGTAAATACCAACTACGGTTCAAAAGTTATCGTAAAAGGGGGCGGGTTTATACTAAACAATGAAATGGACGATTTTAGCGCAAAACCCAACTCCCCCAACCATTACGGGCTAATCGGGGGCGAAGCCAACGCGATAGTGCCACAGAAGCGGATGTTGAGCAGTATGACTCCCACGATTATAGCCAAAGAGGGCAAATTGTTTATGCTTTTGGGTTCGCCTGGGGGTTCTACCATCCCCACTTCAGTTTTTCAGGTGATTATCAACGTTATAGAGTACAAAAAAACCCTACAAGAGGCTGTAGATGCGCGCCGTTTTCACCACCAATACCTACCAGATAAAATCCAGCACGAAAAAAACACCTTTTCTGCCGCTACTATCCGCCAATTGCGAAAAATGGGGCATACGGTAGAAGAGCGCAAAGCTATAGGACAAGTTGAAGCTATTTTAATCCATCCCGACGGGCTTATAGAGGGCGTAGCAGACAGACGCGCCGACGATGCAGCCAAAGGAGTAAGTCAAATAAACCAAAAAAATGATAAATAAAACCCCTTACATCGCCATAGAGGGCAATATAGGCGCGGGCAAAACCTCTTTGAGCAGATTATTGGCCACAGAGACAAGCGCAAATTTGTTGTTGGAAACGTTTGAAGAAAACCCATTCTTGCCCCTTTTCTACCAAAACCCAACCCAACACGCATTGGCAGTAGAGTTGTTTTTTATGACAGAACGCCAAACCCAACTCCAACAATGGTTGCTTAATTCTAACCTGATGCAGCCTTTGGTAGCTGATTATGTTTTTTCCAAAACGCTAATTTTTGCCAAAGAGAATTTGGCGGGCGCAGAATGGGAACTGTTCCAAAAGATATTCCACGGGCTAAACTGCAACCTACCCCGCCCCGATTTGTTGGTCTATATCCGCCGCCCTATCGAGGAATTATTGGCAAATATCAAAAAACGGAATAGAAGCTACGAACAGAATATCCAAGCCGATTATCTGCTTAGGGTAGAAAATAGTTACAACGATTTTTTTCAAAAACACCAAGCGGAAATTCCCATCCTTATCATAGAGGCAGCAGGCTGCGATTTTGTGCATAATCCACTCCATTATCAAGCCATTCAGCAGTTGATTAGCCAGCACCGACGCGCCCAAGTGGGGATAGTAGCCCAAGATTATCAGCTTTATCTATAGCCTATTAAGCTCAAGTTATCAATTTTGCTTATCAATTTATCAATAATAATAATTTAAAAATAACCCCATTTTTGCAACTTTTTCCGATTGTGAACGTTTATAGTTGGCAATCCGCAAATTAAAATCATTTTATAACTTTTTACACACAAAACAAACATAATATGGCACAGGCAATCACCGACGCTAATTTCAGAAGCAGCGTATTAGAATCATCACAAGTAGCTTTAGTGGACTTTTGGGCACAATGGTGTGGCCCTTGCAGAGCTATTGCCCCCATTATTGAAGAATTATCAGAAGAATTTGCAGGCCGTGCCATAATAGGCAAAGTGGATGTGGATAGCAACCCAGAAACAGCGATGGAATATAATGTTAGAAATATCCCTACGCTTTTATTCATTAAAAATGGTCAAGTTGTGGATAAAATAGTGGGTTCAACCTCTAAATCTGTACTCAAGCAAAAATTGGAACAGCACCTATAAGCATAAATTGGTATAATGTTTATAAAAAAATCCCTATAGGTATAAACACCTGTAGGGATTTTTTATTTTGTCTTTTTTACCACATAATTTACCTTTTTGGGTTGAAATTGTACCAAATCTACATAATTGGCTCTTTTTTCCAAGCGGATATGCAGACTATTATCGCTATTTTTTTGGTTGAAATCAACTGTAGCTTTAAACTCACTGCTATTCAACCGCGCATAATCACTCAATCCTACCACACAAGTAGCGGTAATTTTATTGGGCAAAACAACCAGCAATACAGAATCGGGCAAATTTTCTACGGTAAGGGGAATTTCTAACCTTTTTTCGGTCACTTGTTCCACTTTCAGTAGCACCCGCACCTCGTTGGGCGTAATTTGGATATTTTTGTCTTCAGCGGTTAGCAACTGCAAGGATTGTTCGTGGCTCGATTTCAACCCTTGCAAAACCAAAGGGCTAGTTTTCCACTCTTGTATATTTTTGACTACAGAAGCCGCCCCCGATATTTCCACAAAAGCAGGAAAAAGGGCTGGACTATCCAC
Organism: Chitinophagales bacterium; assembly: GCA_013297745.1. Classification (GTDB taxonomy): domain Bacteria; phylum Bacteroidota; class Bacteroidia; order Chitinophagales; family Saprospiraceae; genus JAAFIM01. Next base: position 8,668 of record JAAFIM010000070.1, on the reverse strand, counting down.
CAATTTGTGCTCAGCAGCCAACTCAACCTGATAATCTAAACGCAAAGGCACAGATTTGATAAAAATGGGTTCTACCTGCAAATTTAGCTGGTCAGGGCGCACTTGTAAAAGCTGAGTACCCAAAGGCAACATTTTTTGGATAGTGCCAGATAAATGATTGTTGCTAAACGACTGCTGTTCTTCTCTGTGCAAGTCTATTTTTACCTCCAACAAAGACATAAACAATAAATCCCAACCCGTAGCTTTGATATCCGCTTCCAAAAAAGAGGGTACAAACTGTGAAAAAGTTTTATTATCGGGCAAAGAATAATCCAATTTAATCTGCACACTACTTTTGTACGGGTAAGACAACTTGGTAACCAACCAAAAAACAAAAGCTATAATCATGCAAAGCATGAGAATAGCCTGGTCTGAACGTAAAAAATTACGAAGGTTGTTTTTCGCTATCGGGTTGAACAGCAGCATTTTCGCTATTCGCTTGCTTTTCGTTTTTGGCGGGTTCATCTTTGTTGGCTTCGTTGTAAGCAGCGTTTACCGCTTGGGTATATTCCAGAGAGATACAATCGCGTTGCACGGTAATAGATACTTTAGGCGCAATCATCAAATCTATAGTTTTGTCGTGGATGTTGAGTATAACCCCGTGCAAACCGCCTATAGTTACCACTTTAGTACCTTTTTTAAGCTGAGTTTTAAACTCTTCTTGTTTTTTACGCGCTTGACCTTGAGGTCTAATCATAAAAAAGTAAATTACAGCGAAAGCAAGTCCCCAAAATAGGATAGAAATCCAACCTCCTCCACTATTAGCAGTAGCTGCGGCTGGAGCTTGTAAGAATAGAATATTCATTATGATAATAATATATTTAAAAAAAATTAAGCTTATTTTTTGTCGGTTGCGTCCTTGTTTGGATTGCCCAACACAACCCCTTTTACGGTGAGGACTACATTGGTAGGGCTGGTATTGGCGGTCAAAGTTACGGTTTTTTCTTGCGAACCATTTTTGCCTTCGCTGTTAAACTTCACCTTAATCTCACCCGTTTCGTTAGGAGCTATAGGCGAGCGCGGCCATTCTGGTACAGTACAACCACAACTACCTTGTGCGCTGCTGATGATTAGCGGACTTTTGCCCGTATTTTTGAACTTGAAAATATGCTCGACTTTTTCACCCTCTTTTATCTCCCCAAAATCAAAGCTCGTTTTTTCCAACTCCATTTTTGCCATTTGGGTTAAATCCATCTGCGAATCAGCAGAAATAGGATTGCTAATCAATGAAGAGTTGCTAATCGGCTCTGCGTTTCTAATCGCATCTATACTAGACGGAGCGGGAACTGTTGGCGCTTCTGTTTCGCCATTTTGGCAGGCAGATAATAGCAGCAAAGTTAAGCAAATAAATAGTGTGTTTTTCATAATTAAAATATATAATGATTATTTTAAAGATATACTTTTTTTGGCGCAGTATAGTTTTATAAAACTATCAAATGCATTTTTTTGTAAATTTATCAACTCTTTTTTTTCTGGACGTATAACTTCAAAACAGTCCTTACCCTCAAAATACTCCTTTAAACTGATATTTATATCGGTAAAGACGAGTTCAAAAGGGAAAGGGCTTTGGGTTATTTTATGCAAAAAATAAATAGCCCAATCTTTTTTGCTGTAAAGTTGCCCACATCTAGCAGCATTGGGACAATCCCGGCAACGAAAGAGTTGGGTGCTCGTATCAGTTTTAAAAATTTTATACAATTCAGGTATAATGTTCTCCTAGTGCTATCAATGAATTGGATACAACAGAATTTACATTAGTTAAATAGCCTTTACATTTACCTTTTTTGCAAACAGTTTCTACCCGAAAGCAATCAAACACATTCATTTCAATTTCGTTTTTGTTGAGTGCTTGCAAGCAGATATTTTTCAGAAATTGTGTATCAAAATGTTTCTGGCTAGCTATTTTAAACTCTGTTTGTAATTGAGCAAATAGGTAAATTCGCCAATAAAGTGGTTGGCTGCTATCTTTAACATAAGCAAAATATAAACTCGTATCATTTGCCCCAAATCCCCACAGGTCTATGCTATTCCACTGACTATTTAAACAGTGAAAATCAAATCGTTGGCTAAAATAACAGGCTGAATCATAGAAAGTCGTTTCTATTTTTACAGTCAATGCTGTATTTCGGTCTTGTTGTGCTACAACAAAAGAAGCCAATGTTATAAAAAAGAACAAAATTAGGGCTTTATGCATTATTCCGCTTTGATATCAATGTGTATAAAATCCATTATTTAACAACAAAAAATTATACTAATCGTTTTATGATTTATTGCTAGAATTTTTATCCGCCCACAACCAAACCACACCAAACAAAATCCCTAAGTTATGTTTTTTGCTAATTAAAGCTGGTCTATATTCCATTTGCGTTTGTAGAGCCATTTGGGGCGCGATTTGCACGTTTATACCCAAACCCATAGGAATTTGCAGGTCAAAATGTTGGGTTCTTTTATCAAAATAAACCGCTGACAAGCCCAGAACAGCATAAGGTTGCACGACCATTTTTTCGGGCAAAATATAGCCATTATTGAGTTTATACAAGGCATTTAGTTCCAAACTGGCAAAAAACTCTTGTGGATAAAACCGTCTTGAACAAGGCTGGCAAGTGCTATCTCCTTCAGCATTGGCTGTATGATAAGCATCTATTGTGCCAATTCTCAATCCAGCTTTAAGGTTAAAATGTGGATTAAGGTAGCGAGCATACCCCATTTGTGCGCCATAATTGACATCGTCAGCGTACATAAAACGCGGTCTTGCTGCCCTTTCTGCTCTATATTGAGGGTCTAAAGTACAATAGTCAGTAACCAACATTTGATAGCTAAAACTTTGCTTAGCCTCGCTATTTTGACCATTAACTATGGGAAAAAAATTGGTTAAAAATACTATAATTAACCCAAAATACCACTTGTTCATAATAAAGAAAATAGTTATTTAATCTGTGGTTTGATTGTCTGCTGCTTCTGTGGTCGCATCTTGTTTGCTTGTTTCTGGGTTGGTATCCACTAATCCCCTACCCGCTTTTTGTATATGTCCTTTTTGGTACTCATCGCGCATCAATCTATCCAAAATACCGTTTAAAAAACGCTTACTTTGCGCTGTGCTATACTCTTTGCCTATCACGACATATTCATCAATGGTAACTTTGGTGGGAATACTCGCGTGAAACCAAAACTCACAGATAGCCATTTTGATAATGAGCATATCCATAGTTGCTATACGGTCTTCAGACCAATTTTGCAATTTTTCGGCAATAAGCGGCTGCATTTTTTGTTCATTATTAATCACTTGGTATAACAATGAGCGTCCAAAATCGTTTAAAATATCCTCACTTATTTTATAATTTAGATAAAAAAGCGGGTTTTGGGGAAATTCTCTGATTGTACTTTTGACCGCCCCATACAAAAGGGAAATATCTTCTTCCCAAGTGGGAAAATGGTCTTCCAGCAGTTCGCGAAAATCGTCGTGTTCTATCAACATTTTATACAAACTAACCAAACAATATTGGTGTTCTTTGAGCGGGTAAATTTTACCGTTGCTGTAAGTATTTTGATAATAATCGCTGGCAATAAATTCTTTATAGAATTTTTTGGTTTGCTCGCTGCCTATCATGTGGCTAATCAACTCTGATTTAAGCAATTTTTTCCAACCTTCGTTGTTTCTAAGAAACTCCATGATTGGATTTTGATATAAATAAGGTACAAAAGCCTTATCTTCTGCTGTGGGCAATAGTTTTTGTTGGCGGATTTCGTACTCGCGCAAGTTTTCTTGAGCGATTTGTTGCAGAAAATATAAGTTGTACAAATACAATTTGTAGCCATTTTGGCACATTTTTGTATAATATCTTTCCGCTACAACGGGGCTAACTTCGCCCTGCATTTGTTGTGCGTATAAAGATTGCAACACTTTCACCCTGATATTGTGGCGGTTGAGCATAATAAAAAACAGATTTGCAAAGAACTTGCTTGTGGTTATAAAAAAATCGGGGGCAAAGATAGCATTTATTTTAATTATAAAAATAATTTT
>JAAFIM010000070.1:0-4598 GCA_013297745.1 Chitinophagales bacterium | reverse complement strand
AAACGAAAAAAGCCCCTTTTGAGGGCTATTTTTTTTTGATAATTTTAACCGCGCATAGGAATAAAGTTGAATTTTATAAGCTTAAATTTTGCCTACACAAAATTAGCTGCCAAAAACTGCCCAAAAAATCCCACAAAATAACCCAAATATAGTTCTTGTGCTTGGTGTGCACCCAATAATCTGCGCGCTGTGCCTACTATCCCAGCCACTGCCACCACCACAGGTAGCACCCAGACATCGTTGTCGTTCAAATTGCTGGTATTGAGCAAAGCCAATAATATAAAAGCTACCAATCCCCCCATTCCTACAGTGTGTATGCTTATTTTGGCGAATAAATTGATAAAAAATGCCATAGCTATAGCCAAAGTTGCCCCCAAAATAAATAATTTCACCACTATAGGCGCACCCGTGTAACTATTGAGGTGCATAAATCCTATTAAATAGGATAAACCCAACACAATATAAGGAGCTATGCGCTCTTGACGCAATTCTAAGCTAAAATTACTTATCATATTCAACCCTCGCATCATAGATAAAGCCAATAAAGGCAATAACACTAACAAAAAAACCAAAAGCATCAGCACCCCAAAATCGTGTTTGTCGCTTATTACCGCTTCAAAGCTGGTTTTGCCAAAGAAAAAAGGGTTTATGCTAGCCAACATAAGGTATATGTACAATACCAAAAATATCGGATGGAAAATAATAGATACTAACCTGCTAATTTTTTGAATTAAAGGCGATACTACAGCCCCTACTTGCGCTTTATAATAATTTTGAGCTTGTACTTCTTGCTCATCTGGTTTGGAAAATGACATTTTTTTTGTAGTTATTAGTTATTAGTGGTTAGTTATTAGTTATTAGTGGGCAGTTATTAGTGAGCAGTGGTTGGTTGTAGGGGTTATTTATGAGATTATTAATAAATTAATTATCGCTAAGGGTGTGGAAATAATTATTGGGGATAAAAATTTACGTGATAATACCTTGTCTCTACACCAACGCCATCAATTTTTTGAATATCATATAACCACCAATGATTTATTTCACATAGTTAATATAACTAATCACTAATCACTAACAACTGCTCCCTATATATTAACTACCACAATGTCTGAATTTTGCCCAACTTCTATGTTTCCGCGCATATAACGGAGATAATACTCGCGTCTTTCCGAACTCGCGCCGTTGAGATTAAGCCGATTATCTATATAAGGAGAGGCATAAGAACGCACCATTAAGCTAAAATTGGTTTCGTTACCTCTACGGCAATAGATATTTACCCCGTGGGTATTGCCCCGCACAAAGGTTATTTTGACCTCTTTGGCTACAGTGGTTAATTTAGGCTTGGGTTGCAAAGTATCATAATCTAATTTAGGCTTGGGGCGAGATACTATCCCCAAAAGTTCGCCCATAGATTTTTGATAATTGCGACGATTTTTGATATTGGCTATAGCAGCGCGAAAAATAGGCGATTTTTCTTCCCTATTGCTAATTTTAGTTTCAATTATTGCTTTTAATTCCTGTTCTTTTTGGGCTTGTGCGTCAATATCTTGGATAAAAACGTTGCTCATTGCTGTGATTTCGCTAATTTCGCTGGGCGATAAACCCAATTGAGCGGCAATGGTGGGAAAATTGGTTTGAAATGTACCCAGCCATTCGCGTATGTCCGCGTCTTTGGAGGGAAAAAAATCTTGTGATGCCATAAATTTCAAAAATAATTGTTATGTTTTTTATAAAAATAAGATAATTGTGTGCAATAGCTTGAAATAATTTTTGCAAAAATAAGCTATATTTTTTTAATCTGCAAATTTTAACCCCAAAAAGAGAATTTATTTTTTAAAGTTTGGGGTTTTATTCCCACCAAAACCTCTAAAATTTCTAAAGTTCGGGGTTTTATTCCCACCAAAACCTCTAAAGTTTTTAAAGTTCGGGGTTTTATTCCCACCAAAACCTCTAAAGTTTTTAAAGTTCGGGGTTTTATTCCCACCAAAACCTCTAAAGTTTTCAAAGTTAGGGGGTTTATTTTAAAAAAACAAGGTTTTTTGAGATTAAAATTTGCATTTTAGATTAAATTAGCTTTATATTTAAGGCACGATGATGGTTTCTCCGATTGAAAAACCCTCTACATCTCCCCAACGCTTTAATTTGGTCGGATTGGCGGCTTTAAGTGCGGCTTCGGTTGTTTTGTATAAAACGGACAAGTTGGATAAATTATCCCCACGTTTGATTAAGTGGGTGCGGGTTGCGTTATTGGGGCGGTTATTATTGGCAGGAGGAGGGTTATTAACTACAGGATTAGCGCTGGCTGTGTTGGGGCGGTTTATTTTTTGCCCTATGCTCAATCTCGACCAAACAACGGCGGGATTAGCCCGCTGCAAAATCTCCAAAGTTGTATTTAATTTACGAGCTATAGCCACCCCTGTATCCCCAGCCACCACTATATAAGGCGCTAAAGGGGCATTATTATTAGCATTTGCGGGATTATTGGCTGGCGGGGTATTGTTGGGGGTAGAATTTTGAGTATTTTGGCGAATAGGTTGGTTGGTATTGCTATGATTGATAACATTTTCAAAAAAACCGATTTCTTGTTCCTGCAATAAGTTGATAATTTGTATCACTTTATGCGCATATTCTGAAATTTCTTTAACCTTATTGGGGATATTCCAGCCCAACTTAAAGCGGGTAACCACCGTTTGTATGGCGGGGGTTAGGTATTGGGGTTCTATAAACTCTATATTGGGGCGGCTACTACCGCCTTGTTTGGCAAAATTGTAAGCTGTGGCTACGGTAAATTCGCCCGCATTATAGCAAGTAAGCAACAACATCATATCTTCAGGGTTATTGATAAGCACCTGTTTAGCTATTTGGCGGGACAAAGCATCGCATTTGAGCCGAAGAGCCAAAGCACCGACGAGTATATTCAACTCTGGATTTTGCCAATGGTTATTTTCTTCCCGATTGATGTAGGTGTTGAGCGGTTGGTTTTGAAAAAACACGTTGGGGAAACGTTGGATTGTGTTGCGCCAAGTTTGGTCTATAATTTGCATCAAACCTTTGGCACCTGTGGTACGCTCTATACCCGCCAACGGGTTGCCAGAAGATTCCACCACCATCACCGCCTTGAGTATAACCGAAGAAACCTGCTGTTGTTGGGCTACTCTATTGATTAAAGCATCAAAATTATTAACTCTCAACAAGCGCGCCATAGCATCTGTATGACTGATTAACATTTTTTGGGACATAGTTTTATTATAATTTATCGTTAGAAATAAACAAAACAAAGGGATAAAAAGTGGGGGTAAAAATATACTGGGGGGAAATTGTGCGCAAAAATATACTTTTTATCCAAAAAGGGCTAAAAAACTTTGTTTGAAAAAAATATATCAAAAAAAAAACGGGCAAAAAAGGCTAATTTGAAAATAACATTTATCTTTGCGCCTAAAACCATATCTTTGGACTTACCATTATTTTATAATATCAACCCATTTCACCCTATATTATAGCTAATATGATAATGAAAACAATTATCGACCGCGTACCTCGGGAAAATTTACGCGCTGAATTGAATGAAAAAACCTTTGTGCGAAAAACTAACTATGGCGGGCGCGAAATTTATATCACCAACGTCCACGAATCGCCAGCAGTTATCCGCGAAATTGGCAGACTAAGAGAAATTGCGTTTAGATTGGGTGGCGGCGGCACAGGCGAAGAGTTGGATTTGGACGAATACGACACAGCAGCTATTCCTTTTCAGCAATTGGTGGTTTGGTCGCCCGAAGACGAGGAAATAGTGGGCGGTTATCGTTTTCAATTTGGGTCAAAAATTATACAGGATGCACACGGACATTGGAACAGCCCCACCGCGCATTTGTTTGCTTACAATAGCCCTTTTGTGGAAAAATATCTACCCAAAGCTATAGAGTTAGGGCGTTCTTTTATACAACCCACTTTACAATCGGGTTCTGCCGCACGCGGCGGGGTTTATTCTTTGGACAATTTATGGGACGGTTTGGGGGCTATCGCGGCTTTGCATCCTCAAGTTGAGTATTTTTTTGGCAAAATAACCATGTATCCCAGTTTCAACCCTAAAGCAAGGGATTTAATCCTTTATTTTATGCAAAAATATTGCCCTGACGGGGAAAATTTGCTTAGTCCGCTTGTTCCTGTGCAATTAACCAGCAGCGTAGAAGAGTTGGCGGCGGTGTTTGATGGGGGCGAATACAAAGCCGATTACAAAATCCTATCCCGTTTGGTGCGCGATTATGGCGAAAATATCCCCCCTTTGTTCAACGCGTATATGAATTTGTCCCCCACGATGAAAACCTTTGGCACAGCCGTAAATGAACCTTTTGGTATGGTGGAAGAAACTGGCATATTGTTGACTTTAGCTGATATTTACCCCCACAAAAAAGAACGTCATTTAGATTTCTAATTTTTTTATTTCCTGGAGTTACGCTTGAGCTATTTTGTGATAGAAGTCAAGTTAAAAAGCTAAATTTTCGCCGTGCGACGCCAAAACCAGCGTATGTCGCGGAAAGACGACCAACCGAGCAAAGCGAGGGCAGTAGCTTTTTTGCAACGCAAAAAACGTCGGCTTGTAG
>JAAFIM010000007.1 GCA_013297745.1 Chitinophagales bacterium | reverse complement strand
CAAATAAAAAAATGATATATTTTGATAAAATTTTTATTGCCGCGTGGGGTGTAAAACCCCACGCTATTGAGCGCGCCTTATATTATTGCTGCTTGTTTTACCTTGTAAAACCTTACTAAACACATTTCTATTTTAAAAAGTACCACAACGGCAGCCCCAACGAATGGTATTATTATTTTGTGTTTTATTATTTTAATTTTGATAAAGACAACAGAGCCGAATTATTAGATATTGAGGTGATAATTCCCCCTAAATTTGGTATTCATATTAATTAGTTATTTAATACCCCTATACGATGAAAACTACATTTTTTCTACTAACCCTTTTCTTAGCCCTGAGCAGTTGCCGCAAATACGAGCATTGGCAAACAGAACAAAATTTATCCAAAATAGCAGGCAGTTGGCAACTCAACCACATCAGCACAGAAGACGAAGCTGGCGATTTGGTTCAGGCGCATTTTTTCCGCGATGGCGAATGGCGTTGGCAGTTTGAAAGTTGCGATTTAGACTCTGTTAGTTTTTGCGAAGGGGTTGAAAATCAATACAATACAAACAAAGAGTTGGTTTATACCAACAACTTTCAATACCGATTTAGCGCAGATAATGATTTTTTTGAGCGCAATGGGGTTGCTTTCCATTTGGATAAATTAAGCAAAAATACGCTTCGCTATCATTTTTTGGATAGTAGCAACATGCAAAAAACATATTATGAATTCCAAAAATGGGAAGAATAAATTTTGTTAAAAAAACATTGATATTTTAATATTATAAAAAATTTCGTAAAAACGGTATAACCATTAGAAATATGCACTTCAATATACCAGACGACTCGCAAACTATAATCAAAGTTATCGGCGTAGGTGGCGGCGGTAGCAATGCTGTATCTTATATGTTCCAACAAGGGATAATAGGGGTAGATTTTGCCATCTGCAACACAGATAATCAAGCGATGAACATTAGCACAGTTCCGCACAAAATTCAGTTGGGGCCAGAACTCACCGAAGGGCGAGGCGCAGGCTCCAAACCTATAGTAGGAAAAGAGGCTTGTATTGAGTCCATTGAAGACATCAAACAGTACTTCGCCACCACCAAAATGTTGTTCGTAACCGCAGGTATGGGCGGGGGTACAGGCACGGGCGCGGCTCCAGTGATAGCCAAAGCAGCTCGAGAAATGGATATTTTGACTGTAGGCATCGTTACGACCCCTTTTACCTTTGAAGGTCGTCGCCGTATGAAACAGGCTGAAGAAGGGATAGCTGAATTGAAAAAAAATGTGGATACACTTATCGTTATCTCTAATGATAAATTGCGGAAAATATACGGCAATTTGTCTTTGGGAGAAGCTTTCGCCAAAGCAGACGATATATTAACCACAGCAGCCAAAGGTATAGCGGAAATTATCACCGTTCCTGGCTATGTAAACGTGGATTTTGAGGACGTCAACACCGTTATGCGCGACTCTGGGGTTGCGGTTATGGGCACGGCTTCTATGTCAGGCGAAGGACGCGCGCGAAGAGCGGTAGAAGCGGCTTTGCAATCTCCATTATTGGAAGACAACGACATCAAAGGCGCTCAGCACATACTATTGAATATCACTTCGGGTACTCAAGAAGTGACGATGGATGAAGTGTTTGAAATCACCGAATTTGTACAAGAAGCGGCTGGTTATGGCACGGATTTGATTTGGGGTAACTGCTACGATGAATCTCTTGGCGAAAAATTGACAGTTACTGTTATCGCTACAGGATTCGAAACAGGCAAAGGCAAAGAACAAGCCCGCCCCAATACCAACCAAACTCCCCAAAAAGTCAACCCTATACAAACAACCACCAATAATAAAACCCGCATTGCGCTAGATGATGATGATGACAAACCTCAAAATAGCGGCAAAAAATCTTATTATTTGGAAGACGACGATTTTAAAAAAAAAGAAACTAGATACTCTATAGAGCCTATCGAACCCGTTAGAAAAGAAAAAGAGCCTTTCAAACAAAATATACCGCCTGCCAAGGATAATTCTACCCACAAAAAAATAGAATCCGCAGACGAACGCCGCGAAAGGCTTAAAAATTTGAGCGTAAAACTCAACAGCCCAGAAGCAGTAAATGAGTTGGAAAATAAACCCGCATTTTTGCGCAAAGGGATAAAATTAGAAGATTTGCCCAACTCGTCCGAACCCAATTTGTCCAGACTGACCATCAACGACGATAATGAGCCCGAGCTACGCGACAACAATTCTTTTTTACACGATAATATAGACTAATGCTTAACTTCCCTTTTGCTGTACGCCACAACAGAATTTGGTCTATTTCTATGCTCATTATCAGCGTTTTATCGCTGGTAATGGGCTTTTGGTTGTGGGAAATGTTAGAACTATTTATGGGCTTTGTGCTGTTGATTTTAGGGCTTTGTTTCTTCAAAAATCCTATTTTAATCGTTACTAAGACAGAATTAGAACTTCGCAACGGGTTGGGTATGACCCTGCGCAAAACCACTTATTTGCCCCAACAAATTCGCTTTGATGGGTATAATTTATATGTCAATAACCAGCGTTGGCCGATTTCTCGGCTTATTGCTGACCGTTCTGATTTGGAACAAATAAAGGATTATTTCGAACAATTGGATAATAATTAAAATACTTTGTCTATGGAAGTTGAAGTTGTAGATTTATTTTGTGGGGTTGGAGGCTTATCGTTTGGGCTACAGAAGCAAGGCTTTGAGGTTATCGCTGGTATTGATTGCGATAAAACGTGCCAAGTGGCTTATGAAAAAAATCATAAGGCAAAATTTATCAATGCTGATATTAAAGCATTAGACCCAAAATTTATTCAAAATCTCTATTCGCCTAATAAAATAAAAATTTTAGTTGGCTGCGCTCCTTGCCAACCATTCTCCCGATACACATCAGGATTGAAGAATAAAAATGAAGAGGAAAAATGGGGATTACTCAACTATTTTGGCAAAATCATTGAGGCTACACAACCTGAAATTATCTCTATGGAGAATGTTCCCCAATTAGCTAAAATTGATAAATATGCTGTCTATCAAAACTTTATAAATACACTTAAAAAAAACGGTTACTTTGTTTCCAATACAGAAAAAATTATCAATTGTGTTGAATATGGAATACCCCAAAGCAGAAAAAGATTAGTTTTGTTGGCTTCTAAATTTGGAGAAATTGAAGTTATTCCCCCAACCCATACCAACAATAAACAAACCGTAAAAACAGCTATAGGCCATCTACCTTCCGTTGCTGACGGGGTAACCTCTCCCTACAATCCCCTACATAGAGCACAAAAGCTATCTGCAACAAATAAGTTGCGCATAAAATACATCAAACAAGGACAAAGTTGGAAACATTTACCAACTGAGTTAATAAATGATTGCCACAAAAAATTGACTGGCAAAACATTTGGAGATGTCTACGGTAGAATGTTATGGGATGAACCAGCCCCCACAATGACAACCCATTGTATTGGTTTTGGTAATGGGCGATTTGGCCACCCTGAACAAGACCGCGCTATAACGCTTCTTGAGGCTGCAATTTTTCAAACTTTTCCTGAAGACTATTTTGTAAACACAGCAAATAGCACTACAGCGTTACAAAAACATATTGGCAACGCTGTGCCTGTCAAGCTAGGCGAAGTCATTGGTCAAAGTATCAAACAACATTTAAACAAACACTTCTAATCTTATGAACAAACAAACCAAAATACATATCCCTCTTGATAAAGAGAAGCAATTGGAAATTGAAAATGAAATTAAATCTTTTTCCATTCCTTATAAATATAATACCTTTGATTTTACCATATACGAGTTGGTAAAACTCTATACAAAAGGCGAAAAACTGCACGAACAACTTGAATTTAATGAAACTGCTGCAATTGATATAGATGATGAAAACGATGAAAAAGGCACACTATGCTTATTCATCCCGCAATATCAACGTGAATTTGTTTGGAATACCGACGAAATATCTCGATTTGTAGAATCTTTATTTTTGGGTATGCCCGTGCAGCCTATTTTTGTAGCGCAACTTGAAGAAGACGGATTACTTGAAATAATTGATGGTTCTCAACGTATTAGAGCTTTAAGAATGTTTGTCAATGACGAAATTAAGTTACAAAACTTAAAAAAAATTACGTCGTTAAATGGCATTAGTTTTAGCGATTTATCCAAACCTCGTCGAAATAACTTCATAGCTCGCCCTATGCGGATGCACAGTATAAACGAATCTGCAACTATTGAAATTAGGAAAGATATTTTTGACCGACTTAATACCTCTGGCAAAAAACTGTCAGATAGTCAAATTCGTAAAGGTATAGATGCACACGAAGGTTTTTTTAGCTTTATTGAGACTATGAGTAAAAATAATTTATTTCTACAACTTTGCCCCATTAGTCCACATAACCAAAAACAAGGCGAAGCTACAGAACTTTTACTTAGGTTTTTTGCTTATACAGAAAAAGGCACAGATAATCCAAAACGGGGTAAACCTTTTCTAGATGAGTACTTATCACAAAAAACAAATAATGACGGCTCAATAAACGGATGGAACAAAGAGACGTTGGAAAAGTACTTTACTGATGCACTAAATTTTGTCAAAAGCTACTTCCCTTTAGGCTTTAGAAAAACAAGTACGGCTAATTCTGTGCCAAGGGTAAGATTTGAAGCTATCGCTTTAGGTGTGCATTTCGCGCTTTTGGAAAATCCAAATCTAACAGTTACTAATGTAGAGTGGCTAAATTCCGAAGAATTTAAAAAAGTAACAACTTCTGACAGCAGCAACAACCCAGGCAGGCTAAAGGAAAGGGTTGATTTTACGAAACATTGCCTATTGGGTGGAGACCCTAAAACATTTATTTTTCAGAATTTAGACAAACCACAAAATAATAATCCACAACTTTTTTAAAGCAAAATATGGATGAAATTCTTGAAGCTTTTGAAGCTGAAAAAAATGAACTGGATATTTATTTTTCTTTTGTGCATAAATTTGAAAAAATTGAAAAAAAGAGAAGGTTTCCAACCCATAAATTACTCAATGTAAAACTCTCCAAAAAAGCAAAGCAACAAAAGAACTACCACAATCCACCAGAATTAAGGCAGATATTATTATCAAATTCTTATCTTCTGCTTTATGCTATGGTAGAAAAATTTGTTCGCAAAGGAATATCTCACATTATCGAAACTGTGGGTAATCTACCAAATGAAGAAAACAATCTCCTAGACAATTTGAACGAAGCTTTGCAGAAACTTTGGAGAAAAGAGCAAATAGACGCTATTATGAAAGCAGCAATAACAGCAAGAGAAAATTATATTTTCCAAACCTTTCTTTCTGTTTTTACAGCCAAAAGAGCTATAAAATTATCTGAGTTTCAGCCCGCAGGAAACATTGACGCTAAAACAATTAAACATTGTGCAGAATGTTATGGATTTGCAATACCGCCCTTCAACGAAAATTATAGAAGTGCTAATAAATTTCTTACCACAATAAAAGACAATAGAAACAATTTAGCGCACGGAAGAATTAGCTTTGTAGAATGCGCCGCTCAAGATACCAGCCAAGATATTTTAACGGCAAAAAAAGAAATTTTTGCTTATGTTGGCGAGTTTCTCAATCAGATAAAAACTTACATTGATAATGAAAACTACCTAATTCCAACAAATTCGCTTTGATGGGTATAATTTATATGTCAATAACCAGCGTTGGCCGATTTCTCGGCTTATCGCTGACCGTTCTGATTTGGAACAAATAAAGGATTATTTTCAACACATACAAACCAATTAAAAAAACTATTCATATTATGCCTTTACCTAATATATTTGACCTCAATGTATCGGAAGCTGTCATCGCCCGCATTGCATCTCTCCATCCCAACAGCCCAGCCAAATGGGGAAAAATGAACGTGTCTCAAATGCTAGCGCATTGCTGCGTTACTTATGAGATGATTTATGAAAACAAGCACAAAAAACCAAACTTTTTTATGCGCTTGATACTCAAATGGTTTGTCAAAAAATCGGTCACCAATGATACGCTAGCCCTAGCCAAAAATTCACCCACAGCTCCTGAGTTTGTGATGAGCTCAGAAAAAGATTTTGAAGTGGAAAAAACGCGGCTGATTGATTTTATCCGCAAAACACAACAAATGGGCGAAAGTTTTTTTGATAAAAAAGAATCCTTGGGTTTTGGAATTTTGAGCAAAACAGAGTGGAATAATCTAATGTACAAACACTTAGAACATCATTTGCAGCAATTTGGGGCTTAAATTTTAGTTTTGGATTATCAACGCAACAGTATGAAATCAATTGCCCAACTTTTTTTTCAACTTCCTATCAATAACGAACAGGTAAAATATGCCCAAGAGTTGGTCAATCACTCACTCGCTGCGCACAAAATACCCAACATTTGGGACGGCAAAAACAACCGAAACGCAACCGAAGAGCTACGTTTTACAGGCACTTTGGGCGAAATAGTGTTTGCTGATGCTTATCAACTGCCGCGCCCTTTGCGCTCTTTTGGGGCTGACGACGGGCAAGACTTTGGCAAAGATTTTGAACTGTTGGTGGATGGGGTTTTGAAAAAAATTGATATAAAAACGATGCGGCGCAAAAGCGATTATTTTCGCGCTGATTATGTGCTGAACATCCCCGCTCGACAACTGCAAAAACCCAACTCGCTCACCGATTGTTATTTCCATATTAGCTTGCACCAGAACGAACAAGAAAATTATATCGCCTCGTTTTTGGGTTGGGTAGAAAAACAGGAGATTTTGACAGGAAAAATTGGCATTTTATACCCCAAAAACAGCAGCCGCACGCGCGGAAATGGTAGCCAATTCACTTTCACAGAAGACACTTACGAGGTTGACTTTGCCGATTTCCGCCCCGCTCCTATTTTCCCCAACCCACAAAATTTAGCAGGTTTTACCCAAAAATTTATAAAAAAATAAGACATTATGAACGATTTAAACCAACTTTTGGCTGAATTTAGACAAGAATTGTCCGTTACTCGCCGCTTTTTGGCTGTCGTGCCTTTTGGACAACGTAGTTTTAAACCACATCCCAACTCCGAGAATCTAATCACTCTAGCCGTACACGTTGCCGAAATTGTGGGCTGGTGGACATCTTGTATAGAACACGATAGCTTAGATTTCAAGCATTTTGTGCGCTGCGATATCCAGAATACTGAAGAACTTCTCGCCTACTTTGACCAACTCCGCAATAGTGCTGAACAGTCTATTCTCAACGCCAACCCTGCACTCCTAACCCAACATTGGGAAATGACAGACGGCGAAACAACCCATTTTAGCCTCCCAAAATGGCAAGTACTTCGCGTTTTTTGTATGAATCATCTCATCCATCACCGCGCCCAATTGGGGGTTTATCTAAGAATTTTGGGAATACCCATACCAGCGACTTATGGTCCTTCTGCTGACGATTATGAGGTATTATTGATTGAAAAATTCTAATTTTTTACCCTAAAAATAAGACATTATTAAAATAATTGCATAAAAAGCGGCTAAAAAGGGCTAAAAAATGATTTTTTTTAAAAAAAATTTTTTCAATTAGAAAAATTGGCATTAAGTTTGCAGTCCATTTTAGTATAAAAATGATACATACCTTCAAAATAATTTATAATAACAACACCCATTATCTCTATCTAAAAAGTCAATGAAAAAAAACGCTTACTTCAACGGTCTTAATCCCTTGGTAACAATCGCCAACAAGGTGTCTATGTTTTTTGCTGCTGCCATTAGCACAGTTTTTTGCGCTACTCCCCGTTTCTATTTTTTACGTCGCTAATACTACCAAATTAGGTTCAATCTCCAACAGCCCCCCTGTTGGATTGGCAATTTAATTTGAATTTTTTTGGTATTAATTTTTTTTATGCAGTCTTTGTTTAACCCAATCACAAAGTGCTGTCTATCAACCTATTAGCGATTTTTCAACCTTAAATGGAAACTAACCTCTCTTTTGTTGTACGTATTGCCAACGTACAAGATTTCCCTTTCTCTGCCGAAATTTGCGACGAAATGTTCGCCTCTGCCCAAGCTCGCGGCACGGGTATAGCCCGCCGCAGCCCTGATATGCTCAACGAGAAAATTCTTGCAGGCAAAGCTGTTGTTGCTTTTTGCTGCGAAACTGGCGAATGGGCTGGCTTTTGCTATGCCGAAACTTGGAGCGATGGACAATTTGTGTCCAACTCTGGGCTTATTGTGTCCCCAAAATTCCGCAAATATGGCTTAGCCAAACGCATCAAAGAAAAAATCTTTGAACTTTGCCGCAATAAATTCCCCCAAGCCAAAATTTTTGGGCTAACTACAGGCTTAGCTGTGATGAAAATCAACTCCGATTTGGGGTTTGAACCCGTAACTTATTCGGAAATTAGCCAAGATGAAACCTTTTGGGCTGGCTGCCAAAGCTGTGTAAATTTTGATATTTTAAAATTAAAAGGGCGTAAAAACTGCCTTTGCACGGCTATGTTGTATGACCCAGAATTGAAAGAGCAACAGCACCAAACCGACCTCGTGGGTATGGTTCGCCACCAAGAGCAAACGGAGCGTTTGAAAGCTCATTTTTGCAATCTACGCAAAGCCAAAAAAGCGGTAGAATTGCGCCAAAGCCAACGCCGCCAAACTTATCCATAGTAGCAGCGTAACCAAATTTCATCTTGTTTTTTTAGCCAAAAACAAAATTTTTATATGAAAAAAATTAGAGTAGCAGTTGCAGGCGCGGCTGGCTATACTGGAGGAGAATTGCTTAGAATTTTGGTTTTTCATCCTCAAGTAGAAATTGTATTCGCTCACAGCAAAAGCAACGCAGGCAAAGCAGTTTGGGCAGTACATAGCGATTTGTTTGGCGATACAAACTTGCATTTTTGCGATGAAATTAGCCAAGACATCGACGCTATTTTTTTGTGTATGGGGCATAATGAATCTTCCAAATTTTTGTTGGAAAATCAACTCAACCCCCAAATAAAAATTATTGATTTAAGCCAAGATTTCCGCCCCATTCCCAACGGCGAATTTAACCAAAAATTCATCTATGGCTTGCCCGAAGTTTGGAAAAAGAAATTGGACAAAGCCCAATTTGTAGCCAATCCCGGCTGTTTTGCAACCTGTATTCAGTTGGCTTTACTACCTTTGGCCGCGCACAAATTGCTACAGTCAGATGTACATATCAACGCCACCACAGGCAGCACGGGCGCGGGTCAATCGTTAAGTACGACTTCACATTTTAGCTGGCGTAGTCAAAACCTTTCCATTTATAAGGCTTTTGAACATCAACATTTGCGCGAAATAGGCGCGAACATACAACAATTGCAACCCGATTTTGATGCGGCGATTCATTTTATCCCCCAACGGGGCAACTTCACCCGTGGAATTTTAGCTACAGTTTACACAGAAATTAATTTGCCTTTGGTTGACATTACGAGTTTATACCAAAACTTCTACCAAGATGCAGCTTTCACTTTTGTATCCGCGCAAAACGTTGATTTAAAACAGGTTGTAAACACCAATAAATGCTTTTTGCAGGTAGAAAAACACGATAATATGGTTTTAATCACCTCCGTAATCGATAACTTGTTAAAAGGTGCGTCTGGACAAGCGGTTCAGAATATGAATTTAATGTTCGGTTTGCCCGAAACGGCAGGATTGAGGCTAAAAGCAGCCTTTTTTTAGTAAAATTTTGTTTTAAAAAATCCACTTAAAATTTGGGCAAATTGCCTTATACAGATGAAAACTTTTGATGTTTATCCCCTTTATGATATTTGCCCCGTGCGCGCTGAAGGTTCTTACCTTTGGGATGAAAACGGGCAAAAATACTTGGATTTGTACGGCGGGCACGCGGTAATTTCTATAGGACACAGCCACCCGCATTATGTACAAACCCTTACTAATCAATTAAATAAGATTGGTTTTTATTCCAACGCCATACAAATTCCCTTGCAGCAAGAGTTAGCCGAAAAATTAACCAAATTATCTGGTTATGAAGATTATAAGCTGTTTCTATGCAATTCGGGAGCAGAAGCGAACGAAAACGCGATGAAGTTGGCATCTTTCCACAACGGCAGGAAAAAAATTATCGCTTTTAGCGGCTCTTTTCACGGCAGAACCTCTTTGGCAGTGGCGGCTACTGATGATAAAAAAATAGTTGCTCCTGTCAACGAAACCGAAAATATACAATTTTTACCCTTTAACGACGAGGAATCTTTAACACAACACCTTGATAATCAAGTAGCTGCGGTGATTATAGAAGGTATCCAAGGCGTGGGCGGGGTGCAAATCCCAACGGTTAGTTTTCTGCAAAAAATCAGCGAATTGTGCAAAAAAAATGGCATTGTGTTGATTTTGGACGAAATTCAATCAGGTTATGGGCGCAGTGGAAAATTCTTCGCACATCAACATTCAGAGATAAAAGCGGACATTATCAGCATAGCCAAAGGTATGGGAAACGGCTTTCCTGTAGCAGGCGTTTTAATCTCCCCTGAGTTTAAAGCCAAATATGGTATGTTGGGCACTACTTTTGGTGGCAATTATTTAGCTTGTGCTGCCGCTATTGCTGTGTTGGAAACCATTGAAAATGAGCAACTTATACCCAATTCGGAAAAAGTGGGCAACTATCTGCTTGCTGCTTTGCGCCAATATCCACAGTTGAAAGAAGTGCGCGGTCAAGGGCTAATGATAGGGGTTGAACTCCATCATCCTGCCGACCAACTTCGGAAAAAGTTACTTTTTGAATATAAAATTTTTACTGGCTCCTCTTCTAACAAAAACGTGATACGTTTGTTGCCTGCGCTTAACTTGACTATAAAAGAAGCCGATATATTTTTATCCGCTTTTGCTGAAGTGATGCAACAAGAAGCTGTAAATGCTTAGTTATCAGTTTGTTCTGCTTTTTTAATACCATGCCTTCTTATTCTAAATGAGCCAAATTTTATCCATTCACCTGCTTGTTTGGGAAAACAAGCCGTCTTTTTCCTAAACATATATCTTAACATTTTATTTCTTATTTATAAAACAGTTTGCCCACAGCAAGCTGTTTTTTTTGTATAAAAGGAACTATCTTTGTGCAAAAATCGTATAATAGCGTTATGAAAAACATAGAAAATTTACCCTTCGAACTGCATTTGACCGTCGATGCTATCCACAACGAGCGCGAAACGGAATTTGCCACCATTTGCCAAAACCTGCAAAGCAAAGCCATTCTTATCCACTTGGCGCGGGGCGCACATCAACAACAGCCGATGCTGACCAAAGTTTTTTACGAAAATGGGTTGGAAACGGTTATAGATAAAGCCAACTTATTAGCTTTGGAGTTAAAACAGCTCAACTTTAACCCTAATCGGATAAAGATAGAAATTCCCGCCTACTGCGCGCATCTGTTTGAAAATGAGTTGAATAACAGCAAAAACTATTTTGAATGGCACGCTAAAATTGAGTATAAACAGGTGGAATTATTAACCCAAATCTGCCAAGAACACCAAACCCACTTATCCAAAAACAGTCTAAAAAACAACGAAAGTCAGCGATTTATCACCCTGCGCCATTATGGCAATCGAGCCGATTTTGAGCAGCGAGTTGCAAACTTAAAAGCAGAATTAACCCAAAATACTTGGATAATTGGCAAAGAACAAGCAGAATTTTGTTTGTACGACAGCAACGTAGATTTGGATAATGGTTGGCTTATTCCATAAAAATGAATAATTTATTGATAAAAAATGAATAATTTAGCTTTACTCGCTTGCGAATCATTTATCCAGCGCGCTGCAACCTTTGATAGCCCTTTTGTATTGAAAGGTAGCTTTTTGACCCGCCAATTTTGCCCCAGCTTAAGCGACCGAATCCCAGCAGATTTGGATTGGTATTGTTTGCAAAAACTAAGTATGGTGGATAATGCTATGATTTTTTTTAACATTTGGCTAATGACTGTAGTCAATACCAAACTAAACGACGGGGTAGAATTTAATCCGCTAGTAGCAGGCAACATTAATTGGGAAAATACCGATTATGCTGATTATCAAGAATTTACCACTATTGGTACTGTATTAGAAGCTACTGTAAAAGGTCAAACTATTCGATTTTATATTGAAATTAGTTATAATTGGCCAATACATTTTACCCCAAAACCAATTTTGTACAAAAATAGCAATAACGAGCAGTTTAATCTATCCAAAACCATACCTTTATACTTACAAATCGCTTGGAAAATTCACCAGTGTATCATAGAACCGCGTATGAAAGATTTTGTGGATTTATCTTTATTATTGCAACATCAAAGTATTGATAATGAAATGATTGCGCTAATAAAAGAAACAGCCGAGGAAGAAGCTATAATGAGTGGCGTATTTGCAGATGAGTTTTTTGAATATAACTTTGACGAGGACGAAGTCATATCAGAGAGCCGTTGGGAGTATTGGCGTATGGATAACAAGGAGAAATATTATGATTTTAAGCATTTTTGGGATACAAACACCTATTCAGATTTTTATGGCAGCTATCAAGTTCCAGAAAAATTAGATGATTTTTACGAATACTTAACCACAATTTTTGAAAAAGCGGGTTTTGACCCAAGACCAAATTATGACGATTGGGATTGATTAAAATAAAAAAACTGCGCTAATTCTGCCCGTTATTAGCAACACTCTAAACCATTTTTTATAATTCTCAAACTTTACCAAATAACTATGATTTCTGAATTAGAAATGCGCGCTTATGAGGGTTTTATCGCCCGCGCTGCTAGTTTCAACAGCCCTTTTGTACTCAAAGGCAGCTTTTTAACCCGCCAATTTTGTGCTAATCCTGCCAACCGCCTACCAGCCGATTTGGATTGGTATTGCAGCCAAACCTTTGGGGATATGGAAGACGCGGAAAAAATTTTCAACATCTGGCTGATGACTGTTTGCCACAGCGACTTGAAAGATGGCGTACGATTTAAGCGATTGGATAGCGACAATATCTATTGGGAAAATTCCGATTATGCAATGTATAACCATTTTGCCACCGTCAATACGGAAATTAAGGCCTTTATCGGGGATGAAAAAATTTCCTTAAATATAGAAATTAGCTTTAATTGGCCTGTGCCTTTTGAACCCGTAACTATAGAATACCAACCCGCGCAAGGTGCTAAATTTATCATCCCCAAAGCTGCCCCTTTGCCCATTCAATTATCTTGGAAAATACACCAATCCATAACCCAACCGCGTATAAAAGACTCTGTAGATTTATACTTGCTACTCCATAAAGTGGGCGCAAAAGATGAAAAATTAGTCACCGAAACCCTAAATTACCTAATAGCAGAAACAAAAGCTTCTGACCTTCACAATGATTGGCTTGAGTTGTTTTTTGAATATAATTTTAACCGTTTGTTTATTAACGAAGATATTGAAAAGAGTTGGATGTATTGGCGCAATAATAGTTATTTGTATGGAAACGATACCTACAGCGATTTATACCAAATTGAAAATTTCCCTTACGAATTAGCCGATTTTTGGGCTTTATTAGCCAATACTTTAGCAACGGTAGGCTTTACGCGGGAAAAAATAGATGTAGTTTTAGAATAAAAGCTAATTTTTTGCCATTATGATGAACAATTGGAGACTAATCTTGTTATTATTTGAGTTTCAAGTATAATTTTTAACTTCATCCTTATAATTTTCACTACAAAAAATGGCATTTGTACTTCCCAAATTGGCGTACGCTTACGACGCACTACAGCCCCATATTGATGCGCGCACTATGGAAATTCACCACAGCAAACACCACGCCGCTTATACCGACAACTTGAATAAAGCCATAGCAGGCACAGAGTTGGAAAATCAAACCATCGAACAAATTTTAGCGAATATCTCCAAAGCCAGCCCAGCAGTGCGCAACAATGGGGGCGGTTTCTACAACCACAACCTATTTTGGGAAGTAATGTCTCCCAATGGTGGCGGCGAACCCACAGGTGAATTGGCAGAAGCTATCAACCGCGATTTGGGTGGTTTTGCAGCGTTCAAAGAAAAATTTGCTGCTGCTGCTATGACCCGTTTCGGTTCTGGTTGGGCTTGGTTGTGTGTGCATAAAGGGGGCAAAGTAGAGGTTTGTTCTACCCCCAATCAAGACAATCCGCTTATGGATGTAGATAGCAAAGGCTGTGGCGGCTTCCCCATTTTCGGTATTGATGTATGGGAACACGCTTATTACCTCAACTATCAAAACCGCCGCGCTGATTATATCAACGCTTTCTTCAGTGTAGCTAATTGGGCTAAAGTAGCCGAATTATTCGCTGCCAACAAGTAGAAAGGTTAAAAATAATTTTTTTTACTTTTCACCAAACCATTTAAAATACAAAACCGTTTTGTTAGCAAACAAGACGGTTTTTTTTATACCTATTATTTTTTTATTAAAATTTTTTTGTAAAAATATGAAACTTTTACCCATTCTATTGATTTTTTTGAGCTTCGCGCTCACCTTGCAAGCCCAATTTGAACCAAAAACTAAAGCTTTGGGCGGCAATTTTTTTTTAAACGTAAACAACCCTAATAGAGATTATTTGGGTTACAATTTTAGCGGTTCTATTTCGCCCACTTTTTCGCACTGGCAAAACTCGCGTTGGTCTCACCATTTTAGTTTAGGTTATGGCTATTCGCAAGGTGTGGTTAGCAACGGTGCAAGTACTCAAAGTCCTAATTTTGCTAAAATGAGTTATCAATCTCACAATTATCTGACCAGTTATGGTTTGCGGCGTTGGTTCAATTTGTATAAAAACAAACTTTTTGCTTATCCTCAATTTCAAATTGGCGGCGGTTATAGCCAAAGCTCACAAGTAAATTCAGGAAATATGAGACCAAGAGGTACTTTTAGCCCTAATTTTAGGAGTGTGAATATAGGCGCAAATGCTGGTCTTATGTATAGATTTTCCAATAAATTTGCTTTAGATGTCCAAGCATCTTTATTAAATTATAGTATAAATCATAGCAGTGCTACTGGTATTTATTATCACGGTTTTCAATCTAAACCCCTAAACGCTGGTTTTCAAGTAGGTCTCTATTATTTTTTGGGCAACAAATAAAATGATTTTTTATCAGCTATTTTTTTAAGTTTTTTTTATTAATTTTTTTTGTAAAAATATGAAACGTTTATTCATTTTCTTCATTTTTATGAGCTTCGCGCTCACTTCTCAAGCCCAATTTGAACCAAAAACTAAGGCTTTGGGCGGCAATTTATTTTTAAGAGCAACTAATCCAAATGGTTTTAATGCTGGTTATGAGTTTAGCAGTTCGCTATCGCCTACTTTTTCCTATTGGCAAAATTCGCGTTGGTCTCATCACTTTAGTTTAGGCTATGGTTATTCGCAAAATATATTTACAAATGGTCTCCCCCCTCAAAGTGTTGGTTTTGGGAAGGTAAATCGTCAAAGCCACAATTATACGACCAGTTATGGTTTGCGGCGTTGGTTTAATTTGTCTGAAAATAAACTTTTTGCTTATTCCCAATTTCAAATTGGCGGCGGTTACACCCGAAGCATACAAATAAATTCAGGAACTACCATTCCAGGAGGCACATTTAAAAATAACTTTGGAAATGTAAATCTAGGCGTAAATGCTGGTCTTATGTATCGTTTTTCTGATAAATTTGCTTTAGATTTTCAACTGTCTTTATTAAATTACAGTATAGATTATAATCCTAATAGAAGTGTTTATTATCACGATTTACGGCTTAATCTCCTAAACGCTGGTTTTCAAACCGGTTTCTATTATTTTTTTGGCAACAAATAAAACGGGATTTCTACCAATAAAAAACCAGCTCTGCAACGCGCAAAGCTGGTTTTTTTTATGCTCATTTTTAGCTTAGAAATCCATTAGAAACCGATACGCGTAGTCCTTATAATCCGCAGGGTCAGC
Source organism: Chitinophagales bacterium (assembly GCA_013297745.1). Lineage (GTDB taxonomy): Bacteria > Bacteroidota > Bacteroidia > Chitinophagales > Saprospiraceae > JAAFIM01. The sequence goes on along the minus strand of JAAFIM010000007.1, from coordinate 74,492 downwards.
TTTTAGTAGTTGCTTGTAAATTCTTTTTCGCATTTCTGGGCGGCTGTGGTCATTCAACCCGTAAATTTTAATCGTTGCAAAAGCACGCGCACGGTCTAAATGAGATTTATCTTCAGCTTCATTTACTAAAATCATCCCGCTTGATGCTTCATAAATAAAATAATCCCAAAAATCGTATCTTGGATTATCGGGATTTATTAATAACCAACTGTAAAAATCTCCTTTCTCTTGGCATTTGTTACAACAAGGATATAAATTATTCCACGTATAAGCCAACAAAGGATATTTGCTTTTAGGCTTAAAATGTTCCAACGTTACGCCTGTTGTTTCTATCGGGAAAGCATCGCAAAATGAGCAATGCCCTTGAGTCATTCCATCTAAAAGTATTTTAGTGATTTCTTTATTCACTCGTTCAACTTTGTGAATAGGATGCCAAGCCCACTGAAAAGTCCCCCCTTTCTTTTGTAATTTTGCCCAAGCTGTAGCCCATTTTTTATAATTATCGGCTAACCATTGTGGTTGTGCTGGTCTAATTTGTTTTTTCATAGCGCAAAATCTTCTTTAAGCACTTTACTCAATTGTCGCAATTCAAACGCAACGATTAACTCTAATTCTTCGCCTTCTTTTATTAAAGATTTGGCTAATTCCAAAAAATAAGGTTTATCATACTCTTTTTTAGCGAAAATGTCGTTTTTAATCTGAATAAATTTGTTAAGCTTTTCGCTAACTTCTAATCCAAACTCTTCAGAAACGCCAAAAATTTCCCTCAACACAGTTTGTATATTGGTAGCATTATTCGACTGCACAGCGGGCAAGACTTTGGCATTTTTTCCCTCCAATTCTATCCTATGCACAAAAGCCCCATCTATAGAATTAACCACAAAAGGCGAGTGCGTAGAGATAAACACTTGAGCATTTTTAAACAATTTTTTCACCGCAGGCAATACTTTACGCTGCCAACTTGGGTGTAAATGCACTTCTATTTCATCCAAAAACAATAACACTCTACGCTCCAATAATGGCGTATTATTTTCCCACTTGCACCTATCCAAACGCCATAATAAGTCAGCTATCCAACTCATCAACGAGCGCAACCCGTCAGGCAAAGCATCGTAATTTACTACTTGCCCAGACACCAACAGCAATACCTTTTCCGTATCATCCGCATCCAATTCAAACTCTACACTTAAATTAGTAACCTCTTTTATAAATTCCTTTACTGCGTTAAGTGCCAAATTTACACTCTCTACGCGCTGCACATCTCCCTTTCTTTCTGCCCAAAGCGATTTTACTATCTGCTCTTTTACAAACTTAAAGAATTGTTTAGCAGTAGTTTGTTTGATTAGATTGGTGCCGTTGTGTAATGGATGTAGCTCAATATTTGGATTAAAATTATAATCAATTATCGCTCTATGTCCAGAGTAAATAAAGACCGCATACATTAAATTTTCATCTAGAATACTAGACCCACTGTTTATTTTGTGGTACAACTTAAGTTTTGGCAAGTCGTTATTATTAATAAAAGTTTTAGAGTTTGACTGTCCTTCAAAACTATTCAACTCTTCTCTATCATCAACACTAAAAGTAGTTTTTATCTTATTTATTATTTTATCACCACTTACCCTTAATCTTTGCTGCAAAAAATATAAAGTTGTATTATTAGGCGGTTGACTATTGTTAAAGGATAAGTGATTTGGCAAAAAACTACTTATCAACGCCAACAATAGCGTACTTTTCCCGCTACCATTTTCGCCCGTAAAAATATGAATATCCGTACCATTTTCGCCCTCGTGGTGGCTGGGAAATTCTATAGTCGTATCTTCAAAAACGCCTATGTTTTGCAGATGAATTTTAGTTATTTTCATAAAAAATATAGTCTTGAATTAGAAATTGGCGCAAAGATAAGAAAAAAGATAGCAACGATATTTTAAACACGAATAAAAACACAAAAACCAGCTCTGCAACACGCAAAGCTGGTTTTTTTATGCTTATTTTTAGCTATTCCAAAGGCAGGTTAAAAAATGGCTGCGCTGTGGCTATGGGCAAACTTACCCACAAATCTTGCTGTATATCCATATTTCCGCCCCCAAGAAGTTGCGCCAAACTGCTATAATTGAAAGAAACTGAAGTTTTATCGAGGCTAATATCGTCAAATTCGCCCACATCGTTTATTGGCATATCCAACTCGCCCCCAATTTCTGCCGTGTATGCTTTTTTCAGTTCGGGATAGATTAATTTTTTCAGCCCCTCCATATCTTTAACCATATCTTTTATCCCCAAAACTTTGAGATTAACCCCGTCTATATTAATATGTCCGCCTGAACCCATCCCGTGCGCGCCGCCCGCGTATTCCCACCAAGTAGTGGCTATGCTAATTATCCGTTTGCCCGCGAAAGCAATTTTAGCCGTTTGCATAGTTTCCATTCTAAACCCCTCGTTATCGCCTTTTACGTACTCGTTGGCTAATTTTTGATAATCGCAATTCATTTTATCCGCGCTGAGGGTTTTGCAAATGGTTTGGTTGATAAATTTGCCCAACTCGTGGCTTTCATTCACCAAATCAACTTCGTAATCTGCTGTATTTTCTTTCTTTTTGGCGGTAAATTTTTGCGTTTTAAACGTAATGGCGGCAGCAGCTACTGTAGGCGCGGGCGCGGTCGAAACGTTGGAATTGCTGCTGGGATTAGGATTATTGTTGTTGTTTTTAGATTGACAGGCAACAATTAACAAACTTAAAGCAGTTAATTTTACAAAATGGGTTAAATGCATAGAACAAAAAAAGTTTAGAAATTATAAGAAAACAACTACAGGGCTTTTTTTTACCATATTTACATTCTGTTCAACAATAATTTGCCAATTTCTGGGTCTGCCATAATTAACTTTAGATTGCTACTAGAAACTATATCTTGAGCCATAGCCAAGCGAATATCGTTGGGTAAAAAGTCTATTTTGATAAAAGATTTGATGTTTTGAATCTGCTCTTTATCCGGTTTGATGTTATTAACCACCAAATAATTGACCAAACGGGTGCAAAGTGTAGCCAAAATATCCACTCGGAGGGTAGAACCGCGCTGTGCCATCGTTTTGAGCGGCTCAAAAACCTGCGCTTTGAAATCTTTAGCGTTTACAATCTCTTCAGGTGCAATCAATTTGTTCAAATTGCTATTCACAAAGTTGATAAAAGCCGTAACTGTGCTAGTGTCCAAGCAAGAATCGCCCAATAATTGCACCAAGCCCAACTCTTTTTCCAAATCTTTGATAGAAGCGATGGCGTTGAAAAATTGGGTCAATGTGCGCGGGGTGGTGCGGTCGCCCGTTACCACTTCGGGATAAGTCAGCACAAAGTTGATACCGCGTTGGTCTATATTTTTGCGCTCAGCCCATTTTGCCCACTCTTTGACATCAAATTCCATCGTTACGTGCATCATACGGGTCAGCATCGCATCGTCCATAGGCGTAACCGAATAGTCGCCGCCGTCGGGGTTAGCGGTCAGGATAATCTGCCAGCCTTTGGGTAAAGACCAACTCACCAGCTCATAATTTTGTATCAATTGCATAATCCCGCGCAAGATGCGGTCATCAGCGCGATTGACGTCGTCTATCAACAAAATCCCTTTCGCTTCTTCAGTAGGCACCCAAGACGGGGGCATAAAGCGGGTGATGGTGTTGCCCTCTTCATCTTTCGTAACTTGAGGCATACCCACCAAGTCGCCCATTTCTTCAAACTGAGCAGGGGCAATATATTCCCATTTATAACCGTTTTCGATAGCAAATTTCTCCACCAAATCGGTTTTTCCTATACCGTGTCTCCCCCAAATACAAACGGGGGTTTGTTTTAGCCCTTTGGATATGGCAGTTTCGTTAGATTGGAACACGTGCGCGAGCATTTTCTCCACTTCGGAGGCGTTGGTGCGAGTTCCGTAAAAAATATAATTGTGTTTTGGTTTATTATTGTTGGCCATTTTGGTATAAAAAAGTATTGTTTTTGATTATTTTGGTATAAACGGGGCAAAAGTAGTCTTTTTTAGCTAATTAGTTGCTTTATTGGGATAAAAATGCTGTTGTTGGGACAAAAAAAGTAGGCTCATATCCGCCAAAACCATAGCTGTCGCCGCTTCCACTATAGGCACAGCGCGGGGAATTACGCAGGGGTCGTGTCGCCCTTTGCCCGCTACAGTTACGGGTTGAGATTGGGTATTGATAGAATTTTGCGGTTGTAGAATAGTCGCTACGGGTTTGAACGCCGCCCTAAAATAAATATCCTCGCCGTTGCTAATTCCCCCCTGAATACCGCCCGAATGGTTGGTTTGGGTGCTAATTTTTCCACTTTGGGTGGTTAGAATATCGTTGTGTTGGCTTCCGCGCATTGCTACTCCAGCAAAACCGCTACCGTATTCAAACCCTTTGCAGGCGTGAATGTTTAAAATCGCCTTGCCCAACTCGGCGTGTAATTTGCCAAAAACGGGTTCGCCCCAACCTACAGGCACATTTTTGACCACACAAGTTATCAACCCGCCCACAGTGTCGCCCTCTTTACGAATTTTTTTGATAAAAAGTTCCATCTCATCCCCTTTTTCTGCAATTGGGCAACGAGTTATGTGTTCTTGATAGCCAGCAGCGAATAATAACGCCTCCGCTTCAGGGCAGGGATAAGTTAATCCAATATGCCCAATTTGCGAGGTATAAGCCTTGATTTGTACCCCGAATTGATTAAGCCACAACTTAGCCAAAGCCCCTGCTGCAACCCGCGCCGCCGTCTCTCGCGCAGATGCTCGCCCGCCGCCTTGATAATCGCGAAAACCTTTGTATTTTTGATGATAGGTAAAATCCGCGTGCGAGGGTCTAAAAGTATCTTTCAAATGGCTGTAATCTTTTGACTTGGCGTCTTGGTTGGCTATCCACAAAGCTATAGGCGCGCCCGTGCTGTATTGTTCAAAAACTCCAGATAAAATCTGCACTTCGTCCTCTTCGGTTCTTTGGGTAACAATAGCCGATTGGCCAGGTTTGCGCCTTTGCATCTCTTGGCGGATAAATTCCAAATCTATAAAAACCCCAGCGGGCAAACCATCGACTAAAGCACCAATGCCAGCCCCGTGCGATTCGCCAAAGGTGGAAACTCTAAACAATTGCCCTGTGTGGTTCATTTTTTGCTAAAAGTTTGTTTATAAATGGGTCGTCTGTACAAAAATTGAGCATACAACACGGGATATAATAATAAATTCAGCCCAAAAGGTGCTTTGTAGCTAATTTCATCTATAATTTTTGCCCCGTTATCGGTTTTAACGATGTGGTGTTTATGTCTCCACTTGGATAAGAAAAAAGGCAAATCTTTCCCCTCCGCTTCATCTATAAAATAAATCATTTCCTCGCTCTGGTGAAAATCGGTGATTAAGCTATTCCAACGCTGACGGATAAAAAATAACATTTTCAACTCCAACTCTACCCTATCGCCCACAGCACAGCCGTCAAAACGCTGCAAACGCACTTGAGTGAGCGGGGGCGCAAGTTTCAAAAATAATTCTTGGGTAAAGCCCGCAAAGACGGTTTCAAAATCCTGCTCTACTTCAGTAACAATACTAAATGTTCTCATTTTTTTTACAATTTCTATCAAAACAAGCAAAATAGGCAAAAGTTTATTCTTGTATGCGCAACTTTAACGGCTAAAATGATGAAATACTTATTTTGTCTTGTTGTATTCGTCTATGTGGCCTTGCAACCAATCAATAGCTACTTGCCCGTAAGCACTTAGGTATCTCTTATCGTGCAAAGTAATAATAAAGTCAGTGTTGTAATTACTAATATAAAGCTCACTTGTGCAAGTTGCTTCCATTATTTTTATCAAAAAAAATACATCTTCACAAACAAATACTGTCTTAATCCAATTATATGATGACCATAAAATAAAAGGAGGTTCCGCATAAAATGAAGCCAACCATTCATATTCATTAATGTTGAATACCTCATCAAATGTTATGTTTTTAGCATAAGCTTTGTTAGGGTCTTGACACCATAATTGGCTACGGCAAATTTGTTCCCAAAGTAGCGAGGGGTAGTGTTTCTTATCAGTAAATTTAAGGATTATCTCCTGTATTAGCGATGCAGCCTCTGTTTCTGGTAACAATTTTGCTTTTAGATTATGCTCTTTTATGGCATCCACGCCGCAACGTCTAAAAGGGTCAGCTAGATATAGCACTTTTTCTCTGTCGTAGTATTCCATAAGATATTTATATTGATGAAAGTTTGTTTTTAAAAACAAAAACTGCACCCTTTGTAGAATGCAGTTCTTGATAAAGTTGTAAAAGTTTATTTATTCCTTTTCGCCATCTCTTCGTCTCTCAACTGGCGGTGTAGAATTTTGCCCACTGGGGTTTTGGGAACTTCTGTTCTAAACTCTATGTAGCGCGGTTTTTTGTAGCCTGTGAGGTGTTCGGCTGCGAAAGCTTTGACCTCTTCTTCGGTTAGGCTGGGGTCTTTTTTCACCACAAAAATTTTAATCGCCTCGCCCGATTTTTCGTCGGGAACGCCTATAGCAGCAGCTTCAGCTATTTTGGGGTGAGCCGCCAAAACATCTTCAATTTCGTTGGGATAAACATTAAACCCAGAAACTAAAATCATATTTTTAAGCCTATCCACGATGCTCGTAAAGCCCTGTTCGTTCATTATACCAATATCGCCCGTGCGCAACCAACCGTCTGCTGTGATAGTTTTGGCGGTTTCATCGGGGCGGTTGTAATAACCTTTCATCACTTGTGGTCCAAAAATTTGGATTTCTCCCCGCTCTCCGAAAGGCACTTCTTGGTCTGTATCAATATCCATAATCCGCACCAAAGTAGAAGGCACAGGCAAACCTATAGTACCAATTTGGGGCGTATCCAAGCGATTGACACAAGCCACAGGAGAAGATTCAGTCATACCAAAACCTTCAGTTAGGGGAATGCCCACAACCTGTTTCCAACGTTCAGCTACAGGTTTTTGGATAGCCATAGCACCACCTACAGCCATTTTCAGCCCCATAGATTTAAAATCCAAAGCGGTAAATTCGGGATTATCCAACAAAGCTTTAAACAAGGTATTAACGCCCGTCATCAGCGTTGGCTGGCAATTGCGGATAAAGCCCACTAAGGCTTTTTGGTCGCGGGGATTAGGCACTAAGATACTTTTAGCCCCAAAACTCGCCATACATAAACAATTAACCGTGAAAGAGAAAATATGGTACATAGGCAACGGGGTTAGCATCCGCTCTTTTCCCATTTGTATCATACCAGAAGAACCCAACCAAGCCGACACCTGCAACATATTGGCGATAAGATTGCGATTGGTCAATTCTGCCCCTTTGGCTACGCCTGTAGTGCCGCCTGTGTATTGGATGCAAATCGTATCATCTAATTGCCCTGTGGTGTGAACTTTGGCTTTTAATTTGCTACCAGCAGCGAGTGCTTGAGAAAAAGTTACCGTGTTGGATAACTTGTAGGCTGGAACCATTTTTTTGACCGTGCGGACGACAAAATTGGTTATCATACCTTTTAGAAATCCCAACATTTCGCCTATAGAAGTCAGCATCACAAAATCCACTTTGCAGTGTTGCAGCGCTTTTTCCAACTCAGCAGCGAAATTTTCCAACACCAAAACCGCTTTCACTCCAGCATCTTTGAACTGGTGTTCAATCTCACGGGCTGTGTATAATGGATTAGTATTGACCACTATCAGCCCAGCGCGGAGAATACCGAACAGAGCGATAGGATATTGCAAAATGTTGATGGACATAATCGCCACGCGGTCGCCTGTTTTTAGCCCGCGAGATTGCAAATAAGCGGCAAAGTGCATAGATTTTTCATCTACTTCTTTATAAGTCAACGTTTTACCCATACACTCGTAAGCGGGCAAATTGGCATATTTTTTCAAATATACATCAATTTCGTTGATAAGCGACTGCCGATTGCCAAAATCTATCTCAGCAGGCACAGCATCGGGATAACTTTTAAGCCAAATTTTTTCCATTGTAAGCTGTTTTATTTATTTAAAATATGAAAAGGGTTGTTTGTTGTGAATTTGGTTGCAAAAGCCCACTTAGTAAATGGCATTTGATAATCAATTTTCCATTGAGCCATAAGGAAAATGACTTTTTACTGGTCTTGGTATAACATCAAAATGTTCATTAACAAAATTGATAATAAAAGTCTGTTCATACCATTTATTTGGAATACTCAGAAAGAAACCATCTCTAATTTGTTCATAATCTTTCCGTATTTGGGCGGCTTCAGCGCAACAAATTTGCCATTCTTGTTGGGAAAGATAATAAATCGTAATTGGACGGCTTTTTGTAGTTATAATTTCTTCTTTTTTACCTACTTTATTATCATTGGGACAAACCAACATATCGCCTTTATTGATAGGTACTGACGTAAAATAAATTTCCAAATGGTGATTAAGCAACAATAAAAAACCTTGTTCGCTTTGGTACGGAAGTGTAAGCGGCAATATCCCAAACTCATAATAAGGCTCATTCTCTTCATAACCTTTTTTCAGTTCTTTGCGCCAATCATCATTTTGCATAAGCTGTAGCAAATTTTCGGCGTTTATTTTGGGCTGCATAATATAATCATTCAAATTTTAAATATGAGACGCTTTTATCGTTCATATCAAACTCCACTTCCCACGCTGTTTTCCATTCGTAACCATTTTTAAGTGCGTGTTCCTTAATATGTTTATTGGAATGATAAGGCGGCTCATAATAGACATTAAAAGACTCCAGAGAACCTGTGTGCTTATCTATTAGAGTTGGATATTTATTTGATAATGCAAAATAAATCAATCCTATTTTTTCTTGTTCTTCTTCTGATAAAATTGTATCAAAAAAAAACAACCAGCCAAAAGGATATTCCACCGTTTTACTAACTGACCTTTCGCAGTTAAAAAAATTTGGTGGATTGAAAAAAATAACAGTGTGCGCTCAATAGCGTGGGGTTTTATACCCCACGCACAAAAATGGTAAAAAATGTTATATTTTCTATTTTTTTATAGAATATTTATCAGCGCGCGGGGTATAAAACCCCACGCTATTGAGCGCATATAGGAAAATTTAACTGCAAAAATCTAATTGTAAAAAAAAATGAAAAATATACTGCGAAAGGTCAGTTACTAAACAGGTTGAATTTAAGCTTTGCCTTGTTCAATTATAAACCTACGGTGTTGATTAAAGAAAAATTATCTATTCGTGCAGAATACTTTGTGAACCAAGCATCAATATCGCGGATAACTGGGTCAGTTTGTTGTGAATTTGGCTGCAGCGCAGTTTAATCATACTGGCGCACCTGAAATAAATCTGGTATTTCTTTTCTTTTTTCGTCTATAAACTTGCTGTATAAAGCCCCAAACTCAAATAGCATACTTGGGTACATAGTCTCGTAATAGGCTAACACCCACATAGGCACAAGCTCGTTCAAAATAGGACCGTCAATAGGCTGATTTCCAACAACGAACATAATATCGTTACCGCCCATTTCTTCTATTTTGTCTTTAAAATAGTGATTCACAAACTTATCTAACAAAGGCTGAAAATCTATGCGTAAATCTGTATCGCGCAACAAAAAATATAAATCTGTACCCGAAAAATCATCTACCATAGGCTTTTGAGGCATAGGCACAGGACACTCTTTTATGCTGGGTCTGTCCACGCTATAAAATGGGAAGTCCCATGTCGTCTTGCCTGCCTCTTGCATTTTTTCAAGTCTATAGGCAGCAGAAAAACCAAAATTAAACAAATGCGTACCTGACAATACACCTTCCAATTTTGGGTCTAAATCCAACCAAAATACATTTTGTACTTGGTCATAAGCGCGTACTTTAAAGTGCAAATTTCTGCAAAATTCCTCAGCCATAGCCCAGTTTTCTGCTGGTATGGGAAAGGAGGTTTGTCCTTTGCTCCGAAAGTGGTCGCCTACCCCATTAGTACCCATAGTCCAAACAAAATGTTCTGTCATATTTATTTTACATTTTTAAGGTTATCAATTAAAATTAGTTCCAGATTGGGGAACATTTGATGAAATTCCAAAACGGTCTCCTGACAAGCAGGACAGTAAGGATTCCAAGATGCCAAATAAAATTGGCCAGTTACATCAGGGCGCACGTCGCCTTTTTTGCAACCTAATTGTTTGGCAAATTCATACATCAATTGGTGTTCAGCGTCTGTAACACGTATAAAAAACCCTTCTTCGTCCCTCACGTTGGGGTCAGCGTTTTTCTTTAATTCTCCTTTGCCATTAGTAGCGTGCAAGCCAAAAATTGGTTTTTCCTTCATTTCTATTGCTGTTTTACTGTCAGCACCTATGGACGTAGTAGTTTTATCAAAAGTTTCTTTTGCGCCACCATTGACGCTGTACGTACCTTGCAGGTATCCAGGATTACCTTTTATTTTTTCAAGGCTTTCTTCTGCCAAATCTTTTTTCAGTTTTTCAACTGCGGCTGCTCTAGTCTCTGGGTCAGCCAAACGTACTTTTTCTATATCAAAGCCAGCATCTTTTAACTTTTTAGCTTTGGTTGGGTCAGCATCTACAAAAAATTCCCAATTTTCAGATTTACCATAATCAGGGTTAGCAGCTTTAAAGGCTTGGGCTATTTCGGCTTGGCTACAAGGTTTTTTATTTGCAATAGATTCTTTTAGCATTTTCTCTACAAATGCTTTTTGCGTATCATCGCATTTTTTGCTGTAATAATCTGCTATATCCACGACCCAAACAGCAGTTTTTTGGTCTGTGTATTTGAGCATTTCTAACAAATCTTTTTGCAGATTATCAGGCAAATTCTTATAAGTAGTTTTTAGCTTTGCAGCATTATTTACTATTCTTTCAAGCGCGTTGCTTGTTGGTATTTCCACATTATTTTTGGTATAATGTTGCAGTAGTAAGTCCAATACTTCTTTTTGGTTAGCGTCTGCTTTTTCATACAGAATACTTATTCTTTTGATGTTGGCTTCTTTGGCTTTATCGCCATTTGTAGTGGAGTTTAGTTTATCCAATAACTCCTTATTCAAACCAACAACTACTTCCATAGGCAGTTCAGTTTCCACTTTTCCAGTTTCTGTTTTTGTGGGCTGTTCAGTCTCCACCTTATCGGCAGTTGCTTTGGTATTTTTGGGTTTTAAACCCGCTTTTTCGTTCCAATAAGCATCCCAAGTTGCTTGTTGGTCTGGGCTGAGTTCTATTCCGTAAGCGAATTGCAATTGTATGGTTTTTAAGTCATTATCATCCATCTTTACGCCTACTGAGCCTTTAGCTTCTGCTTGTTTTTTCAGGGTTTTTACCCTATTGTAGTTATTCGCAAAAGCGCGCTCTTCTTTAGTCAAACTCTTGTCGTTTAAGCGAAGCAATAACTGGTCTGCCTCTTCCCGTGTGGAGGGTAAGGTTGAGTTTTTAGAATTTTCGCTTGGATTAGCAAGTTTAGTTTTTACTTTTTGATAAAGAACTTCTAGTTCGTCATTGAATTGCTGACGACTTTTACCATTTTTAGTATCAGAATGAAACCCATTTTCTATAAGCTGTTGGAAAGCATTTTGCTCTTCAGGTGTAAGCAATTTTTTATTTTCGCCCACCAACTTTAGCTTCGCTTTTTCTTCAGCATTAGGCGTATTCTTGGTTTGATTGGGCGTATTATTGTTTACCCCCGTGTTTTTAACTGGTTTAGTATTTTGCCCGTTGGTTGTATTTTGCCCGTTGGTTGTATTTTGCCCATTGGCTGTATTTTGCCCATTGGTTGTATTTTGCCTGTTGGTTGTATTTTGCCCGTTGGTTGTATTTTGATACTGCTCAAAAGGGTTATATTGATAAGTTTTATCATCTTTTGGCGTTTGATTAGGAGGGCTATTTTTCGCGCTTTGGGTTCGCTGAGCTGTTCTGTTGTAATTTTGTCGCGTATTGGGCGGCATACCCAATGGTTGCCTGCTATTTTGAGCAGCTTTTTTCATTGTGGCTTTTATGTCAAATAAATCTAAAGTAGGCTGAAACCACTTATTCCAAGGGTTATTTTGAAATTCCCATTCAGCTTGTTCACGCCTCACCGAATTATCATAAGGACGAGTGTCCAAATGGTGATTGGGCATTATCCCTTCTATGTATAGAGTCTTGGGAGGATAATTATCCATTTTACCACCATCGCCAAGTTTAAACTCGTCAATAATATATTTGCGAGTAGGCATTGGCTTATCTATAGACATAGAATTAGGGTTGCTACTGTGTCCTGCTGGGTGACGTTGTTGGTGATTTAAAGATGGGGCAGGATAGTGCAACGGGTTTTTATAATAGATATTTTTACCTATTAAATGCCCCTCTTTGCCTAAAGTTCCAACACTTAAAGTAGACTCCGACATATGCCCTTCATTCCATTTGCGTAAGTCCGCCGCCAATTTTTTTGGGTCTGTATTGGCTGGAACAAGTTTTTCGCGTATCAACCTTTGCGCAATTACATCATAATTTTTATCCCCTTGTTTTAGCGGAGTAATCCCTTCATTGCCGCCATTTGGGTCTTTTTTGGTCAAAGCGGCTAAATGCGCTTTTGCTTTATCTGTGGTGATAAACTTTTGCCAAAAATTGTCATTCTGTTTATTTTCTTCCGTTTGTTCTGTGTCTACATTTTTGAGTTGTCGTTTGCTCTGGCTCTCCATATAATCTGTCGTCTGCCATTGTAATAATATGTTTTTAGTTTGAAAGGTAACAATTGGGCTGCAAAGAAAACAAAAAAAATGAATATAGTTTTATCCACTTTAAAAAAAAGTTAAAAATTATCCTTTGGGTAGCAGCTTTTGTAAATTTTGGGTTAAATAAGCTACCTTTTCTATCCCAAAATAAACGTTGGGAATATCTAAAATCTGCGCTACAGGGCGCAAACCCGCTATTGCATTGCTCAAAAAAATTGCTTCCGCTTGAGCTAAATCACTCAAATTAAGGGATTTTTCTACCACTTCACACCCCAAAATAGCAGCCTTTTGCAACAAAAAAGCGCGACAAACTCCCGCTATACAACCTTCAGTCAAAGCGGGCGTAATCAACTGTTTATCTTTGATTATGAACAAGTTAGCGTTGCTGGCTTCTGCTATCCGCTCGTATTGATTTAATAAAATTGCTTCATCGGCTTGCTGTTGCTGGGCTTCTTGCGCTGCTAAAATAAACCTCAACCCGTTCAAAGTTTTGCAGTTGGATAATTTATCGCAGGACAAACGCAGCGATTGCGCTACAGCCAAAGTTAGCCCCTTTTCATACACGGGGAAAGGGTTTGTGGATAAGGGAAAAAGTTGAATAAAATGCTGAAAATGGTTATCTTGAGGCAGGTAAAAACCGCCCTGATTGCGCACAAAACTTATCCGCGCGCGTAGATTGCTTTCAGCGAATACAGCCGCTTTTTCCAATAATTCTTGGTGTAAATGGTCAAAATACAAACGGTCTGGCTGCTCAAAATTAAGCGTGGCCAGACCGTTTTTTATCCGTTGAAGGTGTAAATCCCAAAATAAAGGTTGCTTGTGTTGCAAGCGTATCGTTTCAAAAATCCCGTCGCCGTAACAAAAAGCGCGGTTTTGGGTTGCTTGAAAATCAGAATTATTTGAGACTAACATTAACTTCTTTGAAATCTAAAATTTTATTATTACTGGTGATAACCAATTGAATATGAACCGCTTTTAGCGTTTCTTCTGGTTTCAACTCGTTGGTAGACAATTGTCCATTGTTGAGCTGCAAAGAACCCACATATTCATTTTTTTTATAAATATCCACGTCAGCTAATTGTACTTTAAAGTCTAAAGTTATAGGTGTTTGGTTATTTTTATCCAAAAGTGAAATTTTGCCTGTGGCTTTTTCTATCACAATTTGCAGGTCTTTGACCTCTTGCGCTTGGGTATCAGCAAACAAGAAAAAAGCAAGTAGGATGGTGAGAATGGCTTTTAACGTTTTCATATAAATGGAATTTTGGAAATAACGGCAAATATCGTGCCAATTATATTAATTATGCAATTTTTTTTATTTTTAGACGCATATTTAGCACAAAAAGATATATCTTTGTTAAAGTTTTTTCAAAAAATGTTAATTTTATTATAAAATTTAGACGATTATGTACAATTTTTTATGTTTTGGGCTAATTGCAGCCTTTATTTTTACCGCTTGCAAATCCACCCCCACAAGCAACAATCCGACCGAAAACAATAAGTCAAGCATTGAAACCCAAACGGCCGATAGCAAAGCAGACAGCAACGTGGTCATTTCTTTTTTTAGCAAAGGTGGCGGCATCGACACAGAAGCGCGCGAAAAAACGGATGAATTATTAACCAATTTTAATCTTAAAAACCAAACCAATTTGGTAGCTGAACAATATCGCTGGGGGCGCGAGGGCGAAGTAGATTATTGCATCAATTTGAGCGCGCTAAAAGCAGCCAATTTAACCCTTTTTAAACAAGAACTCAATACTTTATTAGCCAATCGCGAGCGGGTGAGGGCTGAATTTAATGCTGTATGTAGCCGCCGCAAATAAATATTTTATCAAAAAAATAAAAAATGAATTGTTCTATGAAAAATTTAATCACATTCTATTTGTGTTGTATTGGGTTTAGTATTTATGCCCAAAATCATAGCCACGATGCTTGGCAACTGCCTTGTGGTAGTAGTAACGAAAAGCACGAATTTCTACGCGAATACCAACGCGCACCGCAATTATACAACACTCAAGCCCGCAATAGCGGCACAACCTATTTGCCTTTGAGCTTGCATTTGGTAGGCCGCAGTGATAGTTCGTTTGTTGTGCCTTTGCAAAACGTATTGTCTTCTTTTTGCCGCCTCAACGCAGATTATCAACCAAGCGGCATACAGTTTTTTATAGAATTTCCTATTATTTATCATTATAATGATAGTATGTATTCGCACGATTCGGTAACTTACGGGGGGCAATTTATGCTTAGACATAATATAGCCAATACAATTAATGTTTATTTTGTATCAAGTCCTGCTGGCAACTGTGGTTATAATCTACCTTATGCGGGTATAGCGATGAATAACGGCTGCTTGGGAGGGCATACTTTTGCGCACGAAATGGGACACGCCTTAACCCTGCCCCATACTTTTTTGGGTTGGGAAGGGGGCGTAAGTTGGGACAACAGCATAAGCCCTGATTTTAATAGACCAGCACCGCGCACTGTAACCTACAATTATACCAATTTTAAAGATACAATATGGACAGATACGCTGATTATTGATACCGCCCAAACAGAAATCGTAGCTCGCACGGGCGCAACTGCCAACTGTGATGTAGCTGCCGATGGTTTTTGCGATACAGAAGCGGATTACTTGGCTTATAGATGGGCTTGCAATGGCAATAATTTATCCACTGTGCGCCAATTAGATGCCGATAGTGTGCCGTTCTTTTCCCACGGCGAGTACATTATGTCTTATGCAGCTGATAATTGCCAATCTATTTTTAGCAACGAGCAACAAGCCGCTATGTTAGCATTTATCAACAACCGCCGCCAAAGTTATTTGTACAATCAAAACCCTGATACTGGCACTATTACTGGCACTAGCGCGCTAATTTATCCCGACGGTGTCAATACAGTCCCGCAAACTAATGTAAGTTTTACTTGGGCATCTCTACCCAACGCTAGCCATTATATATTAGAACTATACCGCGAACCTTATGCAAACAATACCATTATCAAAACGGTATTACTCACTGATACTCAATGGACTTATGTGGGACAATTGCCGCCGCGTCCTAATATATTACCTTATGCTTGGCGCGTACGGGCTTTCAATCAAGGTTATGCTTGTACCAATTTTAGCCCTGTGACCAAATTCAATACATTTATCCCTGTTGGGGTAGAACAAAACCTTTCGGTAGAAAATTTTAATATCTACCCTAATCCTACTCCTGCTGGAGTTTCTGTACAAATAGAAATTACCGCTAATATGGAAAATATCAACGGGGCTATTAATATCTATAATTCCATAGGGCAAAAAATTAGCTTTTTGCCTGCTACTTTATCCGCTGGGGTTAATTTGTTCACAATAAACGCGAATGATTTTTCTCAAGGGGTTTATTTTATAGAATGGTTGGGTACAAATGGGCGCGTTGTCCGCAAATGGATAAAAAAGTAGTGATTAGTTGTTAGTTGTTAGTTGTTAGTTGTTGGCGCGTTGTCAAGCGTTGCTGGTGCGTTGTCTTGCAAAGTTGGCGCGTTGTCTTGCAAAGTTGGCGCGTTGTCTTGCAAAGTTGGCGCGTTGTTTTGCAATTTTATACCTTAAGCAAAAAAAGCTGTTCCTTTTTATGGGAGCAGCTTTTTTATTTTATATTTTTATTTATTGTACTTGAAAAGATTGGTTTAGATTGCGCTCAAAGCGCGCTTTTATCGTGTCGGCGGTATGAGTTTGAAAATTGATATTATCAAATAAAGTAGCGTAATAAATGTTCAAATTAACCCGCGTATTGCGCCCATCTACAGCAGTCACATTACAAGGCAACTCTATCCGCACGTTGGTAGGAAAAGCAAAAGTTACGGTGTCAGTGCTGTTGCTTATAGCGAAACGAAAAACAGCACTATTGTAGCGTGCCGCAGCACTATCGTACAACAAAGGCGAGGCTAAAAACGATAAAGGATTGTTGGCATCAGTTATAGCAGCGGGCGATATTTGGGACAACCGATTATCCAAACCTACAGTAAAAGACAAGCGGTTGAACGTATCCAATTGGGTAAATTTGCCTATAGAAGCACTGAATATATTGGGTGAAAATAAAGTAAAATCATTAGCCAAATCATTGCTAATACCATTGGTCAATAAATAAGCGCTGCTGTCGTTTATACTAAAATTTTGATTATTGCGGTTGTACAATTGAATATCAGAAATAAGCAAATTGAAACTAAGCGGGGTTATAATCTGTCCAGAATTTAACTCAAAAGGGGCATTGATACTAAAAAAACTCAAACTATCAGCCGCTAAATGTTTTAATGATAATTCTAGATTATAAAATGTACAACAACAATCTTTGTCCGCATCTGCTTGATAATTGCTGGCTATAGGCTGGGTGCAACCTTCTACCTGTTTTTGGCAAGCAAATAAAGAGATAAAAATAAAAAAATAAAACCCTATTTGTAAAAAATAGGGCTTAGAAAGTTTATTAAACTGCATAAAAAAATTATAATTCATTTTGAAATTCTGACAAATATCGTTCTTTGATGATGTTGAGGTGATGAATTTCGTGTCCAACGATGATAAACGCTAACGCCCGCACAGAAATTTCACCCCCATTGGCTGTACCCATTTGCAGGCATTGTTGGGGAGTAAATCGGCTAAACAATTGCATAGTGGTTAATCTTATCATATGAAACTCTCCTAACAATTCATCCAACGACAAATTATGTACGTCTATAGCCTCAGCGTATTTGTTTTCATCAAAACCCGCCAAAGGTGTGCTGTCGCCTCGCCCTATACGCAATGCCCTGTAAGCAAAAACGCGCTCACTATCTATCAAGTGCTGTATAATTTGTTTGATTGTCCATTTGCCTTCTGCATAAGCAAAATCTGCAATTTCATTTTTGATACCACGCAAAGCCAATTGGGTGTTTTGATGACAGGTCTGAAAAGCATTCATCAGACTACCGTCAGGCACAATGTTGGCATAACGATGATAATATTCTGGGTATTCCACAGCTGTAGGTCGTTGCATAATGTTATTTTAATTTAATGGTTTGAGAAATAAAAAAAAATCTACCACACTAAAATAAGTAAGTAGACAAAAACAAAGTGAATAATCGCGCGGAGCGCGTAACTACACTAATCCGTTGAGTTTCTACACTGTTTGAAGTGAGACGGAGCGTAGCTTTAGCAAGCGGAGCGAACAAGTTTGTAGAAACAAGGCGTTTTTGGTACTTTTTGCGCCTGCAAAAAGTACGAATAAAAAAATTTTTTCTAACGGCTTACGCCTAAAAAATTTCAAAACACAAGTTTTTACTGAAGCGTAAAAATTACTTCCATTTTGTTCAGTGACTTAATGCAGTTTTAAAGGCTGCAAAGGTAGTTTTTTTCTTTTAAAATATAATGTTATGGGTTAAAATTTATAATTTTTATCGTAACCTGAATACTAACGATTGGTTTTTTATCGTAGTTGGGTAAATTAAACGCAAAAAAATTCAATAGAATTTGTATCTATTGAATTTTTATTTCAGATTGAACTTTTTATTTTATCTACTTACTTGCTGTTTTTGCAAAAAAGAGTCTATCATTATGCTATAATTGGGTCTATCAGCAGCCGAACGGTGGATAAATTGTTCTATAATTTTATTCCCATTGACGATAAAAACTCCGGGCATTTGTGAATAATCGCCCAAATCAGCATCAATTGATAACCCGTGCCCATCTACAAGACCAGCTTTCAAGCCTCTTGCCCAAACTTTTAGCCCATATAATTGCCAAAAATTACCTTTAAATAAGCCAAAATACTCATATAACGATTTGTCTGGGTCAGAGATATGCAGTGAATTTTTGAGTTTATAACGAACCATATATTCTTCCGCGATTTCATTAGTCGCCATATGCACCAGCACAATTTTTAAGCCTGATTTTTCTATCATAGGTTGCAAATCAGCCACATCTGCCAAACTTTCTCTACAAAATGTACATCCAAAATGTCTTAAAAAACATAATAATACAGGTGATTGGGTCAATATATGCTGCAAGGATTCGCCTGTATTGGTGGGTATAGTTTCCAAAATTTCTGTATCTAATTGCATAAATAAAGAATCGTAAAAGTTTATAGATAAAAAAAAAGTCCCAACACACGTTAGGACTTTTTTATAACATTTTTTTTGATAACTTGTTTAAAACAGGCTTAAATTATTTGCTAACAGTTGAGCTATTGACATCGATTGGGGTTTCTTTTACCTCAACCATCAATACAGCCTCTATCATAGAAATTTCGCGGGCTGCTTCTATTGGATTATCCACAACCCCCTGACTAGCTTCTAAAACTAAGCCTTCATTGAGGTCGTCTATTTCGAAATGTTTGGCTATAGCCAAGCCGTGAGATTCCATCAAGCCGTTAAATTTGTCATCGCCTGTTTTGCTAAAATCACCAGAAGCGAAAGGTACAGCCCAAGTTGCACCACTTTCAAACATAACCACCAAACTAACCTTTGCGTTGGACAATTCAGTCATAGTGCCCAAATCGGTAGTTGCTTTTCCCCCTTTGAAGGAAGCCAAGGTTTTGTAGTAATAAGCGGAAGCTATAGCTTTTTTGTTGGCTACTATAGCGCGATTGGCATCTGCATTTGTGTTGGCTGCTGCCCCTGCAATTTGTTCGGCTGATTGAGGATTGTTGCAAGCGGACAAAACTGCAAAACCAGCGATTGCAACATATTGAAGTAAGTTTCTCATTGGGAAGAAATTTGTTTATGGTGAGATTGAATGTTTGTATATTTCGCTTTTAATGTGGTTATAACTAAAAACGTTACCGTTGGGGCAAAAATTAGCTATTTTATTCACAATCTATAGCAAAAATCGTGCCAAAAGTCTATTTTTTTATTTTTTGGCAAAAAAAAACTGCTTATACTTTCGTATAAACAGCTTTTGGTGGGCAGTACAGGGTTCGAACCTGTGACCCTCTGCTTGTAAGGCAGATGCTCTAGACCAGCTGAGCTAACCGCCCGAAGAAGAAAAAGTTGGAAAACTTTATTTTCGATTGAAAATAAATGAAAGTTGATAATTGTTTGTGGGCAGTACAGGGTTCGAACCTGTGACCCTCTGCTTGTAAGGCAGATGCTCTAGACCAGCTGAGCTAACCGCCCTTTCATTTATTGCGGTGCAAAGGTAAGACGAGTTTTTAGTTCCACCAAATTTTTTCGCAAAAAAATGCTAAAAAAATGCACTTTTTTTCAACTTTTTTTCATATTTTTTATATTTATATATTTAAAACGTTGATTTTTAGCAAATTAGCATTTTAAGATATTTTTATTTTTTATCAAAAAATGAGCGAATTTTGCCCCGAACATTTTCTACCCGAAGCGGAATTTGGCTTTCAGCTTCATTTTCTACATTGATACGCGGCAAAATTTTGAGCTGCTGATTGGCTATATTTTCCCATTTTTCGTTGCGGTCGCCAGTTTCTAACAAAAATTGGTAAGCAGCCGCTTCTGCCATTTGGGTTATTTGTGGACTATTTTGTCCATTCGGCAGGGCGAAAACGCTAATTTCTTCCCCCAATTTTTCCTCGATGAGTTGTTTGGATTGATAAATTTCCGTTTCCAGCTGCTCTTGGTTGCTAATTGAGGGCAAAATATCGTGGCTTATCGTGTGCGAACCAATTTCTACCAAACCTGTGTGCAAACAGTCTTTAGCGTCTTGCCAAGTCATCATTTTTTCCCGCAAAGGGGCTAAATTAAACCGTTTTAACAACAAATCAATCTGCTCATTGCGCTGATTAGCAGCAGTTTGCATAGCCGCGGCAAAAACTTGCTGATAAATTCCATACCAATTTTTATCATCCGCCAACAGATAATTTTTGCCGTTCCATTCTACAGTAGTTTGAGTTTTTTGCTGGTATAAATGGTTGAAAATCTGGTTGAAATGCTGCGTCCAAATCGTTTGTTGATACTCCAAACAGTTATAAACTAAATTATGGTTGGCTTTAAGCTGATATTTTTGCAATAAAGGCAGGGCAAATTCCATAAAATCGGCGTAGCCATCGTCAAAACTCAACACCAGCAAAGGACGCTTATTATTTTTATCATTAATTAAACCCGCAATATCGCGAAAATGGCAAACTTGATAATGTTGGCTCACATACCGCAACAAATTTTTAAAATTTTGGGGGCTAACCGATTGCCAAACGGGGTCTTTTTCGGCATTAATCCTGTGTAGGGACAAAACGGTAATAATTTGCTGTTTGGGCTTATTATTTCTTATCCAAGCGGGAATTTGCAGCCAAGATAAGGTTTTAAACAGTATATTTTTAATGGACATAATCTTATTTATTTTTAAAATTATAAACGATTTTTTAAAATAAAAGTGCTTGTATATAAATAAAAAAAGTATACATTTGTACGGTCTTAACGACAATATAACTTTTTTATAACCTTTTAAATTTTGTATTATGCTACAAATAAAGCATTTACACAAACAAAAGAATAGGCAAAGCCTATTTTTACCGTATTATTTAACGTTGATTTGCTGCTGTTTTATGCAGATAACTCAAGCACAAACGCGACAACATCATTGTTTGTTTGAGGAAAGCCAGCGTGCCGAAATTCCCCAACCTACAGCGGCAGAGTTGGAAGAGTATAGGTTGCGATTTCCGCCCTGCAATTCGCCCACAGCCACCAAAAATGTACGCGTAAATGTGCATTTTATGCTGGATGATGCTGGCGGCAATAATTTTTTACCACACGAGGACGGCTACGGCAATTCAAATTACACGGGCTACACTTTCGCCGAAGAAATGGTAGAAAAAGCTAATGTGATTTGGGGACATCAAGATGCTGGCGATTATGGCGTATGGCAATATAACGGCACAGCAAATAAATTTATCCCAATGCGGGTGCGTTTGTTACTTAATGGCGTATATTGGCATAAAAGTACTTACTGGAATACTAACGACAATGGAAGTTTTTCACTAAATGTCCTCTACGGCGTAAACACACTGAATACAATAAACATCTATATTCTTAATCAACCGCGTTCTGGCGGTATGGCAGGTTTTCAGAATGGTGCTGCTACAAAAATGATGGATTGCTGGTTTAAATATGGGCAATATCCAAGCTGGGGTTCTGCTTATGCAGCTGATTTATTGAACCACGAAATTGGGCATTTGTGTGGACTTACTTATCACGATTATGAAAATACAAATGTAGCGCCATATTGGGGCGACTATTGTGAAGACACACCAGACCACCCGAATTGTTGGTCAATATATGACTCCGACCCTGTAATTTGTTTGAATAATTGGAGTGTTCAAAGTAATAATATGATGTCTTATTCTGAACACCCTGCTGCTTTAAGCCCTTGCCAAATAGATACCATACACAACAAACTTAGCAACGGTTATATGCGAAATTATGTACACAGTTGCGCTGGTTGTTTGCCTGCTAATACTTTTTATACTATTAACCCGCAATTTTGCGCTCGTGCTAAAGTAGGCGGTGGATATTTTCCTGTAGATGTGCCGCTTGACGGACGCGGTAGTTTCAATGAAGATAGTTATTTGATAGAAATTTTTGAGGTTAGCACGGGTGGTTCTAATATTATTTTAGGCAATCATTTTATGCAGCAATATAGCGGTCAGTTGGGACAGATTAACTTGCGTACTTTTTGCAATTATAACTTTCAAGTGGGTAAAAACTATAGAATTAGGGTTATGACTTCTAAAACGGGTTGTTTGCCAACGAGTGAACAAACACAGTGGATTGCTGTAGTGCCTTGTACTCCAGAAACCAGCACACCAGTTCCTACAGTGCCAATAAAGAAAAGTATAACAATTTTACCGCGTCAACCCAAAAGTTACATTTTATACTCCGAAACAGAACAACAAGCTCAAGTTTATATCTATGATTTTATGGGTAGAGTGTTATATCAACAGCCCAAAACGACTTTACAAGCGGGCGATAACATTTTAGATTTAAACAATTTGGAAACTTTATTGCCCAACAACTTTTATATTTTAGCTGTACAAACGGCTGAAAGTATAGAAACACAACGCTTTTTTATCCCTTAACCCATAAAATCAACATAAAATGAAAAATATAATCGTTGTTTTCGCGCTTTTTGCTGCTTTTGTTCAGAATGTAAAGGCGCAATTTGTGCCTGACTTTGAATTTTATTTGTATATTACTGATGCTGTGGGAAATAGGGATAGTGTTTTGGTTGGTTATGCTGATAACACCAATATATCTTTTTCCGATTACGGAACAGAATATACGGGTATGCCTTTTAAAGATACTTTGGAATTGCGATTTACTGGCTGGGATAATCCTTCAAGAAGTTGGAAAAAAGGTTATGATTATTGGGATTGCGCGCCAGACCAACAAACATTTGGTATGGGTATAGCCTTTAGTTGTATGTACCCGCCTGTAGAATTAAGTTGGGATGCGTCTTTATTTCAAGATAATTGCCGCGATAATAGCGTTATCACTACTAATAATATGCAATTGGTGCATCCACATTTTGATGATGCTTTGCACATTACTATGTCCTCACAAGGGTTTATGACCGTAACTTTAGATACAGCTATAGCGGCTAATTATAGCTATCCTGCCACTATCTATCCCAACCAAACGATGCAAAGCGGAGCTACAGATACTTTGTTTTTTGTATTTATGACCTTTGCGAATGATAGTCTGACTATCGACGTGAATAAAACTCAAGATGCGGGGGTTAAAATATACCCCACTCTTGCCCAAAGTTTCGTAAATGTGAGCATAGACGCGCCCGAAAGTCCAGAAATTTTGATTTATAACCTAAACGGGCAACTATTGCAGCGCAAAGAAAACGATTGGCAGCAGTTAGACATTAGCCATTTGGCGGCTGGTGTGTATGTGGTGGAGGTGCGGAATGGTAAATCTAAATACAGAGAAAAAATTATAAAATTATAGAATAAAAAGCTCTTTTTCGTGAAGAAAAAGGGCTTTTTTAATATAAAAAACCCAATCTTTATTTTTAGACTAATTACAAATAACAAATTTTTAGCGGGAAAAGGTTGTAATCGCAAAACTAAATTTATACATTTGCAACCCTGTTTTTCAAACAATTCAAAAAATCAAAGTTAGTTTTTATGCCAGAATATCAAAGACCGCTAACTGTAGCCGAGTACGAGCAAAATTTTGCCCAAATCAAGCCCGATATGAGCGCTACAATGGCCTACAACGAGAGCGCGCGCTGTTTGTTTTGCTACGATGCGCCCTGCCAGCAAGCCTGCCCCACAGGAATTGACATCGCTTTATTCATCAAACAAATCCACACAGACAATCTGCAGGGTTCAGCCCGCACGATTTACAACTCCAACTATTTTGCGAATATCTGCGGCAAAGTTTGCCCCACAGAAGTACTTTGCGAAGGGGCTTGCGTACACAATCATAGCCAAAATAAACCTATAGAAATTGGCCGCTTGCAAAGTTACGCTTCCCAACACGCCATAAGCGAAAATATAGCCTTGTACGCAGTTCCCAAAGAAAAAAATAAAGGAAAAGTTGCCGTTATCGGCGCAGGCCCAGCGGGTATTGCCGCCGCTTGCGAGTTGAGCAAAGCTGGAGTAGAAGTGCATATTTTTGAATCTAAATCTTCTCCTTCAGGGTTGGCACTTTATGGGGTCGCACCGTATAAAATCACCAATCAAGAGATATTGGAAGAGGTGGCTTATTTGCAAGCGCAGTTTGGGTTTTCTATCCATTACAACCAGCCCATTAGCAGCAAAGAACAGTTGGCTAAATTGGAAGCTGATTTTGATGGGATATTTTTGGGTATAGGCTTGGGCGCGACCAACCCCGTTTTGGCGAATACTCAAAATTGGGCGAATGTATGGGGCGCGACCGAGTTTATAGAACAGTTGAAAACCGATTTCCAAAAAGTAGTAATTGGTAAAAACGTGGTCATTGTGGGTGGTGGCAACACAGCTATGGACGCAGCATCAGAAACAGCCAGAATGGGCGCAGCTTCGGTGAAATTGGTGTATAGAAAATCCAAAGAAGAGATGTCCGCTTACGAATTTGAGTACGATTTAGCCAAACAAGTGGGCGTTCAGGGCATTTTTGGGTTAGCACCAGCCCAACTCTTGGGCGACAACAGCCTAAAAGGGGTAAGTTTTACCAACGAAAAGGGCGAAACGGTAGAAATTGGCTGCGATATGGTCGTTTTAGCCACAGGACAGCAGAAACAAACCCAGTTTTTATCCCAAATAGACGGTTTAACCCTCAACAAACAGGGCAAAATCGTGGTCAATGAGCAATTCCAAACAACCAACCCGCGCTATTTTGCTGGCGGCGATGCTGTTAATGGCGGTGCTGAAGTTGTCAATGCCTGCGCTGAAGCGAAAAAAGCAGCCCAAGCGATGATAAAAACCCTTTTTAGCTAATTTTTATCCCTTTTCAAACCCTTTTTTTACCAAATAGAACTCAATCTATGCCAAATATATCCGCAAATTTAGCGGGGATTAAATCCCCCAACCCCTTTTGGTTAGCTTCTGCCCCCCCCACCAATTCAGGTTATCAGATTATGAAAGCTTTTGACGCGGGCTGGGGCGGTGCTGTGTGGAAAACGTTAGGAGTGCCCGTTATCAACGTATCCAGCCGCTATGGCGCGCTCAATTATAAAGGGAATAAAATGATAGGTTTCAACAATATAGAACTTATCACCGACCGCCCCCTCGCCGATAATTTGCGCGAGATAGAAGAGGTTAAAAAATACTTCCCCGACCACGCCGTTATCGCCTCGCTGATGGTTAATACCCGCGAAGAATGGCATCAAATCGTAAAAGATGCACAAAATGCGGGCGCGGACGGGTTGGAACTCAACTTTGGCTGCCCTCACGGGATGTGCGAGCGCGGTATGGGTTCAGCCGTAGGGCAAAATCCTATAGCGTTGGAAACTATCACCCGCTGGGTTATGGAAGTGGCCAAAGTTCCCGTCATTGTCAAACTAACCCCCAACATAACCGATATTACCGAACCCGCCAAAGCTGCCCGCCGCGCTGGTGCGGATGCTATCTCGTTGATAAACACCATACAAAGTATAGTGGGCATAGATTTGGATAACCTCGTTCCTTACCCTGTGGTAGGCAACCAAAGCACCAACGGCGGCTATTGTGGCCCTGCGGTTAAACCAATAGCGTTGAATATGGTTAAAAACTGCGCTTTGGATGAAAACGTGCGCTTGCCCATTTCTGGCATTGGGGGGATAGAAACTTGGCGCGATGCTGTAGAACATTTACTATTGGGCGCGAGCAATGTGCAAGTTTGTACGGCTGCTATGCACTACGGGTTTGGCATCGTGCGGGAGATGATAGCGGGGTTGGAGGATTTTATGCGCCAGAAAAATTTTGAAACGCTTAATGATTTTATCGGCTTATCGCTGCCCAAGGTCAAACATTGGGAGGATTTAAACCTCAATCATAAAGTTGTGGCTACTATAGACTCCAGCAAATGTATAGGTTGCCAACTCTGTTATACCGCCTGCGAAGATGGCGCACACCAAGCTATTAGCGTTTCTGTGGATAAAGGTGTCCGCGTGCCGCAAATTATAGAAGATAATTGTGTTGGTTGCAATCTTTGCTCTTTGGTTTGCCCCGTTGATAACTGTATCACTATGGAACGCCGCGATGACATCACCGCCCCAGCCGAAACTTGGGCAGATTATGCAGCCAAAGATAAAGCCCCCACCACATTCAACGACCAGCGCGGGGGTGGTGTCGGACATTGGAATCCAACCCCAAAAGAAGCTTGGGATAAGCGCAAAAATAACCGATAACGGTAAAAAGCAACGAGGTGTTAAATCTTGTTGCTTTTTTTTATCATTTTTTTCAAAATTTTGTAACCTTTTCTCAAGTTCGTATTATAAAAGCATCACACAATAAAATAACCCACAGCGATAAGCTCAAAAATTTAATCCGACTTATGACCAATAAAAAAATTTTATTAGTACCCGCGCTTTGCCTAACCTTGCAAGCGTTGGCGCAAAGCAACCAATTCAATAGCGCAGTTTATTTTGAAACAGGACAGCACTTTATTGGGCAAAAAGATAGCGCAGCTTTAGAAGAATTAGCCCAAAAGTTGAAAAATACCCCCGATTACGAACTCAATATCTCCGCTTACACGGACGACAGAGGCAGCGAAGAAGACAACCAAGCCTTAGCAGCGCGCCGTTCCGAATCCGTTATCGGCTTTTTGCAGCGTAGAAACTTACCTTTACCCAGCCGCCAAGTGGTTTTGCCTGTAGGTGAAATCGCGTTGGGAAAAAACAAAAACATTGAAGAAGCCCGCCGCCAAAATCGCCGCGTAGATGTTAGCATCAGCACCTTCGCCCCTCAAAATATAGGGGACGTTTTCAACTATTTCCAAGAGCGGAACAAAACCGATTTCAAATGTAATTCTTCCAAAGACACCGTACTTATCGGGCAAAAGGGAACAATGTTATCCATTCCAGCCGATGCATTCAGCGCAGCCGATGGCAACGTTAAAATCCAATATCCCGTTACGGTGGAGTTGAGAGAAGCTTACAGTTTCGGGGATATGTTGGCGAATAACGTAAGCACTGTTTCCGACGGCAAACTCATCCAAACGGGGGGAATGGTTTATATCGGGGCAAAAGATGCCAACGGCACGGAGTTGAAACTTGCTGCGGGTAAAGAAATTCAGGTGGGAATGCCCGCCAACGGCAAATTACCCGAAGGAATGCAATTATTTACGGCTAATCGCAGCGGCAGCGATAATAACAGTTCTACTAATTGGAAACCACAAGAGCAGGCTTTCACCCAGTTTGATATGCAATATTATTATCAAACCAATAAACGGGAAACGCCTAACTTAAGCAAATTAAATGTAGAACTTTACACGCCTTTGTACGCCGAAGCCAAATACCCAGACACGTTGTATTTTGAACAGCCCGCTATGCCCCAAAAACCCCAATTGGCTACAGTAAAAGCTATAGAACCGACTATGGAGAGTATTCAAACCCAATTCCCACGGGGCAAAAAAGAAAAACTAACCGAGTACGAAGCACGGGTTAAAAAACAATACGATAGTCAGGTTAAAAATTATAATAAAAAATTAGCTGAACGCCAACAACGCCAGCGTGAGTTTGAAACCGCTACCCAAAAATATGAAGCCGATGTGGTTAAATACAACCAACAGATGGTTTTGTACAAAAATTCGCGCCAAGCCGCTTTTGATTATTTCACTGCAATCTGCCAAGGGGGAAAAAATTCTACCTTCTATAAATTTTATCAACAGCATAAAGACGTACAAGAAGCGCGCGTAAATTTAGCGAAACGGATAAAATCGCCCGTGGATGATATCCGCCAATTAGATTATTTTATATACTTGTGCCAAATCAATCAACTCACAGATTTGAAAAAAGAGGCTCAAAAACTTAAAAAAGAGTTGCTGAATGTGGGCACTACAAGCGATGCTTGGAGTTCTGCACACAAAAAAGCTGCTGGCGAATTATTTACTATCAGCAAACAGGCTGGTTTTGATGAATCGCGCGTGTCGTTTAATTACGATAGAAATAATTCCAATAAGAACGTAAATACCAACTTTTATTATACTGTATTTGTTAACGTCAATAGAGATAGCCTTTGGAATGTTGGTTTTGATTTAACTCAACGAGAAAACGAGGTTTTATACGCTATACAATCGTTCCAAAAGAATGTAATGAGCAAATCCACTGCCGAAAATTGTCAAACTTTGACCGCTTTCAACAGCAAGATTGAAAAATTGCAAAAAATGGGCATAGACTCTACCGCTTACAACAAACAAAAGGATTTGATAAATAAAATTAACAATGCGCTAACCGAAAAATACATCGTCAAAGCCAACGCTTGGTTAGACCGTATGGAAACTGTTATGGCGCAAATGACCAGCATTAACAGACAAAATATAGGCCTTTGGACTAATTTTTCCAGAAATTTATCTACTATAAAATATGCCAACTTAAAAAATGATGCTTTGCAAACGCGTTATTCTTCTATGCAGGCGCAATTTGACCAAAAAACCAACGCTTTATTGGGTGCTTTCGCTAATAGCAGTTTTTTAAACATAGAAAATAACCTCCAAATAGCGGAAAGCGATACTACTTTTGATGTTAAAATCTTAAGCCGTGAGATAAGCAGTTGTTACCAATTTAGTTATTTGTTTCCGTTTCAAAGCGAGTTTTACAACCGTTTTCAATCCATCAACCGCAGATATTACCAAGTTTGTGAAAGAGCAAAAATTGCCTCCGCTAGAAATAATTTGAATAATTTGAAAAATGTAGATGCGAACGCACTCAACACAGTAGCGCAGAATTTAACCACTATCTCCAACTTGGGCTGGGTAAATTGCGACCGTTTTTATAACGAAAAGGATTTAATCCATACCAATATAATGGTGGAAGCTAACCCAGAGGATAAATGTTATCTTGTTTTTACCGAATTGAACGTTATCGTGCCGATGGAAGTTGCCAACAATAAATTTATTACCCCAGCCGCTTATCAGGGCGTTCCCGCCAACGCAAAAGTAAAAGTTATTGGTATGCGCGCCAATAAAGGAGAGATGCAAACCTTCGTTTTTGAGGATATGGCAAAAAATATCAACCAACAACGCCCTGTGTTTGTAAAATCTAAAATTAGCGATTTGGTTAGCTTGTTTGAAAGTATTTAAACCGTTTTTGTATAAAAAAAAACCCCCAACCGACTTAATAAAATAAGTTAGTTGGGGTTTTTTATTGGTATAAATTAAAAGCTTTTGTATGGATTAAAAATAACCCTCTTTTTTTCGGTCTTCCATTGCCGTTTCTGAGCGTTGGTCGTCAGCGCGTGTGCCCCGTTCTGTAGTTTTGCTAATTTTAAGCTCGGCTATCACTTCAGCTATATTTTTAGCGTTAGAAACCACCCCACCCGTGCAGCTAATATCCCCGATTGTGCGAAAACGAACAGTCATCAGTTGGGCAGTTTCTGTAGGGCGCATAAGTATAAAAGGGGATTTAGTCAATAAATTTTCACCCCGATAAAACATCTCCCGCTCGTGGCTAAAATATAAACTTGGCAAAGGTACATTCTCCGCTTGCAGATATTCCCACACATCCAATTCAGTCCAGTTAGAAATGGGAAATATTCTAAAATGTTCGCCAAAAGCCTTTTTCCCGTTAAATATATTCCATAATTCTGCGCGTTGGTTCTTGGGATTCCATTGCCCAAATTCATCTCTGTGGGAAAAAAATCTTTCTTTCGCGCGGGCTTTTTCCTCATCGCGACGTGCTCCCCCGATAGCGGCATCAAATTTATACTTTTCTATATAATCCAATAAAACCGCCGTTTGCAATAAATTTCTGCTGGCATTATACCCCTTTTCTTCCGTAACTTGCCCTGCATCTATAGCAGTTTGTACAGAAGCGATAATAATATCTAATTTTAAATAATCAACCCATTCGTCGCGAAAAGTTAGCGTTTCTTCAAAATTATGTCCCGTATCTACGTGCATAATCTTAAACGGTATAGGGGCTGGGTAAAAAGCTTTTCGGGCTAAATATGAAACCAAAATAGAATCTTTGCCCCCTGAAAACAATAAAACTGCGTTGGAAAATTGAGCTGCAATTTCTCGCAAAATAAAAATAGATTCAGATTCTAACTCTTTTAAATATGCTTGCATTTTTTTATATAAAAAATTAAATTGTGCCAACAAAAACCGTGCCAAATGGATAAAAAATACCCCATTTTTGCCGATAATATGAAAATAAAGTTATAAAACTAACTTAGCGGAGCGCGAAGACGGTTTTTTTATGCAAAAATTGCATTTTCGGATTGCAAGGTTAGTTTTACGATTAAAAATTTAAGTTCGCTTAACGAAAAGTTGTTTTTATAATTTACAAACAAGCTTCTCGGTTTGAAAAGGTAATTTTGTATTTATAAAACGTTTATATTTTTACGAAAGGTAAAATTTTTTGGTATAAAAAATAAGCCGTTTCTTGTGGGGTTTGATTTTGCGTGTGAATGGTTAAAAATGGGGCTGTGGGGGCTTCATAATGTTGGGAAATTGCGGTAAAATTGGCGATTTGATTATTTTGGGCTTTTTTATACAAACCTTTTACGTCCCGTTCTATACAAACATTTAAAGGTGTATCTATAAAAATTTCTAAAAAATTTTCTGCGCCGATAATATCTTTAGCTTGTTGGCGCATATGCGCCAAAGGGCTGATAAGTGCCACAACTACGATAAAACCATTTTCCAACAAAATTTTAGCCGCTTCGGCAGTTCTACGCACATTTTCTGCGCGGTCAGTTTCGCTAAAAGAAAGATTATTGCACAATCCAGTGCGTAAATTATCCCCGTCCAACACAGCAGATAGAAAATTATCCGCAAAAAGTTGTTGTTCTAACGATTTAGCGATGGTAGATTTGCCCGAACCAGATAAACCAGTCAACCAAACCACCGTATTTTTTTGATTAAGTTTAGCCAATTTTTGGGCTTTATCAATATATTGATTAGGAAATATATAAGCAGGGTTCATTTTTTTATAAAAAATAAAAGCCCACAAGCACGAGCAAGGGACTTTGTTGAGAAAAAATTTTATTCTAAATCTAATAATTGCGCTTTTCTACTTTGTATATTTTCCCCTTTGAGTGTAGGGGGATTTTTTGCGGGCGAAATTACGGGTTTAATTTTGTTGGCGTTGGGTATCAACATTTCTACCAACAACAGCAACAAAGCTATGGCTGCCGTCCAATAAAAATAAGTGTCGTAATCGTCAAAAGAGCGTTGCTCGAACTCATTTTTTTCTATCCCAGCCAAAAACCCAGCCAAATCGCTAATCACGGCGGTAGAAGAAAGTTTGTTCAAATCCCAAAACTGTCCCTGACCAGCTGCGGCTATTTTCTGCATTAACCCCTCGTTCATTTTACTAACGACAACCGCGCCGCTTTTATCCAGTTGAAAACCCGCGTAAGTGTCCTTATTGATGGGAATTTTCGCCCCTTCTGTAGTACCTACGCCCACGATAAAGGTAAAAATACCTTTTTCTGCCGCACTTTTAGCCTTTTCTATAGCTGCTTCTTCGTGATTTTCGCCATCTGTAACGAATAAAATAGCTTTTTGTTTAGCTTTTTTCTCTTTGGCTTGGCTACGCATTGCCAACTCTATAGCTGCTTCTATGGCTGTGCCTTGAGTGGGCATATCATCGGGCGAGGCGATTTGCAACTGCATTTCTACCGCTTGATAATCCACCGTGAGGGGAACTTCTACAGTCGCATCGCCAGCGAAAGTAATCAAACCAATCCGTTCGCCGCGCAAAGAAGATAATAATTTCAACCCAAATTGGCGCGCTTTTTCTAGTCTATTGGGGCTAATATCTTGCGCGTACATACTTTTGGAAATATCCAAAGCAAGATACAAATCCACGCTTTGACGCTTAATTTTTTGATTGCGAATACCACCTTGAGGATTAGCCAGCGAAAATATCAGACAAGCCGCCGCTACCGTCATCAAAATAAATTTTAATTTACGTCTATGTGGGTTGTAAGCGGGCGCAAGGCGTGCAAACAAAGCAGGATTAGCTAATTTTTGCCTCAAAGCAGCCAAACCGATGCTATTTGCCCAAAATAAGCCCACAGCAGCCAAAATTAGCACCAAAAAAACAAAGTTGATAGGGCTACCAAAATGAAACATTATAAAAATGGGGATATTTTAAATACAAAAAAAGATAGTTTCTAATCCAACACCGAGCGAAACACCCAAACTTGCAACACAAGCTCACAAAACAATAAAAATAAAGCCGAAAACAGCCAAGGGGCAAAATGCTCTTCGTACCGTTTGATAGAAGTAGATTGTATTTTGGAACGTTCCAACTTATCAATTTCGGCATAAATATCTTTCAAAGCGGCTTCATCTATAGCGCGAAAGTACTTTCCATTGCATTGTTCGGCTATATATTTTAGCAACTGTTCATCTATTTCTGTGCGTCCCATCGTAAAAATTCGCTCGCCGCGCGCATCTATAGCATCAGTAGGCACTTCGGCTAAGCCTTTTGTACCCACACCTATAGTATAAACACAAAGTCCCATTTTTTTGACCATTTCCACCGCTTGGGAAGGTTGGATATAACCGCCATCATTGACCCCGTCCGTTAGCAAAATAATCACGCGGGATTTAGCCTTGCTATTTTTGAGACAACGGGCTGCATTGGCCAAACCCATACCTATAGCTGTACCACCTGCGAGCATTCCCATTTGCGTTTCCGCCAACAAATCGGTCAAAACCACGTGGTCGGTCGTCAGCGGGCAACGGGTATAACTTTCACCCGCAAAAGAGACCAAACCTATCCTATCATCTGCACGCATCGCGATAAATTCGGCAGCTACTTTTTTGGAAGCCTCAAATCTATCCGGTTTGAAATCGCGCGCCATCATACTCCCCGATTCATCCAACGACAGCACAATATCAATCCCTTCAGCGGTAATATCAGCCGCTTGCATAGGCAATTGGGGGCGCGCCAAAGCCACTATCACACAAGCCAAACAGAGCAAACGCAACAATTGCGGCAGCCATCTAAAATGGGTTTTGAACGTGCGCGGGGCTGCCGATAAGCCTTGAGTGGTAGAAAAGCGAAAGTTGGCAAAGTAAGTTTTGCGCTGCCTAAACCATAAATAAGCCCATATTGGCAACAGCAACAACAACAGCAAAAAATAAGGTTGGGCAAATTCTGTTTTAAACATAGGGTTTTAAAATGATTAAAAACTGTCTATTCAATAAAACGCCGCAAAGGGCTAGTTTCTATAATAAAATCTTTCAACACAACCTTTGGAATGGCGACTTCTCCCCCGCATTTGTAATCGGCGCAGAAATTTTCCCCAAATTGGGTTTTATCGGTTATCCACTCCAGCACCAACTCCGTTTCGTTGCGAAGATAAAATCTACCCGACAATTTGGGGTTGAAATTGGGTTGTACGTTTTGAATTTCCTTTATATTTGGGATGTTTTGGAGGATAAAATTATCCAGCGAAGCCAATTTTTCTGGGTTTATTTGCGAGTTTAACATTATCAATTCTCCCTTGTACAGGTCATAAGTAGCCCATTCTTCTAAAAAAATTTCCGCGTGAATATCCGTTTGTATGCTCAATAAACCGTTTTTGTTGTGGTAGATATTCGCCTCTTTAATCTTTTTATCGGCTATTTTTCCCGCACACACTTGGCGAAAATAAGCGTTTATATCGTTGGGTTTTGCCCCTTCAAAATAAGAATTATCTACAGCCGTTTTTATCTTTGCCAATAGAGGTTGATTTTCTACCCCAGCTAAATTGCTGATTTCCACATAGTTATTTTTCCCTTTCGGGCAAAATTCTGTATAAACTTTCACCTTTACCATCTCGGGCAAAGCGTCGATTGTGGGCAGAGGTTGGCAAGCCGCAATGATAAAAGCTATTGCTAACAATGGAAATGGTTTCAACATAATTTATTTATCCTTTTTTATCTGCTGTTTGTCAAGTTTGACCACTATTTTGGTTGCATTTTTCTGCGCAAGCAGCTCTTTTTGGACGTGCAAAACCAATTTTTCTACGGTTTCTTTGGCAAAGTTATTTGAACTATCTAAAGGGCTGGCTTTAGCAAACTTTATCAAATCGGCGGTAGAAAGTAATTCACTCACTTGCGCGCGGAAGTTAGCCGTAAGCGGTTTGGCTGCTATTTCCAAACTAATTTGGCTGCTGGTCATACTCAAGGATTTATACTTAAACCTATTTTGTAAATAACGGCGCAAAATCAGCGAAATTTCGCTGTGATAAGCGATAAAATTTTTCTCTTGTAGATAATTTTGTTGGGATAAAACCCGCAAACTTTCCAAAGCCAACTCTTCTGCCGTAAGTGGGGGCGATTTTTTATTTTTCAATACAGACCAAACCACATACAAAGCAGCGAAAGCAAACAAAGCAGCAAAGGTCAAATAAACATAAATCAAATAATCCGACCAATACTTTTCCTCTATAAGAATAGGTTTTATCCCCGCAATATAATTAGAATCTACCAACGGCGGATTATCCACCTGAATGGTTAGCGGCTGCGAGCGCAAGGGTTGAACCACGCCCGCGTTGATAAAGCTAAAATTGAGGGCGGGGATTGTTTTTTGCCCACTTTCCCAAGCGGTAAGGACTATAGTCTGTTGATAGATATTGTCCCCGCCCTGTGCGCTCACTTTTAGCTCGTCTGTGCGCAATAATTCCCAACCCGAACTATCCAAATCGGTTTGATATTGGGGAAAATTGATTTCTAAACCTTGAGGAGCTTGCAAACTTAACTTGAGTTGCAAATGGTCGCCTATTTGTATGCTGTTGCGGTCGGCTGCGGTGGTAATTTGGGGAGTTTGCGCGTATAAAATGTTGATTATTAGCGAAAAAACAGCAACTAAGAAACAATTACCTGCTTTTAAAAAATTCCATAAGTGGTTTAATATAACCCTCTTGGGTGGAAATAGAGAGCGTATCGGCATTATTTTGTCTAAAAGTTTGTTTAAAATAAGCTAAATTTTGTTGGTAAAAATCGCGGTGTTGTTGCTGAACTATTGGCGAATCGGTATCAATCCAAACCTGTTGGCCTGTTTCAGAATCTATAGCTGGCAACAAACCCACTTGAGGCAGTTCGGCTTCGTGCGGGGCGAAAATATGCAATCCGATTAAGTCGTGGCGGTTGGCTGCTACGCGTATGGCACTTTCATAGCCTTGAGTGATAAAATCAGACAGCACAAAAGCCGTACAGCGGCGCGGCACCACACTAACCAAATACTGCAAAGCTAAACCCAAATCTGTAGCCACACCCTGCGGTTCAAAACTTAGCATCTGTTTGATAATTTGTAGTATATGCGACCTACCCTTTTTGGGTGGGAAAAACTTTTCTACCGTGTCGGAGAAAAAAATCGCGCCCACTGTGTCGTTATTATTAATAGCCGAAAAAGCCAAAGTTGCGGCAATTTCAGCAGCGTATTCGTTCTTGGTTTGTTCATCTGCGCCAAAATAAGCGGACGCGCTCACATCTATCAGCAACATTATCACCAACTCGCGCTCCTCTTCAAACACTTTAATATAAGGTTCGCGGGTGCGAGCGGTTACGTTCCAATCTATATTCCGCACATCGTCGCCGTATTGGTAAGGGCGCACTTCACTAAACAACATACCCCGCCCCTTGAAGGTGGTTTTGTACCCTCCCGAAAACACTTGGCTGGTCAAGCCTTTGGTTTTTATCTCTATTTTGCGGATTTTTTTAAAAATCTCTTGGGTTGTCATCTTTGAGTGGAGTTTGGGAAAATTCTAGATATTGTTGGGCAAAGTCTCGCATACTAGCCAATAATGGCAAGGCCAAACGCCCCTGTGGGCTGATTTGATAAGTTTGTTCTTGTTCATTTTTCAAAACAAGCAAATCTTGTTGCAATTGCTTGAGTTCTTGCGCCAACATTTTTTCGGAAATATCAACTATGCGTTTTTTGAGCTCGGCAAATCGCAGCGGTTCGTTACTCAATTGATAAATTAGCAACAGTTTCCACTTGCCCCCTATCAGTTGTAAGGTGGTGCGAATGGGGCAGCGGCGTTGGCTTGCAGAGGGGATTAAATCAGTTTCCATAGCGAACTTACCAAATTGTTAGTGGTTAAAATAGCGCGTTCAAGCGTTTTTTGGTATAATTTTGCGGGCAGATTTTTTCTAATTTTAAAAAATTTATCTACAATGAAAACTATAGCATTATTCGGCGCATCGGGACAAACAGGGCAGCAGTTTCTTGAGCAAGCCTTATCCAAAGGGTATAAAATTATCGCTTTGGTGCGCAACCCCCAATCTATCAAACAGCAATCGCCTCTTTTGGAGCTCATAAAAGGGGACGTTTTAAACGGGGCTGACGTGGAAAAAACCGTTGAAAGAGCTAATATAGTGGTTAGCTTATTCGGACACGTCAAGGGTTCTCCCGAATGGTTACAGACCAACGGCACAAAAAATATCGTTGCGGCTATGAAAAAATATAATCTTTCCCGCATCATTTCCCTTTCTGGTGGGGGGTTGCCCTTTCCGAGCCAAGACCGCCCCAAGCTAATGGATAAATTTATCCGCTTGATGATGCGCATTTTCGCCAAAAAGATACTCAACGATGCTATCGAACACCATAAAGTATTGGAAAACAGCGGTTTGGCTTGGTCTATAGTGCGCGGTCCTATGCTCACCAACGGCGCAAAATTGGGTAAATATCGCGTGGGTTGGGTGGGGGTAAATGGCAGTACCAAAATAAGCCGCGCAGACTTAGCCGATTTTATCCTAGAATTGGTAGAAAATGATAAATTTGATTATCAAATGCCTTTTGTAAGTTATTAACTTTAGCTAAAACTAAGGCACTTGCACCGTATTCAGGATTTTTTCTATAATTTCCTCTTGGCTGATATTTTCGGCTTGCGCTTCATAGGTCAATCCGATACGGTGGCGCATCACATCCTTGCAAATAGCGCGCACATCTTCAGGCAGCACATAACCGCGACGTTGCAGGTAAGCGTAAGCTTTAGAAGCCAAAGCCAAGCTGATACTAGCGCGGGGCGAACCACCATAAGCGATAAGTGGGGCAAGTTTGGGCAAATTATGCGCAGCTGGCTCGCGGGTAGCGAATACGATTTCCAAAATGTATTTTTCTATCTTTTCGGACAAATGCACCTCGCGCACAGTTTGGCGCGCTTTGACTATATCTTCAATTTTTGCTACAGGCTGGATAGGAATTGCGCCCACATTCCCAAAATTTAACCGCATAATCTCCAACTCATCCGCTTTGGTAGGGTAAGAAATTTTAGCTTTGAGCATAAAACGGTCGCTTTGGGCTTCGGGCAAGGGATAAGTTCCCTCCTGTTCTATGGGGTTTTGGGTCGCGAGAACCAAAAAAGGCTCTTGCAGTTTGTAACTTTCGTTCCCTATCGTTACCTGCCGCTCTTGCATCGCCTCCAAAAGCGCAGATTGCACTTTGGCGGGTGCGCGGTTGATTTCGTCCGCCAGCACAAAATTGGCAAAAATTGGCCCTTTACGCACCGTGAAATCGTTTTTGGTTGGGTTGAAAATCATAGTTCCCACCACGTCGGCAGGCAATAAATCGGGGGTAAATTGTATGCGTTGGAATTTAGCTTCTATGGCTTTTGATAAAGTGTTGATAGCTAACGTTTTGGCTAATCCTGGTAAGCCTTCCAAAAGAATATGCCCTTGCGCCAATAAGCCAATGAGCAGCCTTTCGAGCATATATTGTTGCCCTACGATGACTTTTCCACACTCTTGCATCAAGCGGGCTATAATCGCGCTTTCGCTATAAACTTTTTCGTTAAGTAGTTGAATATCAGCAGATTGTTGCATATTGTTGTTTGCAGTTGTAAAAATTTTGGGGCAAAGTTAGCTTTTTTTGTATAAAGAGTTATTTTTTATCAATTTTTTTTAAAATAGAAAAATCCCTTACTGAAGCGGTATCAGTAGGGGATTTATTTTTTAGCGTTATTTTTCGCCTATTTAAAGGTGATATTGGGGCTAATGGTGTGGTGTTCGTAAAATTTGTTGATGATTTGCGCCACTTCTTTGGGGTCATCAGTTAGCTGAAGCATCTCTGGGTCGCCAGGGCTAACGTTTTTGAACTTTTCAAACATAACCGTTTGAATCCAGTCTTTCAGCCCCCCCCAAAATTCAGAACCTACCAAAATGATAGGAATTGGGGTAATTTTTTTGGTTTGTACCAAAGTTATCACTTCAAACAATTCATCCAAAGTACCAAAACCGCCAGGCAATACGATAAACGCTTGCGCGTATTTGACAAACATCACCTTGCGGATAAAGAAGTAGTTGAAATTGAACACTTTATCAATATCAATATAAGGGTTAAAACCCTGCTCAAAAGGCAGTTCTATATTTAAGCCCACAGAAGT
Source organism: Chitinophagales bacterium (assembly GCA_013297745.1). Classification (GTDB taxonomy): domain Bacteria; phylum Bacteroidota; class Bacteroidia; order Chitinophagales; family Saprospiraceae; genus JAAFIM01. Next base: position 35,885 of record JAAFIM010000007.1, on the reverse strand, counting down.
TCCGCCTGCCTCTTTGGCTCCTTTATTGCCTGCTTCCATAATCCCAGGGCCTCCGCCCGTGATAATACCATAGCCTTCATCAACCATTTCGGCAGCAATATCGACAGCCAATTGATAATAAGGATTGTCGGGCTTAGTGCGTGCAGAACCGAATATAGACACGCAAGGTCCTATTTTATTCAAACGCTCATAACCCTCCACAAATTCGGCTATAATTTTGAACATAGTCCAAGAATTTTCGGCTTTTAGCTCAGTCCAGGTCTTGGGCGGACGTTTTAGATAAGGGGTTTTTTCCTGTTTTGTTGACATAAAAAGATTATATTTTAATTAAAAAATTGGCATAAAAAAGCCCTGCAACTTGTAGCAATTTGCAGAGCTAGGAAGTTGTAGAAAAAACTAATTGGGTTAAACCAAAGCAGCAGATTTCGCCCCCATTATGTTCTCCAAATAAGGGTTTAAAAATAAGCCTTGCGGGTCTAACTCTTGTCTAAGTTGTTGAAAATCAGCCCATTTAGGGTATAATTTTTCCAAGTCAGCGGCGCGGCGTGTGTGCATTTTTCCCCAATGTGGGCGGCCTTCGTAGCGGTTGCAAATAGCTTCCATAGCTTTAAAATAAGGTTCGCAATCTATCCCCTTGTACACGTGAAAAGCGATATAAGCAGAATCTCGCCCAAAAGCTGGACTTAGCCAAATATCATCGGCTTGCACCCAACGACATTCTAACGGGAAAAAAATGGGCATATTTTCCTTTTCCAAATAGGCTTTGACCTCGCGGATAACGGCGGGAAAATGCTCGGCGGGGATGTTATACTCCATCTCTCTAAATTTGACCTTGCGCGGGCTGGCGAAAATTGCCCAACTTTGGTTGATGCGCTCTTCTTTGCTCACGCCCCAAGCGATAATTTTGCTGATGCGTTTGTAACTATTTTTAAACATCTTGCCCGCGCCACAAATCAGCGAAAAAACGGTGTTTTCCATTATATTTTGGTTGATATAGCGGCTCACTGCGTTATCTTTTATCGGTTCGGAGGTTTCGTTATTGAATTTTAGCTGTACTGTGTCCGTGTGCGGAAACCAATAAAATTCAAAATTGCGGTTGTTTTGTTTATAAGTTTCCAAATTGGCTAAAGTCGTTTCAAAATCGGCTTTTTCGGCTACATATTTGAGTTTGAACGCATCCACCAGCTGTAGCGTGATTTGGGTTATAATCCCCAAACAGCCCAAACTAACCCGCCCACCTGCGAAAATATGCGCGTTTTCTTCAGCATTACAGGTCAAAATCTCCCCGTTGGCTGTCAATAGGCGAAAAGAAACGATTTGGGTAGAAATTCCCCCAAAATTTATCCCCGTGCCGTGTGTGCCCGTGCTGGTTGCGCCCGCTATACTCTGCACATCAATATCGCCCATATTCGCCATAGCCAACTGATGCGGCGCGAGCAGTTTGCCCAACGCGTTGATGGTTGTACCCGCCCAAACAGTAGCCTGTTTTTTGGATTTATCCACATTCACCAAACCAGCCAAGTTATTTAGAAAAATCATCACTGAGTCGGTTTCGCCCAACGCGGTGAAAGAATGCCCAGAACCCATAACGCGAATTTTCTGCTGTTGTTGGGTAGCTTGGTGGATTATTTGCTGCAATTCGCTTTCGCTGCTGGGGAAAAAGATATTTTTAGGGCGACTTTCCACATTTTCTGCCCAATTCTTCCAATGATTAGCGTTTGCCATAAGCCTAAAAGGGGGTTATGTATGATTTTAATATGCAAAGATAGCAAAGTTTTTTCCTTTGCGTGCATTTTTTATGATTTTTTCCTTTTTTTTTGAAAAATATACTTTTTAAACAAAAAAAATCCCCTTTCTGCGATAGAGAGGGGATTTTTTTACCATTTTTTTACAATTATTCTTGGCTATTATCTTTATTTAGGCGGAGTACTTTCTCCAAAGTGGTGCCTTTAAGCAAGTTGGCGAATACGTCGGCGATAGAATTTCCCCCCAAAATAGAGAGCGGAGCCATCGTTTGCGCCATTTTTTCGGCAAGGGCTTTGTCCCCGAATGCTTGCAAAGCAGCGATAAGGTCGGGCGAAACGGCTTGGGCTTTGCTCACAACGGCGGCAACTTCGGCGTTGATTTCTTGTAGGCGTTGTTCCAACAACAATTGCGCCATTTCTATCTGCAATTTTTGGTTGGCGCGGTCGCGTTCCAATTTTGCCCCGTTGATAGCCAACTGTTGGTTTTGTTCGTCCAATAAAATCCGCATCTCTTCCTGTTGGGTTTTAAACTCATTCTCCAAGCGGCAAAGGTCTAATTCCAGTTGAGAAAGGGCTTCTGTTTTTTGCAGTTGCAAAGTAGCCTGTTTGGTATCAGATTGAGTTTGAGCAATTTGGCGGGCGATAAGTTCGTTTTTGTTGGTAAAATCCAACTCTTTTTCGCGATTGGCCAAAGTAAGTTGTTGGCGGATTTCGTCGTGTTTGGCTTTGAACAATAGCGTTTGAATATCTTTATCCAACAATTCTATATCCAAAATTTCCACCTCGTAAATGTGCATCCCGTTTTCGGTAAAAGTCCAACCCACACGGCGGTTTTCGGCATCGGTTTTTTCCCCAAGGATAAGATTGCGCAATACGTTGATACCATTGGCGTAAAAATCGGCTATACTTTGCTGTTTGAGTGCGTTGCGAACAACGGAGCGGAGGTGGTCGGTTAAGAATTTGACATAATTTTCCACATTATACCATTTTTCTGCATCGCCTGTGAAATTGACCCGATAAGAAAGGGTGATATTCACATCGCAAAAATCTTTGGTTTCGGCGGTGATTCTATCCGATACTTTATTGTTCAACACGCGCAAATACACGCTGCGCATCAATTTTTCATCAGATTTGGGCGTGCCTGTGGATAATTCAACCCCTTGCAACACCTCGTCGTACTCCAATAGATAAGTTTGAGGTCCTACGATTACCTTGCGCTCACCAGAGCGGGAAGTAACCAACACGGCGTAACCTGTCCAAACGTCAATAGTAACCGCGCCCTCGTATTTGGAGTTTAGAACTATCATCCGCGGTTTGGTAAAATCCTCTTTGCGAGAGAAAGAATTGCCAAAAACGGCGGGCGCGGACTGTTCTGCTGCTAAATCTTTGTACGCTTGCTGTATATTGCTTTGGTGGATTTTTTTGCTGCGCTGGGTTTCTTCTTTGTAAGAATCTTGCGCTTCTTGCTGCTGCTGGTTGTTGAGTTCTTGCAAGCGGAGGTTATAATCCAAAGCCTCTTTATTCCCAGGAAACCATTGTTCTACCTGTTTGGGGTTCAAAATACGGCGTACAATCACCGCTTCGCGCGGGTCGGGCAAAAACATACAAGGGCCTTTCTGCAAATGCACTTTTCCCGTGTTTTTATTCAGAAAATAACGCCCTTCTCCGTGCGGAATGGCTATAGCGTAGTAGATTTCTTGCTCACCGTATTTGACCAAAGCGTGTTCGGTGCGGGGGAAATAAATCATCTGCTCTTTGCCCGTGATAAACAATTCGTCGCCCACTTTGTAATTTTTGCCATTTTCGGTATAAGCGGCTATAATTTTGACATAAATACCACTATTTTCGTTCAATTCCATCGCTTTGAACTTGCGCATACCGTTTTTCTCCACAAATTTTTCCGTTGGGCGTGGGAATACCACAGCAGGGCCTTGAATATAGCGTTTGTTGCCGTCTTCGTCTAATAAAATACAGTATTCCAACCGCTCCAAAGTAACCGCTTTGCGCACATATTCGCCATCTTCGTTCTTTTCCACCTCAACCCCTGTGGGCGGAATATAGAAAGAAACATCCGTGCCTTTGATAATAATGTGCTGTCCCATAGTCAGCGTGGCGGGATTAACGGGTTCGTCGTCTGCTTTTACTTCTTCATCGTTTTCGCCGTTGCTTTTTTGCGGGGTGATAACCGCTTTGCTCCAGTTTTGGCGCGCTTGGGCTTCTTCATACACGCGCACGATTAAGTACTCGTTGGAACGCAAGTGGTGTCCTGCGGTAACTTCAGCCATTTGTCCCGGCCAAAGCGAGAAAAATCGCGGTCCTGGTAGGTTCACTTTTCGCCCGATTTCTAAACCGATTAAACTGTTGGAAGTGCCCACTTGAGGCTGGGTGTTTTCTTTGGCTGGATTTTTCAACACAATATACCAACCTTCAGGCGCGGTAACAAAAGGTTGAATGGCTTCTTCCAGATTACAGATTTCAAACCGCTTGCTGATTTTGTTGAATAAGACAGGCTTGTCCGTATTCGCCATACTTGTTTTGTAAGGACCAACGTAAGTAATCACATTACCTTTGGTTTGGTCGGAGATAAAGGCGTACTCGTTGGGGGCTAGTACGAGGTCGCGTTCGCGATTTTCTGCCATAATTGTAGAATTTTTTGGGTGTAAAATAAATTTTTAAGTTGCTTTGTATCTTAGTTTGTTTTACAAACTAACTAATTACACGCTCTTAACCTTTTGTAATGGGCTAAAGTTCCCGCAAAGATAGATTTTTTTATAAAAAAAACTAACAATTAGAAAAATATGGCTACTTTTGTGGCCTAAAAATTAAATAAAATTATGCAAACTATCTTTGTAAAAAAAATCAAGAATACGATAATTATTGGCGATGATTTGCAAGCAAGCAATTTGGATTATTATACAGCCAACAAATTTCTAACCCAACTACAAAAAGGATTAAAAAACGGATACAAAAATTTTATCGTTAATTTTCGCAATATACAAAGTTTTTACCCCAACGGTTCTGCGTATTTAGCTGGTATTTTAGACCATTACAAAAATCAAGACATTGAATTTTTGATAGAATGTCATTCTTGTGCGGCTATGCAAATCAGCCCTAGCATTTCTATTGAAGGGCGAGAGCAAGAAATAGCTAAAATACTGAATAAAGTTTGGCGTGTAAACTCTTCTGATGACGTACACAATTATACCAACGCTGTAATTAAAGCACTTTCGCAGGAAGCAAAATTTAAAGAAAATTTTTTACAGAGTTTGGAATGGGCGATTAATGAGCTTATGGACAACGTAATTAGGCATTCTGGGGTAGGTTTTGGTTATGCGATGACACAAATTCATAAAAAAAATAAAAAATTAGCTTTTTGTGTCTTTGATGCTGGTATAGGCATTTATAACTCGCTTAAAAATAGCCCCATAGCACCTAAAAATCCTTATATCGCCCTAGAAAAATCAATACAAGAGGGCATAACTCGGGATAAAAATATAGGACAAGGCAACGGTATGTTTGGCACTAATCAAATTATTCAAAATAATCAAAGTAGTTTATTTATAGCTGCTAATGGAGCTTCTTATTTTTGGAATAAGGGGAAAATTAACAAGCCAAACAAAAAAATGGCTGTTTTATCTGACGAATTAGGCACAACTACTGTTGATTTTCAGTTGGACTATAGTAAAGATATTTCTTTACGTGAGATTTTAAACCTTGGTGGTAAAAAATATCAGTTTATAAACCACAGAATAGAGAATATGGAAAATGACGAGGGGGTCATAGAGTATAAAATTACTGCTCAAGGGCGCGGACAAGCCACACGAGTAGCAGGCGCAGCACTCCGCACAGAGGTTTTAAACTTAATCTATTCATCAGGAAAAACCATACAAATAGATTTTGATGGTGTTAGTGTGGTTTCATCTTCTTTTATTGACGAGTTTATAGGCAAATTACTAATAGAAATTGGTTTTGCTTCTTTTGGTAAATTAGTTACGTTGAAAAATATGAATGAAACAGTAGAATCAATTTTAAACCGTTCTGTAGTTCAGCGTATGATTGAAAATTTTAACCAAAAATAAAAAAACTGTTTAAGTACACTTCAACTCTACATAAAAAGACTATTTTTGCGCAAAATTTTTTAGCAAAAAAACTAAACAGAATGAATAAACAGCGCAAAAACAACCCGCCCGCGCAAGAAATTGTTGATACACAACCCATTCAGCAAGATACCGAAACGCCTAAAGTTGGCTTTCAACCCACAAAATGGCTAATTGCGCTGATGGCGGCTGTAGCGATGGCGGTTACTTTCTTCGTCTATACGTCCGCTTTCAAAAATGATTTCGTAGATTGGGACGATTACGCTTATGTAATTGATAACGAATTGATTAGAAACGGAAAAATCCCCAATTCAGAGATTTGGCAACGGCCAATTTCGCTAAATTATCACCCGCTAACCATCCAAACGATGCGTTGGCACAACAATAAATGCGAAAAATGCAGCGAGGGAATTTCCGCCAAGCCTTTCATACAGGGCAATGTTTGGTTGCATACGGCGAATGTGGGGCTGGTTTTTGCCCTAATTTACGCCTTGAGCGGTGGGATTTGGTGGGTAGCTTTATTCTGCGCGCTATGGTTCGGTATTCACCCCCTACACGTGGAATCTGTGGCTTGGGTTTCGGAGCGCAAAGATGTGTTATACGTATTTTTTAGCCTTTTGGGTTTGTTGAGTTTCAACCATTTTCACTCCACAGGGGAAAAAAAGTGGGGATTTTGGCTAATTACGCTAATGTTGTCAATTTTAGCCTGTTTGTCAAAAGCTATGGCTGTGGTCAATCCGCTGCTGATGATGTTGATAATTTATTGGAAATCTAAGCCCGAAGAAGCATTTTTGTCTATTGAGGGGATTTTAAACCCAAAACGCTTGGCTTATTTCGCCCCATTATTAGCAATTTCGCTATTTTTTGGGTTAATGGCGGTCAAAATACAAAGCGGGGATAATTTTATGGGCTTGCTCAAAGTTCCCACCAATACGGCTGTGGCTATCAACGAGTTTAAAACCTTCAACATTTTGGAGCGTTTGCATTTTGCGGCTTATGGTTATACGGCTTATTTTACCGAATTTTTCCTCCCCAATGATTTATGCACTTTCTACCCCTACCCTACGCGGGCAGAATACAACGCTGACCAATTATTCTACCATTCGCGGTTATTATTTATGCTCGGCACAATTGGTTTGGTGGGTTTAGGTTTGTTCAAAAAAGATAACGAATGGATAAAAACGGCTACTTTTGGGATAGGATTTTACTTTTTGGCGGTGGTGTTGGTATTGCAATTTTTATCTGTAGGGGTGGTGATAAAAGCGGATAGATACAGTTATTTTCCATACGTTGGGCTGATTTTTATGCTGCTGATGTTTTGGAAATTATTGATGGATAAAAACCAACTATTACAAATCGTCGGTTTGGTAATCGCGCTGGGCTTATCTGGGTTCTTTTTTATCAAAACACAAAAACAAATCGCCACTTGGCAAAATTCTGAAGCACTTTGGACACAGGTTATCAGCACTCAAGCGGGCAAAAACTTGGAACAGCCCTACAGTGTGCGCGGACACGCTTACGGCAAAATGGCGGATAAAGCAGCCAAAGCTGGGCAAATGGATAAGGTTCAATTCTATTTGGATAAGGCTTTCAACGATTTTCAGGCTTGCGTAACTGTAGGTACTCAGCGCGGGGAAGTTTTTGAAGGGTTGGGGAATATCTACGGTATGCGCCAAAATTATCCCAAAGCGTTGGAAAATTACGACCAAGCGGCTATTTTAGACCCTAAAAAAGCAACAATTTACTACAATCGGGGTGTAACCCATTCTATACTCAAAAATTGGGAAAAAGCCATAACAGATTATAACCGTTCAGAGGAATTGGGGAATGAAAAATTGGACGATTTGCGCCGCAATCGCAGTTTAGCGGCTATCAACGCGCGCCAATTTGCCGTTGCTATCAAAGATTTGGATATTTTGTGCCAACAAGCCCCCAACGATTACGCCCATTTTGCCAATCGCGGCGTTTGCAAGGCTCAACTTGGAGATAAAGCAGCAGCCACTGCCGATTTTCAACGCGCTTTGCAGCTCAAACCCAACGATGAATTTACCCTAAATCAATTAAATGCGCTGAAATAAATAGCAAAAGCACAGTTGAAAACTTATTCAACTGTGCTTTTTTTCATACTATACTGAATTATACTGAATTTAAAAAGTGAGTGTGTAATAATACAGAATTTAAAAAGTAAGTGTGCAATAGTAGTATAAATTACTAAAGACATCAGTTACAAAAACTTGTGTTTTGAATTTTTTTTAACGGCTTACGCCTAAAAAAATTTTTTCTTCGTACTTTTTGCAGGCGCAAAAAGTACCAAAAACGCCTTGTTTCTACAAACTTGTTCGCTCCGCTGCGCTCCGTCTCACTTCAGACAGTGTAGAAACTCAACGGATTGGTGTAGTTACGCGCTTCGCGCGGCATATTTTTATTACACACTTTCTTTTTAAATTCTGTATTACTCGCAAGATAAAAAATATCACCAAGTTAAGCAAAAGCTAAATTTTCGCCGTGCGACGCCAAAAACCAGCGTATGTCGGAGCAGCCGAACGAACGAGCAAAGCGAGTGATGCAGATTGAGATTTTGTAAAAATCTCAACTTCGGCGCGGCGAACGACGGTTTTGCGCTTATTTTTGAAAAAAATATAAGCAACACCGCGAAGCGCTCCCGAAGGAAACGCCTTTTTTCCTTACGGGAGGGCTTCGCCGTTGGCGTTGGCTTTTTTGGTTACTTTTTTGCCACCAAAAAAGTAATAAACCAAAATTTTAGGCGTAAGCCGTTTAAAAATTTTGCAAACCCACAACTTTGCAAAAAGATACTTTTTTTCATTTTCCAACCAAAAAGCCCAAAAAAAAAGCCCGCTTATCACAGCGAGCTTTCCATTAAATTTATTATTATTTTGCTTCTTCAGTTGTTGTGCTAACTTCAGCAGCTTCGGCGGGAGTAACGAGATTATGCGCGTGCAAAAAAGCAAACCATTTTACCATTTTGCGAATATCGCTAATCAACACTTTATCTGTGTCGTGGTCAGGCAATATCTGCAATAAATAACCTCTCAATAAAGTAGGCAAAGCATCAGAAGCAGGCACAGATTGAGTGGGCAAAGCAGCCAACATATTTTCAAACACTTTGGACAAAGCCACAGTACCTTCTTCAGTATTTACATAAATAGAAATAGATTCTAAAGGTGTGAATTGATTGAGGCGTCCAGACACAAAACTACGTTTTTGGTCGTGCAAATCCTCCAACAACAAACCATTTTTTTGATTGGCTATCATTTTAAACAAGCCAGAACGCCCACCAACGGCGATTATTCTTTCTAAATTCATTTGGATAAGGGAAAAAAAATTAAAGGAAAAAATTAGGAATATAACAGGATAAAAAAAGCGATTTCAACTTTCGCGCATTAGTTGAAATCGCTTTAAATGGGTAAAAAAGTTATGATTTCAAACTTTTTTAATTAAGCAGCCGTTTTGCCAGCTCTCAATTTGTTGATTAATTTAGCCAAACCAGATTTAAGGTTAGCGGCTTTATTGGCGTGGATTTGTCCTTTTTTAGCCAATTTATCAATCATAGAAGCTACTTTTGGATACAACGTAGTAGCATCTTCTACTGAAGTCAAGCTACGAAGACGTTTGATAGCTGTGCGAGTGCTTTTCTTTTGGTAGCGGTTGCGAAGGCGGCGTTTTGCGGTTTGGCGAACGCGTTTTTTAGCCGATTTGTGATTTGCCATGTTTTTTTGTACAAAAAAAATGTTATGTTATAAAAATTAAACGTTTAATAGTTTTTGATTTGAAAATCGGAGGGCAAAGGTAAGCAGTTTTTTTATAAGCGCAAATTTTTTTACATTTTTTTACATTTTTTTTCCCAAAAAGTTAATTTTTCAACCTTTTTTGTACTTTTACTGTTTTAATTCTGTAAATTTTACCTAACTTTGCGCCCACATTTAATCGCCATTTTTTCATTAACGAGCCAAAAAATATGAGTTATTCGTATTTATCCAATGCGCACCCCGCATACATAGAAGATTTATACCAAAAATATCAACAATCGGCAGAGTCCGTACCAGCAGGCTGGAGAGAGTTTTTCCAAGGTTTTGATTTTGCCCAACAAAACGCTTTAGAAGGCGGCGAGGTGGTAATAAGCAATCCCGCCCAAACCGTTTCCACCAAAGAGTTTGCTGTGTTGGATGTTATCCACGCTTATCGCCAAAGAGGGCATTTATTATCCACTACCAACCCCATCCGTCCGCGCAAAAACAGACTTCCGCACTTGGATTTGGGCAATTTTGGCTTATCTGAATCCGATTTAGACCAGCGATTTACTGTAGGTGCAGAAATTGGTTTGCCCAATGGCAGCCTAAAAGAGATTTTGGAACGCCTCAAGTTCTTGTACACGGGCAATATCGGCTTTGAGTATTCTTTTATAGAGAATAAAGAAAAACGCCAATGGTTGCGCGAGAAGGTAGAAGCGCGTTGGGCTAAAGATTATGGATTTTCTATAGAGAAAAAAACCCGCATTTTGCAAAAATTAAGCGGTGCGGTAGGATTTGAGCAGTTTTTGGCGAAAAAATACGTAGCACAAAAGCGTTTTGGTTTGGAAGGCGGCGAAGCGATGATACCAGCTTTGGACGGTATTATCAACAAAGGCGCAGATTTGGGCGTGCGCGAGGTGGTCGTTGGGATGGCGCACAGAGGGCGTTTGAACGTCTTGGCCAACATTATGGGCAAAACTTACGATTATATATTCAACGAGTTTGAAGGACACGTAATGCCCGATTTATCCTTTGGCGATGGCGATGTCAAATACCACATGGGTTTTTCGTCAGAGGTGAAAACCACAGGGGATAAAAACGTTTATCTAAAATTAGTACCCAATCCCAGCCACTTGGAAGCCGTCAATCCTGTAGTACAAGGTTTTGCACGCGCTAAGGCGGATATTTTATACCAAAGCGATTACGACTCCATTCTACCCATATTAATCCACGGCGATGCTGCTGTAGCGGGGCAAGGGATAGGGTTTGAATTGATACAAATGAGCCAATTGGAGGGCTATTACACGGGCGGAACTATCCATTTTGTTATCAACAATCAGGTAGGTTTTACCACAGATTTTGAAGATGCGCGTTCTTCTACTTACTGCACGGCTTTGGCGGCTGTAGTACAAGCACCCGTTTTCCACGTAAATGGCGACGACCCAGAAGCGGTTTTATTTGTAGCAGAGTTGGCTATGGAATACAGACAGCATTTCAACACGGACGTATTTTTGGATATGGTTTGTTACCGCAGAAACGGGCATAACGAGGGCGACGACCCACAATTCACCCAGCCACAGTTGTACAAATTGATAGCCAAACACCAAGACCCACGCACGATTTATGTCAATAATTTGATAGCACACGGCGAGATTGAGGCACAAATGGCCAAACAAATCAGCAAAGAGTTTGATGAGTTTTTACAACAGCGTTTGGATAGTGTGCGCCAAAACCCACTCCCCTACAAGCCGCAAGAAACGGAATTGGCTTGGAAAAAAATGCAGTTCAAAACCACAGAAGAAGATTATCTAGCTTCTCCCGAAACGGGCGTTGATAAAGCGGTTTTGTTGGACATTTTGAAAAAAATGCAAACTTTGCCCGCCGATTTTACCCCGCTCAAAAAACTAAACCGTATCTTAGAAAATGCCCAATGGTTTATTGACCAGCAGAAAGTGGATTGGTCTATGGGCGAACATTTAGCTTATGCTACGCTATTGTTGGAAGGTAGCGATGTGCGTATGTCTGGCCAGGATGTGCGCAGGGGAACTTTCTCGCACAGAAACGCGGTTTTGGTAGATTCAGAAACCAACCAATCTTATAACCGTTTCAATAAATTAGCAGAAAAACAGGGACAATTTAGAATTTATAACTCTTTGTTGTCTGAATTTGCGGTTTTGGGGTTTGAATATGGCTATTCTTTGGCTACTCCAGATAATTTGGTGATTTGGGAAGCACAATTTGGCGACTTCTGCAATGGCGCACAAACCACTATAGACCAGTTTATCAGCGCGGGCGAAAGCAAGTGGCAGCGTATGAGCGGTTTGGTGATGTTATTGCCCCACGGGTACGAAGGGCAAGGGCCTGAACACTCTTCGGCGCGTTTGGAGCGTTTTCTACAACTTTGTGCAGAGTATAATATGACTGTAGCTAATGTTACCACTCCAGCCAATTTCTTCCACTTAATAAGAAGACAACTACACCGCCCATTCCGCAAGCCGTTAGTGGTAATGTCCCCCAAAAGTTTGTTGAAAGCCGATACGACCAAAGATTTACAATTTAGTGCAGTTTCCCAACTCGATGAATTGGCTACAGGTCGCTTCCAAGAGGTAATTGATGACAAATTATTCGCTACAGAAGAAAGTGGGGTTACAGCTACTAAAGTATTGTGTTGTTCGGGTAAAATTTATTACGATTTATTGCGCCGCCAACAAGCCGATAACCGCACCGATATAGCCATTGTTCGCTTGGAGCAGTTATACCCTTTCCCCCGCAAACAGGTCAAAGCCCTTATCAGCAAGTACAAAAACGCCAAATTTTATTGGGTGCAAGAAGAACCCTCCAATATGGGCGCGTGGCAATATCTGTTGGCATTCTACCGCAAATACGATTTGGAACTCATCTCTCGCAAATCCAGCGCATCGCCAGCCACAGGTTATAAAAAAGTACACGACCAACAGCAACTGTCTATCATAGACCGCGCTTTTGCTCCAATAGAAAAATAATGATACTCAAAAAGCCCGCCCCAAATAGCAAGGGTGGGCTTTTTTTAAAAAATATAACCTATAAAATATAAAAATTATGCAAAAAAATTTAATTTTAGAATTTAATAATGATGAAGATTATCAACTGATAGTCAATCTATTGCAGCGTTTGAAAGTCAAATATCAAGAAGCCAAACCTGATGCCAAGCAAGACACAAAACCTCCTAAAGGGGTAAAACTTGGCAGTTTAGCAGGCAAGGGATTTAGTATTCCTGATGATTTTAACGAACCTTTGGACGATTTAAAAGACTATATGTAAGTAGACAAAAATAAAGTAAAAAATCGCGCGAAGCGCGTAACTACACCAATCCGTTGAGTTTCTATACTGTCTGAAGTGAGACGGAGCGCAGCTTTAGCAAGCGGAGCGAACAAGTTTATAGAAACAGGGCGTTTTTGGTACTTTTTGCGCCTGCAAAAAGTACGAAGAAAAAAAATTTTTAGGCGTAAGCCGTTAAAAAAATTTCAAAACACAAGTTTTTATAATTGATGTCTTTAATAATTTATACCACTATTACACACTTATTTTTAAAATTCTGTATTATTTCCGCAGAACAAAAATTTACTCTTTATTCAAAAATCATACAAATTATTGCTAATCAACAACTAACCACTAACAACTAATAATTATGAACAAGCCTTTAGTTATTCCCACAATGGCAGAAATGTACGCAGCAGGCGACAAACCAGAAATTTTATTTTGGGTGGGCTGTGCTGGTAGTTTTGACCAACGCGCCCAACGCATCACTGTAGCAATGTGCAAAATTTTGAACGAAGTTGGGATAAAATTTGCCGTTTTGGGTAAAGAAGAAAACTGCACGGGCGACCCAGCCCGCCGCGCAGGCAACGAATTTGTATTCCAAACTCAAGCGCAACAGAATATAATGCTGTTGAATATGTACGAGGTCAAAAAAATCGTAACCGCTTGCCCCCACTGTTTCAATATCCTCAAAAATGAATATCCAGCCTTGGGCGGTTCTTATGAAGTGCTGCACCACAGCCAATTTTTACAATCTTTGGTCAATGAAGGCAAGTTGAAAGTGCAAGGGGGCGAATTTAAAGGGAAAAAAATCACCTATCACGATTCTTGCTATCTCGGCCGCGCCAACGAAGTGTACGAAGCCCCCCGCGAATTATTGGCTCAATTGGACGCGGATTTGGTGGAAATGAAACGCAGCCGCGCCAACGGTTTATGCTGTGGAGCAGGCGGCGCGCAGATGTTCAAAGAGGACGAAAAAGGGAATAAGCGCATCAATACAGCCCGCACCGAAGAATTGTTGGAAACCAACGCCACTATAGTAGCCGCCAACTGCCCTTTCTGTATCACAATGTTGCAAGACGGCATCAAGGAAAAAGAACGCCAAGATAGTATTATGGTGTTGGATTTGTCCGAATTGATAGTCAAAAGCAATGGACTTTAACTATGGAAAAGGACGGACTTTATGAGCAGTACTTTCTAACTGATATTTTTATACTAAAATGCCGCCACCTACGCCGTATTCATATAGAAATTGGTAAAGATATTCGCCGCCACCTAATCCTCACAGGAAAAAATGGGAGTGGTAAGAGTTCCGTGTTGGAAGAAATACGCGATAAATTGCAAGACTTAACTAATGAATATTCAAGTGCCACTTTCCAAATTCACACATCTTCTCTTAAAGCCCAGCTAAAAATAAGTCACCAAAGCTTACTAAAAGCTAAAGAAAACTCTAATCTTTCTTTAGACGACATCAATCTATTAGAAAATCATATTTCTGATAATGAGTTTGAACAACAAGCCATTGATTTTGGGGCTCGGTTTGGGGCTCGACAGCGACTTGGTAGTGTCAGTTTGTTAGGTAAAAATAGTGAAAATTGGCTAAGAAAAATCAATTTTTCCGCAACTGACCAATTAGTTTACGGATTTATTGATTATTACGAAGTTCCTTTTGTAACTGCTTATATTCCAGCACAACGTGATTTTGATTTTCTAAAACCTCAAACAGAAAAATCAACTCAGGCATTCAAATTTGAAGAGCAAGGTATTAGAGAACAAGCAAACTCTCAATTTATCCACTATTTGATGCAAAAACGCATACAGCAAGCCTTCTCTTCACTAAATAAAAATGAAGATGAAGTAGCGGAAGTAGAAAATTGGTTCAACATCTTTGAAAGTTACTTGTGCAGTATTTTTGAAATTTCAGAAATTGAAAGAAATGAATTTAAATTTACATTCGATTCTCGCAATTACTATTTTGATGTAAAGTTACCAGGCCGCGAGCCTGTAGGCTTACAACAGTTGTCAGACGGGTTTAAGTCCATTGTTTATATTCTATCAGAAATTTTGCTTAGAATTGAAAAAATAAAAACAACAATATCTACACACCAAAATAGAAGACGGTCTATTCCCGTATCTTCTCATAGCGAAGGTATAGATAACTTATTTAAAAAAATAATGTGGTATGCTGAACCTGAGAATATACAGGGAATAGTAATAATCGATGAAATAGAAACTCATCTACACATTGCACTGCAAAAGCAAATTTTACCATTTTTAACCAGTTTTTTCCCAAATATACAGTTTATTGTAAGCAGCCATTCGCCTTATGTGTTATCCTCTATAGATAACGCAGTAGTTTATGATTTGGAAAATCATAACCTTATAAATGAGCCATTAGTTGGATTTCCTGCTGAAGCGATAGTGGAAACGCATTTTGAAGTGGATAAATTTTCTAACTTTCTGAACCAAATAAAAGCAGACTATGAAAATTTGTTGAGCTTAGAACAACCCACGAAAAAAGATATACAAATGCTGCAAAAATTGCGCAATCAACTCCAAGAAATGCCAAAATTTCGCGCTGCTGAGATTAAAATTTTATTAGCCGAAACTAAGGAATTGTATCAAGCAAAAATTAGCAGTTATGATAAACTTTCATAAATCCCAACCTGCGCCCACTTCTTTAGCAGCGCAAAAAAAGTATGACGATGAAGATGTTTTGAATCGATTGCAAGCAGATTTTCATCATAAATGCTACTTATGCGAGAAAAAAATTGATACAGATTTTATAGTTGAACATTATCAAAATCACACAACAAACGGTTATACTAACCCTCATAAAAAATTTAATTGGAATAATCTAATGTACGCTTGTAGTTATTGCAACTCGCGGAAAAGCGGTGAATCGTTTAGCGATATTTTAGATTGTACAAACTCACAAATTTTGATAGCCGAAAAAATTTCTTTTCTCCTAACAGCCTTTAAAAATCCAAAGGAAAAAGTAGATATTTCTACCACAGAAACTGACCCAACTACTTTAAACACAGTAAAATTACTTTCTCGGATTTATAATGCAGATTGTAAAATAGACTCAACTTATAAACCTCCAGCCGCTAGCAGGATGAAAGCGGCCGCTTTGCGGAAACTGCTTGTAGAAGCAATGGCAGATTTGACCCAACTTAAAGATGATTTTTACGACAACGAAAATAAGCCTGAACAAGCAATCTACGCAGACAGAATAAAAGCAGAATTGCAACCTGAAAGCCAATTTTTAGCGTTTAAAATTTGGTATGTAAAATCAAAACCAAGTTGGAACGACGATTTTAGCCCATACTTTCCCACTTCTGTACACAGATAATTTTTATTTTCTCTAACCTTTATATTTTATCATTATGGCCAAATACGCCGATTTCAACGATGTAACCTTTCTCCAAGATACAGAAGCTGCCAGCGAATGGTGGGAAAATGTAGAACCCGAATGGAAAACTATCTTAACCCAACACGCCGATTGTACCGTTGAAAAACCGAATTTTGAAAAAATTGCTGCTATCACCAAATTAAAATGTCCGAATACAAACATTTTAAACTTCAATGCTATAGCCAATCTCAACAACATCAACTCTATAGTTTGTTATAATTGCCCACTACTCACCAACGCCGCCAATCTGCCCTACCTGACCGCTTTGGTTTGCAACAACTGCCCCCAACTCATCAGCGTAACCAAATTGCCCAGCCTAACGCTGCTTAATTGCTCCAATTGCGATAATTTATCCAATTTGTCCAAATTGCCAAGTCTAACCTTCTTGAATTTCTCCAACTGCAAAAATTTGGAAAAATTTTCTTTCTTACAAAATATGTTGGACTTGCAAACGCTGAATTGTAGCCACTCTAAACACTTTATTTCCAAAGACTTACAACCTGTTTTGAATAATGCCCTGCCACTCAAAGAATTGCATTGCAAAGGCACGCGCGCCATTAGCTTGACTATGAAAAATAAGTTTAGAGATAAAGGTTGTGTCGTTTTTGATTAAAAAAATGCTCTTTTCTAACCCTTAAAAATTAATTATTATGGCCAGATACAATGAGTGCAAAACTCCGTATTTTTTAGACAATGAAGAAGCGAGAACGGATTGGTGGAATAATGTTATTGGTATTGATTGGCGAACTATTTTTACTCAAGTTATTCCCCATAATATCCAAACTGAGCGTTCTGACTTCTTTAAAGCAATTAGAGAATTGCAGGAATTAAATCTTTTGAGAGTTAATATCACTAGCATAGAACCTATCAAACTTCTACGAAAACTAGAAACATTAATAATTACAGAGTGCCCAGTGTTAGAAAACTTGGTGATAAATGCAAAAATCGGATTAGTTAATTTGAAAGAGCTAAGAGTTATAAATTGCCAACAACTACCCACTATGCAAATAACTTCACTAGAGCATTTAAACGTAGTAAATTTTAGTGGTCTTGTTGGATTAACTCAATTAGACTTGTCGGGATGTAAAGCCTTAACAACTTTAGATTTATCGCGTTGCACAAATTTAACAACCTTGGATTTATCAGGCTGCACAAGTTTAACAACTTTGAACCTAACGAATTGCGGGCGTATAAGCGATAATGACTTATTTGCTATTTTAGCCCCTTTTTTACAACACCCTTCTAAAGACCCTTCTAGAAGCCAACTTACAGAATTGCAATGTGAAGGCACACAAATAGCTGACGCCCTAAAACATCAATTTATAGCTAAACGCTGCAATGTGGAGGGTTAAATAACTCTTCCCTCTTACGGAACTTTTTAGCCTTTCAACGACTTTGCAAAATACAGCAAAAAAAATTCTATCCACCACAAAACACAATTTTATTTTATGAATATAGAAAACAACGAAGTCAAATCACTCAATTTTATCGAGGAGATTATAGAACACGACAACGAAACAGGCAAACACAACAAGCGCGTTTTGACCCGTTTTCCACCAGAGCCAAACGGTTTTTTGCATATCGGACACGCCAAATCTATCTGTTTGAACTTTGGTTTAGGCAAAAAATACAGCGGCGCGACCAATTTGCGCTTTGACGACACCAACCCCACCACAGAAAAAGTGGATTATGTCAATTCCATACAAAACGATGTGCGTTGGTTGGGCTTTGAATGGGACGGCGAGGTGAAATATGCTTCCGATTATTTTGAAAATTTATACACTTGCGCACAAACCTTGATTAAAAAAGGCTTAGCTTATGTGGATTTTTCCAGCCCTGACGATATAGCCAAGCAAAAAGGCACGCCCACCCAAGCGGGAACGGGCAATGCTTACCGCGAAACCAGCGCAGAAGAGAACCTAAGCCTGTTTGAAAAGATGCGCAAGGGCGAGTTTAAGGACGGCGAATGTGTTTTACGCGCCAAAATTGATATGGCATCGCCCAATATGCTGCTCCGCGACCCCGTAATTTATAGGATTAAACGCGCGCACCACCACCGCACGGGCGACAACTGGTGTATTTATCCGATGTACGACTTCGCGCACCCGATTTCCGACGCTTTGGAAGGCATTACCCATTCCATTTGCACGCTGGAATTTGAGCCGCACAGACCTTTTTACGAATGGTTATTGGCAGAATTGGGCTTGTACAACTCCCAACAAATAGAATTTGCCCGCCTCAACCTTACCTATACGGTGATGTCTAAGCGCAAGATGCTCAAACTCGTTGAAAAACAATTAGTTAATAGCTGGGACGACCCGCGAATGCCAACCATTTCGGGTATGCGCAGGAGAGGTTATACCGCCAAAGCTATACGCGATTTTGCTGTAGCAGTGGGTATTTCTAAGCGCGAATCTATGCTGGATGTGTCTTTATTGGAACATTTTATCCGAGAAGATTTGAATAAAATTTCTAAACGCGTAATGGCGGTTATAGACCCGATAAAAGTGGTCATTTCCAACTACGAAACGGGCAAAACCGAGCTATTGCCAGCCGAAAACAACCCAGAAGACAGCAACGCAGGACACCGCGAGTTGAGTTTTTCCAACACTATCTTTATAGAGAGAGAAGATTTCAACGAAAATCCCCCCAAAGGCTATTTCAAGCTAACCCCCAACGGTTATGTGCGGCTAAAACACGCGTATATTATCAAATGCGAGGAATTGATTAAGGATGAAAACGGCAATTTGGTAGAAATTCGCGCCTCTTATGTAGAAAATTCCAAGTCGGGCAGCGATACCAGCGGGCTAAAAGTAAAAGGCGTTATCCATTGGGTAGATGCCAACAACTACCACCCCGTACAAATCAACTGGTACGACAGACTTTTGACTATAGAAAATGCGGCTGATATTCCCGAAGATGAAGAATTTACCGATTATATCAACCCCAACTCGCTCAAAACCATCACCGCTTGGGGGGAAAAATCCCTAGCCGATGCCAAAGCGGGCGAACATTTCCAATTTATGCGCAAAGGTTATTTCTGTGTAGATACGGAAAGTGCAGCCGCCGCGCCCATTTTCAACCTTACCGTAGAGCTAAAAGATAGCTGGGCTAAGGAGTTGAAAAAACAATCGTAAAACCAAAACATTAGCAAAAATATAAAGCCCTCGCTTTAGTGAGGGCTTTTTTTAAAAAACTAAAATTATAATAAAATGACACTTATTGAAGCGTGCAAAATAGCAATGGAGGAAATAGGCAGACCAGCTACTGCTAAAGAAATCCACGATTACATTGTGGAAAAGAATTATTTTATATTTGAAACTAAAACTCCGCAAGCCTCTGTGTCTTCTGCATTGAGCACTTTAACCAATCCAGAAATGAGAGTATATGACGAAAGTATAGATTGTATTAAAATAGGTAAGTCAAATTGTTATTCTTTCAAAAGCCAAAAAGTAGAAAAAGAAATAGAATTTCTAGAAAACTATGAAAGTGATAATGTAGGAAATGTTTTTCTAAATCCTAAAGATGTTAGAATAGATGTTAAACCTATGGTAATCTCTAACATTATATCAAGAATAAAAAGTAAACTGATAGACTTAAATCCGCCCTATCAACGCAAAGCACATCTTTGGAATTTTTCTCAAAAAAGTCAACTTATTGAATCAATTTTATTATCATTTCCATTACCAGCTTTTTATTTTGTGGAAATTGAAAATGGGGTTTATCAAGTGGTAGATGGGCTTCAGCGAATAAGCGCCATAAGTCATTTTATTTTAGGAAAAGGAGATGGAAAAAATAAAGATTTTTTAAAATTGCAAGGTTTAGAGTATCTTAATGCACAAGGATTAAAAAACAAAACATTTAAGGAACTAAGTCCTAGCCTTCGCGCAAGGATAGAGGAGTTTTCAATTACTGCTTATATTGTTAGCGCAAGTTCGCCTGATGTCGTTAAATTTAACCTTTTTAAACGAATTAATACTAGTGGGTTATTACTCACTGACCAAGAAATTCGCCACGCGCTTAATTCAAGAGAAGCATCAACTTTTATAAATAAATTAGCAAGTTCCGCGCATTTTTTGGATATTACCAATAACGCTATTGCTTCCGAACGTATGGAAGACTGCGATTTTATAACTCGTTTTCTAGCTTTTTATTTGTTGCCACACAGCGAATACCAAGCAGATATGGACGGTTTTTTAAATAAGGTTATGAAAAAAATTACTAATACAGACAAAAATACTTTATTGGAAATCGAAAAAAAGTTTGAAGAAACAATAAACACGCTTAGCAAAATTTTTGGGGATTATGCTTTTAGAAAAAGATTTGATATTTCAGAGAAAAAACGCAATCCAATCAATAAGGCTTTATTTGAAGTACTAACTGTTTCTTTTGCGCGTTTGAGTAAAGAAGAACAGCAAAAAATTGTTCAATACAAACAAGACTTTAATCTTTTGTTTGTAAAGTTATTTAATGATAATCAAGGTTCTAAAAACTTTACGTACAGCATCACTACAGGCACAGGACACAAGCAAAATGTGCTAATAAGATACGAAAAAATTAAAGAAATTATTGACAAAACACTTGCACTATGATAACAAAACTAAAAATTCAAAATTACAAATCACACCTCAATACAGAACTAACTTGCAAACCTTTGACTGTTGTTACAGGCAAAAATGGAGCAGGTAAATCTTCCATTATACAAAGTTTATTATTATTGCGGCAATCTTATTTAAAAAGTTCTTCTTTCCAAGAAGGTTTGGTGCTTAACGAAGACTTGGTAAATGTCGGCAACGCTAAAGATGCTTTGTGCGAATATGCTGAAGATAATTTTATCGCTTTTGATTTACAATTTGATAGCAATATAAATCATTATGTCAAATTTGTATTCCCTGTGCTGCCCAATAATGAAGTAGACAAAAGCGTAGATAATTTAGAATTAAGTGTAGATTCTAAAATTCTTGCTCCTATCAAAGCGGCTTTATTTAGTGAAAGTCTAGCATTTCAATATATTGCCACTGAACATATTGGACCAAAAGAAACCCATTCAAGAAGTTGGCGAATTGCTGAAAAGAAAGGTCAAATTTCTCACAAACAAGGAAAAGCAGAATACGCAATACACGTTTTAAGTATTAACGGTAACAAAGAACTTGCTAACATACAACTAAAACACGAAAAAGCAGATGACTTACATTTATCCTCAAACGTAAACGCTTGGCTTGGAGAAATAAGTGAAGGTGTTGAAGCGGTCATTATTGATAATAAAGATTTTTTGAAACTTAATTTTAGATTTAGAACCGCAGGGCTTATTACATCGCTTGAATACAAACCCCAAAACGTGGGCTTTGGTATTTCTTATGCTTTGCCTGTGGTATTAGCTCTATTGGCTACGCCCAAAGATGGTTTGGTTTTATTAGAAAATCCTGAGGCGCATATCCACCCCAGCGGACAAGCTAAACTTGCCGAATTAATAGCTCTCGCTGCACAGGCGGGCGTACAAGTGGTGGTAGAAACCCACAGCGACCACCTCATCAATGGTATTTTGGTTGCTTGCAAAAAATTTGCTGAAGATAAAAAAGGCATAAGCCCCGATAATGTGGCCATTTATTACATAGACCGCGATGAAAATAGCCAAGAAGCAAGAACTATTCACGTGCCGATAGTGGAAGGATATTGGATAAAAGATGCACCAAGTGGTTTTTTTGACCAAATGGATATTGATAGGGAATTTTTAGTGGGATTTTAAAAAAGTATGCTCATTATGGAACAAACAAAATTAATCGTTTTCGCTGGCTTTGATAAAAATGATACATACCTTTTTACGGACACGTCAACAAGAGAACTAATTTTTGATACTTTTCGCTGGCTTTTTTTTGAAAAAAATTGTAAAATTATTATTTTAAATCACGTAGTTGAAAAAATTATGGCAGATTTAAAAGCAAAAAATATTAAACTGCTATCAAGCAGCGTGAGTAGTTTTTTCCAAAAAATGGAACGGATAGATACTCCTATTTCAAAAAATCATACTTATTTTGAGTACGAACAACAAAATAAAAATGCGTATTGCGTTGAATTTTCTGGGTCTAGTGCAGTCATTAATTTTATAGAATATTATCTGCCTAACATACCGAATTTTTATAAATTTTTATTTTGGGAACATAATACTAAACTTGCTCGTAAACTTATTATAATAGATGAAGAAGCTTTTTTACGTGAATCTATTTATCTTCCTATTTTAGTTAAAATTGATATAGTTGGTAACGAAAGTGATTTACGAAATTGGTTAAAAAAGAATCGCCAGCCTAGAGTTTTTGAGTATTGTGATAAACACCATCGTGCTGAATTTGCAAGGCAAGAGAAAGGCCAATGGATTAGCCCACTTTTATATAATGAAAGCGAAGAAAAAGAAAAAATTACTAATAACCTACTACAAAAAGCTATACAAATAAAGGATTCCACTCTAGCAGTTTGGGACGAAGAAAAAGGCTGTTATCTTATTTTTAAGTACAACAGTAAAGAGCTAAATGATGTCAATTCTTTTACTTTCCACGGGTTTCATATCACAGGAGGAAAAAACAAAAAACCAAATGAAAATGGCGGAAAAGAGAGTATGACCCGCGAACAATTAACTGATGAAGAGCGCGCATTTATAGACAAAAAATTCAAACCATAAAAAAAATTCTATGTACCAAACCCTGTTGTACTACAAGTACGTGCGTATTGCAAACGCAGCCGAGCTTGCCGAACAGCATCTCCAATTTTGCAAACAATTAGGGCTTTTAGGGCGCGTATTGATAGCTGATGAAGGCATCAACGGCACCGTTTCAGGCACAGCAGCCCAATGCCAAACTTATATGCAGACGCTGGCTCAAGATGAACGCTTTGCAGATATTCATTATAAAATTGATGAAGTCAATGAGCCGTCTTTTGTTAAAATGCACGTCCGCTATAAAACTGAAATTGTGCATTCTGACCTGCCTTTGGCGGTAAATCCTGCCGATAGTGATGTAGATAATCATTTAAGCCCAGCAGAATTTTTGGCTATGAAAGACCAAGAAGATGTGGTGGTTTTGGATGTGCGTTCTAATTATGAACACCAATTGGGAAAGTTCAAAAACGCCGTAACTTTGGATATTGATAATTTTCGCAACTTGCCTGAGCATTTGGACGAATTGGAACAGTACAAAGGAAAAAAAATCCTCACCTATTGCACGGGCGGTATCAAGTGCGAAAAAGCATCCGCTTATCTGCGCGAACAGGGTTTTGGGGAAGTTTATCAACTACACGGGGGGATTATTAACTACGGTAAAATGGTAGGCGGCAAGGATTTTGAGGGCAACTGTTATGTGTTTGACAATCGCGTGCAAGTGCCTATCAATACGGTAAATCCTACAGTTATCACCCGCTGCAAAACCTGCGGCACACATTCTACCCGTATGGTCAATTGCGCCAATCCCCACTGCAACGAGCATTTTGTGCAGTGCGAAAACTGCGGGGGCGAACTACAAGGGGTTTGTTCTACTGCTTGCGGCAAATCCAAATTTTTGCGCGCTTACAACTCAAAAGGTTATTATATTAAAATTTTCAACGGATAAAAAGTTATGTTCGGTAAAAAAACCAAAGAAGCCCCCACCGACTGGGTGCAAGAGCAAAGCCCTGTGCAAGCTGTTTGTCAAATTGCTACAGGTACAATCATTGACGGCAGCGTTAAAGTTACAGAAGCCAATATGCGCCTTGATGGGCAAATCAATGGGAATGTTTTCTGTGCTGGACGGCTAATTTTATCCCCACAAGCACAAATTCACGGCAATATTGATTGTTTGGAATTGGTCTGCGAGGGCAAAATTATCGGCAATATATTAGCCCGCAACGGCTGTGCGCTCTTTCGCTCGGCACAAGTTCAGGGAGACATAGAAACTAAATTTCTACAGGTAGAAAATGGCGCATTACTCAACGGAAAAGTGAATATGATGAGCCGAGAATAACAATAGCATACACACAAAAAGCGAAATTCCCAACCTTTAGGAGTTTCGCTTTTTTTACTTATAATCAATTCATTATCAACAACTAATACTGAATTTAAAAAGTGAGTGTGTAATAGCATCATAAATTATTTAAAATATTGGAGTTACAAGAGTGTAGATTTTTACAATAGCACGGGGTTTTACACCCCGTGCGGTAGATAAAATAAACCTTATAAGTGTTGGGTTTTACACCCAACACTCCAAAAATAATTTTATAAAATTTTATTCTTGCTTGCGTTGGGTGTAAAACCCAACGCTAATAAGATTCTTTACCGCGTGGGGTATAAAACCCCACGCTCTCGCTTATTTTTATAATAAAGTTGTTTAGTAAGAATTTTTCTACATTTTTAATTAAAAAAAATAACCATTTATGTACTTTAAGCAACAGACTAAAGTCTGTTGTAATCGTTTTTTTGTCTCTCAACGGGTTAAAACCCGTTGGTATTGATTGATAAAACTATATAACGCGCGGGACTTTAGTCCCAAAAGCGCAAAAAAATCCTAAATCTCAATTGTGCTGGGACTTTAGTCCCGCACAATACAGAGAAATTAAAAGATAAAAAAGCATACTAAACAACTTCAATTATAATGCTTAATAGCTCTTATTACACACTTACTTTTTAAATTCTGTATAACTATTAATAATTAACCACTAAACTATGCCCACATTTTATACTTTAGCTATAGCTATCAACAAATATCAACACGATAAAATAAGCAATTTATACGGCTGTATCCACGATGCAGAAGCCTTTTTGTCCTGTGCCAATTTGTACATTGATAAAAACACTTATCAGCAAAAAACGGTAAAATTGTACAGTTCTCACCAAAATAACGAAACCGCTTTACCCACCCGCAGGAATATACTGCTGGCTATCCAACAACATATCAATTTATTACAAAAAGGGGATATTTTTTGCCTATTTTATGCTGGACACGGCTCGCAAGAGAAAGCCGACCCTTATTTTCAATCGGCTACGGGCTATTTATCCACATTAGTACCCTGTGATAGTGGGGTTATTGAAGCGGGAAAACCCATTTTTGATATTTTGAGTGTAGAGATTAGACAATTATTCAGTTTGATGTATAAAAAAGAAGTGGAGATTATATTCATACAAGATTCTTGCCATTCTGAACGCGCCACCCGCGCTTATGGGGAGGATTTGAAATCGGATAATTACCAAAAAAGGGAAATTTTGCCCCGAAATCACCCCAACTTTGGGCAGAAAAGAGATAGTAATCAGTACGAATCTTTCCCAGAAGAGATAACCCGCAATTTAAACCGACAAAATACCCAAAATTCTACCCAAATAACGCCCCAAACTTTTGAAAAAATGGTGCCTGAAGCACCCCATATACACCTCTGCGCTTGCGCCTACAGCGAATGTGCGTATGAAACCAAAGAAACGGGCAGCCCAAGCGGTATTTTTACCACCAATTTATGCAAATTGTTGAAAATAACCGCAGGAAATATCAGCTACCACGAGTTAGAAATTAGGCTAAGAATGGTTATAGAAAAAGGGTTTCCCCAAACGCCCAGCCTTTATGTCAAAAATGAGGATAAAACCACCCGCTTCCGCCGTTTTTTGAACCAAGATAGCGCAAAAAGGCAGTTTTGTTATAATTTAATCAGCGTTTTTGACGGAATTAGCAAAGAATATAAACACAAAATAGACATAGGCGCGCTTCAGGGGCTGCCGATATTGAAATCCAACGAACATTTTGAGGTGGAAGTTAGCAACTTGCGGGATAAAACGGGCGTGGCGAGGGTGAATTATGTTGCCCCTGCCTTCTGTGAGTTGGAAAATGTACCCGATTTTGTACAAAATTCAAACGGGAATGAGTTATTTTATGTCAAAATTCGCCCAGAACAGTTGGTAGTTGCCGCGAGTAAGCTAAATGTGGGCATATTGCCAACCAAAGAGAACGAAAATATCGCCTTTTTCCTCAATTTATTGGCTGAGAATATGCCCGATATGGTAGAAATTGGCAAAGACGATGCAGAATTTAGCCTGTACGCGGATAATTACACGGTTTATTTGTACAAAAACTATTTTAATAACGCCACTACAGCGCGCGGACTGCTGTATCGGTTCGGAATTTTGCAGAATAAGGCAAATGATAGCGAAAAATACCCCTGTCGTTCTATAAATGGTAAGGCTTGGGAGATAGAAAAGGGCGGTTGGGCGGCTATCGCAAAGGAGTATCTAGAAGAAACTTTAAAATTTATACCCATAAATGTAGAAAATCAGGAATTTTGGACGTCGGGTTTGATAGATTATCTACTGCCTGAAGACAAAGAGGTGTTTTTGAAGATAAAAGCAGGCACTCAACCCAACTTTTCAGAGTTTAAAGACAGCCCTTTATGCAATTTTTTGCCCGTTTATACCAACATAGCAGAAAATGCGCCCGTAGATGTGTACGTAGCCAGCCAAAATGATGGTTTTTTACTACTCAGTCCCCGCCAAACGCCTTTGACACGCGCCAGCAGCCCAGCCGATTTGGTGTCAGCGGTAGAAGTGAGCGGTTGGTTGAAAACGATGGCGATGTTTAAACAAAGATTATTTTTGCACAATCCCCACCCTGCCCGCTTGCAGTCGTTTTTGGGGGCAGAATTGACCGTACATATACAGGATTTGGCAGCTAATAAAACCTATCAAATTCCCATTAAGCAAGATTTTAACCAATATAGCCCTTTGTTGATACAAACCCAACCCAATAGCAAAGGTAGTGCGCGGGTGGCTAATTTTGCGGCTTCGGTGAGTTATAAAAATCAAGTGGATACTACCCAAAGTTTGCAGGTTGCGCTGCTGTATATGAGCCGCGACTACAGCATTACGCCGATTATAGAACCTACAACTTTGGCAACTAATCAAAATATAGCTTTTACTCAAGCTCGCAGCGAAGTATTTGGGTTGGAGTGCAACCCTAAAACGCAATTTTCGTATGTAAAAGTGCTAATTAGTTGGGGCAGGTTTGATATTAGCGAATGGTTGCAAAATGGTTTGCCTTTGGCAGATATGGAAAAGCCTGTTGATAATCAACTGCGCAGCCAACGACAAAAAGGAGAATCGGCGGCGGATTGGAATGCGTTTACGTTGAGACTTATTTTTGAATAAGGGAGTTTGGAAATTGTAGCGGTAAAAGCTTTGCGTGGTTTGCTTGTTGGAGTGTGTTAGCCCTCCCCGTCCCTTTCGCTTACGCGCAACTTCGTTTCTTAATTGGGAGGCGGACTTGCGGGAAAATTTTTGGCTTTGCAAACATTTACTATAGCTTTGCGCAGTTTGCAAAAGTATTTAAAAAAACTTACGAACTTTATTTTCTATCACTAACCATTGATAACTAATAACTAATCACTAATAACTATACACTAATAAATGTTATTTCAACTATTTGAAGAGAACGAAATTCAGAGCAAAGAATTATTATTTGCAACGGTTATTTTGCCCTTGCCTTTGCCTAAATTATACACTTACAGCGTGCCTGTGCATCTTGCGCCTTTGGTGAAAAAGGGCGTGCGGGTGGAAGTGCCGTTTAGAGGTACAAAATTATACGCGGGGTTGATTTATGAACTGTTTGAACAAGCGCCTACAGATTATAAAACCAAACCTATTTTATCCGTATTGGATGAAGAAGCTATTGTTACAGACAAACAGTTTGCGTTGTGGAATTGGATAGCGAATTATTATCTCTGCACGATGGGGGAAGTGATGCAAGCGGCTTTGCCTGCTGGGTTTAAGTTGGAATCAGAAACTAAAATTATATTGCACGAACAATACGAAGACCAACAAGAGTTTTTGGCAAATCTCAACCCGCGCGAGAATTTTATAATGGAAAGTTTGATGAAAAATAGCGAATTGACTATAGATGAAATCCAAAAACTTTGCCCCAATTATCAAGTGCGGCCGCTGTTGAAAAAGATGTTGGAAAAAAAATTGATTACGATATTGGACGAATTGAAAGAAAAATATAAGCCTAAAATGTTGTCTATGGTGGAATTGGCAGAACCCTACCAAAGCCAGCCCCATTTGTTGTCTGATGTATTCGCGGAAATAAGCCGCTCTGGGCGACAGACTGAAGCGTTGATGGCGTTTATACAATTGAGCAAAGCAGAACAAACCCGCCAATTGAGCCGAAAACAGATTTATGAAAAAGCCAACGTAGATAGCAGCGTATTGAATGCGATGGCAAAAAAGGGAATTTTTAACCTTTTTGAGATAGAAATAAGCCGTTTGATAGATTATGAACACGAAGGAGTGGGCAATTATGCACTTTCTGATATACAAAAAGCGGCTTTGTCCGATATAGAAAATCAATTTTTATCTAAAAACGCTATTTTATTGCACGGGGTAACGGGGAGTGGAAAAACGCAAGTGTTTGTGGAATTGATACAAAAAACTATAGATGCGGGCAAACAAGTTTTATACCTTTTGCCAGAAATAGGGCTTACGGCACAGATGGTGGGGCGGTTGCAAAAGCATTTTGGGGATAAAGTATTGACTTATCATTCCAAGTTTAACAGTTTTGAGCGGGTAGAAATTTGGAATAAGGTTTTGAACGGTTGCCCTGTGGTGTTGGGCGCGCGCTCGGCTCTATTCTTACCTTTTCAAAATTTGGGTTTAATCTTGGTAGATGAAGAACACGACCCCAGTTACAAACAAACTGACCCCAATCCGCGTTATAATGCGCGCGATACGGCTGTGTATATGGCGCATTTGTACCAATGCAAAACCTTGCTGGGAACGGCTACGCCTTCAGTAGAAACTTATTACAACGTTCAACAAAAAAAGTACGGGTTGGTAGAGATGAAAAACCGCTTTGGGGGGTTGGCTTTGCCCGATATTTTGTTGGTGGATATAAAAGAAGAAACCAAGCGCAAGTTGATGAAAAGCCATTTTAGCCCTCAACTGTTGCAAGCGATTACAGATTGTTTTGCCAAAGAAGAGCAGGTTATTTTATTCCAAAATCGGCGCGGATATGCGCCCGCGTACAAATGCAAAAGTTGCGGCTGGGCGGGAAAATGCACCCGTTGCGATGTATCAATGACTTATCACCACGACAGCCGCGATTTGCACTGCCATTATTGCGGATTAACCCAATTTTTGCCCAAACATTGCCCAGCTTGCGGTTCAGCTTCGTTAAATCCTCAAGGTTTTGGTACGGAAAAGATAGAAGATGATATTAAAATATACTTTCCCGATATACAAACGGCGCGGATGGATTTAGACACAGTCAAGGGCAAAACGGGCGCGGATAAAATCATCCAAGCGTTTGAAAAGCGCGAAGTGCAGATTTTAATCGGTACGCAAATGGTTACAAAAGGTTTGGATTTTGATAATGTGGGTTTGGTGGGGGTTATTTCTGCCGACCAAATGCTACAGTTTCCCGATTTCCGCGCTTCAGAACGCGCTTATCAACTACTCACTCAAGTAGCAGGGCGCGCAGGGCGCAAAAAGAAAAACGGTAAAGTATTTATACAAACCTACAACACAGAACATCCAGTATTGTGGGAGTTGAAAGAGAATGATTTTGAACAATTTTTGCAGCGCGAGTTGGCAGAACGGCAAAATTTTGGTTATCCGCCTTTTAGCAAGTTGATAGGCATACAATTTAAGCATAAACGGGAAGAAATTGTACAATCGGCTGCTGTGTTTTTTGCCCAATCGTTGAAAGTACAGCTTGGAGATAGGGTTTTAGGCCCTGCCGTACCCGCTATTTCCAGAGTGCGCGAGTATTTTCTAATGGATATTTTATTAAAACTAACCAAAGATAGCGCGACTTTGCAAGCGACCAAGCAACTTATTGTTAGCCTTCAAGAGCAAATACAGAATAATAGCACTTATAAAGGGCTGCGGGTGCTGGTGGATATAGACCCGTATTAGCAAAAAATAAGACGAATTGCGGCAGTTGCAATTCGTCTTTATTGAATTTTATCTTTGAAGTTGTTTAGTATGCTTTTTTTATCTTTTAATTTCTCTGTATGGTGCGGGACTAAAGTCCCAGCACAATTGAGATTTAGGATTTTTTCGCGCTTTTGGGACTAAAGTCCCACGCGTTATACAGTTTTATCAATCAATACCAACGGGTTTTAACCCGTTGAGAGACAAAAAAACGATTACAACAGACTTTAGTCTGTTGCTTAAAATACACAAATGGTTATTTTTTTAAATTGAAAATGTAGAAAAATTCTTACTAAACAACTTCTTTATATAGAACGTTGCCAACCCGCTGGCCAATAGTCCAAACCGTTCCAATGTTTGCTATATTTTACCTCTTTGGCAAAAGGGTAAAAAATGGTATCTTGATAATATGGCGTAGGACGGGGCGAATATATCCAAATCAAATCGCCTTTTTTATACTCATTAATATGTTCCATTTGCCATTCAATATCAGCATAATAATCAGCCATACCAGGAGCAGGCGTAACATATCCACCCACAAGCACGGTATCTAAACGCTTCCTAAAAGGGGGAATAATTATAGTATTGCCTACTATATAATCTATACAAGCGTCTTCAACACCCACACGACAACGTTTTAGAAAAAAATCGTTGGGATAAGGATGTTGCCCTTCTTTCAATAGATTAGGATTACAGAGTGTTATAGGTTCGGGCGTTTGATTAAACGTTTCTAATACAAAGTAATAATTTAAAATATCGCTTTTGTGTATGATTATTTCCGTGCTATCATACTCAAACAAAGCCACTTCTATCACCCGCCCCGTTACTTTGGGGGTTGATGCGATAAATTGAGCGTTAGGATTATCCGCAGCGCAAGCAGATACAAACAAAAGCAGCGCAAAATATACAAATCGTACCATATTGTTATTTTAATTTTTAGAAATTTACAACATTTGTGCAAAAAGAACAATTTATTTGTGATTAAAAACGTGCATCTTTACAACGATACTTTTATTTTTTTCTTATAAACCCCGTGTTTCACACGGGGCAATTGCCGTTCAACCCCTTCGGGGTTGGCAAAATAAAACCCCCAACAGGGTTTAACAGAAATAGCCCCGCGTTACAACGCGGGGACAACAAGCGAATAAAAGTAAATTTTTTAACCACAAGTAATTCTTTTCACACATTTGTACAAAACCAACTTTTAATCTATGCACAAATACAGTTTCATTATCTTACTAATTTTATCTTTAGCGTTTGTTAATACTCTACAAGCGCAGCGCAAAGGCATCAACCAAACCCTAAGCGAGCATTATTTTTACAACGAGAAGAGCGACAGCAGCAGTTTGGCGACTATTTTTGGGCAGTATAAAGATAGTTTGGTGTATGTGGATTTTTGGGCGAGTTGGTGCAAGCCTTGTTTGGAGGAGTTGCCCTATTCGGCAGAGTTGGCGGAGAAATTGGCTGGTCGCCCTGTGGTGTTTTTATACTTATCAATGGACGAAAGCAGCGAAGCGTGGCAAAAAGCGGTTCAAAAACAACCCTTTCCAATCAGTGCGCGGCATTATCGGCGCGGTTTGGGAGCAGCCCAACCTTTGTTGGCGCAATTATTTATCTATTCTATCCCCCATTATTTGGTGTTGGATAAAGCGGGTAAAATTCTGAATAGAGATGCTACCCCGCCCAGCCAAAAAAGTACGCTAAAATATCTGAATAAATTGCTGAAAGGTAAATAAAACCGCTTATTATTCAACAGCTTGTGCATCGCACGGGCTATTTTTTTGCCCATTGCTAACCAATTTCGGGTAAAATAGTTTATTATTTGTAAAAAAAGGCTAACTTTGCGCTTAAATCCTTTTTATAATATCTCACTTTATGAATATACAATTACTTACTTGCTTATTTTTGACCACATTTAGTTTAATACACGCACAAACCTACATTAGCGAGCCTATAAGCGACAACCAAACTTGGACGCGGCAAAAAAGTCCTTATATTATAGCCAACGATTTATTTATAGCCCCCAATACCGTATTGAATATAGAAGCTGGTGTGCGGGTGTTATTCTCAAGTGAGGTAAAAATGCAAATAGAAGGGCAGATTATCGCCAAAGGTACTGCGAAGAAAAAGATAATTTTTGAGGGTTTCAACGGGCATCAATGGCAAGGTTTATTTTTTCGCCGCGCTGTGGTAGCCCACGACAACCCAATTTTTACGGATACAGCTATGAATATATTTGAACACACCGTATTTAGGGGCAAAAAATGGAATCCTATCCATTTGATACAAGCTGAAAACAGAAACATAAAATTGCAGCATTGTGAAATTATAGACTGCCAAACCGCCATCCAAACCGAAAAACAAGCGCGAGTAATAGCCAAAAACATACACATTCGCCAATGTTATCGCCCTCTGCACGTGCGCATCACCTCCCAACTTACATTTAGCCATTCTCAAATTAGCGATTATACCCTGTTATTGATTGGTGGTTCTATAATTTTCAACCACAATATCGTAAAAAACGCACTTTCGCGCGGCTCTCACTCTGGGTTGATGATATGGATGACGGGCGGTGGTGTGGCTACGATTGAAAACAATACTTTTATCAATGCTAATAATGCCGCTTTTACCCTTTATAAAACCACCAAACGAAACACGATTGTGTTGAAAAATAACATATTTAAGAATAATAAAACCCACCTTGCCCTGTCCTGTGAGTTTGCCAAACGCTGCAAATTTATTGTTCAAAATAATGATTTTTACGAGTTTGAAAGTTGTCCTATAGAATTATTTGACAACTGCCAAGCGGCAAAAGATACGATTATGTTAGATTCTAACTATTTTCACAAACTTACTGTAGATGAAGTGCAGCACAAACTGCTGAAAGTTCCCGATACTATAGCCGATTTGCAAAACTACAGCACCCAGATAAGGGTAAAAGGTTTGTTGCAAAGGAGAAATAAGCCCACTTTGCGCCGAGATTAACATTTGAAGTTGTTTAGTATGATTTTTTTATCTTTTAATTTCTCTGTATTGTGCGGGAAAAACCGAAGAGGCAGCAAAGCTGCATCAAGCTGCGCGTAAGCGAAAGTCCCAGCACAATTGAGATTTAGGATTTTTTCGCGCTTTTGGGGCTAAAGCCCCGCGCGTTTTATAGTTTTATCAATCAATACCAACGGGTTTTAACCCGTTGAAGAACAAAAAACGATTACAACAGACTTTAGTCTGTTGCTTAAAAGACGTAAACTGTTGTTTTTCTTAATTGAAAATAAATGTAAAAAATTTCTTACTAAACAGCTTCATTTTTTTGGCTATATCATTTTATATTTTTTATGAAAATTCTTTTATTGATAATTTTTTGGGGCTTATCCGCCCCTTTTTTGTGCGCACAATTAACCTTTTATAATCAAAACCGTTTTTTTGTGGGAGGACAAGCTGGAGTTTCTTTCACATTTGGCACGCACCAAAACCGCTTGGGGCTAATCCTGAAGGGGTTTATGGGTTACGATTTTGCACAACTCAACCCACAAGTGGCTATTTATAAAAATTTCTACTCTATCGGTGCTAATCAATCCGCTTGGGAGGTGCAAACGCGCATCGGAGCTGTAGTGAGTTGGGGCGCGCGGGATACTGCAAGGCAAATTTTTGTGAACGAGATGAGCAACCAAACCACCAAACGCTATTCGGCTGGTTATGGGTATATCTGGTATTGGGACAATCAAGGTACAAAGCAAAGGGCGGGCTCGTTGTCTTTTCAGGCTAACAAGTTCCAATTTATGCTGGAGAACGATTTTTTATGTTTTATAGCTCAAGACCGATACAGAACGGGTGCGGTGGCTTTGTCTTATTATATAACCCCACAAACAAGGCTACTGCTCAAACACGTTTCTTACACGGGCAATCCTTACGGAGAGGGCAGTAATTGGGTGCGCGATAGCAATTTCCCCGCGCGCTTTGGGTATATGGATATGAATAATGTGCATTTGGGGGATAAATCTATGGGTTCGGTTACTTTGGGGGTAGAACAAGCCCTGCCCTATTTCCAACAAGCTAATTTTGATATAGGTATAGACGCGGAACAGGTGCGCAATGCGATGCAGAATAAGTTTATTCACGATAATATGCTCATTCCTGCCAATTGGGGCGACGACCCAGAGGGGAAAAATCCCCATATTCCGATGTTAGACCGCGATAATAAAAGTTATTTGCACGACAAAAAGCAGAAAATACGCCGTCCTAAATTTTTTAGCCTGTTGAGTTTGAACGGAAGTTGGTTTTATTAGTTGTTAGTTATTAAGTAATTAGACAATATAAAAGTAATTTTTACGCTTTAGCAAAAACTTGGGTTTTGGAAATTTTCTTAACGGCTTACGCCTGAAAATTTCTTTTTCTTCGTACTTTTTGCAGGCGCAAAAAGTACCAAAAACGCCTTGTTTCTATAAACTTGTTCGCTCCGCTGCGCTTCGTCTCACTTCAGACAGTATAGAAACTCAACGGATTGGTGTAGTTACGCGCTCCGCGCGATTTTTTACTTTATTTTTGTCTACTTACTTAGTTGTTAGTTATTAGTGTGTTTTACTATAAAAATTTAATTATGAAAATTATCTATTCGCTGCTGTTGGTTGTTGGATTTATACAAACTTTATCCGCGCAATTGCTTATTCATACAGAAAACCGCTTTTTTGTAGGCGGGCAAGCTGGAGTTTCTTTTACTTTTGGCACGCACCAAAACCGTTTGGGGTTGATAATAAAAGGGTTTGCGGGTTATAATTTTGTACAAATGAACGGACAAGTAGCATTTTATAAAAATTTTTACTCTATCGGCGCTAATCAATCCACGTGGGAGGGGCAAGCGCGCTTGAGTGTGTTGGGAAGCTGGGGGCGGAGAGATACATTGCGGGCGGTATTAGTGAATGAAGTTAGCAATCAAACCCTCAAACCCAACGCGGCGGCTTACGGTTATATTTGGTATTGGGACAAACAGGGTACAAGTCAGCACTCGGGGCTTATTTCTTTCCAGTCGCGTAAGTTTCAGTTTGTGATGGAAAATGATTTATTCTCGTTTTTGGTGCGAGATAGGTACAGAACAGGGGCTATAGCGTTGTCGTATCTGTTGCCAACTAATACCCGAATTAGTTTAAAACACATTTCTTATACAGGTGATGCGTTTATAAAAGGGCATAAATGGGTAAGAGATAATATAAATTTTCCAGGCCCTTATGGGTATATGGACACGGAAAATGTACCTTTTGGCAATAAATCTATAGGTTCGCTTACTGTAGGGGTAGAACAAGCCCTGCCCTATTTTCAACAAGCTAATTTTGATATGGGCATAGATGCAGAACAGATTAGAAATTTATTACAAAATAGGTTTATACACGATAATTTGACCGTACCCGCGCATTGGGTAGAAAATTCCGAGTTTAATTTTGAGGGGAAAAATCCCCGTATTCCGATGTTAGATAGAGATAATAAGCCTTATGTTTATAAAAAAGAGCAGAAAATACGCCGCCCTAAATTTTTTAGCCTGTTAAGTTTGAACGGTAGCTGGTTTTATTGATAAAACTATTGGTGGTTTTTAAAAAACTATTATATGTCTGTGTTGGATAAGTCGTTGTCTGCGTTAGATAAGTCGTTGTCTGTGCCCTCACTGCTATA
>JAAFIM010000069.1 GCA_013297745.1 Chitinophagales bacterium | reverse complement strand
TATCTACCGAATTGGGGGGCAGACGGGCTAAAGTTAGCACACAGTCTTCGCAATACAGGGTATTGCGGGAAAAATAAACATCCATAAAAGTAGAGTTTTGCGTTAAAATAAAAGTAGAGTTATAATAGAAAAAAGTAGAGTTTTTATATTTCTTCAATTGAAAAGCGTTTGCCTGCCAATTTGTATTTATTTACTATTGCTGCCAACTGAGCTGGCACGTAAGGAATCGTGAAAGGCACATACACGATAAAATCAACGTCACTTTGCAGTTCGCTATCCCAATAGCAGTATAAAGGTGCTTGGGCTTCGCTGTCCAAGTAGATTGTATTTGGGTTGGGGCGATTTTCATTTTGAAAAAAAATATACGTTGCCGCCCTGTCTCTGCCTTGGGTCTTTATGTAAATAGAACCTGCGCCTGATATTGGGGTTCCATAAAACTGATTGAGCCGAGTTGCCATAGATAAAATCTGCGAGGTGAAAGCCAACTCGTACTTGTGTTGGTTGTATAAAGTTCTGGTCTCGGCGTGATTTATCCGCAAGCGGGTAGTAAGTCTAAATACAAACGCTATCCAAAAACTATTGCGCAAAATTGGTGGCAACAGGGTTCGGATAAGTTTTTCAAAATCCAGATTAAACATAGGGGATAAAATTAACAGAGCCAGACAAAGGGAAAGCGGGGTCAATTCGCAGATAGCCCGCTACGGTATCGTAAAAAACGTCTATTGGCACGTATTGAGGCGTGGAAGTATAAGCTATGGTGGCTTCACAAACTGCGATTTTTACATCGCGGACACCAGCCACAGCTTGCAACGAATCCATAAGCCCTATTTTTCTGAATACTCCATCAAAAGGTAAACCTTGCAAATACGCGTTAATGGCTGCATAAACTTGGCTGCTGATATTGCTGTTAATAGCATCGTAATAAATATCAACCTGCAACTTCAACAGGTCAGCGTTGGCGGTAATAAATTCCAATTGTACGCCAGCATCGCTTATGTTATTCATATAGCCCCTGAAACTTGATAATTCGGCTGTCGTGAGCGGCTGCAAATTGCCTGCGACTTCTTTGGCTACCTTTATGAATAATTTTCCGCCCGCCTCGCGTACAGATGCCTGTTTGATTATGCGATTATTTAGGTTAATCACAGGGTAGGCTACCACGCCATTATTGGCAGACAGTAGGTCGCCCAACTGAAATTCTTTAGCTTTATTGGCGTACCAAAGAGCTGTGTGGGGAATAGCATTCGCTGCGAGCTGTTCCAACTCCAATTTATACAACTCCCACTGCGCTTGGTTTATCCAAAGTATAAAGGCAACTAAATCCAAAAGGAGTTGCCAAATAGAGACGCGGCTGGGCGAATTGAGCGCAGACAAATTGGCATCGCTGCTTACTTCGTTGTATATCTCCGCGCGAATAGATTGAATATCGTCTTTGCTTTCAATAGCCAATTTTTTATAATCTTCGTACTTCCAATTGGCTGATTTATAAATTGCAGCTGCGTCCATTTTTGATAAATTTAGGTTTTTAGCTAATTCTTTCCGCGTCTATATTAATACCCAACTGCCCAACCTGTTCCTGTGAAAGGGACAGGTTTTTTACTTTATAACCATCGTTACCCAGTTGAGCAGCTATCCTTTGCTTGAGTTCCAACTGCACGTTAGCACCTGAAGCGTTTATAAACTCGCTTAAGTTGCAACCCACAATAGGCTGAAAGCGAAAATCGCCTTTGTTGCTTTGGGCTATTAAATTGATATGTTGCTCATCGCTGGCGGCTGCAACAAAATCCCCATTTTCAATCAGAGGCAATCCGTCAGCCGCTATCAAAATATCTTGGGCTATAAATTTGCGATAAGACATAGCTTTATTGTTTGATTTTAGGGTTTTCTAATTGGCTGAAATCGCCCAAACTTTTGCCCACAAGCGCAACCTTAAGCGCAGCTTGTAGGGCTGATGGTGCGCCGCCGCCAGCCTCAGTGATAGGCGCACCGTTGATAATAGCTAATATGGCAGCGAGCAGCGTGTTGTTTTTATTTAGTTGGACGGTTAGCTCTTGCACCTTGACCATTCCCCCCAAGCTACCACCGTTGAAAATAAGGTCGCCGTTTTCGTCAATTTCCATTGCGAAACCAGCTTCATTTTTCCAAAGTACGGTTTCCACCTGGTCGCAGCTTAATAGCAAAAATTCGGTCTTATCTAACTGCGCCAACAAGACGAGGCTACCAATAACAGGGAACTGCAACAGGGTGTAGCCCTCGCCCTCGCTTGGCTTTAATCGCACGCCTTCAACAGGCAAGTTACTGTCCTCTAATTTTGCGTTGAGGGTATAATTATCTTTATCCACGCTTTCAACCTGCGCCATAAAAAAACAGTTGCTTTGCGACTTATTGAGTAGCTTTTTTATTGCTTCTGATAGCTGTTCATTAGCCATATAAATACCGTTTAAAAGCCATATAAATGCTGTTTAAATTGCAGCTTGCCCCAAGCTAAGTGTTCGTCTGTATCCACTACCGCCCCAACTTACGGAAACCTTATCTACACGGCAAGCCCCGTTTCGTTCTGGGTAGTCATTATCAACTATTTCCACAATATCAGAATGCTCCACAAAGGGCAGCCCAAAAGTGGTTACTTCGCCTTTATATCCATTGCGGCGATAAAGTTTTAGCTTCTCTTCTGTGAATTGCTTTACTTCTTCTAAAGTCAAGTTCACAGGAAGTTGCAATGTGCGTAGCTCGCCGTCTTCGTCTCCCGTTTCCCAAGTTACAGGCTTGCCTGCTTTCGTTTGGTGGGAAATTCCCTTTAGTTTGATTTGATGCTCATCTAAAGTTTGATAAGCCAGACTGTTGCGGCTTGTTGGGTCTATATTATTGGCATAATCCAACACGATACGCTTGGGGTTGGATTGATAAGGAAATCCTGCGAATAACTGCCCAGCTTTAAAGAAGCTATAAATCCCGTACTGTTCTTTTAGCTCTGAAAGTATTTTGTAAGCTGAGGACTGTTTTACCAAAAACTTACCCAAATTTATATCTCCAGCAGTTTGAAAAGTTATTCCCAAAGGGCTAAGGAGATACACCAAAAGTTCGTTTAA
Source organism: Chitinophagales bacterium (assembly GCA_013297745.1). Lineage (GTDB taxonomy): Bacteria > Bacteroidota > Bacteroidia > Chitinophagales > Saprospiraceae > JAAFIM01. Next base: position 19,277 of record JAAFIM010000069.1, on the reverse strand, counting down.
GCTGATTTTTGACCAGCTTGCTGTGTGATTGGTTTGGCGCAAACGCCAAGCTGCGTCCTCGCATTTTATTACGGTAGGGGTTTCGGGCGAAATGCTGGTTACAAAACCCTCAAATTCAGTTTCAAAATTAAAATCGTAACCCAACTTTATCAGCACAGGGCTACCCACTTTTATAGTATTGGCAAGCTGTGTGTTTTGATAACTACCCGAATCTGCATTCCTAAAAAGCCCGCGCGCAAAACTTATGGTTGCTGTGTCGGATAAGAACTCCCAGCTTTTTTCTATTGTTACCTGTTGCGGGGAATAGAGAACTAAGTCGCCAATACGAATTTCTGCACACATTTCTACAGTCATAGCGTAGTGTTTTGGGTGTTTATAAGAATGTTATTTTGCCGCATAAAATCCAAATTGCGTTTATTTAGATTGGCAAAAGCAGGCGGGACGTTGCGAAACTTAGCTGTATCCGTACTGTCCAAATCGCTGTCCAAATCAAAGCTGGGGTTATCTTCCAATAATAAAAATAAGCCCTTGACATCTCCGTATTCCTGTAGGGTAAGGTCAATAACATCTTGACCTTGCTCTACATTTTTTTTATAAAAGGGTTGTGTCATAGGTTTAAACTTTGGATTTCTGGGTTGTTGTCAGATACGCAGGTTATTTGATAGCTGCGTTGATATTCGCCAGCTTGTAGTTCTGGCAGGCTAAATGTGCGCAAAACCACTTGGGTTATTCCCAATGATTGCAGATAATCATTGATGATATTGAGGCTACGATTTACCTTGAAAAGGTCGTTTATTCGTTGAATTTCAGCGTTAGCCTGTTCGTAATTTTGGGCTAACAAAGTGCCTACAATAGTGATTTCGTACTCCCCAATTTGTACGATTTCTTTAAAAGAACCCCGCCCACCGTTGAGCGGGGTTTCTATAATGGACTTTTGCACTTCTATAGCCAGCGTGCTGGCCTCTGGCAACTGAAGCGTGGGGAAGCTGACATTTTCAATGTCTCCATTGGCATTGCGAGCCTTGTAAGAACCTCCTTTGAACGTGATAACGCCTTTCACAGCGGACGAATTGATAAGGTTGATAGGTTGATTGGTATTGACTTTAAACTCGCCCATTTTGTTGTTTTGCTTCTTGTTCGCGTATGTATTCTATAGCGCGAAACGTTTCCATAAAAGTGCAGTCGTCCATAGCCCTTATTTCAGCAAGGCTAAATCTGCCGTAGTAAATCAGCGTGGCTTCCATCCGTTGGTGCAAATTGTTGTCGCACTGGCTAATTTTTGGATACCGCTGCCAAAGTTCGGTTACATAATCCGAAACCCCAAGCCTTGCGCCCCTTGAATAAAATCATCATTAGCGGCTTGAAAACACAAAACAACAACACCCACGTATAGCGCGCTATCGCGTATGCCGTCTTTGTCTTGCTTAGGGTCATAGTCAGCTATGCCCGCTAAATAGCAGTTTTTCAAAATAAGTTCACCTGCTGCTAAGTCTTTACTTTCGCTGGCTGCTTGGCGAAAACGAGAAGCCAAATTAAAATAATTAGGCTTAGAACTGGGTCGTTGCAAATATATAGCCCCTTCCAAATTGCCGTTTTTATCTTTTTTGTCAATCACTATAAGGTTGCTTTTGCCTACCTTTTTTTCTAATTCGGCTACCTGCGTATCCGTTATTTTTTCTATTTTCATAACAACAAGGAATTTTTAAATGGTTGATAAAAAAACAATTGGCATATCCACCAAAATTTCGGTATCGCCGCTCGCCACGCTAATACTTTCTTCAGTAAATTGGCAGCCCTGCAAAGTTATTTTCTCAAAAAGTTCAGTTCCATTAGCATACTGAATAATCAAGTCAAAAGCGGGAATATCCACAGCTTCCATAACCCCAGCAGCCGTTTTCATTTTATTGACTTCAGATAGATGAATACCCAATTTGCCTGAGTAGTCTTTAACCCCTTTGCCTACACCTACAGGCGAAGCACCAGCCCCATAAACAAGGGTCTTATCTTGCTTTATTGAATACTCAACACTCTTTACCCCAGCCACATACGTGTTGCCTAAAAAACTAATTTTGACTTCTGTGAAGTCATAGTTTTTGAAATTTATAATCGCCATAGATTTTAAACTGTTAAAGAGGTTAAAGAGAGTTCTACCCTAATCTGCTCTGCTTTCCCAAATGGGCGAATACCAACCCAAGCGCGCAGGGTCCTATCAGCCAAAATGCTGGGATAAGGTAAGTTATTACTATCTTTAGCAGGGTCAGCCCGCACAAGGGTAATTTCATTTATATTTTCGCCCATATTGGCATTGATTGCGTTCCTGATTTCGTTCTCTATTATAGTGCGTTGGGCTATGCTCAGCCTACCTTGTCCGTCAGCATCAACATTCTGATTGATATAGCGGAAAAGGGTTTGATACAAAACCCTGTAGGCTTTATTGACCACTTGCACGCGCTCGGTATTGTATAAACTTGAGTTTTCAGCTACGCAATTATTGGATTGCGACCAATAAACTCCCGATTGATTGGGGAACACACGAGGGAATACATAACCGCGAGTGTGCAGCAGACCAAGTGTAGCCAAGTCTTCGTTTTGGACGCTTGTAAGCCCAAAAATAGCTGCGCGTAAAAATTTATTTTTAGCTGTATCTGTAAGGTTGTTTATTGGATTAGCTATCCAAGCAAAGGACTCGTGCAGCTGCTTGTTGGTAGAACAACCCAGCACAGTACCTACCGCGCAAGTCCCTACAAAATCTTGATTGCCAGCATCCATAAAATCTGCGTCGTTACCCAGAACTACAGCAACGTTGGGACAGTTTTTAGTGCGAAAATCTGGATAATTCGCCACGTTGCAACCTTCCAAAAAGAATACGTCCACAGGCATAAAATCTATCGTCCTTAGATTGTCAGCGATTGATTGAAATCCTACTGCTCCTCCTGACGAAGTGCCGCCGTGCAATAAATCTATAAAATTGGTTGCTGGCGAATTAAAGGCAACAGCGACTTGTTTGATTTTGCCGCCCTGTGTCTTGATATAGTTGTAGGTTGCGTTAGCTATATCGCCAATATCGCTTGCACTCGCGGCTGTGCCATTGATATTCAGAAAGTGTAAGCGTCCGTTTGGGTTCTTTCTGAAAAACTCTGCGATGTGATAGTGGCGCAAAATAACGGAGTTGGCATCGTCAGCCGAGTTGATATTTAGCAGCGCATTGGCTTGCGCCTCGCTATAAAATTCGGCTGTTTGCAAATGTGCTACCGTATTCACGCTTCCCGTATCCACTACCACCAAAAGTGCTACATTATCAAGGCTATCGTCCGTGTCAGTTGTGCCATTCGCGATATTGATGTTAATTGACGGATAAGGCATAAGGCTAAGGTTTTAGAGGGCGAAAGGAAATTTTATTCTCTTTTTTGGTGGCAACCAAAATCACATCTTCGGAAGCCCCTAACAGTACGAACTGGTGAGGCATCGCGTATAAGTCCCCTGTTTGGTTGTTGATATAACATTCTTTTGCGAATGGGTTGTCTTTGAAATAGCTTTCGGCTATAACCTGCAATTTCTCATCAGCAACGTTTTCAACCTTTTGGGGGGTTAGTTTTTCCATTAGCTCTTCAACGCCTGTATCCTCTGGCAAGCCAATATAAATTTTGGCTTTTTTTTCTATATCCAATAGGGTTGAGATACGGGTTAGGAATTGCTCATCTGTGGCTTCTTTTGGCAAGCCCACGAGTTCTTTTTCTTTATTATTGGCCATAAAAAATACAAACAGTTTAAAAAAAGGGTTGCTAAAAACAACCCTTTGTTTTTTTAGAAATAGAGATTAGTTGCGCAAAATTGCCCCCATATATTGGAGGTTGTTTTGCAAATTGGAAGAGAAAGGACCCGCATAAGCAAATTGCCCAAAAGAGGTAATATCGCCCTGATAAGCAGCGTCATTTTCATTCAAAAATTCTTTAAAACTACCTATGGCTGTGCCATACGAAAGCTTAGGAACTAACAAAACTGCTGCTTTGTGGTGCGAGGCTGCTACATAAGTAGTTCCATACGTGGCTCTTTGTCCTGTAGATATGGTATAAAATGGTGCGCGACTATCAGAAAATAATTTAATCCCTGCTATATCTAAATAAGGAAAGTCAATTGTGCCTGTGCCTTTTTGATAAGCCACTTGACTTTGTAAGGTTGTGTTAGTACTTGCCAACCTTGCCCAAGCCAACTCGTCAATTATCATCATAAATTTTACGCCTTTAAGTCCTGGATAGGCGTTATTTACTACAGCACGCAAATTATAAATATCTTCAACTTTTATCTCCCTTTTGCCATCAGTTAGTACAGTATTGGCGTTTGGGGTTGAAATGATTGGCGTGGCTGCTGTGTTTTGAAAGGGCGAAGAGTTGTGTATGCCCTTAGTGGCCACAGCATTTGCCGTATCAGCTTTTTGTTGCTGCACTATAGTTTGCATTTGCTTAACCATTCTACCATATTCGTCGTGGTAAGTGACCAGTGTAGAATTTGTTGGGCGATAGTATTCCAAAGACACAAAATCTGGTATATCTGTACGCTTGACTGGAGTGAGTGGCGTAGTTACCGCACCCGTAACTATGGGTGACTGCAAGCCCATAAATGTGCCATTTATCCTATCATTCTCCACCAAATCGTCCCAATTTGCGCCATTGTCCAAAAAAAAGTCATTGGCAAAATAATTAAGTAAGGGGTCATTGAGATATTCTGCCAAGTAGGCATCTTGTTTCAATCCAGCCATAGGTTAGGAGTTGGGTTTTAGGTTATCAATTTTTTCTTCAATAGTTCCAAGTTTGGTCATAATTGCTTGACCTCTTAGCTCGTCAGAATGTCTATTTTGTACTATCGCCTCACTGGAAGCAGTAATGGCTTTGGTTTGGTTGGCTATTAAGTCTTCTAAGTTTTTTTGCCTGCCATTGCTTTCCCTGATTAAAGTGGCAACCAAACCAATAACCGCCAACACGATAGTAACCAATCCCCCTTTCTCAAAAGTGCTACTGCCTGCGGAAGCATTTTCTATATTGGGAATTATCCACTTTTCGCCGTTACCAACCTGCGTAGGGGAATAAGGCAAGTCACCTGGCATCTTATCGCTTGGCGACTGCCCAGAAGCCGACAGCGCGAAAATCAAAAAAGCGAAAAGCAGAAAGGCGAAAGCTGCCACTTTCCAACCGCCAATTTTTTCTAAAAAATCTTTCATAAAATTTTCAAATAAGGTGAGAAATAAAATTTTTAAACGCTGTTCAAACAGTTATTAAATGCTATTTAATTTTGCCGTCTTTCTTGGCTTGCTCAAGTACCAACTTGGTAAGCCGTTGATGTTCTTCTGGGTTGTTTTGCGCAAGTTTTGTTTTTTCGGCAGCACTCATAGCTTGGAATTTTTGCACCTCCGAATTTGCGACTGCGCCTCCAGGACTTTGTGCGGTTTCTATCTGGGCAGATAAAGGTTTGTAAGCTGGCATTTTCTCCAAGTTGGCTTTGCATTCTTCAAAATTGGTCATCGCATAGTTGATATAAGCTGGGCGAGCCGCTGCGATTATTCTGCCCTCGCTGATAGCCTTGCTGACCAGTTCCTCGCAGTTTCGCTTTTTCTCGCCTTCTTCAATCGCTACCAATTTTGCTTTTAGCGTGGCATTTTCGGTGGTTGCGTTTTGGTGGGCTGCTTGCAATTCGGCGACTTTTTGCATAACTTGCGATTCGTTTGCTCCCTCTTGAAGCCCTAATGTTATCGCTACTGTTTTCATCTCGTGATGGTTTTGTGGATTAGGTAATATGAAGTTTAATTTTTTAACTGCGTTGGGATTGGCTGGTATATCTACAAAAGAAACCTCAATTAAATCGGCTTCTATAACAGTCCAGTCTGTTTGTTCTGGCAACAAGTAACCAGGGTCGTTGCTCCACCTTTTTGCATAGAAGCCAATTGAAACGGCTTTAACGAATCCCTGTTCCACCTGCCTTTTTACCTCTTTGCCCAATTCGCTACCCTCATCAAAAACTGCTGTGGCTATCAACTGGTCATTTTCTATGCGAATGTTTTCCCACCTGCCGATAATGTTTGTTTTCCCATTTTCTGCGTAGCGGCGATGACCCCAGAGCATAACAGGGTTCTTAATAAAAGCCTCCAAATTAACCCCTGACGTAAGTACCCTTGAGCCGTAGCGATTAACACCACTATCACTCAATACAAAATCCGTCCCCCCTGCTTTGTCGGTTTTTTTTAGGACTATTAAATCAAGGTTGATATTTTGATTATCCATAAATAAAATTACATAAATGCGCTGGTTTTTGTGAAAAAATAAAAGCCTACTAAAACATTGCGACAGCAAAATTATAGCCTTTCCAAGCGTTATTTTTGCATAAAAAAAAACTTTCCCATTGTAGCGGGAAAGTTTTTGGCTTTTTAGGGAAAGTTTTTTTTTAGTTTAATTTTTCTGCCTTTTTCGCCCCAAATTTGCAAAAAAAATAATAAAAATGGAGCAAAAGAAACCACAAAATGCACGCGATAACAAACTATTGGCTTATGAATTATTTGTCAATAATGGTTTAAAAGCAGCCAGAGTTTGCGACACGCTGGGCATTGCAGCATCTCAAATGTCCAAATGGGTTAATGGCGGCGGTTGGCAAGAGCTTCAGGAAGCTATGCACACGACCGTTGAAAACAATAAAAAAACAAACCTTCGGCTAATCGCTGATATTCATAAACAGATTAAAAGCGAAGAGCGTGTAATTACTTCAAAAGAAGCTGATATAATCCTTAAGTTAGCTAACGCCAACGAAAAAATAGATAAAAAAGCTGACCTAAGCCATTATGTAGAGGTTGGGCAACAATTTTGCGAGTTCCTGAAATCGTTGCCAGATGGCGAGCAGTGGACTGAGGAAGCATACAACGCAATGCTTGATTTTATGAGCCATAAAGCCAAAGAATTTTCCTATCGCCGTTAAACTAACCCATTATGAAAATCAAAGGAAAAAACAAGGAACTGCTGGAGCGATTTGAACAGACAGTTGAATTAATCCGCAGTAGAAAAGCTATCACAGAACAAAATACGGAGACGGGGCAACAGCGAAAATCACGCTGTAAAAAAATGCTGGGCGATTATCGCAGCTTCTGCGATTATTATTTTCCGCACTATTGCACAGCCCCAAGCGCGGCTTTCCATATTTTATTAGCGGAAGAGCTGCGCGATTTATCCACCTGTTTGCTGTTGAAAATGTGGCCAAGGGGACACGCCAAGTCAGTAAATGCTTGTGTAATGATACCTATTTGGCTAATGTTGCAAGATAAGCTAAAGTTTATGGTGTTGGTCTCAGCAACTTCAGACGCAGCGGCTGGCTTGCTGACTGATTTGCAGGCTGAACTTTCCGAAAACGAGCGGCTTATAGCTGACTTTGGAGAGTTTGAGAGTTCTGGAAGTTGGACTTTTGGAGATTTTACCACCAAAAAAGGCGTGCGGTTTAAAGCTATTGGTCGTCGCCAAAGTCCGCGTGGGTTGCGCAAAGGTGCCAATCGCCCCGATTATATCGTCTGCGATGACATTGATGACGATAAATTGGTACAAAATAAAGTGCTGGTGAGCGAGGCTTATGATTGGTGTTTTTCTGCTTTATTCAACTCTTTTAGCACCCAAGGCGGACGTTTTTTATTTGTTGGGAATTTGATTTCTAACTGTTCAATTTTGCAAAAAGTGGCGGAAAACCCAGCCGCCTCTTGCCAAAAAATATGCGCTTTGTTGGAAGACGGCAGCCCAGCTTGGCCAGAAAAAAACACAGTTGAGGATATCAACAACTTGGTAAAAATAGCTGGCTGGCGTTTGGCGCAAAAAGAGCTTTTCCACAATCCTTTAGTTGAGGGTAGTATTTTCAAAGAAGACTGGTTTTTATCCCGCTCGCCTGCGCCCTTGCACGAGTATGACGCTTTGGTGGTTTATACAGACCCCAGCTACACCAACAGCGCAACTTCAGACTTTAAAGCCACCGTATTAGTGGGTAAAAAAGGGGCTAATTATCACATTCTAAAAACTTATATCCGCCGAGCCTCTGCGGTGGAAATGGTAAATTGGCATTACGAGCTGCGCAAATGGGCAGGGGACGCACCGCTGCAATTTTGGATGGAAGCTAATTTTATACAGGGTATGCATATCAAAACCTTTGAAGAAGAAGCCGAACGGCGTGGCGAAAGTTTGGGCGTGCGCGGCGATAAAAGACAAAAAGGGGATAAATTCGCTCGTATATCGGCGTTGGCTGGTTTGTTTGAAAATAGCCGTATTTGGTTTTCTTTGGATGAAGAAGGCAACGCGGATATGCGCGAGCTACAGGAACAGCTCAAAAATATAGAACGCGGCAGCAAAGCCCCCGACGACGGACCCGACGCGCTGGAGGGTGCGATTTTCAAACTTAACGAGATAACCAAAACCAGCAGCCAAGTTATATTCCACAGAGCCAAAAAATCAAAAAACAACTTTTAGACTATGTTTATAACCACAGCTGACCTTAACTTGATTTGCAAGGACACAGAATTGGCGCAAATCGCTGGCGCATTCCAAACTGCAAATATGAGCGTAGCCGAACGCGCTACGATAGCGGAGATTTCGGGCTATCTCAATTTTATCTACGACACCAAAACCATTTTTGCGATAAAAGCCTACGACTACTCAGTAGCACAGGCATACCAAACGGGCGAAGTGATAATTGACGCTGACGGCAAGGCTTACAATTGTGTAGCCACAACCGCCGCAGGCACAGCCTTGACTGACACCAACTTTTTCGCAGAAGGCGATTTGCGAAACCCTTTGTTGGTTATGATTGCCTGTGATATACTTATTTATCACTGCCACGCCCGCCTGCCAGCCAACCGAGTGCCAGAACACAGGAACGAAAGGTATGAAAGTGCCTTGTTAAAACTCAAGGAAATACGCACTAACAAACTAAATTTAGAACTCCCAAGACTAAGCTCAGAAACGGCTACTGAAGAACAAAATACTGATACTATCAAAATTATCAGAACCAAGCCACCGCGCAATAATGGGTTTGGTTAATCCCAAGCGTTTAAATAGCGTTTAAATAGCTTATTTTGAAGTCTTTTTTAGCTGGCTGATAATTCGCCCGCCTTGCTTTTTTAAATTCCATTTTTATCAAAAAAAACAACAGTCTCCAAATGGCCAATACCAAAGTTAAAGAAGCCGCAAAAAACATAAGTGCCGCAATCAAACTTGTTACCCAACGCCCCAACAATCCAGATATAGGGGAGTTTCGTGCTGCATTGGCGACAGCCCAAAATATCAACAGCTACGACCGCCGCAACCTATACAAAGCCTACAAAGAAACGGTTAGAGACGGCAAGGTTTTTTCCTGCTTGCGCAGAATTATTCTAAAATGTACCAACAAGGATATAATTTTTATAAACTCCAAAGGGGAGCGAGATGAGGCAATAAACAAATGGTTGAAAAACCCACTTATCCCCAAATTTATCAAACATATTTTAGAGGCTGACTGGTGGGGACATTCTTTGGTTGAGTTTAGCATACAAAATAAAGAATTGCTGGATATTCAACTTATACCACGCCAACACGTAAAGCCCGAATGGGGTTTGGTACTTGTCAATGAAAGCGATAGGGAAGGTATATTTTTTCGCCAGCCCCCATACAGCGACTATCTGGTAGAAATTGGAGAACCACATAGTTTTGGGTTGCTGGAAATAGTAGCCCCTTACGCTATTTACTTGCGACAAGCCAATGTAGATGCGGCAGATTTTTCGGATAAAACAGCCAATCCTACACATACTTTTACTTATCAAGCTGACAATCCCAACGCTAAAAAAGAGGTGGAAGTGCAAGCAGCCGAATTTGAAGGCAGCGGAACAGTGGTTGTACCTGAAGGGTCTGGTTTTTCAATCTCCAATCCAAGCGGAAATGGAATGGAAATCTACGGACAGCAGCGAGAATATCAAAGCAACACTATTGCTTTAGTTTTGCTATTGCAAACTATGAGCAGCGAAAACGGAAGCAGCCGCAGCCAAGCCGAAGTCCACCAAGAGGCTGAAGACGATGCAATAGCCGCCTACCACACGATGGTAGAAAATGTTTTTAACCATCAATTACTGCCTTTATTAGCCATTCACGGTTTGCCTGTGCAAGGTGGTAGTTTTCAATACGATAACAGCGTAAGCCAGACGGTTGAGGAAAAGCTGAGTATAATAGAGCGAGTGCAGAATTTGGGGATTGGAGACGTTCCTTTGGATATAATAGAAAAGGAGGTTGGCATTAAATTAAACCCGAAACCAACAGCCGCCGAAAACGCCCAAAAACAAAACAACCATGCCCCGATTAAAAACTTCTGCTCCTGCTGCCCTCCCCAACCTTTAGGCAGGTTGATAATTGCGCTAATTTCCAAACAAGAGGAAGATATATTGGAACGCCTTTACAAGGCAAAGGGCAAGGCTAATTTTGACAAACTACTCAACCAAGCCACCCAACAGACCTTGCTTTCAGGTTTTGATAAGGGCTGGAAGTTTAGTTCAAAATCCTATAAAAGCCCAGCTAAATTGGCGCAGGTATTGATGAAAGCCAATATACTACGCTTTTCCACAGCCAAAACCTTAGCAGCTTGCGCCGAACTCAACCAGTTGATTACGCCAGAAGTAAGTTTCGCTGACTTCAAAAAGCAAGCCTCGCCTTTGCTTGCCGATAATTACAATGGGCGTTATTTGGAAGCTGAATTTAACCTCGCCCAAGCCACAGCGGACGGCAGCAGCAGTTATTATCAAGCGTTGGAAGTGGCTGATGCTTTTCCATTTTGGAGATACGATACTGTGGGCGACGACCGCGTGCGCAACGAACACAGCGCGCTGGATGGTTATATTTTTAAAGCTGGTGAAATGGGAGAACTGACCCCACCCAACGGCTGGGGTTGCCGCTGTATTTTCACCCCCATAACTCAAGACGAGGCGGACGAAAATTCGGATAAAATAGTGGATACAGAAGCCGCCCTGGAGCTATTGCCAGAAGACGCGTATAAAAAAATGGATAAGTCAGGTTTCCTTACCGACCGCGCAGGCGATGCCGAAGTTTTTACCAATAAGCAAATGTATATCAACCTCAACGAATCCGAGCAGTTGAGTTATGAAAACTACGAATTGGAAAAATACCGCGAAATCTCCAAAAATGCACCAACTGCCAACGCTGCAACACCGACAAACGAACAGGGCAAAAATTGGTTTGCTAATCGCACCAATAAATATGGGCAAACTGACGAAGACGTAGCCGTTGTTTTGGATTACAACGAACTGCCACTATTATTGAACCGTAGCAATTTTAACTCAGCCAATATCAAGTGGGACGGGTTACCTTATTTAGAGTTGTTAGCTACTCAGCCCGATGAAGTTTATTATATCAAAACAGGCAAAGGCAAATACCTAAGCCGCTACCTGCGATACTTCAAAACCAATCCTCTCGTTATGGAAATCCAGCACGACTTGGGCAGCCAAAGCAGCACTATCAGTAAGTTGGAATTTGCCACCAAAGCTGACGAAATACGCGTGGGAGTTTTTGCTAAAATCAAAAAATAAACGCTACCAATATGCAAAAAAACACCACAACCCTCGTCATTGACGTGGAGGACAGGCTTAGCCCTGCCCTGAATAAAATTGATAACGGGCTTGCCAAAACCACCAAAAAAGCCGAAGGATTAAGTAGAGCTGCAAGGTTTGGTTCGCAAAATCAACCTATGAGCTTGAGCGGCTCAAGAGAACCTAAAATAGACCCTTTGACAGGTAAAAGAATGGGCGAAAAAGTTTATCTTGATGAACGAGGCGAACAAGTAGTAGAAAGGTGGACAATAGATGACGATGAAGATGAAAACTCTTTGTCTGGAAATCCGCGAAAAGGCAAAGGCGGGGGCAACACCTTATCAAAATTTGGCAAAGCTTCAGGTATGAAAGGAATGGGGAAATTTGCAGGAATGGCACGCTTGGGTATGGCGGGGCCTATTGGAGCTATAGCGGCTGTGGGGGCGGCAGCCATAGCAACAGGCAAACACTTGGTTGATGTGAGTACAGAAATACGCGAGAATAACGAAATGATAGAGCATAGTTTTGGATTAGCTGGCGAATCTGCCAAAAAATTAAGTACCCAAGCCACAGCTTTATCCCGAACTTTTGGAGACGATTACCCAAGTACTATTTCGGCGGCTACCGTACTTACACAAGAATTTGGTTTGTCTGGCGAAGCTGCCCTGTCTTTGATAGAAAAAGGCTACACTTCGGGAGCTAACAAGTCTGGAGATATGTTGGCACAAATTACTGAATATTCGGACGAAATGAAAGCGTTGGGGATTACTGCTAATCAACAAATTGCATTACTTTCGCAAACTGGTAACTTGGGCGGCAATACTAAAGATTTGATTGACGTTTTTGATGGTGTGCAAACTCATTTGCAAGATATGAGCGGCGAAACCGCCAAACATTTGGATGGTCTTCTAGGCGAGGGATTAGTAACTGGATTGTCTGCACAATTGAAAAAAGGCGAAATCACAGTTGCACAAGCTACCCAAAAAATCAGCAAATCTTTTGCAGCAGCAAAGTTGCCAGTAGAAGATTTTAATGAAAGTATAACTCTACTTTACGGCGAAGCGGGCGAGACGATGACTTTAGGTATGGTGGAGAATTTGGCAGGGCTTAACGTGAATTTAGACGAAGCAATAAGCAAAAATGCCGAATTTTCTACGCAATTATCCGAACAATTGGAGTGGGAGAAAGCTATAGCAGCCGAGCAGCAACAATTTGCACCCACGTGGGCAAAAATTGGCGATGCTACCAGTAAGGCTATGAGCTATCTGGAGTTGGGTTTCTATAAAACTGTAAATTTTGCTTCAGGGCTTGCCAGCAGTTTGTACGATGCCAACGCCAGCGTTTATAGTATGATAGGCAACCTGTACACGCTTGATTTTGAAGGCTTGGCAGGTAATTTCGCCGACTTGCGCGAGAGCATAACAGGCGAAAAAGCAGCAGCACAGGCATCGCTGAACGAAGCCGTCCAATCGCAAATTTCGCTCTATCAACAAAAAGTAAAAAAGGGCGAAGACGTGTCGGCTATGGAAGCCCAATTTTATCAAGCTGCCAATACTGCGGGCGGGCAATATGCACAAAAGGCTCTGGGAATTAGTGCCAAAGATTATTTGGCTAATCTCAGGGGCGAAAAAACAAGTACAACCAGTACAGAAAAAACAACGCCCGCCCTATCCAGTCCAAGCAAAAAAACAATCACAACAGGCAAAAGCAAAACTGACCGCGAAATGCAACAAAGCGAGCGGGCGATAGTGAGCGGTGGCAAAGAAACCCGCAACGTGACCGTTAATGTGGGCAACTTGGTGGGCGAGATTAAAATATCCTACGCCCAAAATGGGCAAGCGGACGTTGAAAAACTAAAAACTGAAATTTCTAATATCCTGCTTTCGGCTATCCAAAACGCCGAAATAATGAGCAGCTAAAATTCCCACGCTATGGCAAAAAATGGTTTTGATGAGGTTAAGCGAAAATATGAACAACTCAAAAGCAACCTTACCAAAGAAGTCGGAGAGCTGGCAGCCAGCCATTTCAAAGAAAATTTTAGAAAACAAGCCTTTGATGGTGAGAAATGGAAGCCCCGCAGCAAAGCAGATAAAAATTCAAAAAAACGCAATTTGCTTGTTAAGTCGGGACGGCTGCGCCGCTCTATTCGCCGACTTCGCACAACCGCCAAAAGCGTAACTGTAGGTTCTCTATTGCCCTACGCTGATATTCACAACGAGGGAGGGCAGATTAACCAAAACCCCACCGAGCAGCAAAGGAGTTTCTTTTGGGCAAAATTCAAAGAAACCAAAAACGAACTTTGGAAGCGATTGGCGACAACCAAAGAGATAAAAATCAAAATCCCCAAACGTCAATTTATTGGTTACAGCCGCGAGCTGAACTCCAAGATTGACGATTTTATCAAAAAGCGGCTAAAATCTATATTTCAATGAGCTGGCAAAAAACACTATTCCAAGAGCTAAAAACTCGCTTACTCAACCAAGTCCAAGATATAAAATCAATTAGCCTGTACAACGGGCAAGTTGAGGATTGGCGAGGCGACGACAACAGGGACGAAAATTTAGAATTGCCTTGTGTGCTGGTTGAGTTTGACCAAGCGGCAGATTGGGAGCGGCAAAGGACAGGCGTGCGCATATGCAGAAATTATCAATTTCGGCTGCACATCGTAATAAGCGACTTGCAAGAGGTGGGCAAAGATGGACCTAGTGCGCTGGATTATTTGGATATTCCCCTCGCTGCGGTCAATGCGCTGGACGGGCAAAGTTTTGGCAACGTTCAAAATTTTAGATTTATAAAAGAAGAATTGGATAGCGCGCGTGGGCATATTATCTCAGAATTACGCATTTTTTCGGCACACGTTACGGACGATTCTTATGCTTTGGCTAATCCTCAACCTTCTTCAATTATCTTGCAAGTAAGCCCAAATGTTACGGCTGACCCACAAATAATTTCACAACTAAAAATTAATAATCCATAATGAGAAAAAATCTTCTGGACGACGCAGCCAATATCGGCGGCCATCCTTTCACTATTGACGACCTGCAAGTTTTGGGTTATCAAGGTCAAGACATCAGCGAAGCCTTTAAAATGTTGGCTATGCATACTGGTAGCAATGGTGCAGATTTGTTGGCTGGCAGTACGATTGCTATAAACAATGGCACAGATTACGCCACCAATGAGGGTTGGATTTGGTATAATAATCAACTTTGGAAGTTACAAGCCAAACCAACAACACTTCGCCCTGCTGGGCATTTGGTTTATATAGAATTTAATCAAACGCCAATTAAACCGCCCAAACTGTACCAAAATTCTACAAGCAAACAAATCGCTGTCCGCAACGAAGCTAAACTAATCACAGCAGCCACGCCCCCAGCTAATACTGTACTGTTTTCTGCACTCAATCGCAATAATGTCTTTAATACGCTCAACTCAATAATCCTATCTTTGCAAATAGCTGATAATCGCTTGGATAGCATAGAAAATGAGTGGCAAACAGCCAGCGTTGCTGCACTTATTAACGCAAGCATAAGCTTTAATGCTGCCAGCAGTTACTACCGCTACAAAATCATAGGCAAAACTATTTTTGTACAGGCAGCTATAGATTTAACAACTGCGGTAAATAATGTTAGGTTAAAATTACCCAACTCGCTGCAATGGAAAAACGAAAATAATCCGCGCGTTCCCTGTTATGCCATCAATAGCAGCACTTGCGAAGTGCGGGGAGATATTGTAATAACCTCTTCCGAAATAATTATTGGTATGGGTTTAACCGCTGTTGATGGAATAGTGGAAATCAATTATATGGGCGAACTCGCATAAAAAAAATAAACCCCGAAGCATAAGCAACGGGGTTTATTTTTTGGTTGAAAAATGTAAATTTATTCAAAGTAGCCAACCTTGACGTTATAGGAGTCTATCAAGCCACTCTCTTTGGCTTTGATAAAACTGTTTCGGGTATGAATAAGAAAAACCTTTTCGTCTTCGTGTCCTACTTCAATAGTGAAAGCTTGTTGAATATCGTTTGTAACGTAGTGGGGAAAAATATCTACATCGGGGGCTAACATATGCGGATAATTTTTACAGATAAAAAACTCTTCACCGTTTTTTGTAAAAAAGGGAAGTAATAATTTGGTGGGTTCGGACATTTTTTGATTTTTTAGTGGTTGGAAATTGGTGTTTCGTCGTTTCTCCAAGCTGTTAGAAAATCATAGCTATCTATCAAGCCTTTATTTTTAGCTTGTTCAAGTTGATTGTTGAGCGTATGATAAACAGCTTCTTCGTCTTCGTGTCCTACTTCCCAAACGAAAGCCTCAAGTATGCTCTCTACAAAGTGCCTTTCGGGTATTATGGGTGGCGCGAGTAGGTGTGGGTAATCTTTGGATAGGTGAAATTGTTTGCCGTTGATTTTGAAGTAAGGGAAAAAATACTGTTTTTTAGACATATCAATAGTTTTGGATTGGTGAATTAATTTTTTTTGGGGCGAAAGTGGGTGTTGATATAATTATCTACCCAAATTTTATCCAATTCATAGCATTGATTACTCAGCAGCGTGGTGTCATAGGCCAGTATTCTTGAGAGGTTGTTATCTTTGTTGAATTGATAACTAAACAGCGCAGAAATTACTTCCTCTTTGGCTTTTATTTCCAACTTATATTCGCTAAGATAGTAATAAACGTCTTGGATACGCCTATATTTAATCAAGGTTGAAGTTCTTAATTTGATAGTTTTCATAGGCAAATTTTGTTTGGGAATAAAACTTTATCGCGTCAAAAATACCAAAAATACGCTTTTCTTTACCTGTGCTTTGTGCTTCTCAATTAATTCGCGCAGTTTGGGGTTCGTTTTCTGTTGTTGTGAAATATACCGCGAGTTGATAGTGGTAGTGGTGGTTTTGTATTGAACAGGTAGCTTATCCAAAAAGGCGATTTTTTCGCCTTGATTTTCAAAATCCAACTCAACGCGCTCGGTCTCTGCTATGTCCAAGCCTAATTTCGTGCCTGTGGTTTTGTATTGGCTAAAAACTAATGGGTTGTTTTTGTGGGCATCGCTGATTTTTTTGGCAATTTTTGCGTTGGCTTGCTCAAGTTCGGCTATCTGTTTTTTATTTTTGATATAATTCCGAACGTCCTGCGCTATGCCCTGTGGTTCGTTTTGGAAATCTGACATATATGCGAGATTTTATTTTTGATTTTTGATAATATGTTTTAGATAGGCGTCCAGACTTTTTATACTGCCTTGTAGCTCGCTATTATTTTGCTTTGACAAAGGTTTTTTAGCTTTGCTTCGGAGTTCTAAAAACTTATCCAGACGCTCGTTATCTATAATAATTTGTTTTTCTTTGCCTGCTTTGGTGAAATTTAGCTCATAACAAAGGGCGTATATTTTGCTTGTTAATCGTACGGATTGTTTGGGTTTTGGTTCTGCTGCAAGCGTCTCAATGTGAGCTAAAATTTGTGCAAATTCGGCTTCATTACAGGCTTTTAGCGAGCTGGTTCGTCCGTTGGTGTTTTCTTCTACCAAATTCCGCCAATCGCTTTCTTCCCAGCCCAATTGATTAACCAAAGCGAAAAAACGACTGTATTGGCTCATAGGCTTGTGTTTAGGGGTTAAAGGAATAATTCTTTGGGCGCAACCATTTTTAACACTCCGCGCAAGTATTCAGCGCATTCTTCTACTTCCTTGAACACTTGGGTGGCTCGTTGAGAAAAATCTTGCACCTCTGATTGTTCGCAGCCTAATATTGATACTAATTTTTCAGAAAAACGCTCTGCTTCATATTGAAAAATTACGTCTTGCTTTGTCGCTGGGGTAAAAATTTGTATTATTACACCAATTTTAAACCCGCTGTAAAACACCCAAGTGCTGACCCAGCTTAAACTGCCGTATCTCATCATTTTATTGGGTTTTCCCAAGCTGAATAAATCTAAGTCGCAGACTTTAGCTTCCATTCTTTGCTTGTATAAATCCCACCATGTCGTAGGTGCGGCCGAGAAGGTTGGAGGTATTGTTTCTTGGTTTTCCATATTTATAACTTAACGTTTAGCTGGTTTGTAAAATAAGTCTTTGGCGTGAGTGAGTTCCAATTGCGCGCGCACATAGCTAACACAGGCTTCAGGGCTATCAAATCGTGGGTAAGCGTCAATCAAATCCACTTCCAAACCAGTCGGCACGAGGCTTATTTTGCCCACAAATACTTCAGATAAAACGCTGTGGTCTGGTTTGAAAAAGTACTTGGTTTTGCCGTCCCCCACTGGGTAATCTATTAATTCGCCCACTCGTGTAGTGCCATAATAAGCGTATGAACGGGTGAATTTAACGCCTACGTTTTCTATTTCAGTAACTTGGTCGTTAATATAAAAAAGGTGTTTGTCGCACATTTGCGGAATTAATTCCAATTGCTCAATTTTTGACATAATTTTTTAGTGGTTTAAATGCTTTTTAAATACTGTTTAAATGTGGCTTTTGCGGCAATTTTCTAAAAAATAAACGCAGCTATTGGGCAACGGCTGCGTTTATCAAATTAAACAAATGTTTGAACATTTTTTCGCAAAAGTGGTGCAGATGGAGCGAATCGGACGCCCTACCTCAACCCGCGAATGGGGTTGCGCTCTACCAATGAGCTACATCTGCTTATGCCCAGCCACCTCACGGCGGCTTTTTCTGGGACTGTAAAACTCTACTTTTATATTTTTCTGCCTATTTGGGCAAGTATTTTCTAAATTCTTTCAGCCAACGAGCTGCCATTGATTGGTCTTCATTTTTTCTCTGTTGCATAAAAAGCACGATAAATTCGTCTTGTATATTGTCGCTGTAGTTTGGTATTGTGAGCGTGTATTGCTCGTAATTCAGCCCGTTGAGTTGGCAGGGTAAAGAAAATTCGCAGTATTCGTTGCCTTGTATTTTGTAAACAGCCAAGCAAATCCGCATTTCCCCAAGCAAAAACAGTTCAGATTTAAACTTGGTTAGTTCCAAAGTGTGCCGCTGCGGGCTTCTAATGTTTGCCCACATTTGCTTTATTATTGGGCAGAGCCAGTGCGCGATAGCCAAGCTAAAAGCGTGTAAAAACCTTTTGGAATTGTTAGCTGATAGTGTTTTGGCTAAAACCCATTGTCCACCAAGTATTAAATCTTTTGTTTGTTCTGTTAGGCTTGGTGGTTGAAAATTAGTGGTCAGTGGAGTGTTTTGCATTTCTTACCAGTGGTTTTTTAGTTTTAGAATTGGAAAGAACATTTAGATAAAAAGAAGCAATAAGTGGATTGTCTTGGCAAAGTACAGTGAGTTTGTGATAAACAGCGTAGCGTTTTAGTGCTTGTTGGTTGCTGTAATCTCTGCAATTTAGTTCCTGTTTGAAAGCAAAATCGCGGCTTTCCCAGCGCAGCACCCACCAATTCCAGAAGGGCTTTTCGTGAGCTATTTTCGGATATTCATCTGGGGGGAGTTGCTGCGCGAGCCAATAACAACCTGTTTCAAAAAGCAACTCTTGCCGCCAATACCTGTCTCGTCCTATAGCCGAAAGTATGGTTGGCAACTCCTCATTAATGCGCTCTTTGTGGGCTGGGATTGTGGCTGCTGACTTACTCATTGGATTGGGCTTTTTTGTTTTGTATTTGGAAGTAGGTAACGCGCTTGTTGATATCGCCGTAGTTTTTAGCTACACCCGAAAACTCGTTTCTATTGCTCACGGTAAAGCCGTTGGCGA
>JAAFIM010000068.1 GCA_013297745.1 Chitinophagales bacterium | reverse complement strand
CTTGTTCGCTCCGCTTGCTAAAGCTGCGCTCCGTCTCACTTCAAACAGTGTAGAAACTCAACGGAATTAGTATAGTTACGCGCTCCGCGCGATTTTTTACTTTGTTTTTGTCTACTTACTTATTTTTGATATTTAAAGATATTTTTTTGAAATTCCCGTGTAGCAAATCAAAGACTATGTGCGAAAAAATAGGCTACAAGATTGTTTATTTAATCCTTATTAGTTCTTTTCAAATACTTATTTTCAACAATGTCGTTTTTAGAACAATGAAGTCGTTTTTTTTATAAACTTCAACAAAAACAACAAACATATCTTTGCGGGGTTAAAAGCGAAAATTTTCGCTGGGGGACAAAATACGCCCTCCTAAAACTCAACAGGTTGGTGCAGTTATGCATTACACGCATTTTTTTACTTTATTTCAATTGTTTTTTGCCATTTTTGTTCCTCACCATAATTTTTAAACAATGTATTACTTTATCCAATTTTGGCTTGTATTGATAAACCTTTTTATTATTTCAGGCAAATTGCAGGCTGCTGATATAGCTGAAAAAACAGAAAATATATCTATTGTTGTGCCAATAGAACCCATTGAGCCAAAAGGCAAGACAGAAACCAA
This sequence comes from Chitinophagales bacterium, assembly GCA_013297745.1. Taxonomy (GTDB): domain Bacteria; phylum Bacteroidota; class Bacteroidia; order Chitinophagales; family Saprospiraceae; genus JAAFIM01. Next base: position 21,819 of record JAAFIM010000068.1, on the reverse strand, counting down.
TTTTTGGCAAAAAACCAAACAGAAACTGCGTTGGCAAGGTAAGAATAAAGCGGCTATCACCCAAGTGGAACCAATTAGTAAAGGTTGGTATATTTTTTGGGCTATTTTTATAAGTCTTTGGGGTATAGGAGGGGGAATATATGGTATAGTACTTTTAGTTCTTGCCATAATAGCAGCATTTGCAGGAGGAGGTTTGTTATTTTTAGGTTTTTCGATTCTAGGCGTTTTGGCTAGTTTGGTATTTGCAATACCTTTTATTATATATGCCATCAAATTATTTCAAGCCGCATTTGGCGTAGAGGATAAATTTTTGAAAGGCAAAAGATTTTTATTAGGTTATATTTGCTTTATTATTTTGTTAGTGGGTTTATTATTTTTGGGTTTTGCTTTAGCTACATTCACGTTAAACAGCTATGGTGGTGGCGCTATGGTCTTTCGAGTAAATATATTTATACCCTATTTATTAGGAGCTTTAATAAGTTTAGGAGGGCTGATATTTAATGGTATAGACCGCAAACGATATAAACAACATCTCAAAGAGCAGCAAACACCCAGCAAATAGTAAAAAATAAACAACAATTTTAAACCCTATTCATTTTTAAGCCCTTTCGCGAAAGAGCTTTTTTCAGAACTATATTTTTTACTTATTTATTCATACCCCACACATTAAAATAACAGAATAAAATGGACACTTTAGAAGACTTAAAAGCACGCCTCACAGCTGTGATTGATGGTTATAAGGCATATACACAAAAAAACACAAACAATAGCAATAATGAAGCACCAGTTAGGGCTTCAACTAACTTATCAGGCTCTGTAGGAAAAGGGGGTTCAAATAATGCAGCCGACACAAAACTAATTCAAAACCTACTCAATAAAAATGGCGCATCTCCTACTTTAGTTGTGGATGGTATTTGCGGACCGAAAACGATAGCTGCCATTTCTAAATTCCAGCGTACTAAAGTTGGTTTTTCCGATAGTTTGATTGAACCCAATAAGAACTCTTGGAAACTACTAAATGGTAAAAAGCAACCAACCACAACCACTGTTGCTTCAACCAAGCTATCAAGTTCAGTAGGTGTAGGTGGGGCAAACAAACCACAAGATGTGCTATTGGTTAAGACATTACTCAATAAGTTTTATAAGACTTTCAACCTCAATGACACTGCAACCAACACAAAAGTTAGTCCTGTTACCATTGTTACTATCAAAAAATTCCAACAAGAAAAAGTAGGGCTAACCAATCCTGACGGACGTATTGACGCAGGCGGCAACTCTTGGAAAGTGCTAAATGGTGAAACTCAACTAACTGCTGAAGCACCGCTGCAAACAAATAATACTTCAGGTTATAATGCAGCCTTAGGGCAAGAATTAGCCAAAAGAGCAAGAAGCGTAGCCAATTCAATGAGAACTGTAAAACGATGCTATGCTGGTACTTGCAAAGCTGTTAATGGTTTTATAGGCAAACCCATATTATATGGTATGTCAGCATATATGGGAGCAAGATTATTGGCAGCCCAACCTAAACTATTCAAAGAAATTAGTGCTTCTCCTTCCAAGGTTCGCAGTCTTCCTGTTGGAACTATAGTTGTTTGGGCTCCTGGTGGGGGACCAAGCAAAGTACACGGACATATTATGATATGTCTAGGTGGTGGACAAGAAGCCAGCGACCATATCAACTCAGCTTATAATTGGCCTGGTGGACGTTGCCGTGCATTTATACCCATCAGCAAGGGATAATACTATAATTTATAGCCTTTTCTAGCCTTTTTCCTTGCGGGAAAGGGCTTTTTTTTTGCGATTTATCCAATAAAATGTATTTTTGCGCAGATTTTTATTAAATAAATGTTAAATAGGAAAACAACAACCATCAACTAAAAAAATAGTTTTATCTTTGTGGCACGCATTTTGCGGGTGTTGTTATCCATAATTTTTCCTTTACCAAATTTATTTCAGAACAAATGAATATCAATTTTTTAAAAAGTAGTTTATTCGCTTTTGGCTGCTTTTGTGCGGCTGTAGCTCCTGCCCAAACTGGCTCTGAAGCCAAAGTGGCTAAAATGAATGGGAACAAAAATTTTTACAACATTAAGGTCAAAATTGAAGATTATCCCAACGACACGCTCATTTTAGGCTACAGATTGGGCAAACAAACCTATGTCAAAGATACTTGCGTGGGCAAAAATGATAAAGGAGAGTTTGTTTTTTCCAAAAAAGATACCCTCAAAGGGGGAATTTATCTAGCTCTGTTGAAACCCAGCAACAACTACTTTGAGTTTTTAGTCCCCAACGACAAAGACCAACAAAATATGAGCGTTTTCACCAAAATCACCCCAGAAAATGATTTGGTCAAACATCTAAAAGTGGAAGGTTCGGACGATAACAAAGTGTTTATTGACTATTTGCACTATCTCGGCACTATCCGCGAGCGCAGCGAAGCCTACAACAAAGAGCGCGAAACCGTAGCCAAAGATAGCAATAAAGTGAAAGAAATTGATAAAAAACAACTCGCCCTCAACGACGAAGTCAACGAGTATCAAAAAAATCTATTCACCAAATACCCCAACTATCTAAGCACCAAACTTATCAAATCTTCTGGCGCACCCATAGTACCCAAAGACATTGAAGCACAAGGACAAGAAGCTTCTTATCGCTATTATAAAGCCAACTATTTCAACGATGTAGATTTAGCCGATGCTAGACTTATCCGCACGCCGATATTGGAGGAAAAAATAGAGTTCTTTTTAGAAAAATTGGTATTCCAAGTGCCCGACTCTTTGAACAAAGACATAGATTATCTTATGGATTTGATACAAAAGGGCAAAAATAAAGATGTGCATCAATACGCAGCTTCCCATATTTTGAATAAATACGCCAAGTCGCAAGTGATTTGTATGGACGCGGTTTATGTACACGTAGGGGACAAATACTATTGTAAAGCCAAACCCGATTGGGTAGAAAAAGAGCAACTGGAAAAAATCTGTGATAACGTGGAAGAATTACGCCCTTTGCGTTGTGGCGCGCCAGCTTTGGAAATTGTAGCCAAAAATATAGCAGACAGCAGCCAATTCAAACTTTCCAACTTAGTAGGCAAACGCCGTTATACCGTGCTATTCTTTTTTGACCCAGCTTGCGGCAATTGTGGCAAAGCAGCTATGCGCCTCGCCCCCGTTTATGACCGTTTCAAATCTTTTGGGGTAGAAGTGATAGGCGTGTGCTCCAAAGAATGGAAAGAAGTGGAAGAATGTCGCAAATCAGCCAAAGAAAAAGGGATGAAATGGATAAACCTAAGCGATGAAGCTTATCCGTTGGCAGTTATCAAAAAAAGCTACGCGATAAAAATGAACCCTTATATTTATCTATATGATGAAGATATGAAGTTGATGTTCAAACGCTTAGACCCAGAACAAGTGGATGAGATTATACAACGCGAGTTCAAAATGATGCTAGAAGGCAAACTAAAAAATAGAATGCAACTTACCCCACAAGAACGCCCAGCGTTGGAAAAAGCGTTGAAAGAAGCAGAAAAAGAAGCTGCCCAGCGCAAAGCAGACGAGGAGAAAAAGAAAAAAGAGGAAGAAGAACAAAAGAAAAAAACAGAGAATAAATAATCGCTGTTTGTTTTCATAAAAATAAAAAACCTTGTTAGCTACTGCCGACAAGGTTTTTTTTTATAACATTAATTTTTTTATTTAAACAATCTCCAAACTGCTTTTTCGCTCACCAGCACCAAACTATCTTTGGTCAATTTGCTGATTTTGACTGTAGGCAATTTCGCATTATCGGGATAAGCGATGCTATCATTTTTCAGCTCATAACGCACAGAATCCCGATGCGGGGGCGTTTCAAAAATTTTGTACCGAAATCCATCCGCAAATTCATAAATAGGGTCGCCCATTTCAGCCCCAGAAGCGCGTTTATCTGCTGTTTCTATGAAAGCCACTTTCCAACGCCCAGCCAAAAGTTCCGATTTAATCGCAGTTTGACTGCGTTGGCCGTTTTTGCAAGCCATAAAAAAAAAGGGTAATAACAACCCACAAAAAAATATTTTCATACCCAAAAAATTAGATTGATATAAATTAAAGCACAAAATTAGCAAAAAAAAGGATTTTTACCCAACATTATTCCGCTGATAAACGTTAGAGTAAAAAAAAGGAGGATTTTGTATGAAAATAGTCATATTATTTAGCATTTTTTTCAGTTTGGTGCTAACTGCTAAGGCACAAAAACCAACCAACGAAACCGACTATGAGCATATCTATAAAGGTTTAGAAATAGATTCCGTAGTGGTTATGGCTTCGCGATTTGATGTCAACGATTTTATCCGTATGGTAGAAAACGACGAAACTTTTTATCTTGCTTTCGCCAATTTGCGCAAAGTTGGTTATACAGCCAACAACAGCATAAACTATTATGGACGCAAACAAAAATCTTTGGCTAGCTACAAAAGTCAAACCATACAATCCATTGATGGTAAAAACTGCCGCACGATGCAGATTATTGACCCCAAAACAACGGGCAATTACTATAAAAGACGAAAAAGCAAAGAGCCTAGATTTTATACCTCCAAAATGTACGAAAAATTGTTTTTCACTCAAGGCAAAGTTTGCCAAGACCCCCAATCGGTCAAGGTTAAAAACAAGCCCACAGGCATAGACAAACACATAGAAGAGCTGAAAAAGCTAATTTTCAAACCAGGCAGCAAAGCCGATGTGCCATTCATAGCGAATAGAACCGCCGTTTTTAGCAAGCGAATGTCCAAATTTTACGATTATAAAATACAGGAAAAAGAATATAATGGCCGCCTTTGCCACGTTTTTATCATAGAAGCCAAAGAAAAATACCGCCGTCGCCGCGAAAATCAAACCGTTATCAACTATTTGGAAACTTATTTTGAAAAACTAACCCATCAGGTCGTAGCGCGCAATTATGAGATTGAATATCACGGTATTTTTGATGTCAAGGTGAAAATGGATATAGCTGTTACCCAATTAGCAAATGGCGAGTATATTCCCACCCGCATATCCTATGACGGGCGTTGGGTTGTGCCGACCCAAAAACCAGAAAATTGTAAATTTACGATGCAGTTTTCAGATTTTAAAATTAAAGAGCCTAACTTAGATGGCAAATAAAAAATCCCCAAAGGTAAAATTGCCTAAGGGGATTTTCTGATACAAACAAATTTATTTTTTTATTGTTAGATTGGTTTTATAAATTGGGGTTAAGAAATGCGTATTGCTATCTTCGCTGATATACACGGCAAAATTCTGCTCCCTTTCAAGCTGGTGGATTTGTACCAACAACAAACGGGGGAAAAAATAGATGCTATTCTACAATGTGGGGATATAGGCGCATTTCCTGATATGGGAAAATTGGATAAAGCCACCCTCAAACACGCCGAAAACGACCCAGACGAGTTGGGATTTTCTCGCCAATTTTGTCAATTTGATAAAAATATCGCCGATTTTTTGGAAAAGTTGGGTATTGATATGGTTTGTGTGCGCGGCAACCACGAAGACCACCAGTTTTTGGATAGATTAGAACAAAGCAGTTTGGCGGATAAATTCGCGATTGATGTGTATAAACGGGTTTTTGTGTGCAAAACGGGCTATATCCAAACGCTCAAAAAGGGCGAAGAAGAGCTAACTTTTGCGGGCGTGGGGCGCATAGGGGATAGAAAAAATAGGTCGGATGGGCGTTTTATACAAGATTATGAAAAAGATGCCCTTGCGGAGTTGGCAAAAACGGATAAAATTATAGACGTGTTGATTAGCCACGACCAAAGCAGCTCAAACGATGCCAATTATGGGATGTTGGAACTGCACGAGTTGCTGCAGCGGGTTATTTTCCAATATCATTTTTACGGACACACGGGGCAAGAATTTAGCCAAATTTTGGACGACAACGGCATCACCCAATCGGTCAAAATAAAAGAGTTGGAGTTTGAACCCAGCGGAATTTTACCCGAAAACTGTATGCTTATTTTGGAAAAAAATGTTGATAATCAAATTTTTATAAAAACAGTTTCGCAAGATTTCACCAACCAACTGGATAAATACGGGTGGAATTATCAATAAATTAGCTAAAAAATATGATAGACCAAAACTGGTGGGATAATTTAGACAGCGAATGGATAAGTATTTTTTTAGACCAACACAGTTTAGACCCAAACGATGAAGAATTGTTTGAAAAAATAGCGCAAATAAGCAGCGTAGATTGTAGCGAGCGGCGAATTTACGGTTTAGAACCCCTATCACAATTGCCCAATTTATCCTTTTTGGACTGTTCGCAGACCCCGATTAACGATTTGAGCCCTTTGAGCAGGTTAAATAATTTATCCGTCCTCAACTGCAGCAACACAAAAATCAGCAGTTTAGAACCCTTGCAGCGTTTAAGAAATTTGAGCTACTTGGACTGTTCCCACACCAAAATTAGCAGTATAGAACCGTTGAGACGTTGTTACGGTTTGGAAACGCTATACTGTTCCGATAATAAAATAAACTCTTTGTCCAGTTTGAGCGATTTGCGCAATTTAAACAAATTATACTGCTCCAACAACCCTATCAGCAGCTTAAGCGCGCTATCAGACAGTCAAAATTTAACCGTTTTGCACTGTTCCAACACCCAAGTGGATAGCCTTGAGCCGCTGGAAAAGTTACAGAATTTATCCGAACTGTTCTGTTCCGACACAGAAATTAAAACCTTAGCCCCGCTGAAAGATTTATTATTGGGAAAATTAACCAATCTGAGCTACGCCAGCAGCCGTTACGAGTTGGCGCACCCGCTAATAATGCTGCAATGGTGGAACGGTCTATCTAAAAGCTGGCAAAACATACTCCTACAAAACACCCAATCAAACCCCGACTCGCCCCATTTTTGGGATATGGTGCAAAATTTGACCCAAATTCGCTGTTTGAACGCCGATATTGACAGTTTAGAACCGTTGAAAAGGTTGGAAAAGCTAACCGATTTGGACTGTTCGGGTACAAAAATAAGCAGTTTAGCCCCGTTGCGGGATTTAACCAGTTTGCAAACGCTCAACTGCGCTAATACTTTAATCGAGGGGTTGGAAATTTTAGCCCATTTACCCAATATCCACCACTTGGACTGCTCCAACACCAAAATTAGCAGTTTAGCCCCGTTGAAAAAGCTGCATAATTTATCCCTTTTGGATTGTTCTTATACCAAAATTACGGGATTAGCGGGGCTAGAAAACGCTAACCAATTGGTAGATTTGGACTGTTCTTACACCCATACACACAGTTTAAAGCCGCTACAAAATGCCGAAAAATTGAGTCGGCTAATTTGCGACAAAACCAGCATTTCCACCCTGTCGGGGATAGAAAATTTAGCCCAATTAACTGAATTTAGCTGCGCTTTCAACCCAATTAGCGATTTTAGCTCTTTACAGATTTTGCCCAATATCAGCAGTTTGCGGGTTCATTTTACCAACATTACCGATTTGGATTGGGTAAAATCATTCCCTAATTTGACCAGTTTGAACTGTTCCAACACAAAAATTAGCGATTTAAGCCCTTTAGTTGGTTTGCATTGGTTGGAAGTTTTGGTCTGCAACAATAGCCAAATTAGCGATTTAAGCCCTTTGGAAAATCTATCCAGTTTAAAAGAATTATACTGCAACCACAACCCCATCCATAGCTTACGCCCTTTATACCAACTTTATAATTTGAGCAAACTACACTGTCATTCTTCTTCGGTGCAAGCGCAAGAGGTTAGAGATTTTCAAAAATACAACCTCCACTGCACAGTTTGGTAGCATTTTAGCGATTTTTTTATCAAAAAACCCTTAACTGATGAATTTATTAACCCTAAGTTGGGCTTATTTCCGCTCCAAGCCCCTCAATAGCTTTTTGAACGTGTTGCTTATCTCTTTGGGGATAGGACTAACCTCTATTTTGTTGCTATTAAATAGCCAGCTAAAAGCCCGTTTGTACAAAAACATAGAAAATATACATTTGGTCGTCGGGGCAAAAGGCAGCCCCTTGCAGATGATTTTAGCTTATGTTTACCACATAGATATGCCCACGGGGAATATACCCCTATCAGAAAGTTTTTTACTAACCAAAAACCCATACGTAGAGCGGGCTATTCCCTTAGCTTTGGGGGATAGTTATAAAGAGTTTAGAATTGTGGGAACAGACAGCAACTATTTGGGTTTGTACGATGCTAAATTGGCACAAGGCAGATTATTTTCGCGCGATTTGGAAGCCACTGTAGGTTATTCGGTAGCCAAGAAGTTGAAGTTAAAATTAGGCAGTACGTTTTTTGGCGCGCACGGGTTGGTAGCGGATGAAAATATGCACAGCCACGAGGATTATCCCTATCAAGTGGTGGGCATTTTGGAAAAAACCAACACAGTTTTAGACCAATTGATACTCACCAACGTCAGCAGCGTTTGGCGCGTACACGAAAGCCACGAGCACGAAGAAAGCCACGATTTGGAGATTGTAGGCGATAGCAGCGCAATGAGCAAAGCCCACTCACACGGCGGGCATAATCACGATGCGCACGACCACGACCACAGCACTTGCACCGACCCCACCCACAACCACGGCAAAAAGATAAATTTGGATAGTTTGCCGCCCATTTCTTTGGAGGGGAAAGAAATTACCGCTTATTTGGTGCAGTACAAACGCGACGGGCAGGGAGAAGTCTCCGCTATGGCTACCAATATGGTGCCTAAGATGATAAACGACAACAGCGAAAAAATGGGTTACGCTATGCCCCCGCTACAATTACAGCGATTGTTGGATATGACGGGCGTTGGCACTCAATTTCTAACCCTTTTGGCGGGGTTGATTATGTTGGTTTCTGCTTTAAGTATGTTTATTTCTTTGTACAACTCGCTCAAAGAACGCCGTTATGAAATCGCTTTGATGCGGGTGATGGGTGCAAGCCGTTTTAGAGTATTTGCGCTGGTCATTGTGGATGATAGGATTAACCCTAAGCCACTTGGGGATGGCATTTTTGGCCGAGCAGTTGGAAGAAAGTTATAAATATGAATTTTCTGGCGCGATTTTCTTAATGTCTGAACTTTGGCTATCTTTACTAGCTTTGGGATTAGGATTTTTGGCTGCTTTATTGCCCGCTTTTGGCGCGTACAAGGTGGATATTTCCGCCACCTTGAGCAAATAATAAGATATACAAATGTATAAAACAGCGTTTTTTTTAGGGTTATTTTGTTTGATTTTAATTTAAAAAGTCTTTATTTAGAAAATAAATATCATTTTTAGCCCTTTTTAGCCTATTTTAGGCATTTTTTTACAAAAAAAATTTGCAGCAACCAAAAACAGTCGTACCTTTGCACCGCAATAAAACAAACGCATTAACGAAAAGGTTTGGTAGTTCAGTTGGTTAGAATACCTGCCTGTCACGCAGGGGGTCGCGGGTTCGAGTCCCGTCCAGACCGCTAAGTCGAGATAAATTTTTTAGATTTATCTCAGCATAATTTGGTTAATGGTTAGAAAAATGAGAATTGATTAAAAGGAGGTCTGGTAGTTCAGTTGGTTAGAATACCTGCCTGTCACGCAGGGGGTCGCGGGTTCGAGTCCCGTCCAGACCGCCAAATTCCGCAAGTCCTAACGCTGTATAGTGTTAGGGCTTTTTTTATTTTATTTTTTTACCCTTTTTGGCACAATTATGGAAAATTTAATCTTAATTTTTGCCCGTCCGCCCCAATTGGGCAAGGTAAAAACCCGCTTGGCGGCTACTTTGGGAGCAGAGAAAGCATTGCGCATTTATAATTTTTTACTACAAAAAACTTTGAGCGAAGTAGAAAAAGTAGCTAACGCTGATAAGGCGGTTTTTAGCCCCGAAGCGGGAGATTTTGCTAAAAGCTATAACTTTTTTTTCCAGTTACAACAGGGAAAAGATTTGGGCGAAAAGATGCAAAACGCTTTCGCTTGGGCTTTTGCGCAAGGATACAAACGGGTGATAATTATCGGCTCGGATTGTTATGAATTGGACGAAAACGGGTTAAATTCAGCCCTTCAGTTATTAGAAAAAGCAGAAGTCGTTATCGGAAAAGCTACCGACGGGGGTTATTATCTGCTGGGGATGAAGCAATTGTACCAAAATTTATTCGTGGATAAACGCTGGAGTACAGATAGCGTTTTTTCGGACACTATCACCAATTTGCAGCGATTGGGTTTGCATTATGAGCTTTTGCCCACCCTTTCGGATGTGGATATAGAGGCAGATTTAGGCGATTGGGCAAAAAATTTGGTGTAAATATGCTAATTTATGCCCTTTTCTGTTCGCTGTTGGCGTTAGGGTATTTTTTCATAAACTTGCGCTATTATTGGCATTGGCAACGGCAAAGAGAATTTTCTCCAGCAGCCGATTTTCAACCCAAAACTACTATAGACGTTATCATCGTTGCGAGGAATGAAGAAAAGCAGATTTTAGCTCTTTTGGAGAGTTTGAACGAACAAAATTATCCCAAAAATTTGTACAGAATCAGCCTTATTGACGACCATTCCACAGATAAAACGGTGATTTTAGCCAATCACTTTTTGGAAACAAATCCCCAACTTCAAGCGCAAATTTTGCCCCTTTCGGCTGCGCCATTTTTGGATAAAGATAGCCAATCATTCAAAAAAATGGGCATTCATTACGCGCTACAAAACACTCAAAATGAGCTAATTGTATGCACAGACGCAGATTGTATAATGGGCGAAAATTGGCTAAGAAATTACGCTTGCGCTTGGCAACAAACGGGCGCGTTTTTTCTCTCTGCTGGGGTTCTGCTATCGGGAGAAAACAACCTATTGGGGCGTTTTCAGCAGTTGGATAATGTGGGAATGATGGCGATAACCGCCGCTGGGGCAAAAATTGGGCATTTTTTGGCGAATGGGGCGAATATGGCTTATCCGCGCTTTATCTACAAGCAAGTGGGCGGCTATGCGCAAAATTATCAGTACGCTTCTGGCGATGATATGTTTTTGGCGGGAAAAATTGGGGATAAATACCCCGATAAGGTTTTTTTTATCAAAAATAATCTCTCAACGGTACAAACTGAAGCGAAAAAAACCTTTGCTGGTTTTTACCAACAAAGGTTGAGATGGGCAACCAAATCAAAAGGTTATCAATCCAAAAAGATGATTTTTACCCTCGCAATTATCTGGTTATCAACAGTTTTCATTCTTATCAGCTTAGTACTGAGTTTATTTTTATCAAAAGTTTGGATAATTTTAGCCTTACAGTTAGGGTTGAAAATGTTGGCGGATTGGCTACTATTGCGCTCGGCGGCTACTTTTTTCGGGCAAAAATTTCTACTAAAACATTTTATAAGCTGTTTTTTCGCCCACATCGTTTACATTTCAACGGTTGGTTTGATGGCTAATTTGGTGAAAAAATACGAATGGAAAGGGCGGAGAGTAAGTTGAAAGTTTATTCTTTGCCGTCCGCATAATCTTGCAGATAAGCAAAATTTGGGGTTAATTTCCCCCCTTGAGCGATAGTCGCGCGGTTTAGCATATCCTCTTTTTTCAGCCCTATCAACTCATCCAATACAGCTTTTATAAACTGCTCGCCAAAGGCGGATGAAGCATCTATAGGCAACTCGCTGGGCAGGTTATCAATCGTCATCATATTGACCACTTCGGGCTGATAAGGGCGCGTAACTGTCTCATTTTGTGGATTATACCCAAAAACAGGTTCGCTAATCGTAGAAGCAAAAAGCGTGGAGGGGATAGAACTTGCAGGGGCTATATCGCAGGTAATATCGGCTATAGTTTTAATACTAAAATCTGCACTTTTCATCTCTTCTTTGCTGAAAAAAGCGGGTGCGCGTTTATCCCAAAAAATACCATTTATTAACAAATCGCAACACTTGCAAAAAGGGGCAAAGGTTGAAACATAATCTTGGGGATTTTCGTAAAAATCTTCCAACAAAAACGGTTTTCCGCCCTTATGCTTGGCGTATTGGGGCGCATTCACTTGAGTATAAACCGCCTCATCGAATTTATTATTCAAAAAAACTGAAGGGCTAACGGCGCGAATTTTCAACAAATCCAACACTTCAGCCGCTCCGCTTGACACCCGCCCAGAGCCCGTGATAACAATCCGCAAAGGGGGCAATTTTTGCTGTAGGGTTTTATAATGCGCTTGCGCGTTGGAATAGGTTTTATAAGTGTGCATCTGCCCCAATTCGAACGTTTTTAGCCGATTGGCTACAGCCATCAGTCCGTTGTGTGCGCCCACAATCCCAGCCCAGCGACCAAAAGCGATGACGCGCAATCCGTCGGCATTAGTTAGCGTTTCATAATCTACCAAACGCACATTTTTTTCCAAAACAGCTTGCAAAAGCTTGCGGTTATGCGCCTGTTTTTTAATCGTGTGAGAAAAGAAAAAATAGGTTTTGTTGGGAATTAGCTTATCCACAGGCACTTCTTTTATCCCCATCAGAATATCGCAATCAGAAACATCTTCACGTACCTCAATCCCAGCAGCGAGATAATCAGCGTCAGCAATGCAGCGAATTTGTGAGGGTTGCACCACAAATTTCACCAATGGGTATTTTTGTTGGATAGCAGCGCACTGTTCGGGAGTCAATGGCACGCGCGCATCAGCGGGCACTTTCCACTCTTTCAAAAGGGCTATTTTTAAAAATGTTATTTTCATACGGTAAGAGTTGAGCAGTTTTTTTAAAATTTTGCAAACGTTGATATTTTTGAGGTGCAAAAGTAGCCTTTTTTTTATTTTTTTTGTATTTTTTGGTTGATTTTAGCTTTTTTTTAGAAAAATTTGAACTTTTAGCCCCCGATACGGGTTTATGTTTTATCGCTACGCAAAAGAGACGCAATTTTTCCACAGGATAAAAAAATAAATATATTTTTTCTATTGGGAACTTTGTTTATCAATAAATAGTTATACCTTTGCGCTCGCAAATAGTGCAAGAGAAAAAAGTTGTTATCATTTCTATACATTTTACCTTAATTTACATTCGGGGCTGACAGGAATCGACAGCAGCGAGGTAGAGCAAGTGTAAGCATGCCGAGCAAGACGTGTTAAGCTCGCTAATCCTTACCCGTAAAACACAACTGGCAAAACTAACTATGCCATCGCTGCCTAATTCTATAAAGATTTAGAAAGCGTTTATGCCGTGCGCTTGACTCCCGCTACACAGCGCGCCGCGTATAAAACAAACCCTGCTGGATAGCCGCCTGAACTTTTTCGAGATGGGGGCGAAATCAAAGAAAATAGAAGTCAAAAACGCTTGCCTTAGAGCTTATTTGACCTGACTACAAATCTAAGGATAAGCATGTAGAAAGCTCGCATATTTCTTGACTGGACGAGGGTTCAATTCCCTCCAGCTCCACCCTTACAACCTACCGACATTTTGTTGAGTAGGTTTTTTAGTTTTTATAATTTTTATAATCAATGGCTAATTTTTCACTTTATATACAACAAGTCCCCCAAAAAGGAAGGGCTGTTTTTGCCGCTGAATTTATACCCGCTTTTTCGCTGATAGAAACCTGCCCTATGCTGATTTTCAACCCTCAAGATGGCGAACATATCAAACAAACCCTTTTGTATGATTATTATTTTGAATGGGGCGAAGATGGAGAGCGCATTGCTATAGCTTTAGGTTATGGTTCGTTATACAATCACTCTTTCTCCCCAAATGCCGAATACCAGATGGATTTTGAGAATAATAGCTTGTTGGTTTGTGCTATTGAAGATATTTTTAGCGGGCAAGAGATTTGTTTTAATTACAACGGCGATGCTGAAGACCAAAGCCCGATTTGGTTTGAAACTAAATAAATTGCGCTTTAAATTTCTACGCTGAAACAATAATTGTCCACCCAACCAATTATTGAGTTGGTATTTTCATTATTAAAAAATTGTTTAGTATTTATCAACCCATAAAAAATGGCGCACAGATTGAACGAATTTTTAAGCCCGAAAAAATCTGTGTGTATCTGTTTAATCCGTAAAATCCGTGAGCAAAATTTCATTACTAAACAAGTTTTGAATTTTCATCATTGAATTGGTATTTATATTTTAACCCATTTTTTTCACTTAAACTATTTTTTTGCTTATTTTTTATTATAATAAAATATATTGTAAAATTAAATTTTGATAAAAAAAGCTATTTTATTCGCTAAAAAAAGCTACCTTTGCGGGCGAAAATTAATTTTTTGTATAAAAACTCACCAAAATACATACAAATGCAGAATTTAGCGCATCTATGCGAACAAGTGCGGCAAATTAGCCAAGAGGTTGGCCGCTGGATAAAAACTCAAGTTGGGCAAGTTTCGTCCAATCAGATAGAGACCAAAGATTTGAACAGTTTGGTTTCTTACGTGGATAAATACGCTGAAAATCAACTCATTAGCCAATTAGGAAAGTTGGTAGCGGGTAGCAGTTTTTTGGCAGAAGAAAGCGGCGAAAGTGATATAAAAAGCGACTATTTGTGGATTATTGACCCGTTGGATGGCACAACCAACTTTTTGCACAGCATCCCTTTTTTCGCGATAAGTGTAGCTTTGCAGCACAAAGGCCAAACCATTTTGGGGTTGATTTACGATATTATGCACGAAAACGCTTACTACAGTTGGGGCGAAAATCGCGCTTTTTGCGACGGGCAAGAAATCCGCGTGAGCAATCAAACCCAATTTAATCAAAGTTTAGTCGCTACGGGCTTCCCTTATTACGATTTTAGCTACCGCCAACATTATCTCTCTATGATAGGCGAACTGATGAGCGAAACGCGCGGTTTGCGCCGTTTGGGTTCGGCTGCTTTGGACTTGGCTTATGTCGCTTGCGGGCGTTTTGAGGGATTTTTTGAGTATAGCCTTTCCCCTTGGGATGTGGCAGCGGGCGCGTTTATCGTACAAAATGCGGGCGGGGTGGTTAGCGATTTTGGCAATGGCACAAATTATCTACACGGGCGCGAGATTATAGCCGCCAATCCAGCCTGCCAATCGGCTTTATTTACCTGTCTAAAAAAACATTTTCACCAATCAAGCGAAAAAAATTAGCTTTTCGGATAAAACTATTAAATTATGATAAAAAAGGTTTTTAAATGGGTAGGAATTAGCCTTTTGGTGCTAATTGCGCTCCTTATCGCCATCCCCTATTTTTTCAAATCGCAGATTTTGGAAGCGGTAAAAACGGAAATCAACAAGCAATTGAACGCCAAAGTTGATTTCAAAGATGCCGATTTGTCCCTAATTTGGACTTTCCCAAGTTTTAACTTCCAGCTCAAAGGGCTTACCGTTACTGGTATGAAAGAGTTTGAGGGGTTGAAACTCGCCGATATGGAGAATTTTAACTTCAGTTTAGACCTTTGGTCGGTATTTTCTGGCAATTATGTTATAAATGGGGTAGAAATTGACCAAGCCAGCTTCTATGTTAAGGTGTTAAACAACGGAAAAGCCAACTACGACCTCGTCAAAAGCGACGGAACAAGCAGCCCAACCGACACCAGCAGCACTCCCGCAAGCAGCGAACCGAGCGCGTTTAAGCTGAACTTGAGTTATTACGCGTTCAAACGGATAAATGTGGTGTATGACGACGCTCCAGGGGATATGTTTTTATCCATTCGCAACCTAAACCATAGCGGTAGTGGCGATTTCAGCAGCAGTAATTACGATATTTACACCAAAACCAAAATTGACAGCCTCACTTTCGCCTACGGGGGGATAAAATACCTGAACAAAGCGAACATAGAAGCTATTTTTAACGCCAATATAGAGAATGCTACCGCGTTGAAAATCAAGTTTTTAGATAATAAATTCAGACTGAACGACTTAAACCTAAATTTTGAGGGCGAAGTGGGCTTACCCAACGAAAAAGATATTACTTTAGACCTAAAATTCAACAGCCCAGACACCAAATTTAGCAGCATTTTGTCCCTAATTCCCGCCGCTTATAGCAAGGATTTCAAAGATGTGAAAACAAGCGGACAATTCAACTTCAGCGGGTTTGCAAAAGGGACTTACAACGATAAAAAACTACCCGCTTTTGGGTTAGATTTGGGGGTAGAAAATGCCCAATTCCAATACCCCAGCTTGCCTATGGCAGTGAATGAGATTAACGCTAAGGTGAAAATCAACAGCCCCAGCGAAAACTTTGACCAAATGGCTATAGATGTGGATAAATTCGGGTTCAAATTGGGTGCAAATCCCTTCAACTTAACCCTAAAATTGCGCACGCCCATCTCCGACCCCGATATAGATGCCACTGCTAAGGGCAAAATTGACCTCGCCGACCTGCAAAAAGCCTACCCTTTGGAGGGAACGCAACTTTCGGGGATAATCAACGCGGATATTATCGCCAAAACCAAGCTAAGTTTCGTAACCAACGCCCAATACGACAGGGTAAATATGCGCGGTTTGTTGGGGGTTGATAATATGAACTACAGCAGCGTGGGGATTGTTCCCGTCAAAATCAAACAATTACTCTGCGAATTTACCCCAAATAACGTCAATTTGCAAAATTTTGAGCTGCAAATGGGCAAAAGCGACCTCAAAGCTTCAGGCGTTTTGGATAATATCCTCACTTATTTCTCTGGGGATAAAATTATGCAGGGCAAACTCACCATTTTTTCCAACCTAATGGACATCAACGAGATTATGGGTACAAGCAGCAGCACAACCGCCAGCAGCAATGCCCCAACCGCTACAGATATGCGCGACACCACCACTTCAGCCGCCCCGTTGGAAAAACCGTTTGATAAGTTCAATTTCGCCGCACAAGTGCAAATGAATAAAATCGTTTATGATGTGTACGAAATCACCAATTTGACCACAACAGGCAGCTTTAGCCCTTCAGTAGCAGATTTATCCGCGTTTAAAATGAACTTGGGACAGACAGATATTAACGCAAACGGCAAGTTGGAAAATATTTTTCCCTATCTTTTCGACGGCGCAACCTTGAAAGGGAATTTTAACCTAAATTCTAACTATATCAACCTCAACCAACTGATGCGCACAGACGGGCAAGCTACCGAACCCGCGCCTGCACCCGCTCCCACCAACCCAGAAACCGCCCCTGTGGAGTACGAACCTATACAAGTTCCCCATAATTTAGATTTGCGCTTTACCAGCAACATCGCCACGCTAATTTATGATGTTTATAAACTCAAAAACGCCAAATGCGATATTATAGTTAGAGACCAAAAGGTGGAAGTGGTCAATTTAAGCTCTAATTTCTTGGGCGGGTTGGTAGCTTTTAGCGGCGAATACAACAGCAAGGATATTAAAAAACCCAGCTTTGCTTTCGCTTACGATATTAGCAAGATAGATTTCGCCCAAACCGCCCAAACCGTGTTTTTGGTGAAAAAAATGCTCCCTTTTTTGGATAAAGTGCAGGGAAAATTTGATAGCAAGTTTAAAATCAACGGAATTTTGGGCAAAAATATGTTCCCTGACCTCGCCAGCCTCAGCGCAGATGGGCTAATTGTTACCTATGACGCTGTACTTAACGGTTTATCGGGGTTGAAAACGCTCGCGGATAAAACCAAGGTGAAAGAGTTGCAAAATGTAATTTTGACCAATACCAAAAACTTTTTCACGATAAAAAACGGACGGTTTGAACTACAACCTTTCGCCACTACAGTAAAAGGGATGGATTTATTATTTAACGGCTCACACGGTTTGGATAATAGTCTGGCGTATAAGATGAAATTGCGCGTTCCCAAAGCTTTATTGGATAAAAATCCAGTAGGCGGCGCAGCCAATAGCGGTTTGGCAGCCTTGCAGGGCGAAGCGAGCAAGTTGGGGATAGATTTGAACACGGGCGAATTTATCAACTTTGGGATTGATATTGGCGGCACGATGACCAATCCCGATTACAAGGTTAAACTACTCGGGGTTGAGGGCAAAGGGGGCAAATCGCTACAAGACCAAGCCCAAGAAACGCTGAAGGCAGAAGCGGATAAACTCAAAGCAGAAGCAGAAGCCAAAGCGCGCGCAGAAGCGGATAAAGCCAAAGCAGAAGCAGAAAAACTGAAAGCAGAGGCAGAAGCCAAGGCCAAAGCAGAAGCGGAAAAATTGAAAGCAGAAGCAGAAAAAGCCCGCGCCGCCGCCGAAGCCAAAGCCAAAGCAGAAGCGGAAAAATTGCGGGCAGAAGCGGACAGATTGCGCAAAGAAGCAGAAACCAAAAGCAAAGCAGAAGCAGATAAACTGAAAGCAGAAGCAGAACGCTTGCGCAAAGAAGCAGAACAAAAACTCAAGGATAAATACAACCCGTTCAAAAAAGGATAAAAATTAAGCCTTTTTGGTAAAACACTCAAGCCTAAAACTTGAGTGTTTTTTTATATTTTTTTGCCTATAATCCCTTTATTTCTATATTTAAAGCGATTAAATTGCTTTTTTTTAACTTTAAAGGCAGTTTTTTGTAAAAAAATTTGCACAGAAAAAAAAACCTGCGTATTTTGCCCTCAAATTGTACTCAATTTATCACTTTATCAAACACATTAAATTTTATGCTTTTTAATCAACGCTCAGAAGAAGAACGCAGAAAGTTCTTTGAACAAAATGCTTGGAAATTAGACCAAGCGCTTAAAGCCTCTGAAACCGCTTCCCCAAAAGTAGAGCTAAGTCCTAGCAAAACTGAAGAAATTCCCAGCGAAACCGAATGGGAAGAGGAAACGAATGAACCCGTATTAGAAACTTCAGAAGAATTAGACTTGCCTGTTGATGATGTCGTTGCCGACGATTTGGCTGTTGAGGAAGATATTATCGCTGATGATTTTGTTGGCGAAGACGACGTTGCTGCTGATGATTTTATTGGCGAAGAAGAAACAATCGAAACTGAAGAAAATGTTGACTATGTTTTTGAGGATGATAACACCAACGGCATAGATGACGACTTAGAACTAAGCGCTGATGATATAGCTGGCGACGATGCCGACGAATACACTAGCGATGAATTGACTAAAAATGATGACGATGATGATTTAGATTTTGACTTCTAATCATTTGACCTTAAGCAAAAAAAGCGTTGTGGTACTCCCGCAACGCTTTTTTTTTATGCTTTTTTGGCTCTTGTATTATACAGAATTTAAAAAGTAAGTGTGTATAAATTACGCAGGTTTCCGCCGTGCGACGCCAAAACCAGCGTATGTCGCGGAAAGACGACCAACCGAGCGCAGCGAGGGCAGTAGCTTTTTTGCATAGCAAAAAACGTCGGCTTGTAGCGACGGTTTTGCGCTTATTTTCGTAGAAAATACAAGCAAAAACGCCTTTTTGGCGTTGGCTTTTTTGGTTACTTTTTTGCCATCAAAAAAGTAATAAAAATAAAAAATGTAGCGCATAGCGCAAATTTTTAACACACATCTACTTTTTCAATTTAGTATTATACAGAATTTAAAAAGTAAGTGTGTAATAAAATGTGTCGCGCGAAGCGCGTAACTACACTATTCCGTTGAGTTTTTATACTGTCTGAACGGCGAAGCCCTCCCGTAGGAAGTGAGACGGAGCGCAGCGGAGCGAACAAGTTTATAAAAACAAGGCGTTTTTGGTACTTTTTGCGCCTGCAAAAAGTACGAATAAAAAAAATTTTTAGGCGTAAGCCGTTAGAAAAAATTTCAAAACACAAGTTTTTATAACTAATCTCTTTAATAATTTACGCTATTATTGTACACTTACTTTTTCAAATTAGTATTATTTGACCTCTTGCAAACCCTTACCCACATTCGGGCATTGAGTAGCCAATTCGCGCATCAATTCTTCTTCCAAAGATTGTTGTTGAGATTTGGAAAGTCCTTTACCGATTTCCTCCAAAAAATTCATACCGCCAGCACAACCCAACATTTCTTTGGCTGCTGCGCCCAATTTTTGGTTGTACAAATAAGCATCTTTTTGTTTCAAAGCGGTTTCAGTTTCCACCACCTTGCCCAATTTAGTACCGCAATTGCATAATTTCGCTGCAATTTCTTTAGCATTGGGTTGTTTTTTCCCCCAAGCCAAACCTACCACCAATATGGTAGAAAAGGTCAAAAAAGTTATTATTTTCATATAATTTAGTTATTGTTTTTAATCCTTAATTATTAAAAAAAACTCGCTGATTTTTGTTCGTAATAAAATATAACCACCTCACTATAAGCGTATTGCGTATGCGCCTCTGCCAAATTTCCGTAAGGAAAACAGCGATAAGTTTGCAATTTTTCTATATCTGCCGCTTTGCGCTGAAAGCCCGCGTTATAAGCTGTGGATATAAATTTAAGTTGGGCTTTTTTATCCTTATTTTTCAACTCTTTTTCAAACTTATGCACAACCAACTGATAAAAGCAAGCTAAATAATCCAACTGCCAATCTGTATTTTGCAAACGATTAAACCGCTCGGTGCGAATATCCGCTCCATTTTTTTGCGAAAATAGCCCAATTTTTTTAAACGGCAAAGCCCAAGCCATATTTTTAGCGATATTTTTACCCAATTCTATTTCTAAAGCCTCTACAAACGAGGGTTTCATCTGAAAATAACCTATAGAAAAATCCCCAACCGCAGTGCCTCCCTTAATATAAGCTATTGATAAAGCTTGAGTTTCAAAATAATCGCGGCTGGGTGAATAACGCATCAATTCGGGAAATACTATAGCGGCCAAAATTTGCGGCGAAAGCTTATATTCAGTGGCTTTTTTGATAAATAAAGCCTTATTTTTTTGTAAAAAATCGGCAGCTTTTTGATAATCCTGTGGGTACAATAGCTCAAAATTAGGCAACAAAAAACAAATTTTACAAGCCAAAATAAAGGCAAATATCTGCATAGTAGTTTTTAAGGTTTGCTATGGGAAAATAACCAATTTAATAAATTTTTCTCCTGCAAAGCGGGAATCCAAGCCCCGTGTCCGACCGTTGGATATTCTGTATAAACGGTTTTAGGCTGCGTTTTTTTCAAACTTTGGGATAAATTTCTACCATTTTCTACAGGCACTAACTTATCCTTTGCCCCGTGAAAAAACCAAATTGGGCAGTTTATTTTCTCCGCCACGCGCGCATCTCCGCCCCCACAAATTAGACCAGCGGCCGCAAAATTGGCGTTTCTATACAATAAATCCCAAACCCCATAACCGCCCATAGAAAGTCCCAAAGCGTACATTTTTTTATTATCAATATGTTTATGTTGTTGATAATCAGCGATTAAAGCCAAGAGCGTGTGCATAGTTTCAGAAGTAGTAGGCTGTGTATGGTTGGTTTTTGTCCAATCCAAATCCGCCCATTTTTTCTCATTCGGACACTGCGGCACCAGCACAAAACAGGGGAATTTTGCCCGATTTTCTGCGTTCAAAAACAACTCAAAAGCGTGGGTTAATTGCGCGCTGTTGTCTTCTCCCCGCTCGCCCGCTCCGTGCAAAAACACCAACAAAGGGTAAGTTTTTCCCTCGTCTATCTTCGCGGGCTTCAACAAGCGATAAGGCAGCGTTTGCCCCTGATGCGCAAAAGTCAGCTTTTCAAAATGGGTTTCTGCATGCGCTAAAGTCATTTTTTGGGCAAAAGTATTTTCTAAGCAGATAATATGCAGTATAAAAAAAAGAAAATATAGAGAGTTTGTTTTTAGCATATTTATAATTTTAATTTGGTGGGATAGCTTATAATCAATAAATTAACAGTTGCAAGCACAGACAAAAATTAAATTTGAATCGTACAAACGCTAAAAAAAATGATTTTATAAATTTTAACCAAGCGGCTAATTTTGCTTACTTTTTTGATTAAATTTTTAAAATAAGTAATTAGACAAAATGAAAGTTAAAGTAAAGAAGGTTGAATAATATCAAAAAGAGCAGTTTTGAGAGTTTGGAAATTAGAGTAAGCATTTAGAGGCAAAAGGTAGTATTTAATTTTTTTC
>JAAFIM010000067.1 GCA_013297745.1 Chitinophagales bacterium | reverse complement strand
AAGCTACTGCCCTCGCTGCGCTCGGTTGGTCGTCTTTCCGCGACATACGCTGGTTTTGGCGTCGCACGGCGAAAATTAGTGTTTTTACTTAACTTTTTTAAACTTATTGACTGGAGCGTAACTCCAGCTTATAAATAGGAATTTCCAAAATTTCTACAAAATCACTAAAGCAAAATAAAGGGAAAACAAAAAGTGATAAAATTGAAAATATAGATAAAGTACAAACATTGTTTGATGATAATACAGCGGCGTATGATGCTGAGCGTGGGATTATAGAATAAAAAATAAACAAATGGAAGCACCTTTTGAAAACTACGCAGATTTTTGCGCAAAAATGTCTTCAAAAATGCCTTTGAGGCTCAAAACAAGCTTTATGACTGCTTGGGAAGAATTGGGCAAAAATCAAGCTTTATTTGAGTATTTTATTCGCGATACTACTCAAAATGCAATAGCTAGAATGGAAGCTTATAAGATATTGTACCACGGACTGCACCCAGACAAACTGCCCATTGACAATTACAGATTAGGTGTTCTTCATATTTTGATGCCTCAATTTGATAAAAAAATGCTGGCAAAATTGCTTTACGACGATTTTAAATCAAGTGATGATTTTCATTTTTGGGGAAAACCATGGATTTTTAACTCTAGATTTCATAGGGACACAGCTATTTTGTTGGGTATGGAAATGCTTCCCTATTTCTATAAGGAATTAGATAATGCAGGAAAAACACCCCATACGACTTCCGATTGGCGAGAAAATGATTATCAATACAGTTATCGCTACGCTGATTATGCAAATTATTTTTTGCAAGAAGCTTTGCAAGTTGATTTTTTCCACCGCTTGTATTTGGACTACGAAGAGCGATTTCCTGATATTATGAAAATGAAAAGTTATGTGCAAGCCTACTGCGCCGAGCGCGGGATTTCGTTAGAATAAAGTTTAAAAATGGCTGAATTTTTTAAATTTATAGCTTATATTTTATCCAAACACTAAATTATTTCGTAAATAAACCCTACCTTTGCGAAAATTTTTAATTTCAAACCAATTTTTTTAGTATAAATTTTATATGCGTAGAACGGATAAAAAAATCCACGACATACAAGTGGATACGCTGATAGAGCGTATTTTGGCTAATTATAAACAGGGCGAACCCCTAAACCCGCAAATCATCCCCGATTTGGAGGCTTTGCGCGAGCGTTATATGTTGCACGAACAGCCGACGGTGGTTAAATCTATTCGCTTGTGTTGTGAGCATTTGTCCAAATTTGGCGATTTTACTTTAGCATATTGGAACGATGAAGAAGATGGCGAGCTGACTTTGCCCATTTTTGAATATTATATCGGGCTTGTAGCTAACCCCACCAACAAATACAACCGCGATGAGATAAAAGAGGTGAATATCTTGCTAAAAGCGAGTTTGGATGGGCAAACAATAGTCAAAAAAACGTTAGGAGAGGAATAAT
This sequence comes from Chitinophagales bacterium, assembly GCA_013297745.1. Taxonomy (GTDB): domain Bacteria; phylum Bacteroidota; class Bacteroidia; order Chitinophagales; family Saprospiraceae; genus JAAFIM01. Next base: position 21,297 of record JAAFIM010000067.1, on the reverse strand, counting down.
TAACCCGCTTAATATGCTATAGGTTTATGATATACTCAATTTTGGCTTATGGATTAAGCCTATTTTCTGCGCTTACCTTATGGGCTTTGGTCGGGGTAATGCTCAAATTTTTGATATTGGCACTTGTGGGGGTTATTGTGGGCAAACAGAAGCTATTGCTCAACATATTCAGATTTTTGCCGCCTACAGACTTTGTGGCTGGCGCTTTGCATGGTGCTTTGGCTTTTTGGTTTGGTACTTGTTTATTGTATTGGTTTTCTTGCCCGATAGATTATTTTCTGGCGGTATTTTTGGCTGCGGGTTTTTTGATTGTGGATATTCCGCGCATACAAAATAGTTCTAAAAAGGTAGAAGTTAGCCAAAATAAAGACTTAACCACGCTAATGGGGGGCAATCCCAACGCGATGAACGATATGTTCAAAAATATGATGGATAATAATCCACAAGCGCAGCAATTTAAAGAAAATATGCGCAATTCTAAAATTATCGTGTTGATTGGTAAAGTGTTGGGGGTTAGTTTGGCTATGTTGAATTTAGTCTATGGCTAGCTGAGTTTCTATTCATATAAAACCGCTTTTTGCGATTATAATTGGCGGTTTATTTAGTTTTTGTGCAAAAAAAGCCCTTTCCTGTGTCTAATGCAGGAAAGGGCTTTTTTTATAATCAAACCAATTTATTTTTTAGGCGGCATATAAGTATTATTTCCGCGTTTGTAATCTGCAAGTCTTAGACTGGGGTCAATAATAACCGATTTGATATTTTTGGTGGGCACATTGGCTATAAATTCGTATTTGGGATGTGTCCAACGCCAGTCGGGTAGAACGGTGCGTACGCCGTGTAGATTTTCATCCTGTTTTTCGCCCCGCATAATATCCAAAGGTATATAAAATAAAGCGGATTCAATCTGTCCGTTTTGGTTCTCGTAGTTGATTTGCACCTCTATAGGCATAGGGAAGCGGGCTAAATTTTCTAAGTTGATTTTGGTTTGGTTGCCGTCTTCGCTAATTTCTCTAACCACATAATCTATATAGTGGGTGCTGTAAACAAAATACTCTTTGTACCAATCTAATTCCAAATTAGCTGCTTTTTCGGCTATACGGATAAAATCGTTGGGGTTGGGTTGGCGGAATTTCCAAACGTTGTAATACTCCAACATAACCTTTTCTAGGGTTTTTTCCCCGATAATGTATTCTAATTGGTGCAAAAATACGCAGCCTTTGGAGTAAGCGGCTTGCCCGTAGGCTGTATTGGAAATAAAATGGTCGGCGTGGGTGCTTAAAGGTTCTTCAATTTTTTGTTCGATGAGGGCAAAATATCCTTTGTAAGAACCGTCGTGTATATTCGTTATCGGGTTGATTTTATTGGTAGGGAATAAATTATCCATAATAATACCTGAAGCATAAGAGGTAAAACCTTCATCCATCCAAGCATAAAGTGCTTCATTGGTGCCCATAAGCATTTGATACCAATTGTGCATCAATTCGTGCACCATAACCCCTACCAAACTGCCTATATTTCTTTTGCCTGTGATGAGGGTAGCCATTGGATATTCCATTCCGCCGTCGCCGCCTTGTATGAACGTGTATTGGCGGAAAGGATAAGTACCGAAACGGGTTTGTATCAACTTGAACCCTCTTAGCATATAATCTTGAGCCTTTTTCCAAGTTTCTTTGTATTCGGCATTGTCTTGATAAATAAAATGCAGTTGTATGGTGTCGTTCAAATCCACTATGTCGTGTAAATAATCAGGGTCAGCCGCCCAAGCGAAATCGTGAACGTTAGGGGCATAAAAACGCCAGGTTATTTTGTCGCTGTTGCTGCGGTTGTAATCAATTTTTGTACCCACATCTTCATAACCAAAACCAATTTCGTTTTTATTTTGCAAATAGCCCGTACCGCCTAAAATATAGTTTTTGTCAATGCTGATATTTACGTTAAAATCTCCCCATATTCCGTAAAATTCGCGCCCTACATAAGGATTGGCGTGCCAGCCTTGTTCGTCAAAATTGCACATTTTGGGATACCATTGGGTCATAGACAAACGCACCCCTTCGCTATTGTCGCGCCCAGAACGGCGGATTTGTAGAGGAACTTGGGCTTCAAACTCCATCACGAAAGTATCTACAGAGTTGGGGCGAATAGGTTGCTTGAGTTTGACCTCCAAAATGGTTTCGTTGGTGTGGAAACTTAACGGCTGACCGTTGTGGGTAAGTGAGCGAACGATTTGATACCCAATTTCATTCGGTTTTAGCTTGCTAATGCGGTCTGCTACGCGCATATCGGGGTCATTGACGGTGCGCGAGCGCATATCCATCATACTATTGGGCTGAAAAGCGTTGAAATAAAGATGATAGAAAACATTGGTTAGGGTTTCGTTAGAATTATTGTAATAAATTAAGGTTTGTTTGCCCTTAAATTGGTTGGTTTTGGCCTCAAAATCAATATCCATTGTGTATTTTACCGCTTGTTGCCAACGCTGTTGTTGGGCTATAGCTTGGTTGATGATACCCAATAAACTTAAAAGAACGAATGATTTAAACATAATTTATCTACTATTGAAAAATTCAAAAAATGGCTTTTTATCTTAATTTTGGGCAAAAATAAACAGAATTTAAAACTTTTTTCAATTTCAATCCGTTATAAGCTAAAAAATGGGGCTAAATGCTCACAATTTAGATAAAAAGGTTATTTTTGCCCCCCAAAATCCCCTAATTTATGAAAATACAGGTTGTTATACTGTTTTTATTAGCTAATTTCTGCACACTCAAGGCTCAAACCGAAACGGTGATAATTTTCCACCAAGGAGAACGGGAAAGCGATTTTACCCAAAAAAAATTAGCCGAACTTTCATTGTATCTACAAGCAATGTCTGTGCCGATAGAGCTGATAGAGGTTCAAAAACGGGGCGCAGTGGCTGAAGTAACCCATACTCCAGCTATTTTATACCGCAATCCACAAGGCACTTATTTTTATAAGGGGCGTTACGCAGAATTTAGCAAGGTAGAAAACTTTATCCGCACCAGCCGCGTTATCCAACCCCAAAAAGCTGAATACACCAGCCAAAATAGACTGTTGCTGACGGAGGGGAAAATGCAGTTGATGCTGGAGTTGAAAATAAGCCCTGTGCAGGGAAAACAAGCGGATACTGTGGGCTTTTACCAACAAGCTATGGATGTTGTTATCAAAACGTTAGATAAAGAAAAGTTTAAATTAGTGCCTGAGTTAGTCGTTTGGGAAAATGTGGTAAAATTTTACTTTGATTTTCACCCATTTTTGGCAGAAGATGGAAAATTGTACGTTAGTTACGCGCTTTTTTCGCATTATGATTGTATAAATCCTATCTTTGTATCCAATCCCGCCCAACTCAAGGGGGAAACGCGCCCAGAAAAAGCTATAGCGCAAGCCACTAAAACGATGTCAGATTTTCTGAAAAAAGAGTTTAAAAACTCCCAACTTGGGGACGCGCTAACCCCTATAGCCACATCAGTAGCTACAAAAACTTGGGAAGAGTTGGGTATCAACGCCTCGTATTCTTCGAGAGAAATCCAGCCCATTTACGATATAAACATAACCCAAAGTTGGATTTATGAACAAAGCCGCATCCCCAACGCGCCAGCCTTAGCCTTTCATTTTGCGCCTCCAGCCCAACAGTACGCGGGCGAGGTCAAAGAGATAAAAGGTTGGTTGCAATTGGGCGAAAATGGGCAATGGGCGGGTGCCAAAGGTGAATTTATAGTCGCTACGCGCTCCGTCACTATGGGCTTGAAAGAGTTAGACCAGGTCATTTATGCCAAACTGCTACAAGCAGATTCTTTCCCCGAAGCTAAATTGGTTATCCATAAAATCAAAACCAACGCGCTAAAACCACAACTGGGCGAAAGCCAAAATTTGGAAATGCAAGCGGATTTATACCTCAAAAAAGCGATTATACCCATCACTCTTGTTGCGCAAGTGGATTGTTATTTGGACAAAAATAAACAGGTGAAAATGGGGTTTAAAGCCCAATTTATAGCCCAAACCGTGCATAAAACCCTTGATATAGAAGTTCCCGCCGCACCAGAAGCAGAAAAAGGCAATTTGATTTTTGATGCCAATATAGAACTCCGCGCTGGAGATATTTAACCAACTAAGCCCTTATTTTCTCAACTAAAAAATTATTTTTTCAGTATGTATACTTATGAATATCCACGCCCTGCACTTACTGTGGATTGTGTGATTTTTGGATTAGACCAAAGCCACGAACTGCGCGTTTTGCTCATCAAACGAAAACACGAGCCTTTTCAATCTCATTGGGCTTTGCCTGGGGGATTTGTGGAAATGGACGAGGATTTGGACACTGCAGCCAAGCGCGAGCTGGAGGAAGAAACGGGGGTTAGGGATGTATTCATAGAACAATTGTACACTTTCGGCGCGCCCCAACGCGACCCTCGCGGGCGGGTGGTGAGTGTGGCTTATTATGCTTTGGTCAATCTCAACGAACACCAACCCCAAGGCGCAGACGATGCCGAAGATGCGGCTTGGCACAAGGTTTTTGACCTGCCCGAAAATTTGGCTTTTGACCACCAACAAGTGCTGCAAATGGCTATACAACGCCTGCAAGCCAAAGTGCGCTATCAACCTATAGGTTTTGGGCTGCTGCCCGCTCAATTTACGCTATCTATGTTGCAAAAATTGTATGAAATTATTTTAAACCGCCCGCTTAATAAGCGCAATTTTCGCACCAAAATGTTGAAAATGGGGATTTTAGAACAAGTAGAGCGGCAAAAAGCGGTAGCGCATCGCCCCGCTTTTTTATACAAATTTAACGAGGAAAAATATAAACATTTGACCCAAATTGGGTTTATGTTTGAGATATAAACGGTTTGTTTTTTATAAAAAAATCCCTTTTGTTGAAACCAACGAAAGGGATTTTTATTTTCTGCGCACATTAGCCAATCATCACCCCATCGACCCCCAAAATGGGTAAAGGGCGGAAATAATCTTTGTTGATGCTGCCCGCTACAAACACGTATTTTTTATCGAACATAAACCCATCGTGTTGGAATGAAATCCAGTATTCGTGCGCCAAATCGAACAGTTCGGTGGCTATGGGTTCTATTTTAACCGCAGATTGGGCAGGCACCAACTCATAAAAATGGCGCAAAGTGGAAGTATTGACCATTTGCCCCTCCCGCTCGCCATAACCTTTGGTGGCTATCAACACATTTTTCAACTCATAGTTTTGCCCATTCAGGATAAAAACGTCCCATAAATCGCCTTCAGCTGGGCAAATAGCGATAAAAATTTGGCTGACTTTTTGTATTTGAATATCTTTTTTCATTGTTTAAGAAGGTTGCAAATTTTTTTTTAGTGTTTTATAATACGGCTAATGAAAATGTTGTGGATTATGTTGTTGTTTGTACGCTTTGGGCGATATGTTATATCTGTTTTTAAACATTTTATTGAGGTGGCTTTCGTCAGTGAAACCAAGCTGGTGAGCCAATTCGGAAATGGTAAAATTGCCATTGATAAGTCTTTGCTTGACGATATTGAGCCTAAAATCTAAGATAAAATTTTTAATGGTTGTGCCCGTATTGGTCTTGAATTGATTGGTTAGGCTATTAGCAGATTTACAGAAATGCTTGGCTATGTATTCTATTTTTAAGCTATCGTTATTATAGATATTATCCTGAATATAGCGGATAACTTCTAAGATAAAATCCGCTTGAGGGAGTTGAGCGATGGGTGCGATGATATTTTCGTTAATTTTTCTAGCTATAAGGGTTAGCACTAAAAATATCTGATTTTGGATAATTAACTCATAATAGCCTTTTTTGTTTTGATATTCTGCTTGCAACACCATTATTGTGTGCTGAATTAGCTCTTTTTCGTAGGGTGTATTGAACAGACGAGGTTTTAAATAATTGGAATGGCTTAATATATATTCAATTTGTTTGAACAACTCCGAAAAATCCAAACTATTGTGGTTATGGTTTTTTGAAAAATATATTTTATTGAAGCTGATGACACAAATTTGGGTTGTTTGTTGTATAAGTAAGCTGTGTTCATCGGCTGGGGTTAGCAAAAATATATCATTGTCCGAGTAAGGATATTGGTTATCGTTGATTTGATGTATTCCTTGCCCATTGACGATGTAAAAAATTTCAAAAAAACTATGCTTGTGATGCCCAAAAGTCCATTCGCTAAGCTCATAAACTGCTATATCGAAGGCTTGGAATAGAGAAATAATAGCCATTTGTGGAAATTTACCGTTTTTTGTGAGTTTTTTACCTGTTGTGGGTATCTAAGTCCAGCTACTTTTGCATTATTATTTAACAATTCAACAATTTTTGTAATGCAAGTTCAACAGTTTTTAGCCTTTTTGGGGCTTTGTTTTTTATCTTTTAATGGTCTCAATGCTCAAAACAAGGGACAGTTATTTGTATTTGAGAGTGATGCGAATGGTTTTAACACCAAAACTTTTTTCTACGACGACGGCAAAGAGGTGGTAGCTTTTGACGCACAATTTACCAACGCCACCGCGCAGCAGGCTTTAGATTTTTTAAAAACGAAGACCAACAATCCCGTCAAATACTTAGTGATTAGTCATCCCAACCCTGACAAATTCAACGGAATCGCTACATTCAAGCAAGTCGGTGCAAAAGTGATTATGTCTAACGCTTCAGTTCAAAACATAGCGGCCGTACACAATTATAAAAAGTATTATTTCGTGGAAATCGCAAAAATGTTCAGCAACGAAACCTATCCTGCCTTATCCTTAGCCGATAGCACTTTTCAAGAAAATTGCGCGCTGACGCTGGCCAATGGGGGTAAAGTGGTACTAAAAGAAATCAACCAAAGTGGGGTTTCTACCAACTTGACGGTGGCGCATATTCCAGCCCTTAAGTCGCTTTTGGTGGGGGATTTGGTACATCACAAAGCACACGCTTGGCTTGAGGGGGCAATAATCAACAACGCGGCGACATTCAACGCCCAAAATTGGATTAATAGCCTGCAACTGTTGCAAAAAAATTATCCACAGCACACCACCGTGTACGGAGGTAGGGGGGTAAGCGGTAAATTAAGTGCCGTAATCCCAGCCCAGATAAAATATCTAAAAGATGCCCAAGACATCACAAAAGCCTATTTGCAAACGGTTGGCAATGATAAAAATAAAGTAGATTACAAAAAATTGCAGGCTATTTTTGAGCAAAAATATCCCCAATACCAGCTCGGTTATATGATTGCCTATGGTGCTTACGGGCTGGTAGCGAGTTTGTAACTTTTTTTATTTTGTTGGTGAATAAAAGTTAGCGCAAAAAATCAATGAGAAAGTTCTTTAACCTTTTGGTTAAAGGGCTTTTTGCATTTTATACAGAATTTAAAAAGTAAGTGTGTAATAATACAGAATTTAAAAAGTAAGTGTGTATAAATTACGCAGGTTTCCGCCGTGCGACGCCAAAACCAGCGTATGTCGCGGAAAGACGACCAACCGAGCAAAGCGAGGGCAGTAGCTTTTTTGCAACGCAAAAAACGTCGGCTTGTAGCGACGGTTTTGCGCTTATTTTCGTAGAAAATACAAGCAAAAACGCCTTTTTCCTTACGGGAGGGCTTCGCCGTTGGCGTTGGCTTTTTTGGTTACTTTTTTGCCATCAAAAAAGTAATAAAAATAAAAAATGTAGCGCATAGCGCAAATTTTTAACACACATCTACTTTTTCAATTCAGTATTATTCAATTTCCAACTCTTTGCCAAAACTGGCAAAAAAACGGTCTTTGAGCTGCAATAAACTTGCGGTGGGTTTTATCCAACTCACGAAAGCAAAAGTGTATAAATTGTTGTCAATAATCAAACATCGGGTATAAATTTCGCTATCTGCCGATTTTAGATAACTTTCCAACCCTTCGTGCAGTTGCAAAGCGGTATAAGATTTTTTATAAACCGTTTCCATCTCTGTATCAGGCAAGGTTAAGGCGTCGGTCAGATTATTGCTTATGGCGTAATAGTAAGCGGTTTTATCCGATTTAAATTGGGCAAAACTAGCTTCTTGGCTCATATCGCGCACACTTAACCATATAATATAGTCTCTTTGCTTAATTTTATAGCTAATTAATTGTTTTTTTTCGTCTTTTTTCGCCGATTTGGGAAAAGCAACGTAATAACCAGCCCCCAATTTTTCTTTTTCCCAACCTTGAGGAATTTCGCCCGCTCTTAGGGTAAGTGTGTCCTCAAAAGATAAGGAGAGTTCGCTGCTGTCTATATCTTTTTCATATTCGGGGTTTAATTTTTGCTGGTTATCTGCACCACAACCGCTAACCAATGCAGAGCCAACCCCTAGGAGAGCCAGCCCCAAGCCAAGTTTGAATAGTTTATTCATAATCATTTGTAAAATAAGTTGCAAATCGCGCACAAAATTCCCCTTTTTTTTAGCAATATTTTAATTTTTTTGGCTAAATAATCCAGCAAAAACAATCAAAATCACAAATTTAAACCAAAACTGGGCTTGTTTTGTAAAAAAAAGCTACTTTTGCAGCCTTATATTTAGTTTTTTTTGATATTTATAATTTTTGATAATGCGTTTTTTATATAAATGGACAATTTGTTTTAGCCTATTTTTTGCCTCTGTTGCTCAAGTTTGGGCTAATTTAGGCAGTATTTCTATAGTAACAGATGCCAACAATATGCAAAATACTATTAGCCGCCAAGCTATAGAAGACTGTTTGCAACTGCTGCGCCAAGCCTGCGATTGTGAGGTGCGATTGAATAACCCACAAGCTCAAATTGTTTTGCAGTTGCCAGAAATTTTGCCCAACGAAGTTAGCCAACCCTCTCGTTTTGCGCAAGGGGTAAATTATCCATATCTTGTGTATCCCAATCACGACTATTCGTGGTACTCGCAAAAAATAGGTGAGCAGATACTTATCCAGTTGCAAACGGTTTCTCATCACGGTATAGCGGCTGGGCTGTATGGATTGTTGCAAGAACAACTTTGGTTTAGTTTTTATCATCCCAAAAAAATGGTTGTGCCCCAATTGCGTTATTGGCCGCTTACCGAAAATTTTTATTGGCACGCTAAAGCCCGTTTTGACAAGAAAGGTTTTCATTTGCACACGATGCACCCTTTGGAACTCACAGAAGCGTTGTTGGATGTAGATTTTCCCAACGGTAAAGCAGAGATAAAAACGTACTTAGATTGGTTGGCAAGAAATCAGCAAAATTATATGGAATTTTGTGTTCTAAATACTATAGATACCAGCCGTTGGGGAGATTATATGCGTGAGGTAGTAGATTATGCCCATTCGAGGGGAATTTTGATGGGTATAGATATTTCCCTGAATATGCAGCAGCAAAAAGCTTTTTGTTTGTATAAAGGCAGATTTTTATCCAAAACAGATAAACAAACCCAAATTGGTCAAAATTTAGCCAGTCTTTGCCGCGCCAATTGGGACGTGGTCAATATGGAAATGAGCGGTACAGAATTTAGCGCTGGCAACGTATCCGCTCGCGAGGAACTGCGTTTTTTTGTACAAAATATAGTAGAAAAGCAATACAAAGCAAAACTGGTGGGCAGACAGCACGTAGTTCGCCCAGAAAATATGCGCACAGGAGACAAAGACAAAGATGCACACAGAGAGGTTGTACCGCCTGCCCAATTTGATGGGCTCAAAGATAATGCTCGGGGCTTGTTGGTTCATACTGTGATGTTTTATAGCCTTTTTGATAAAGAAACCCCTGTTTATGAAAACGAAAATTTTGAGCATTTATTGGCTTCTATTACCCAACAACAAACCCAAAGAGAAACTTGGTATTATCCCGAATCTGCTTATTGGGTTACGTTTGATAACTCTGTGCCCTTGTTTTTAACCCCTTATCTCAACGCTCGCCTCAATGATATTGAAAAATTAGATAGTATGGGGGTTAAAGGCCACATTACTTTTTCTTCGGGCTGGGAATGGGGGTATTGGTTGATAGATTGGAGTATAGCGCGCTGGTCTTGGCGGCACGAAATCAACGGGGTGGATGAGATAAATACCCCCACACAATATATAGGGGATTTGTTCCGTCGCGAAAAAACTGTTTCTATTTTTGCCCGCCTTACCGCCGTACAACAAAAATTTCTAAAAGATAAGCAATTAATCCGCTATCTTTGCCCAAGTTCAGTCACGGATGAAATGCCCAAAGCTTTTGGTCTAAATATGGAATTTCAGCCTAGACCAGAGCGTGGTTATAAGTGGTGGCGTTACAAAGCGCCTTATGATAGCATAATGGCATTTAAACGTAAAATAGAACTTTTGGATACTTTTGCCCAACAAACAGAAAATTTATTGGAAGAGTTTAGCAAAGAAGGGTTGTTGATATCCAAATATGCGCCCGAATTGCAGCCTATATTTAGCGAATTGGGGCTTGCCTTCAAAATTACCGGTCTTCGCGCCCGACATCGCGCTCGCTTGTTGACTTATTTGCTCAATAAACGGCTCTCCAAACTTGGGCATCCGCTTGCGGTAGAAAATAAAACCCATTTGGACAAAGCTGTAGCTATCCGCACCCAAGCCCAAGAGCTGGTTCAAGAAATGGAAAAATACTACAAATATCCTCGCGAATGGATTGCTTCCAAAAAAACAAACTCTACCTGCTACGAATTTGGTTATTTATATTTGGTTAGCAACCTCCAACTTTGGGAAAGAGAAGAACAACAATACCAAAATGATAATTTTAGCCCATTTTATCATAGCGAATGGAATGTGGCTAAAGTAATGGGTTGGCAAAAATAAATAAACTTGGATATGAATGGATATTATATTTAACCGCTTACTTGCTTTATAGTGTAAGGTTAGGTAAGATTATATAAAAAGCCCTTTCCTGCATCAAATACGGGAAAGGGCTTTTTATGCGGCTTATTTTATCCAAAAAAATTGTAGGTTACAAAAATATAGCATAGAAGTTGTTTAGTATTAAATTTAGCTCACGGATTTTACGGATGCGCTTACGCGGAACTTTGTTTTTACAGATATGCACGGATTTATTTTTCGTTTTTTTAGTTTTAAGTAACTGAACAAAATGGAAGTAATTTTTACGCTTCAGTAAAAACTTGTGTTTTGAATTTTTTTCTAACGGCTTACGCCTAAAAAATTTTTTTATTCGTACTTTTTGCAGGCGCAAAAAGTACCAAAAACGCCTTGTTTCAGGGGAGGGCTTCGCCGTTCTATAAACTTGTTCGCTCCGCTTGCTAACGCTGCGCTCCGTCTCACTTCAGACAGTGTAGAAACTCAACGGATTGGTGTAGTTACGCGCTTCGCGCGGCACGTTTTCTATTACACACTTACTTTTTCAATGCTGTATTATATTTAACCGCTTACTTGCTTTATAGTGTAAGGTTAGGTAAGATTATATAAAAAGCCCTTTCCCGTATTTGATGCAGGAAAGGGCTTTTTATGCGGCTTATTTTATCCAAAAAAATTGTAGGTTACAAAAATATAGCATACTTTATAGCGCGGTTATTTTGGATATACATTCGCCTTTTAAAATTCTCTATCACACGGCAAAAATTTTGCATTACACAGCAAAAGCTGCCGATAGTTGTTGGGTGAGCTGTTCGGCCAATTTTAGCGTTTGGTTGCGGATGCTTTGGATAGAGGTCGTTTCCCACTCTTTGGCTTTGCGCACAGCCCCCAAAGCGCAGATAGGGTTCTGGGCTGGGGTATTGTCTCCCCAAATACAACCTTCAGGGTCGGTTTCCAACCCTATATTTAACTTATCTATTTTAGCTAAGCCATTTTTAACCAAATTCTGGTATAAAAGGGGCATTTTTTGGCTAAAATTGGCTGCGCCGGTGCAATTAATCAAATAATCCACTTCTAAAATTTCTACTTGTTGGGTTTCTTTATTTTTAAACTGTACCAATAACCCCGCGCTGTGCGTTTGTATGGAAATTATAGCCCCTGCCAAAGGGTTGAAAATACCCATTTGTTGCATAAGTTCAAGCTCTTGTGCTGACTCTTCAGGGCAGCGAAAGCGCAAACTATCCCAATAAGGTCGCAAAAAGCGTAGAAAAATGCGCTTGTTTTGTTCGTTAAAATTATCCCAAATTATGCACAGATGCGAGCGGTAAGTGTCCAAAACCGTCTGCCAAGATAGATTTTTTTCTTTAGCTGCCAACCTTATATTTTGATTAAAATGGGCAATAAATTGGCGAATTGTGCAAATTTTAACCAACTCTTCTGGGTTTATCTCCCATTTTTCAGTTTGCAAAAAGTGCGACTTTGGCAACTGTCCCCTGCGGGAAAGCGCAAAAATGGTTTTTGGGCTGCATTTTTTCTGCAAAGAAATTGCCCAATCTATCATCGTAAGCCCTGTTCCCAACAACAAAATTCTGGCATTGTTTGAAATTTTATCAATCAATTGGGGTTCGTATGGATTATTAAAAATTTTATCCGTCCCCTTGCCCAAATCTGGGGGGGTATCAGCGCCCACCGCCAACACCAATTTATGCGCTTCTATGGCTGCTGTTTGTGCCAATTCTATCCTGTAGCCACCATTAGGCAAGGGCTCTACATTTAGCACCTTATCGGCAATAAGTTGTATGTTTTTGCCCAAAATCTGCTTGGCTTCTGCCAACTTATCAGATAGGAAATCGCCAAAAATACTGCGCGGCACAAAACTATCCGTTCCAAAACGATACCCATTTTTGCCCAACCAATCCAAAAAATCGTTGGGGTCGTTAGCGGATAAGTTCATTTTTTGCGCCGTAACATTGAGCGGCTGATAGGGTAGAGTGCTGGAATAAGCAATTCCCTTTCCCCATTGGTTGGGTTGGGCTTCAATTAAAAAAATTTGTGCCTCAAAAGGCTTTTTAAGATAAATTTGAGCTAAATGAATAAGCAGCATAGTGCCACTTAACCCCGCTCCGACGATAGCTAAGTTCATACCAAAAAAAATAAAAAACAAGTGAGTAAATTATGTAACAAAACGCGAAAAAGTGCGTAAAAAAGACCAAGAAAAGAAAATTGCAAAAAATAGTCTAATTTTTTATTTTAAATAGGTTTAAATTGCGAAAAAAGGCATATATTTGCAGGGTTTTTGACAATAATTTTTTATCTAAAATATATATTATAAAATGCCTAATTTAGGCAGTTTTTAAAACAACAATATGGAACAAAAATTGGTAGCACAAGAGGCTGTTTTGGACAGTCAAAATTACAGCGCGGACAACATACAAGCGTTGGAAGGATTGGAGGCGGTGCGTTTGCGCCCTGGTATGTACATAGGCAGTACAGACAGCAAAGGTTTGCATCACTTGGTATCTGAAGTGGTAGATAATTCTATAGATGAACACTTGGCTGGCTATTGCAAAGTGATAGATTTATTTATACACAAAGATAACTCTATAACCGTAAAAGACGATGGACGGGGTATCCCGACTGGTATGCACAGTAAGTTGCAAAAATCCGCTTTGGAGGTGGTTATGACCATTTTGCACGCAGGGGGCAAATTTGATAAAGACACCTACAAAGTATCTGGGGGTTTGCACGGGGTGGGTGTTTCTTGTGTTAATGCTTTATCTGTAAAATTGGTAGCTACTGTACATCGCGAAGGCAAAATTTTCACCCAAACTTATTCTTGTGGAATACCACAAACAGAAGTCACCGTAATCGGACAAAGTGATACAACGGGCACATTTATTACCTTTTTGCCAGACCCTACCATTTTCGCCAGTGTGGTATACGAATACGAAATTTTATCCAAACGTCTGCGCGAATTGTCTTATCTCAATAAAGGACTGCAATTAAATATCACCGATGAACGCCAAGTGGATGAAAATGGTGCGTTCAAAAAAGAATCTTTTTTATCTGAAGGGGGCTTAAAAGAGTTTACCCAACACTTGGATAAATTGGCTGGGCGCGAGCCTATTATCCCTGAAGTTATCCACGTAACGGGCGAACAAGACGGGGTTATGGTAGAAGTGGCTTTGCAATATAACGATTCTTATCGCGAAAATTTGCGCTCTTATGTCAATAACATATTCACTATAGAAGGAGGCACGCACGTAAATGGATTTCGCCGCGCATTAGGCGCAGAGTTGAAAAAATATGGGGATGCGCAAAAGATTTTTGAAAAACAAAAAGTAAGTATTTCCGCTGAAGATTTTCGCGAGGGCTTGACCGCGGTAATTTCGGTAAAAGTACCCAATCCAGAATTTAAAGGGCAAACCAAAAGCGAATTGGGCAATAGCGAGGTGGGTACTATAGTAGGCAATTGTGTGCGCAAAGTGTTGGAAGCTTATTTGGATGAACATCCAAGCCAAGCTCGCATTTTGGTGGAGAAAGTGGCTTTAGCTGCCAAAGCCCGCAATGCAGCCCGCAAAGCGCGCGAAATGGTTCAACGTAAATCAGTTCTCTCGGGTTCAGGTTTGCCGGGCAAATTAGCAGATTGTTCCGCCAAAGACCCACAAGTGGCTGAAGTGTTTTTGGTAGAGGGAGATTCAGCGGGCGGTACAGCCAAACAGGGCAGAAATCGCGAATTTCAGGCTATTTTACCCTTACGGGGTAAAATCCTAAACGTAGAAAAAGCCTTAGAGCATAAAATTTACGAAAACGAAGAGATTAGAAACATTTTCACCGCGCTTGGTGTGCGTATGGAGGAGAAAAATGATGTGCGTACGCTCAATATTGATAATTTACGCTATCATAAAATCGTGATAATGTGTGATGCGGACGTAGATGGTAGCCACATTACCACGCTTATTTTGACCTTCTTTTTCCGTTATATGCAAGCTTTGGTAGAAAAAGGTTATATTTATATCGCCACGCCTCCCCTTTATTTGGTGAAAAAGGGCAAAAAAAGCATATATTGCTGGACAGAAACCCAACGGAATGTGATTGTGCAAGAAATGGGGGGTGAAAATATGGGCATAACCATACAACGCTATAAAGGTTTGGGGGAAATGAACGCCGAACAGCTTTGGGAAACAACCATGGACCCAGAAAGACGCACTTTGCGCCAAGTGACGATAGAAGATATTGAAGATGCTGACGATACTTTCTCTATGCTGATGGGCGACGATGTAGCCCCAAGACGCAAGTTTATAGAAGAAAACGCCACTTATGCAAACTTAGACGCTTAATCAAAGCAAAAGTTTAACCCCCAACTTAATTTTTAGTTGGACAAAACCTCACCTAATGGTGGGGTTTTTTTTCTGCTTATTTTTTTTTGAAACATAAAAAAAACCAACTTCGTTTAAGAAGTTGGTTTTTTTGTGCTCTTGCGTTTTGCCCGCTTACAAAGAAGCTGGATTGACTTGGTTGCTGATTGGCATATCCAATTTTTCGATGCTAATCTCTGTACCTTTTGGAACTGAAATTTCATAAGACATACGTTCTACCAAATCCACCCCTTTAATGACAACTCTTTTCTCTATAGAAGGCATAGACAAAATAGTTTTTCCATCTGTACCGACAGTAGTTTTGATGTCATAACGACCTACTTCAATCAGTTTTTTTAGGATGTCGTCGCTAAAATTGGCTACATCAATAGTAGCTGTGATGCGCACAAATTCAGTTTCTGTTTCTACCACTTTGATGTCCCCGTGAAAAGAGGCTACAAGGGTTTGACCTTTAAGGTCAAGTGTTTTAACAATTTGGCGTTGTGATTGGGCGCAAACATTGCTCATAAATATGGCAACAAAAGCAAAAAATGTAATAAGCGTTTTCATGATAGAAATATATTTTTGTGTGAGTGTTATCTTTATTATTATAAATCGTAATCAAAGATGATTTTGTTGGGTTGCTTGCGGCTTTTGTAGCGATATTTTAACCCGTTTGTTTGTTGATTACGTGATTATAACTGCAAAGGTAGGTAGAAAGTTCTATCCACAAAACATTATTTACAAAATTTTATTTGGAATTTTAACGGTGCGTTGTGTTTTTGGAGAATTTTATTTTTTGAAATTTAATTTTACCAAATTTAATTTTTTTAAAGGGTTTTATACCCAATTTTATTTTTTTAAAATGGCATTGCAAAAAATTAAAAAATCAAAGGTCTATGTTAAAAAAATGTGTAGAATTTTTTAATTAAAAATTTTTCAAACTATTTTTTGTTTTATAGTTTAAGGTTTTCAGCAAAAAGCTCATTTTTTACCAACTCGCAAACTGTGTCCGCCCAAAGTGGGTTATCGTTCAACCCCTCTACCAAATCCAAACGCTCTCCGCCCAATTCTTCCCACTCTTCGTGGTATTCTTCCCCGATTTCTATAGTCGTTTCCAAACAGTCGCAAACAAAAGCGGGGCAAAACACCAGCATATTTTTATCCCCTAATTTGCGCCGTTCTTTCAACACCTCGCTTGTATAGGGCTGAATCCAAGGGTCGCGCCCCAAACGGGATTGAAAACAAATCGTATATTTTTCTTTGGGGATATTCAATTTTTGCGCTATAGCTTGAGCTGTAGCATAACATTGCGCGCTATAGCAGTGCTGATTGCGGATAGAAATCGTTTCACAACAACCCTCCGTTTTCAAACAATGCCCGCAAGTATCCGCTTTTCTAAGCTGTCGTTGGGGCAAACCGTGAAAACTGAACAGAAAATGGTCGTAAGTTTCCACCGAATAAGATTTGGCTTTTTCCGCAAAAGCTGCGATTAAATTGGGATTATCGTGGTAAGAGTTGATAAAATTCACCTCTGGCACAATCTGATAAGCAGACAAACAGCGCATAACTTCCTCGTGCACAGAGCCCGTGGTGGCTGAAGCATACTGCGGGAATAGGGGCAAAACGATAATTTTACTCACTTGGGATTTCATCAATTTATCCAAAACGGACTCTATAGATGGGTTTTGATAGCGCATAGCCAACTCCACGATATAATCATCCCCCAAACGCTGCCGCACCATTTCGGCAAGTTTGTAACCGTACACTTTGAGCGGTGAACCCTCTTCTGTCCATAATTTTTGGTATAAAGCGGCTGATTTGCCTGAGCGAAATGGGGCTATAATCCCCCTAACGAGTATATTGCGCAGGATAAAATTAATGTCCAATACCCTTTTATCCAATAAAAATTCTTTTAAATAGCGATAAACTGCCCCGCGGGTGGGTGCGTCTGGTGTGCCCAAATTGACGAGTAATATAGCGGTTTTCCCGAACATTTCTTTATAGTTATTAGTTGTTAGTGATTAGTTGTTAGCCTTTATTTTGTTTTTTTATAACACTATTACTATGTTTTTGTTCTAAATAGGCTGTATTTATGCGCAAAAATGCTGTTTTTTACCAATAAAATTTACAATTGGGCAGGGCTTGTTTCAACTTTCTGCGCCAATCTACACTCAAATTTTTTTGCGGGACAAAACATATCTTCAAATTTTTCAATTCTAATAAAAAACTAAACTCATCCACCAAAGTTTTGCCTACATTCAGCGTCTGCAATCGCTCCAATTTAGCTATAGGGCTAAAATCGGTTATCGGATTATTATGAATATACAACGTTTCCAACCGTTCAAACCCAGCCAATGCACGAATATCCGCTATTTGGTTATTTTCTAGGTATAAAACCGCCAACTGTTTGCTAAAAACTCCCAAAGGGCTAATATCTTGTATCTGATTATCGTTCAAACCTAGATATTGTAACCGTTTTAAATTGCTTAAATCGGGAATTTTGCCAATTTTATTATGGGGAAAATGTGCGTATTCCAAACTATATCCTGTATTAAGCAGCGAAATATCCGCTATTTTATTCCTACTTAAATTTATCCCCCGCAGCCGCTCAAACTTATCCAAAGGGATTAACTCGCTGATTTTATTATTTGCGGCAATAATCTCCTCCAATCGGGGAATAAGCAACAAAGGGTTTAGATTGTCAATAAAACGCCCTGAACAGTTCAATTCCAACTCAAAATCTATAAAATTCTCCACTTTAGCCAAACCGAATTGATGCAAACCTGCCGTTTCCAACAGTTTGGGAATATCTATGTGTTGACTTATCGCCAATGTTTCGGCTAAATCTATATTTTCGCGCTCAAAACTAAGCAATAATTGTAAAAGTTGTTCCATATTTTTATCCTTAGCTTTATTTTGCTACAAATTTATACTACCTTTGCCCCACTTCTCACTATTTTCTCTTTTATAAAAAAAATGCAACGCATATATTTAGACCACGCAGCCAGCACTATAGTAGAAAAGCCAGCTATAGAGGCAATGTTAGCCTTTTTATCGGATAATTTTGCCAACCCTTCAGCGCTGCACACAGAAGGGCGCAAAGCCAAAGCGGCTATAGAAACAGCCCGCAAACAAACAGCCTATAGCCTAAACTGCAACAGCAGCGAGATATATTTTTGTGCTTCGGCCACAGAAGCCAATAATACAGTGATTAAATCCGCTGTGCATTCTTTGGGGGTTCAAACCATAATATCCAGCCGCTTGGAGCATCCTTGTGTAGAAAATAGCATTTTGTGGGTTAAAAAGACCTTTCCCAACATACAAATTGCGTACGTGGATAGCAACGAAAGCGGGCAAATTGATTTATCCCACTTAGAAAAACTATTAGCTGCCGATGACAGCAAAAAATTAGTCAGCATTATCCACGGACACAATGAATTGGGTTTTATCAACCCAATAGCTCAAATTGGCGAATTGTGCAAGCGATATAAAGCCTATTTTCATACTGATGCTGTACAGACCGCTTTGCGTTTTGACTTAGGTTTGGACACAGGACGCATACATTTTGCGGTGGCATCTGGGCACAAATTGGGGGCGGTCAAAGGCGCTGCTATATTGTTTGTGAGCCGCAACATAGGCTTAAAATCATTTATACACGGCGGCGGGCAGGAGCGAGGGTTTAGAGCAGGCACAGAAAATGTAGCGGCTATAGTCTCGTTGGGTAAAGCCTGTGAATTGGCTATTTTAGAAAAAGAATCGCGCAAAGAAAAGCTAATCCAACTAAAAACTATATTTTTGTCCGAGCTAAAAGCCAAAAATCCGCAGTTGCAATTTAATGGTTCTGATGCTTTGGATACTTTGCCGCATATAGTCAGTTTGCGCTTGCCTACCCGCTTGGCTTTGGGCAGTTTGTTGTTCAAATTAGATTTGGCGGGCTTAAGCGTTTCTGCTGGGGCGGCTTGTAGCGCTGGGGCGGTGTTGGCCTCTGCCGTAACCCGTTTTTTGGATATGGAAACAGGCTGGCAAACGATAAGAATTTCATTCTCACCCCACAACCAAACTGAAGAAATACGCGCAGCGGTCGCAATAATTGCTAATCTTTTAACCTTTTAATTTAATAATTCTTATGTATAAAGCCATATCTTTTGCCCTTTTTTTGGGGCTAATTATCCAATTCTCTGCCTGTGGGGACGATTATGCTGCTCAAGCGCGGCATTTGGTCAAAAAATGGCAAAATGCCCACAACAGCCACGATGTCAACAACTTACAAAATCTATACGCGCCTTTGGTGGTTTATTACCTCTCGCATTACCAAAATAGCGAAATTTTAAAAAGTAAAACGAAGTATTTTGAACCCAATTCAGACTATAAAATAGATATTATGGGTGATATTCGGGTTGAAAAACCAACTGCGGATGTATTTGTCTGCATTTTTAGAACCAAAGCTAGCTTTAAAGGGCGCGAAGTGGATGCAGATTTTGCCCTGACGTTCAAAAAAATGGATAATCAGCTCAAAATTATCGAAGAAATGGACGAAATTAGCTTCAATAACCAAGTAGCCAACAACGATTTGTTAAAAACAGCTTATGTAGCCAACTATTTTGGGGGCAAAATTAACCAAACTTCAGTACCCAACAAGCCTTTGGTAGAAAATAGCCCCGCTACTCCCAATAGCGGCGACGATAGCGATGAGATAAGTTATGACGATGTTAGCGAGGGGGCAGAAGCTGGAGTGGCTGCGGTCAAAAACGATGACGGATATGGCGAGCGTTGGTATGAAAATGTTTCCACCCAATATCTTTCCAAGTACGATTTGGATGGTTATACTTCAGCAGATTTGCGGCTAATGCGCAATGAAGTATTTGCAGCCCACGGGTATATTTTCAAATCAGAAGACTTACAGTCGCATTTTGGGAAAATGAGTTGGTACAGCCCCCGCTATGAAAACGTGGATAATATGCTCACCGAGATTGAAAAAGCCAATATCAAAATGATTAAAACAGCAGAAAAAACCGCTCCTGCCAGTTTTGCTAGATAGTTTGGTTGCAAATATCAAAAATAGGATAAAAAAAACCCTCACGATAAGCGCGAGGGTTTTTATTTTTTTGGACGGAATTGGTTATCTACTAAGCATAAATTTTTGGGTTTGGTTGAAATTCTGCCCAGCAACCCGCAACAAATACATCCCATTAGCCAAATTGTCGGTAGCAACAGGTTGTAAATGTCGCCCTATACTATAAGTTTGATTATTGGCTATATTTTTAACCACCCGACCGTTTATATCTATTATATCTATAGATAAGCGTTGATTTTCTACCAGCGCAAAAGCCACATTCAAAACATTCGCTGTAGGATTGGGGTAAATAGGATACAATCTATTTTGGGGCAGTTGTATATGCTCGCTGCTGCTAATCAAAGGAGGCCCCAACTGTATCGTATCATTGGGCAAAACCACATTCTCATCACCAGCGCGATAAGGGATAAACCAAAGGGACAAATAGTACATTTCCGCCGTTGTTTCTTCCCCCCAAGTTACCTGCGCGGGTGGGCTGTGGGGATTATTGGGGTTGGCAGTAGTATTATCATAGGTAGCGTACGCGTGAAGAACGCTATTTCTAGACAATTTTATAAAACGGGGAAAGCTATAAATTCCCTGCCAATGAAAATCCCAATCGTTAATTTTTATCAAATTGGTAGTATCGCCCTGCGGGTCAACTACAAACACTTCCCAAGCTTTGCCCAATAAGTGCATATGTGGCCCCACAGCCAACAGCGTTACATCAAAAGGGACAGTAATTTGCCCGTGAAAGGTCGTAACTTGGTTAGCGGGGATTACAAACGGCCCATTGGTTAGGTTGTTGGGTAATAGAATATACTGGGTAACTTGGCGGGTAACGGGCGCATCGGCAAAAAACAGATTAACCGTCGATGAGTCGTAAGCATCTACAGGCGTGGGCGCGTAGTGCATTTGTATCAATAAATCCGAGTTGGCGGGCAACAACTGCCCTATACCGTCGGGATAATGGCGAGGTTTTTGCCCTGGTGCAAAGCTGGGGAATTGGCGCATTTCAGCCCCAGAAACCCCAAAGTCGGAAAAATTCATATAACCATACTCAGGCGTAGCCGCATCGTTGGCGCGGGCTGTGCCGCTTGTGTCCCAAGAAAAAAGGGCGTGAT
>JAAFIM010000066.1 GCA_013297745.1 Chitinophagales bacterium | reverse complement strand
TTCGGCAGGTGTTTCTGTTTTGGCTTCGGCAGGCGTTTCAGTTGTACCTTCGGCAGGTGTTTCTGTTTTGGCTTCAGCAGGCGTTTCAGTTTTAGCTTCGGCGGGCGTTTCAGTTGTACCTTCGGCAGGTGTTTCTGTTTTGGCTTCGGCAGGCGTTTCAGTTTTAGCTTCAGCAGGCGTTTCAGTTTTAGCTTCAGCAGGCAATGCTTTTCCCAATTGAGCTTTTAATTTTTGTATATTGCCAAATAGGGGAGTAGCAGCTTTTTTCTCAGTATCATTAGCTGCATTATATAAATCTTCCCAATTTTCTACTGATTTACCCAATTCAAAAGCCATACGCTCGCGCTCGCTGGCATCTTTGCTTTGTTGAAATTGTTTAACTTGAGCGGTTATTTTGTCAAATTCAGTTTTGAGTTGGTTGTTTTCGGCTGTTTTTTTGTCAGCTGGTTTTTCAATTTTAGCCTCAACTTGTTTGTTTTTGCCAAAATTAGTTTTATAACCTTCAATTACGGTCATTAGCCGTTTCTTAAGGTCTTCTAGAAAGTTAGGGTCTTGCATCTGTAATTAAGTTTTTAAAATTTTAAAACACGTCCTTTCATAGAGGTAACCTCAAAAGTAAACTCAACGTGCGTAATGCCTATGTGGTCTTCGCGCAGATAAGTTCTTACCCCACTGCCTTTGACAGGAATAAGTTCGTTTAAGGCGTTGTGAAAGGCAGAGCTAGTATTTTGCACATCTAAAGCGTAACCTGGTATATGATTGCTTATATTTGGAGCATTGGTTTGAAACCATTTAGCGCATTCTTCGTGAGATGAAAAACCTTTTACTACGTTGGGGTCAAGTCCATACCAACCCCGAATATCTGCATCGTCTACATCTTCTCTTATAATACGAGCTTGGTCATAATATGAGCGTTTGGTGCTGTTAACTTGTGCTTCGCTAGCACTTAATCCTGCTTTTGCCAAGATACTTTGCAATAGTTTTTCAGCTTCTGGTATCATTTTTCTTGCTGTTACTCCATTGCCGTAGCGAATTGCGCCTACATTTGCAGCGTTGGGGTGAGAATAATAGTTGCCTGTGGGTGCGCCATCATTAGTTGATGCGGCGGGGGGTGTTTCGCCGTTGAGTACTTTCCAAGATTTGCCACCTACATCTATTCGTCCGTCAGGATTCTCAATCCCCACTTTTTGTTGTTGAAATTCTTTAATTTTATCAACAGTGTACTTGCCCATTTTACTCAGATTGGCGGTGTCGCTTAGGTTGAAAGCTTTAATAAATTTATTAATTAAAGTTTTAACTAAAGCCACATCTTCGGGTTTGTTTTTGCCCCCTTCACCTACGGAGTCAGACAAGGTTGTGGAAGCTGTGACGGGTTGATTGTTGGCTGTTGGTTTAGTTTCGCCATTTGCAGGTTTAGTTTCACCATTTGCAGCAGGTTGGTTGTTGGCTGGCGCTGATTCTTCTGCGAATCCATTTTTATCCATAAATTGAGCGCGAGCGATTACATCGCCAGAATAGTCATCGCCTGTTGTACCCTTATCCATACCTTCAAGGGTTTGAACAGTAGACACACCAGCATTGTAAGCTGCCAAGGCGCCTTTAAGTTGTTGGGCAGGTGTCCAATTTGGGAATTTGGCTTTAATTTGCCCGATATAGTCTTTTAGGATAATTGCGCCTTGTCGAATAGACTCTTCTACCCGTGCAAGTCCTTGTTTGGCTTCTATTTTAGCTACTTTTTCGGGATGATAACGTTTATCCACTTGGATGATACCAAAACCATTGCCGTGGTCTCCAATGACTTCTCGTCCTCTTGTTTCGCGGCTTGCTATGGCTGCCAAAATTGAAGCAGGCACACCTTGTTCTTTGCCTATTTTAACAAAAAGGTCTTTATATTTGGTCACACGCTCTAAGTCTGTTTTTGCCATTGTTTGAGAAACTTCCACCCCTGAAAGTCCTTTGCCATCCAAACCATCCTGTCCTGCTGTGTGATTGCTGGCTCCCGTGGTTTGGATACTATTAATTAGCTGGCTGGAAGCGCCGCCTTGAGCGCTGCCTTGTGAATTGGATACGGGTTGTGCTTCCCCATTCAATACTTTCCAAGATTTGCCGCCTGCATCTATACGTCCGTCTGGGCTGGGCAAGCCTACTTTTTCTTGTTGGAATTGTTTAATAACTTTTATAGTTGTAGCACCCACTTTGCCCAAGTTAGCATTATCATTAAGGTCAAAAGCTTTAATAAATTTATTGATTAAAGTTTTAACTAAAGCGACATCTTCAGGCTTATTTGTACCGCCTTCACCCACTGATGCGGATAAAGTTTTGGAAGCGGTTATGGGATTGTTGTTATTTGCAGGCTGATTGGTATTGGCGCTGGGATTGGTGCTGGGATTGTTATTTGTGGGTGCTTGAGGTTTGAATTTTTTATATCCATCAATTACCGAAAGCAGCCGTTTCTTGAGTTCTTCTAAAATATCACTCATAGCTGTAAAAGTTTATTGTTTTTGTAAAATGTTTTAGAGGTTTTTAGAACACACTCTTCCAAAAAATAAGTGGGAGTGTAAGGTGGCTATTTTTTCTCGCCTTTGATGCCACTAACCAATTTTTTGAACTCAGCATCCATTTCGCCGTGTTTGGCTGCATCTTGGTTGCCTTTCATAGCTTCCAACAACGCTTCGAGTGCCTCTACATCCGTTTTCAACTTTTCTACCTTTCCGCCCGCTTTGGGAGCATCTTTGGCATCGGTTTTGCTGTCCTCAGGTTTGGTTTCAGCCGTTGGGGCAGCTTCGCTACTGGGTGCATCGCTTGCATCATCAGCTACTTCCACATCTTCCAAAGAATCTGCTGCTGCTTCCGCCGCTTCTGCTGCTTTTTCGTCAATTTCTGCGCCTACTTCAAAATTTGCCCAAGAATTGGTAAAAGCTGTTTTCATCGCTTTGGTCAATATGCTGGTTTTGCCGCCTAATTTGCCACGTACAGGAGAGAATACGGTAGTTGGCACGCCTTTATCGTCCATTTTTACATACACCAAACCATACATTTCGTCTGCTGATTTCAAGGTTTTGAGTTCAGTTTTGAACTGTTTGATTTTTCCCGCGATAAACAAAGGTCCTTCTTTGCCGTCTGCAAATTTGAAGTTGTGTTTGAAGAAAAAGGGAATTGCGGTGGCTGCGTCGGTTGCTTTTTTGGCAATTTTTTGCAATGTTTTTTTGCTAATGTCTTTTGCTAATACTTTGTTTAGCGCATTGACTTTGGGATTGAAGCTCATAAGGTTGTTGTAGTTTAAAAGTTTAAGAATTGCTGACTTTTTAGGATTGCTGTGCAATCTTTTCAATTTGTGCCTGCAAAGGTAGATATTACAACAATTTTCAATTATACCAAAAAAGCGACTTTGTATCTTAAAAATCCGACATATACTCAGAAGGGGTTTTGCCCGCCGCTTTTTTGAACGTTTGTCCAAAATATGAGACGGAGGAAAATCCTACGTGGGCAGCGATTTGGCTAATTGTCCAAGCTCTTTGCCGCAGCATAAATTTAGCTATATTCATTTTATTATCTGCTATCATTTTGGAGGGGTTGCTGTTGAAATAGAGCAATGTTTTTCGCTCCAAAGTCCGCTCGGTGATGGATAAATCAGCAGCTAATTGAGCCACTCCGTATAGGGAATTGGATATATTTTTTTGTATAAAAAGGCATATTTTCTCCGCTTCGGCTTTTGCTTCTGGGGACAAAGTGCTGTCAATCGGCCAATCAATCAAACTATCTTGCCGCATCATCACCAAGCTATGCTTTTCGTATAAATTGCGGAGAAATAAACTGCCAAAATAGTGCAACTCCTTAGCATTTTTCTCAATTAGTGAGGTGTATAATTTTAAAAAATGATGTGCTTTTTGGTATTCATTGTTGGCTTCATAGGTTTCGTGCAAAGCTTTTAGACATTCGCAAAGTGTTTTGTACTCATCCATTTGTTGTCCGTTATACCATTGATAAGCCAATTCAGCATTTTGTACAGCTTCTTTGTGGTTAGCTAATTTGGATAGGGCTTTTGCTTTATAAATGTAGGCAAAACATTGCGCGGTGGGATGTTCGGGAAGGCAGGATTCATACTCAAAATGGGGAAGTTTGATATGTATTTTTCTTTGGCTGGTGGATAAAATTTTATCGGCTAATTCTATGGTTTCTTGGTATAAAGCGCTGCGGAAAATATACTTCAAATCGGTGTAGGATATGTTTCTTTGTGTGTAGCCCTTATTGGTATGGCTAATTTCGCTGGTCTTGTGGGTACTCAAGTTGTTATAAAAATAGGCTAAATTGGCATTATCCAATGCTAGATAACATTTGGATAGAGAATAATAAATGATGTTCTGCCTGTATAAATGGATAAGTTCTACAGAATTGTTTTTATTGAGAATTTTCAAACATTCTTCAAAATGGAAAATACTCTGCAAAATAGCCTCTTCATCCCCCGTCCAGTCGTGAGTTTCTATGAATAAAACCGCCACATTAAAATGATAACCGTATTCTTTGGTGGCTTGGTTGGACATATAATTTATCACCTCTTGCCCCTGTTCATAGGCATTTTTAAACATTCCTTGTTCTCTAAAATAGCTTAAAAAGAATACTTTTGTTTTGAAAAAAATAGCATCTTTATCTTTATTATCATACCATTTGTTGAGTTCGTGCAAATAATGGAGTTGTAATTGATTGTCATATTTATAGGTCATTGCGATAAAAACTTGTAGTATATCCCTTCTTTTCCACTCGTCTTTGCAGTTGGCTAATTGTTGTTGTAAAAACAGTATTTGTTCTTTGTATTGATTATTTTGCATAATTTTTATAGATTTAATTTTTTTAAAAATAAAAAAAAGCCCACAACTTTTAGATTGTGGACTGTGTGCGTATGGTCAAAAAATATGTTTTAGGCTAAGTTTTCCCCATAAAGGGCTTCGCGTTGGGCTTTGATATTTTTGTCGCGCAAATAATCGTCATAACTCATCAATTTATCTATCATACCGTTGGGGGTGATTTCGATGATGCGATTGGCTACAGTTTGCACAAATTGGTGGTCGTGGCTGGCAAAAATAACGATGCCTGCATATTCTATCAGCGAGTTGTTGAATTTAGTGATGGCTTCCAAATCCAAGTGAGAGGTAGGTTCGTCCAAAACGAGTATATTGCCCTCTTCCAACATAATTTTGGAGATTAAGCAACGCACTTTTTCCCCCCCTGACAGTACATTACACTGTTTGAGGGTTTCTTCGCCCGAAAATAACATTCTACCCAAAAATCCGCGGATAAAAGTTTCATCTTTTTCTTTAGAATATTGTCTCAACCAATCAATTAGGTTTAAATCTGACTGGAAATAGCGGGTGTTTTCGTTTGGCAAATAAGAGTTGGTCGTTGTTACCCCCCATTCTACAGTCCCTGTGTCGGGAGTTTCGCCATTTTCACCCACCAAGACTTGAAAAAATTTGCTTACAGCAAGGCTATTTTTTGACAAAATGGCTATTTTTTGCCCTTTTTCTACCGTAAAGCTAACTTTATCAAACAAAACCTCCTCACCTAAGGATTTTTTCAAATTTTGAACCGAAAGTACCTGGTCGCCAATTTCGCGCCCTTGTTTGAATAGAATACCCGGATATTTGCGGCTTGAAGCCTGAATTTCTTCCACGTTGAGTTTTTCCAACGCTTTTTTGCGGCTGGTGGCTTGTTTGGCTTTGCTCACATTGGCAGAGAAACGTTGTATAAACTCCATTAATTCTGCGCGCTTGGTTTCAGTTTTTTTGTTTTTATCCGCTGCTTGGCGGGCTGCTAATTGGCTAGATTCGTACCAAAAGGTATAATTGCCCGAATAGAGATTGATTTTCAACCTATCCACGTCCGCGATATGCGTACATACCGCATCCAAAAAGTGGCGGTCGTGTGATACCACTATAACGGTGTTTTCAAACTCCATCAAAAAATCTTCCAACCACAAAATGGTTTCCGCATCCAAATCGTTGGTAGGCTCATCCAAAATCAACACATCGGGATTGCCATAAACAGATTGGGCTAACAAAATACGCAATTTTTGGTTGGTGTTAAGTTCAGACATTTGTTTGTGGTGAAATTCCTCAATTACCCCCAAATTGCTCAACAACTCCGCCGCATCAGATTCTGCCGTCCAGCCGCCCATTTCGTCAAATTCTCCTTGCAATTCTCCCACGCGAAGCCCGTCTTCATCAGAAAAATCCGCTTTGGCATAAATGCTGTCCAATTCGTTTTTAATATCATATAATTTGCGGAAGCCCATCATCACCACATCTATTGCTTTATATTCTTCATAAGCAAAGTGGTCTTGTTTCAACACCGCCATACGAGAACCCGGTTCCATAGAAACATTGCCTGTAGTGGGTTCAATCTCGCCCGACAAAATTTTTAAAAAAGTAGATTTGCCTGCGCCGTTTGCGCCAATAACCCCGTAGCAGTTGCCTTTGTTGAATTTGATATTAACCTCGTCAAATAGGATTCGTTTGCCAAATCTAAGGGATAAATTATGTACTGTAAGCATAAAAAATGGGTGAAAATTTGTATTAAATGGCTATTTTTGTTTTTATTTTGCTAATTTGGGCGCAAAGCTAACGCTTTTTTTTGTTTAAAAAATTTATGTTTGTAAAAAAATCACTATTTTTGCCAAAAATATATCAGTTTCTTTAATTCTGTTAACCCCAAAATATAATTTTTATGAAAGAAGAAAAGCCTTTTAACATAGCCGATACTTGGCTGTATCAAATTTTTATCAAATCTGCCAATCGCTTGTTGCATAAGCCTTTGGCGCTGTTGGAAATGGCAAAAAAAGCTGTAGCAAGGTTGCAAGAATATGATTCTATAAAAGAAATGGCTTTGGATGCAAAAGCTCAAATAGCCACCATTATTCGCTTGGTGAAATCTTATGCGCTTGGCGATTACAGGGGCGTTTCCAACCGAAATATAATTTTTAGCGTGGCTGCTTTGATATATTTGGTTTCGCCGCTTGACTTGATACCCGATTTTTTGGCTGTAGGCTGGGCAGATGATGTGAGTTTGTTGATGTGGGTTTATTCCAATTTCAAATCAGAAATGGAGGCTTTTTTGGTTTGGGAAGACCGCAATAAAGAAAAAATTGAAATTTGGGAGGATAGAATTAAGCTAAAATAGCTTGAAAAGTTAATTATGAATAAACTTAAATTTATTTTTATATTTGTCTGTTTGTTGTTCAAAAAATTCAGTGTTTTACACGCCCAATCTACCCAATCTTATATCCAGCAAGCTACTATTTACGCAAGCCAACAACAGCATTTTGAGGCTTTGATTTGTTGGGAGTTGGCCTATAAAAAAGATAAAAAAAATCCCCAAATTTTATTCGGGCAGGCTGCTGCTTGGGCAGAAACCGCCCAATATACCAAAAGTTTGGCTGCCTTTAAAAAACTTCGCTACAAAGCCAAAAAAGCTGATATTTGTTATTATTTAGGCTATTTATACCAACAAACGGGCAAGCATAAAGAAGCTAATTTGTACTATAGACTTTTTTTGAAAATAGCCAAAAAAAACCACCACAAACGCCGCTTGGCCAAAATTCAATTGGCGCAAATTCCCCACGCTCAAAGGCTGAATTTATCCGAACCCAATGCTGTAGTTGTGCCTTTGGCTGAACTCAATTCGCAGTATGACGATTACAATCTTTGCGCGCACCCTCGTTTGGATAGTTTGCATTTATTTAATAGCAACCGCCCCTTGGCGTTGTTCAAAAAATCTAATCCAAATCTAAAAAAACAAAAAAAAGGGCAAAAAAAGTCGGCAAAAAAGGCTAACAATAATTATGTTCCCAACTTAAACGCCAATGTTTGGGCTGCCGCGCTCAATGATGCCGATTGGAAGCCAGCCCAGCCTTTAAATCTGCGCTACAATTCTGAAAAAGATGATTATTTGCTGGGTTTTTTGGATAATGGTTATCAAATAATTTACAGAAGTGGCACAAAATTGTTGATAGATAACTTTGATGCGGATACAATGCGTTTGTCGCTTGATTTCAACCCCGATTTATACCAAATGGAATGGGCAGGAGACTTCTTTTTTTATGGGGAAAAACTGCTTATTTTTGCCGCTAAGGCTTCGGATAGTTACGGAGGAACAGATTTATACTGGTCTTGGAAAAATATGGATGAAACTTGGACTATTCCGCAAAATTTAGGGGCAGAAATCAACACAGAAAAAGACGAAAAATCCCCTTTTTTGGCTACTGATGGGCGCACGTTGTACTTTAGTTCAAGGCGAAGTGAGGGGCTTGGTGGTTTCGATGTGTATAAATCTAATTTTATCGATGAAAAGCTTATCTGGGCTGCATCTAGCCCTTTGCCTTACCCTATAAATAGCCCAGCAGACGACCTATATTTTAAACCTCAAAATGATGGAATTTCTGCTTTTTTGTCGTCTAATAGAGAGGGTAGTTTAGGGGGTTATGATTTGTACACGGTATATCTGAAAAAATACTTACCCGAACAAGAGATATTTAGCAACCCAGCCAGTTTTGCGGAAGTTTTTTTGCAAAAACAAGCAGATACTTTAGCCCAAATTCCCCCAATTGGGGATACCATATCGCAAGCGCAAAAAATTTTGTATGAAATCAACCCCATTTTTTACCCGACGGCTTTAGTCCCCACTGAAGAAATGCGTAATCAGGGCGAAATTTTGGCAAAAATTCTGGCAGAAAATGCTAATTTAGAATTATTTGTCAGCGCGCACGCGGATAATCAAGGCGAGCGAGAATTAGACCTTTATATGTGCGCTAAACAGTCCCAAATGATGGCTAATATACTCATAGAAATGGGCATCAATGCGGATAGAATACACTTATTGGGGGGCGGTTCTGCATACCCAATCGCTAAAAACGAAAATTTTAAACAAGAAGCCTTAGCTGAAGGTCAGCAACTAAATAGAAGGATAGAATTTATGCTATTTGATAAGGAAAATATGCAGCCTATAGGGCAAGAAAATTTGGATTTTGTGCGGATAAATACCCCGCAAGTTAGCCAGTTGTTACAGTCGCCTGAGGGGAAAGTTTGGGAAGCCGCGCAACAAGGGTTTTACTATGCTATTGAGTTGAAAAAAACAGCTAATTTGTGGAGAAATGAAGTTTTGAAAAGGGAAAAAAATATATATGTGTATCAAAGTGCTGGAGCGGGTAATTTGTATTATTTGCAGGGTTTTTATACCGATTTTGTAGAAGCTGAAAAGGCTTTACAAATGTTACAAAAAAAATACCAAATCAATAATTGCAAGTTGAGCGCATTTTATGCCAAAAAACCAATTACAGCCAAAGAAATTCCTTTTTTATTGTCAAAATATCCAGATTTAGCCCAATATTTGGCATATTTGCAAAAATAAAATTAATAAAAAGCCCGCTTTTCGTGTAGAGAAGCGGGCTTTTTTTTATGGTAAAAATAAAATTGATATTTTTTTATTAAAATGCTTGGTTTATGAAAAATAAATGTAGTTTTGCGGCGTGAAGTTTAGTTTTCCTAATTTATAAATATAAAGAAAATGAAAAATTATATTTGGTTGGTATATTTGCTTACAATTACAGCATCAATGATATGGGGGTATAATCCTAGCGAAAGATTTTATTTTATTGATAAACAAGCTGGAACTTTATTTTATGGCTCGCTAATCTCGCTAGTAGTATTTTTCTATGGGAATTTTAACAATACTTTTTCTATAGGGATTTTTAATTTTCGTAACTACTTACCAGGTATTTGGACGTCTTTGGGTATATTGGGGACTTTTATTACTTTATATTCACAACTTACTACTGGCACTGGGCTAGACAAAATTTTTTCTCAAAATACTAACGATATAGCTAATTTTCTAAAGAATTTCGGCTCTGCGTTTAGCACTTCTATTGTGGGTATCATTGGTAGTATGATTACTAAAATGGTGCTGACTTATGTAGATGAGGTGGACGAGATAGAAAAAAGAACTGAACGAAGTTATTTATCTGAAATGGTAAGTTTATTACATCAACAAATCAAAAATGCAGAAACTCAACAGATTGATAATCAAAAATTTGCTGAAAATAAATTTACTGTGGTGGCTGCAAAATTGCAATCTATTATTGAGGTTCAGGAAACAGGGCAACAATTTCTTAAAAATTTAATAGCTGACCAAAATGCTCAATTAGAACAAACTAAAGCAACTTTATTAGGATTAAAAACTATGTTTGAAACCCAAATGACTGCTTTAGTTGCTTCTATTACTGAAAATATAAAGCCACAAATCGCCGAATTGGCAGAAAAAATGTTTGGAAATTTGGAAAAAATTACCACAGGTTTATCTAAAACTGCCGAAAATAACTTGCAAAAAAACTATGATGTGATGATGGAAGAGTCTAAAAAAGTGATTGAAGCACAAACTAAAGTACTTAATAGTATTTTTACAGAAATAAAAACAAATCAAGAAAACCAAAAAACTACTTTGGAAACAACCAGCAAAGCAATGGAAACGCAGCTACAAACAACAACTGACGCAATGGCTAAACAGGTGAAAAACAATAGCGACGCGCTCACAACTCAGTTACAAAGTATCCAAGAAAAACAAACTGAATTGCAAACTGCCGCAGCCGATAATTTGCAAAATCTACAAAATACAGCAGCCCAACAGCTTAAAGAAAGTAGCAATGCGCTAAAAACGCAGTTGGAAAGCCTAAAAATAGAGCAAACTAATTTACAAAATGAAGCATCAACCAATTTGCAAAATTTACAAGATGCAGCCGCCAAACAAGTACAAAATCTACAAACAAAATTTGAAAATGTAGTCGGGGCATATTTTAAAAACATAACTTCTTTGTTGGAAACAGTGCAAGACTGGCAAACTAAAAATAAAACTATGGTGGAAGCTGCTAATACCGCTTTTAGCAAAGCGGTTGAAATGCACGATAAAAATGTATTGCTACAAACTAATTTGGATACAAAACTTGCGGATAGATTGCAGCAGTTGGATAATCAAGACGCTAAACTACAAGCCTTTGAACAAAGTGCGCAGCAGTTGCACAAAGATTTGAAAGGGCAAAATGCAGATTTGCTTGTAAAATTGGAGCGTATAAGCAATGTGTTAGAAGCTGTAACTGAAAATTGGCCAAACTAAATTTTTTCCATAATTCTTTAATTGTTAATAAATTATGTCTTTCAAACAACGAGAAAATGCAGAAGATTGGCTAAGTTTAGCTGACCTTTCTATGGGTGGTTTTATTATTTTTTTGGTGCTGACTATTGTGTTTATCAGTCGAGTACCAAAAAAAGATGTGGAAAGCTTAGAAAAAGAAAATGCAGCCCTAAAAAAAGAAGTAGAAAGCAAAGCGACTTTAATTAAAAAATTGGATAAGCGTGTGGATTTGGGTAAAGGTAATTCTGATGTGATTTTGCAAAGTATAGCTGATTCATTAAAAAAAGAAGCAGAAAAATACAATATAGATGTTTTAGATAATGGGGCTATTCGCTTCCGTAGCGATAAAGAATTATTTATATCTGGCAGTTCAGCATTAACTCCTTTTTTTAGAGACAATTTGGATGATTTTTTAGGCTTGTATTTTCAAACTATAGCTAAATACAAAAACCAAATCGCTGAGATTAGAATTGATGGTCATACAGACACAAGAGGAGACTATATGACCAATTTAAAACTTTCGCAAGAGCGCGCTTTTAATGTATTGGAATATATTAGAAATAGTGAGATGTATATTAGACAGGATGGCACTTTAAGGGATGTATTGGATAAATGTATTATTGCGAATGGTTATTCATATGCAAAAGCATTGGATACAAGAGGTAGATTTATAAATGAATCTAGTCAAGAATGCGACTTACAAAAATCTAGGAGGGTAGAATTTAAGATATTTTTAAAACCTTTTGAAGAGGACGAAGTCATTGACAAAAAATAATTTTTTAAAATAACCAACTAAACCATAATTTTATACTATGAAAATCAAAAATATGCTTCAATATCGCGAACATTTCAGCGAAAAACCAAGCGAAAATATAGAAATTGGTACAACCAACGACCCGCTATTGCAAAAAATGCAGGGTGAAGATGCAACATTACAAGACTTTATGAGTGAATTGGCTGATTTTGCCAAAGATAGTACTTCGCAAATTTTTTATGAAGCCTTACAAAATGCTCAAGATGAAAATAAAGATAACAATAATGGCAAGTTGATAGTCGCTTATAATGAAAATTATATGCTGATTGCTAATAATGGTGTGATGTTTAACGTAGATGCAAAAGCACCAAGGGATATAGATACTTTTCGAGCTATGTTAAGATTTGGAAAAACTAGCAAATCAACTAACACAGGAAATATCGGAAGTAAGGGTAAAGGCTTTAAGCTAATTCATACCTTGATGATTGATAAAAACGAAAATGACAGCACTGATAAAAGTATATTATTAGAAAATAAATATAAAAAAGAGTTAAAAGCTCCTATCTTAATTAGCTGGTCAAATAGTGCGCAAATTGCTTCGTTAAAAAATATAAGCAATGCAGAACAATTCAACAAGGTTGATTATACGGATAAAGAAGCTATTTTATTAGCTAAATTATTTGAAATTTATTTCCCTGTTTGCATAGGTGAAAAGCATATTGTTAACAAAACAGAACAAGAAATTTTTAGTTTTTCTGAATTAAAAAATTGTATTGATTTTATAAACGAATATAGTTATTTATATTCAAAAGATATACATAAAGATTTGGATATAAGCCTTTGGCAACGGGGTAGTTTGTTTTTTATTCCTTTAGGAAAAGGGGTTAAAAATGAATTAGATATGGATAAAAAATGGCAAACTATAAAAGGGGGTATGATTACTTCTTTGCCTTTATTAAAAAATATAAGTTCTATACAAATTAATGAGCATATATTTTATAATAAAAAAGAAGAAATTAGCCCTGTTTTTACTAAAAATACATATCAAATTTTCAGTAAAAATGCTAATTTAGACATAAATTATATCTATAATATAAATGTAGATATAAAGTACACAGAAGGGGAAACATTAGCAGAAAATAAAGTCATATTTTCTTTTATTCATAATCAAAAAGATGCTAAACAACTAATTCCCGCTAATTTTTATGTTTCTTTTCCTGTTCCAGACGACAATTATAATCTTGGTTTCTATCTACATTTTGACAAATATAAATTAGATAGTAGCAGACAAAGTATAAAAAATTGGGATGAAAATTTTGCTCATTTGGATAAAACCGCAGTTTCTTTAACCCAAAAATTGGATAGGTTAAAGATAGAAAATAAAAATTATTTTGTATTGTTGTTTCAAAATATGGTTTTAAACAAATTTCAGTGTGACAATAATGCGAATGAACAAATTACAAACTTTGTAAATAAATTAAAAGCTTATTTTTTAGCTAATATCCCAACTAAATACGGCGGTTTTCAGCCTATCGCTAAGGTTAAACAGTTGCAAACTGAGCTAACTGCAGAAATTGAACTGCCCAAATTGGGCGTAATGGACTTTTTTTGGATAGATACAGAACTGTCTGATGAAGTTATTGGTATTTTAGCGAAAGATTATGAGTTGAAAACTTGGACTTTAGTTGATATTTGCAATAATATAGCAGACGAAACTTTGTTAAATAATTGGGTACAAAAATTATCAAATGATAATTATCAAACCTTTATACAAGAGCTAAATGAGAGCCAAAAAACTTTAAAAAAACTGCAAAGTGCAAAGCTAATTAAATCAAAAAATAATACTTTTTACAGTCTGATAGACTTTGCGAAAGAGCCAAATTTATTTCTTTGGGAAGAGGATGTAATATCATTTAAAGAAATAGCAGAAACACATTTTGATTGTGATTTCTCTTACTTAGATTTCAGTGATTTTAATAATTTTGTTTCTATTTATAATGCAGAATGTAATTCAGAAGCATTTTTTAATAAAATAAAAACAATTTGCGAAGACCAAGCGCAAAAACTCAATAGCGAAGCCTGTTGGGGCTTAGTTGGCTTTATTGAAGAGGCTACATTTGGAGGCAAAGAACAAGCAAAAAAATTAAAGATTTTTAAAAATTGCAACAATCAGTTTTGTGCTTTATCTAGCACTTTGAGTTCTGAATTTTATTCAGAAAAAACACTTTTACCCCAATATAAATTAGCTACAACTTATTTAAATGATGCCAAAGAGCGCGCTTATCAAATACAAGCAGCGAATTTTTATGATGAAATAACTAAAAATTGGAATTGGGCATTATTTTTAGAAAATTTGAATAAGCCAAAATTTAAAGATGCCATTGTTGAATTTTATGAAATGGTAGATAAATTTTATCAAGCTAATATAAATAAAAAATCTATTGCGGGGCTTAATTTATCAGGTTTTTATAACCAAGATAAAAATTTTGTAATTGCAGATGAAATACTTTACGTTAAAAAATCTGCTTATGAATTGGCTAATAAAAATATAGTTGATTATAATCACCTTGCGCAAAAAGTATTTAAAAAACAGCTAATTAATCCGCTTGTATATCTATTTATTGCTAATAAAAATAGTTGTTTCTATGTAGCAGAACAACCATTAAACAACTATTTTACGGATAAAATTGAATTAACGGAAGTGGAAGCCAATAATTTAATTTTATGGTACGGAGATAGTGGCGAAAATATATTTAATTATGCTTATTTTGAGCAAAAAAATGATATTTTTATTTTAAATGCGAAAGGTAACAAGCATCAAGTTAAAGTCAGCAACAAACAACTAATTCAATTTTTATCAGAAAATACAGAGCATTTTATCCAGTTGCCAGTAGATTTAAAATGTGCTAATTTAGAACCAGAATATCAAGAAAATAGTAAGGTTTTAAGTAAAATTATTGATAAAAACAAACAAAATTTATCTATTTTATCCAATTTAGCGCAATTGGTGCAAGATATATTTGGTAATAATTTTACTGAACAAAAAGCTTATTTTGACTGCTTCACTCGTTTTGATTTTTACACACAAGGTTACGAACAAGCTAAAAATAATCAATTTTCGGAAGTATTTATTTCTCTTTTTGCAGATTATTGCTCTTCTAGTTCAGTTACATTAGATAGTAAAAATACTTTAAAAGATAAAATTTTTATCAATGGTAAAAATTTTATAAAAGACTTGCAATATAGAGATGAATGTAGCTTTAATGACAATAAATTTACTTTGTCTAATTTGTTGCCTAACTATAAAAATAGCAGTTTTGTTATTAGCCAGTTTATAGAAGAATATAAAGAATATATTCCACATATTAAACAACTATTGACTACTGAAAATAAGCCTGCAATAGATGTTTATAATGAATTAGGTTTACTAAAAACACAATTAAATCATATTGAGCAATTAAGTTTTATTATTCAGTACGATTATAAAAATAATACGAATTTTGGGCTAAAAAAATTATCAACTGCCAATATTGATAATACTGAGTGCTTGGATTTGTTTTTCAAGCATAAGCTAACTTATTACAAAGATTATTATCAAATTGCTGATTTTGTGCATGACCATAAAATTTATAGCAAAGAACAAGCTTATCTGTTGGATAGCGAAAAGCTACCTGATTGGGTGATGCAATGGGCTGATAATCAACAAGATAAAATTGAATTTTTGTATCAACTTGGTATTTGGAAATCTAATGAAACAGTTGAAGTAAGAAAAAAAATAATAAATAAAACGTATAAAAGCGATGAAAAATTTCTTGAAAAATGGCAATTTATTTATAATACTTTGCAGCTTTTTCAAGAAAAAGATTTAGATATTAAGCAACTTGAATTTATTAAAGATAGGTTTTTTCGTTTTTTATATAAAGTTGAGAAAAAGGAAGAATGTCTTAATAAATTAAGCTTACCCATTTTGCACTATACAGATGCGGAAACAGCGAAAATAAAAATGCAAAATAAATATGAAGCTATATTTTACTTTAAAGGTGAAAATAGAAAGTCTTATTTTGATGCAATACGTGAAAAAGCTATTCCTTTGTTATTAGATGAAAATAGAACGGTTTTGGAAAAAGATTTTTCACGCGACTTTAATCTGAAAAATATTGGTTTCAATAGAGTTGAAGAAATAAAGATTGAACAAAAAGCTGATTTTACTTTGTTAGCAGAAGCTAAAGAATGGAATGAACCCTTTTATGAAAATTGGAAAAATGCGCGCAGAGAAGCTAAAAAAGTAGTTTATGAGATAAAATTACTGTCAAAAGAAATTCCATACCAGCATCTTTTAAATGCTACGCCCCTTATTAGCAACAATGAAGGTGATTATTATTGGGAAAATAAAACTATTTTTATCAGCGAGTTGGCTTTGGAAGAAAAAACGATGTGGGATGTTTTGGAGGACAAAGAAAATATCAATAGACCACTAACTTCAAGCGATATTACTGATTTATTTCGGCAAAGGGATAAAGACACTATTGCAATTTCTACGCAAGAAAACGAGCGGTTGCAACAACAAGCTAAGGAATTAGCCACTCTAAAAGAGGAAAATGAACAATTAAAAGCGGAACTTGTTACCAAAGAAAAAACTGGTAGTGGGAATGTACAAATCCAAGAAGAACTAAAAGCCAATTTTGAAAACAATAAGTCTTTGGTAGAAAAATTATTACCAAAAACTGAACTTTTGGAGAAATTGGGCAAATTAGATAAAGAAACATTGGAAAATCTGTTGCAGTTGCTAGCGGACTATAATATAGATTTGGAGAGTAATGAAACAGAATATTCAGAAGATGATAACAAAGTTGAAATTGGAAATTGGGGCGAGCGATACGTAAAATTGCTTTTGGAAAAAGAACAAAAAGAGGGCAAAATCACTAGTTTTGTTTATTTAAACGAAATCAAAGATGAAAAAAAGCCTTACGATTTTATAGTTACCCAAAATAACGGGCGAAAAATATATGTTGATGCTAAAGGTACAGTGCGTGGTAGAGATGCCAAAATTCTAATTACTAAAACTGAGTTACCTTTCATTATACAACAAAAAGGAAATTATGAGGTTTATCGGGTATATGACATCAAATTATCTACTCCACCTGATATTAAAACCAAGAAGTATTACAGAACTTTACCTTATAGGGTTTTAATTTCGAAGTTTGAGAAAGACTTGCAAACTAAATATCCAAAGGGCATAAAAGAGTACTTCCCAGAAATACCAACAGACGAAACGGAATAAAACCGTAAACAAAAAAGCCCGCTTCTCTATACGAAAAGCGGGCTTTTTATTTTTAATAAACAACGACAATTAAAAGGCGTGAACACCATTAACTGTAGTGTATTTGAACTGTACTTTTTTGTCGGGATAAATGCGCTTGAAAGCGGACTGAACCATTAGCGTAGCCTCGTGGAAACCGCATAAAATCAGCTTTAATTTGCCCTCGTAGGTGTTAATATCGCCGATGGCGTAAATGCCCTCCACATTGGTGGAATAGTCCAAAGTGTTGACTAAGACCGCACTTTTTTCTATGTTTAAGCCCCAGTCGGCAATAGGACCAAGCTTGGGTGAAAGTCCGAATAAGGGGATAAAATGGTCTGTTTTTACCCAAAAATTGGCTTCGTTCTCTTTCTCAATTTCTACCGCTTCCAGCTTATTTTCTCCGCGCAAATTGCAAACTTGAGCGTTGGTGATAAGGTTAATTTTCCCCTCTTGTACCAATTTATACACTTTTTCTACTGAATCTAAAGCCCCGCGAAACTCGGTTCGGCGGTGAATTAAGGTAACTTTTGCGGCTATATCAGCCAAATAAATTGCCCAATCTAAAGCAGAATCGCCCCCGCCAGCTATAACTATATCTTTTTGTTGGTAAAAGTTAGGGTCTTTTATAATATACTCAACCCCTTTGTCCTCGTAGTCGGCGATGTTGTCAATAGGCGGTTTGCGCGGTTCAAAACAACCCAATCCACCCGCCAAAACGATAACTCCAGCGTCAATTTTAGTGCCTTTGTTGGTGGTGAGGATAAAGCGATTATCAACCTTTTCTACGGTTTCGGCGCGCTCGCCCAGAGTAAAAGTGGGCTTAAAAGGGGCTATTTGTTCCAATAAGTTCGTTACCAAATCCCCAGCCAAAATGGAGGGAAAACCTGGAATATCATAAATGGGTTTTTTGGGGTAAATTTCGGTCAATTGCCCTCCTGCTACGGGCAAAGCATCAACCAAATGGCAGCGCAATTTTAGCAACCCCGCTTCAAAAACGGTGAATAAACCGCAAGGGCCTGCGCCAATAATTAGTAAATCTGTGTGTATCAATTTAGTGATTAGTGTTAAGTTGTTAGTTTAGGATAAAATTTTGCGCGAGCAAATGCTAAAAAATTAACAATAATAGGGCTGAAAGGTTGAAAATTATCAAAAAAAAATCTCAAACCTGCGAAGATTAGAGATTTTAGACGAAAAATAATCAGCTAATAGCCAATAATTATTTATAATTTTCAATCAAGCGCGTTTTCATCTGTGCAAATTCTTCCTCGCTGATAACCCCCATTTCTTTTAGTTCGGCTAATTCTTTCAATTTTGCCACAATTTCGGAACTATTGGAGTTATTGGCTGGGGTAGTTTTAGCGTTTTCAACCTTAATCTCTTGTTTTTCGGGTTGAGTGGTGGCTGTGGGATTGCTTTGTGCGGTGGTTTTTTTCGCCTCTTCCTCTTTTTTGAGGTCTTCGGCTACTTTTTTACCCTTTTCAAACTGCTCGTCGTAGAAATTTTTGAATCTGGATGTATCAAAATCTACAAAAGTTCCCCCATACTCAAAATGGCGTTTGAATACCTGCCCCAAAGCATAAGTGGATGCGCCAGAGATGGCAGCCATAGCCCCTCCGCCGATAAAAGTGCCAACTACAGGTATAGCTTTGATAAGCGCAGATGCGCCCAAGCGGGATAGGGTAGAGCCAGCCAACGCGCTGATAATCGCTTTGCCTTGTGTTTCGGCAAAAGGCACGCCATAAATTCCCGACATATTCCGTATCATATCCAATTGCACAGCAGCTACAGCCAACGCATCCGCTACAGGCAAGGGGATGAATCCTGCCCCCATAGCCCACAATACGTGCGTGCGCACGGTGCGTTCGGCGCGGGTGTTGTTGTCTTCTTGGTTGTTATTGCTCATTTTATTGTAGTAGTTTAGTATTTTAAAAATGGTTTTGGTGTCCATAAGGGGAGAGAGATGGAAAATTGAGGGGCTAGTAACCCAAATAATTTTTCAACAGTTTGCTTTTTACGGTGGAAGTGCGCAATTTCGCTATAGCTTTATCCTTAATCTGGCGCACGCGCTCGCGGGTTAGCCCGAATTGGTCGCCTATATCTTCCAGCGACATCGGATGTTCAAACCCAATCCCAAAATATAATTTGACTACATCGCGCTGGCGGTCGGTCAAAGATACCAAAGAGCGTTCGATTTCATTGCGTAACGATTCGATATACTCCAACTGCTCGTCGGTTTTGGGCGTATTGGTATTTTCCAACACATCCAAAAGAGAATTATCTTCGCCCTCTACAAAAGGCGCATCCATAGAAATATGCCGAGAAGCAACCCCAAGGGTGGTTTCTACCTCTTCGGAAGCGATGTTGAGCATATCAGCAAGTTCTTCAGCTGAAGGTTCGCGCTCAAACTCTTGCTCTAATTTGGAAAAGGCTTTATTGATTTTGTTCAAAGAACCCACTTTGTTCAGAGGCAAGCGCACGATACGGGATTGTTCTGCCAAAGCCTGTAGAATAGATTGGCGAATCCACCAAACGGCGTAAGAGATGAATTTGAACCCGCGGGTTTCATCAAAGCGTTGGGCTGCTTTTATCAAACCCAAATTGCCCTCGTTGATAAGGTCGCTTAGCGAAAGTCCTTGATTTTGATATTGTTTGGCTACTGACACCACAAAACGGAGATTAGCTTTTGTTAATCTTTCCAAGGCTACTGGGTCGTTTTGTTTGATGCGCTTGGCTAAATCTACCTCTTCCTCTGGGGTCAATAAATCCACTTTGCCGATTTCTTGCAAGTATTTTTCTAACGATTGGCTTTCGCGGTTGGTTATGGACTTGGTTATTTTGAGCTGTCTCATATTGTGTGTTGTTAAAAGCTAAATTTTATTGAGCGTTGTTTTTGTCTTAAGTTGTTTTTTGCAAATAGGGGACAAAGGTAGTACTTTTTTTGCACAGAACAACTTTTTTCTACCATTTAAACGATAAAACTGATAAAAAGTTAGCAATTTTTGTATAAAAAGTAGCTTTTTTTTATATAATAGCACTTTTTTGCAAAAAATTAATCCCAATCCAAACGACAAAACAGACTTTTGCCTATATAAGGAACTCTTACCCTTAGGGTTTTATTCCCTGCCACAGCTTCCAAAGGGGTCAAAAACAACCTAAAACATTGAGTTTTGGGTTCATTATTATATACAAAACTAACCTCCACCCCATCTCCAAGACGTTTGCCTGCTTTGCACTCGCCCAATACTTGCGCGGGGATGGTATAGTAAAAAAAAGTAACCGAAAATGAGGTAACGGCAAAAACTACAGAAGCAGATGACAGCATACCAGAGAAAACAGCTTTTAGCAAAAGCCAATAATCTTTTTTGTTTAAAATATCGGCTTGTTGTCGGTATTGGTTTATTTTTTGTTTGCAATCATAGCCAAACCAAGCCATCAGCACGCTATAAATTATAATTTCTAAAAAGAAAAACATAGTTCAATCAATGCGTTTGTATTTTGGTGAAAAAAGAAATAGTTTTGGTGCAAAATAAGTCTTAATTTGCCAACACGGAAAATTCTGTGCGGCGATTATTGGCTTTGCCCTGTGGGTTGTCGTTGTTATCAATAGGGCGGCTTTCGCCAAAACCTGCCGATTCCAACCTTTTGCTATCAATACCCGCTTGGATGAGATAATCACAAACCGATTTGGCTCTATTTTGGGATAAAATTTTATTCTTTTCCTCCTCGCCGTCGCTGTCTGTGTGTCCGTCTATTCTAATCCGCATTTTTGGATTTTCTACCAATAGTTTTTTTAGCTGTTCTAACTCTGTTTTGGATTTTGCGAGCAATTGGGCTGAACTTGGGTCAAAAAATACGTTTTTCAACACAATTGGTTTGCCAATAATGCTATCTTTTTGAACAGGGTTGGGATTATCGCTTGTATTTTTTGGCACAGGTTGCAGATAAACTTTCAATTTGAAGGGTTTGTCGCCATATTCATTAGCGGTAAGCGCAAAGTTTTCGCTATAAAATAGATAATTTGCTCGGGTTATATTCAGCGCATAATCTTTTTGTAAGGGCATAGAAGCCAAAAATTCTCCTGCTCCGTCCGTTTTGCTGGTGATAAAAGCCACATTATCGGTAAGGTTTAAAATTTCTAACTTAGTATCGGGTAAAACTTTGTTGCTAATCGCATCATAAACGGTAATTTCTGCATAATTTACGGGTAGGGGGCGTATATTTGCGGGTAATTCAAACTGAAAAATATCTACGCCGCCTTCACCCCCCAATTTATTGGAAGCAATATAAGCGTAAGTGCCTTTAAATGAGACCATTAGCGCATCTTCATCCAAAGGGGAATTTATAGGAATACCTAAATTTTTAGGTTTGCCAAAAGTGCCATCAGGCTGCATTTTGCTCATATAAAGGTCATTCCCACCTACAGAACCATAACCAGCGGACATAAAATATAGAGTTTGCCCGTCAGGGTGCATAAAAGGGGCTTGGTCTGCATAATCAGTATTTAATTCTTTTATGGGTTCTGGGTTAGTCCATTCCCCTTTTTCATTGCGGCGGCTTAGGTATAAATCGGTATTGCTTCGGTCGCGAGGATTGCCCCTAGCAAAAAAGAGCATATCCCCGTGCGCGGACAACGAAGGTTGAGATTCCCAAGAGGGGGTGCAGACAGGCGCGCCTATATTTTTGGGG
This sequence comes from Chitinophagales bacterium, assembly GCA_013297745.1. Taxonomy (GTDB): domain Bacteria; phylum Bacteroidota; class Bacteroidia; order Chitinophagales; family Saprospiraceae; genus JAAFIM01. Next base: position 1,324 of record JAAFIM010000066.1, on the reverse strand, counting down.
CTAGTCCATTTGTTGCCTTTCAATTCACTAAAGTATAAATCGCAACTTCCAAAATCGCCCATACGGTTGCAAACGGTAAAAACCAGCATTTTTCCATTGGCGGAAATGGTTTGCGCGCCTTCGTTGTCGGGGGTATTGACGTTGGGGATAGGCTCACCTTTAGACCAAACCCCATTGACCCGTTTGGATATATACAAATCTTCTTGAGATTGGTTGCCTTCGCCAATTTGTCGGGTATAAATTAGCGTATTTTCGTCCGCTGTCACGCAGGGAAAATACTCCCAGGCGGGGCTATTTATACCCTTGCCCACACTTGTAGGCTTGAAAGGCACAGGATTGGCCAAAGCTGAAGGTAGAAATTCAGCATCCAAAAGCATTTTGTTGGCTTTGCGCTTGAGTTCTGGGGCTACATTGGGATAAGCAAGGTATTTTTTGAGCTGTGTTTGCGCTTCTGCAAAATTTTTTTCCCCCATATACAATTGCGCTATTAGATAATAAACCCGTGGTTCGTAGTCTGGGGCTAATTGTATGGCTTGTTGAAAATAAGAAAGCGATTTTTGCGCATAATTTTGGCTTTTATCTTGCTCGTGTAGTTGTTTGTATAAGTCGCCTGTGAGCAGATAAGGATTTACAAAAGTGGGATTTTTTTTAATAATTTTATCCAACTGCGCAATTCCCTTTTTATAATCGCCAGCATCCACGATTTTATAAGCTTCTTTGTATGTTTTTTTTAGCTTTTCGGGCGCATTGTTTATATCTATAAAGTTTTGAGCGCAAAGAGGCTGAATGGCTAAAATGATATAAATATAAAGGGCTGTTTTGCCAAAAAAATTAGTCAGAAAAAAAAGTGTTTTTTGCATAAAATATAGGGTATTTATAAATAGAAGTTGTTTAGTAATTAACTGGAGTTACGCTTGAGGCTTTATTTTAGTATAGAGATGTTTAGTAAGAATTTTTTTACATTTTCAATCAAGAAAAATAACTGTTTATGCCTTTTAAGCAACAGACTAAAGTCTGTTGCAATTGTTTTTTTGTCCTTCAACGGGTTAAAACCCGTTGGTATTGACCGATAAAAGTATAAAACGCGCGGGGCTTTAGCCCCAAAAGCGCGAAAAAATCCTAAATATCAATTGTGCTGGGACTTTAGTCCCGCACAACATAGAGAAATTAAAAGATAAAAATCATACTAAACAACTCCTATAAAAAAAACTAAAAATTAAATAGGTTAGAAATTTTTTTGACGGCTTACGCCTAAAAAATTTATCTTTCGTACTTTTTTGATGGCAAAAAAGTACCAAAAAAGCCAACGCCAAAAAGGCGTTTT
>JAAFIM010000065.1 GCA_013297745.1 Chitinophagales bacterium | reverse complement strand
CGTTTGAGGTTATACTGCCGTTATCCCATAAGTATTGATAACCACCCGCGCTTCCGCTCGCTGTTACCGTTCCGCTTCCGTTCGTTCCCCCAAAACAGGTTACGTCCACGCTGCTTGTGGTTAGGGTTATAGCTGAAGGTTGCGAAACTGAAGCGCTAGCAGTAGCCGTGCAATTATTTGCATCAGTGACTGTAACATTGTATGTGTTATTGGCAGCTAAGCCTGAAGCTGTTGCTGTAGTTTGCGAAAAAGCATCCCAAATAAAATTAAATCCACTAAATCCACCAGCAGGAGTAGCCGTAATGCGTCCATTGTCTATACCAGCACTAGCTGTATTACAAGTTACATCCACCGCAGCCATAGATATAGAAACAGCTGGCGCGACAAATACTGTCATTGTGTCTGTACCTCGGCAACCGTTTGCATCTGTAACCGTTATGGTGTAAAGAGTGCTTTGGTCTGCATTAATGGTTTGAGTGGCTTGTGTACTTGACCATAGATAAGCGCTAAATCCAGCACCAGCATCTAAACCAACGTTAGCACCAGCGCATAATTGGGTAGAAGCCGCAGCGGTTATGTTAGGAATTGGATTAGTCAACAAGGTTATGTCTATACTTCCCGTGTCAGGGCAAGCTGAAGCGGTGGTAACAGAAACTCTAATCTGACCGATATTGGAAGAATCAGCAGTAATAGTTCTGGTTGTTTCGCCTGTACTCCATAGATAAGAAACGAAACCCACTCCCGCATCCAAATTGACTGAGCCGTCTGGGCAAATCGCTGTGCTGCCGCTTGGAATAATTGGTGCAACACCAGCAGGAGGGCATCCCACAGTACAACACTGCAAAACCCCAGCAGCCCCATTTTGACAACTGTTGCCAGACACAGGCACAACTGAAAGCGTGCGACAAGTTCCCAACGTCAAACCAGTTTCGGTATAAGTCAAAGTTGCAGGGGTAACGGTAAAAGGCGTACCACCATTTACAATCAATTGATAACCAGCCACTCCTGAAACTTGGTCCCAGCGAAAACGGATATAATCCACATCCGTTGAATCACAATAAACCACCGCAGCGGGTAAAGCTGTATCCACATTTACATTCACCAACGCTGTATCTCTACAGCCAAATAAATTTTGTGCAATTACTCGATAAACGGTGTCATTGGGAGGCGAAACTACAGGATTAGCACAAGTTTGGCAGCTAATAAAATAATTGGGCGACCAAGTAAAACGCGCAGAGGATAAATCGTTGAAAGTTAACGAAAAATTGGTTAATGTTCCGTTTTGTCCCCCCAATGCTGGAGCACGAGTATGTTGAATTCTTAAAATCCAATTGCCATTTGTCGTTCCTCCTGTGAAGTTTGACCAACTCCCTTCAGGACGAAAGGTGCTGTTGCTTGGCACTGTAGAACCTACTCCAGCAAAATTGGTAATAGGAACGGTAGCAAGGGGAGAAAAACAAACCGTATTATAGCTTGTTTGAACCAATCCCCCGTTAGCAGAGGTCAATTCTACAATTTCACCACTTGGCGAAATTAAGAATATATTCAAATCTCGGATAGAACCGCCCTGATTGATATTAAAACAAACTCTTGCTAAAGAACTATCCAACAAAGAAGAAGGTGCAACACCAGCTACGGTCAAAGTGATATTAGTGGTTGTGTTGGGAGCAATCGTTCGGTTGCCGCCTGTCATCGAAAAAGTACGCGGTCCTGAACCTGCCGCTACACTTGCATTTATTTGGGCTGTATTTCCATTACAAATCGTGATGTCTGGTATAGGATTGATAACCGCAGGATAAGGAGCTGCTATTACCACTGTATCACGCTGCACACAATTGCCATCAGTGTAAGTTACTATAAACGTATCTGGGCTTTGTATGATAGCAATTGGGTTAAATATATTAGCATTATTAAGGTTAGCTGCTGGCGTCCAAGTGTAAGTACCTGGTGCTGCTGCCCCCCCTAACCCATTGGCGGTTAATTGTATGGTATCTATTTCATTAGCGCACTTAAAATACTGATTCGCAGAGGCTTCCAAATTGGATAAAACTAACTCATAACCAACAATTTGCCTTGCCGAAATAGGGCAGGCATTATCTATCATAGATATGGTAAAAGGATAACGTCCGCTTGGCAAACTTTGGGTTGGAACTGAAAAAGAGGCTGTTACTGGATTTGTACCTGTGGTGGTCATCGTGGCTCCTGGTATGGCCACTGCTATATTGCTGGTCACAGACACCGTATTCGCAGCATTGGGGTCAGATATATTGGCAGTAAAAGTTATCGTGTTGCCACCACAAGCATTAATACTTGTGCCTGTAACTACTGCATTGGGGGAAGTTAAGGCATTAAGAGCTGGCGAACTGTTAGTACAAGTCGCTACCACCACGATTTGTACCTCGCGGATAGTTGTTCCGATTAAAACCCCATTTCTAAATTCGGAAACTAACACTGTAACTACCCCAACTTGTGCTGTTCCCGCCAACGGGGTAAAAATCATTTGCCCTGTATTAGGGTTAAAATTAAAAGTGGTAGCAGCTACTAAACGCAGAGGCGAAGCAAGGGATGTCCCCCCTGCAAAAGGTATATTGGTAGCTGCTGCTGAACGGGCTGGTATCATCGTAAAAGTAAGAGAGTCTCCATCAGGGTCAGAAGCGCCGTGGTTATAGAAAACCTGTTGACCTGCACAAGTGTACAAATTTGGCAAATTGCTGAATTGGGGAGAACTATTGCAAGGCGCGAGGGCTGTATTGATAATCGTTTCATAATACCAATTTTGACTTGAAGCATTCTGTAAGTTGGTAATACCATTCGCACGGGTACCAGACTCATAACTAATTCGCCAAGAATTACAACCTGTGGGCAATGTAACTGTAGTCGCATAGGTAAACTCTTCGGTGCCTTGTGTAGTACCGCCATTACAAGTGGAAATAGCCGTACCACAAAGTTGTGAAACATCTATTTGTGCGCCAGGTCCTCCTACCTGATTGGCCGTCACTGGGCTGGTCACACCTGTGCAACCTGCACCTGTACCCGCTATATTCAAACTCACAGTTGAACCTGGGTCTATACCGCTACAGTCTCGATAAAAACGCACCACGATGCGGTATTGGTTGGTAGCTGGGTCTAAGCAAACATAAGAAATATCTGCTCCAGCTGCGTGACTAGCCTTTGCTTCTTGGTTGAATAGCATCAAAGCACCAAAAAGACAAATTAATTGGATAAATTTTTGCAAAAATCTGTTCATATTCATTCTTGAGAATAAAAGGAGTTAGCTAAACGCTAATTTAGAGTTATTTGAAATAGATAACTGCATAACGCAGCAAATTGTCAAATTGTATGCAGAAGCTTAAAAAAAAATTAATTTTTTTTTAAATCTTTGTTAATTACTGGAGTTACGCTTGAGCTATTTTGTGATAGAAGTCAAGTTGAAAAGCTAAATTTTCGCCGTGCGACGCCAAAACCAGCGTATGTCGCGGAAAGCCGACCAACCGAGCGCAGTGAGGGCAGTAGCTTTTTTGCAACGCAAAAAACGTCGGCTTGTAGCGACGGTTTTGCGCTTTTTGCGTAATAAAATGAAGCAAAATAAGCAAAAACGCCTTTTTGGCGTTGGCTTTTTTGGTACTTTTTTGCCATCAAAAAAGTACGAAAAATAAATTTTTTAGGCGTAAGCCGTTAAAAAAAATTTCTACTCGATTTAATGTGATAACTATCTTATACGAAAATTAAACCTAAAGCGTAACTCCAGTGAATTATCTTATTTTTGGCTCTGCTGCTAATTTCTAATATATTGCTTTGCTGCGCGCGCTTTTACGATATTGCCAAATTCTTCCGCGCGCAAAGACGCGCCCCCAATAAGCCCCCCATCTATATCGTGTTTGCTAAACAAATCGTTGGCGTTCAACGCGTTACAACTGCCCCCGTATAAAATCGTGCATTCGTCCGCTACCAAATTATTATAACATTGGCGCACCAAACTGCGGATATAAGCGTGCATTTCTTGCGCTTGGTCAGGGCTGGCGGTTTTGCCCGTACCTATAGCCCAAATGGGTTCATAAGCTATAGTAATCTGTCTAAACTCGTCGTCTGCAAGGTTAAAAAGTCCCCTTTCTAACTGCAATTTTACAAAACGCTCTTGTCCGTTGCGCTCGCGCACTTCTGCGGGTTCTCCCACGCAAAAAATCACCTTCAGCCCCGCTTTGATAGCCGCGCTCGCCTTTTTGGCTAACAATTCGTCCGTTTCGCCCATAGCGCGGCGTTCGGAATGTCCCAAAATCACATACTCAGCCCCTACAGAACGCAACATATCAGCGGAAATTTCCCCCGTGTATGCGCCTTGAGATTCGTGGTGGCAGTTTTGAGCCGCCAATTTCATATAATGTGAATAATCTTTCAACATCCCCCCTACCGTATGCAAATGGATGAAAGGAGTAGCCAAAACAACGGTGATATTCGCACTACCCAAAGCGTGGTTTATCGCATCGTTGGCCAATACCAAACCCTCTAAAAAGCTCTTATTCATTTTCCAATTGCCTGCTACCATCAATGTACGCGCCATAATCGTTTAAGTTTTAATTTTTTCGTTATTATAAAATAAAAAAGTTGATGATTGATGAAAATCGCGCAAAGTTAGCCTTTTTTGGATTATAAACATATTTTTATAAAAAAAAAGCAACCCTCGCACAAGGCTAAGGTTGCTTTTAGGCTTATTTTATAGACTGTATTTAGTAAATAATCGTAGCAAAACCTTTAAGTTCGCGCTGTTCTCCCCTAGCCGCTTTTAGCTTGACCTGTACCACATAAACTCCAGCTGGGCAAAGTTCACCCGTGTTTTGCTTACGCCCGTTCCAAGCATCAGTGGGGTTTTTGGCGGTATAAATCAACTCTCCCCAACGGTTGAATATATTCATCTCGAACGTTTCTATATAGGTAAAAATCCCGTTTCCTCTATACCCGTCGTTGGTGCCGTCTGAATTGGGCGTGAACGCATTGGGCAAGAAATAGGTAAATTCTGGGATAATATCAATAACTTTTTCCGCCGTATCGCGACAGCCGTTGGTATGCGCCGCCACCAATCTCACCACAAATTTGCCCGTATCTTGGTAGGTATAGCTTGGGTTTTGTTGGAAAGTGTAATCATTTAATCTACCCACGCCAAAAGCCCATTCCCAACCGAAAGCGTTTTGGGAAGCGTCCGTAAACTGCACTGTAGGGTTAAAACTACTTACGGGGTTGGGGCTGTAATTAAAATCTGCTACAGGAGTGGTCAAAACCTCTATTTCACGCGCAAAAGTATCCGTACAACCATTGGGCGCAACCACAATTAGGGTTTGGGTATAAACGCCCGTGTCTGGATAGGTCATCACTGGTGGGTTTCCATTATTGCTAACCTGTCCATTTCCAAAATTCCAAACTGTAGTATAATAAGGCACAGGATAGGGATTATCTGCTGGCGAAGCTACTACAGCGGGCTGGCACAGGCGCAAATCGTCCATTGTCAGCGGGAAAATGGGTTTGGGTCGCCAATCTAATACGAATGTGGTGTCGTCTTGGCAGCCGTTGGCATCGGTTACGGACAAAGTTATATCCAAAAGTCCCGTGTCGGCTAAATTGTACGTGTGATAAATTAGCGGTTGGTTGGCTGTAGTTCCGTCTCCCAAATTCCAATTTAATGTGGTAATCGCCGCATCTGGGCTGGGTGTAGAGCGGTTTCTAAACGTTACGGGGGTTATGGCGCATCTATCAAAACTATAACTTGCATTAGCTATCGGCAAACCAAAAACACGCACCGTATCGCGGAAAGTTGCCGCACAATTCGCTGGGGTTCTTATCGTCAAAGTGGGAAAATATAAGCCCCCTTGATAGTAAGTGTAAGCGGTGTCAAAACTTGTGGCGATTTGTCCGTTCCCAAAATTCCATAAATAGGTATAACCTGGGTAATTATTCAGCGGATTATTGAGAAAATTAACCGTTTGGGGCGCGCAACCGGTTTGATTGTGTGAAGCTACAGGGAAAACGGGCGCGGGCGTATAAGGCAAAAGTTGTCTGGCTGTGTCGCGACAGCCGTTTATATCCGTAACAACCAACTGAATCAAATACGTATCTCGCGGCGCATAAGGGTAAAGCGTATCTGTAGTGTTTATGGACGTACCCCCATCCCCATAATTCCAACTCAAATTGTTGATATTTGCGCCCGCTGTGTTGGGGCTGCTTGTATTTCGAATTCTAACCCCAGTAAACGCGCAAGAATCGTAATTGGTAACAAAAGCGGCGTTGGGTAATTCATTCACCTGCACAGTGTCCCTAAAATTGGAACGACAACCGATAAAAGAGGTCGTGGTTAAACTCACCACAAACGTTCCAAACTGCGTGTATAAATGCGAGGGGCTGGTTATTGTAGAAGTTGCACCGTCGCCAAAATTCCAAACGTGGGTGTACGTATTATCCAATGGGCTGGAATTGTTGGTAAAACTTACCGTTTGATTCTGACAAATGGGCGCATTTACCCCGATTATATTCATAATAGTAGCAGGATAATAGCGAATTTGTCGGCGGGCTGTGTCTCGGCAACCGTTGGCATCTACGACAATCAAACTGCTGTTGTAAGTGCCCACATTGGCGTATAAATGGGAAGTATCTCTCGCCAAAATGCTCACATTATCCCCAAAATTCCAACTCCAACTTACTAAAGGCGTGCCTGCTGTGTTGGTTTGGGCGGTTTCATCAAAACGAATCGGCGCAACTTGGCAACTGTCGTAATTCAGCACAAAACTTGCGCTTGGGCGAGCGTTTGCAACTATAGTATCCCTATAATTGGCGGTACAACCTATAGGGCTGGTTATCAACAAATTCACAAAATAAGTGCCCGCGTTATTATAGGTTAAAGTTGGGCTGGCTAAATTGCTGGTTTGTCCATTCCCAAAACTCCAAGCTGTTGTATAACCATTTATAGGGTAAGAGCTGTTATTAAAAGCTACAGTAAAGGGAGTACAACCCGTGTCTGGATTGCTCACGTTGATAATCGGGGCTGGATACCAACGGATTTGTCTTGTAGCTGTGTCCAAACAACCGTTTGCATCACGAACTACCAAATTTATGTTATAAGTGTTGGCATTTCCGTACAAATGGCGCGCATTTCTGACCGTGCTGGTTGCATTATCCCCAAAATTCCAATTCCAAGCGGCTAAAACGGTGTTGGTGGCTGTACTCGCATCCGTAAATCGCACCGTATCCACCACGCAAGAATCGTATGTGAAACTAAAATTTGCTACAGGCGGGACAAATACGGTTACGGGTTGGGTTACCGTGCTCACACAACCCCAAGGGGAGGTTACCGTCAAACGGCTATTATAAGTATTGGGGCTGGTGTAAGTGGCTGAAGCATTGGTGGCGGTCGTATTGCCGCCTACGCCCGTATTCCAAATTGAAGTGTAGCCTGCGCCAAGCGGCGCGGAGGTGTTGGTGAAAGTTACCGCGTGGGGAACACAACCTGTATTGTCGCTAATCGTGTAGGCTGCTGTAGCTGGGGGAAAATAGCCTGTAGTTCTGCTGCTGGTTACGCTACAACCCTCGTTGGAAGTAACTGTTAGCCTTATGGTGTATGTGTTGGGGGTATTGTAGGCGATGGTAGGGTTGCGAATAGCACTTGTTCCCCCATTCCCAAAATCCCAATTATACCTCAACCCTGCCAAAGTAGAGGGGGCGGGTACGGTGGTATTGTTGGTAACTGTTATCGGGGGGCGGGTAGGGTTGCAGGAATCTATACCCAAATTGAAGTTTATGACAGGATTTCCGTACAAAGTCAAGAATATCTGCGCTGTATCTATACAGGTGTTGGAAGTGGGATTAACGATTAATCTGCCCGTGTATGTACCAAATCCCCCAAAAGCTATGCTGGGGTTGGTTTGGGTACTAACTGCCCCGTTGCTAAATTCCCATCTATAGTCGGTAATGGCGGCTAATTGGCGGCTTTGATTGATAAAATTGATAGTACTTTGATTGCAACGGCGGAAAAAGAAGCGGTTACTATCTGGACTAACCGAATCTGCTGCCAATAACGCAAAAATTCTATTCTCACAATAAGCCACATTGAACTGAAAATCGCGCAAAGTTACCGATAACACGTTATTATTGGCATCATATTCTGTCGCGCAAATCCCCACCACATACTGACCTATGCGGGTGGGTGTTCCCGTGAGCAAACCTGTAGTTGGATTGATAGATAAAGCGGGGCTGGCGTTTAAAGGATTGTTGAAACTATAGGGAGCGTTGAAAGGTACATTCGCATAAGGCGGGCTAGAAGGAGTGGTAGGGGCTGGGTCGGTGGGTGTAGCCCCATCGCGCGAAAAACAAAAAGAATATTCAATTCTATTCCCATCTCTATCCGTAGCAGAATGGTCAAAACTCAAAGCTTCTCCCCTACATATAGCTATAGGGGGAAATTCGTTAAATACAGGGCTGCTATTGCAACTCGTCATCGCCAAAGGGCTTAGATAAATGGGATAAGTCGCCCCCACATTGCCTGGATTAACCAAGTTGCTAATGCTATTGTTTCTACAGCAGCGTTGATAAGCCAAAGTGTAACCATTGGCATTGTAAGGCAAGCTAATATCTATAGTATAAATAGCCTCTTCTACCGCCACATTGGGCGGCACGGCTATACAAGGATTATTCAAAACCAAGGGCACGGTAGAAATTACGGGATTGTTCATACTATAAGTATTAAACAGATTATTTCCGCTTTGTCCTATATAAACCCCCAAAGCAGCGGGGTTGTCAAAAGGCGCTTGACCGTTGATGGCATCTCTATACACGTACATTCTTACCCGCAAATTCATCATTTGGGTTTGGGAGTTATAACTCAAACAGGTATAACCCACCGTACCGCCTACGATGTGGGTAGCTGCCGCGTGTGGTAGCCAAAAACATAGGCATAAGCCCATTAAAAGGGAAAAAATAGCATTTTTCATCTTGTAGTTTATTTGTTGGTTGTTAAAAATAGTCAAATGGCTGGATTTAATGCAATTATTAAACGTCTTTTTTGTGAAAAAGTTGGTACAAAAATCTTGCCAAATATAACTTTTCGGGTTAATTGTCGCTAAAAAATTTTATTCGGGTTCAAAATTCCCTCTGGGTCAAAGGCTTTTTTTACCATTTTCAACAACTCAATATGTGCTGGGCTGCATACTATAGACAGATATTTTTTTTGTACCCAACCTATGCCGTGCTCGCCCGATATAGTTCCCCCCAACTGTTTAACATACTCAAATAAAACGCTAATAAGCTGCGGCAATTCCTCCTCCCAAAACGTTTGGGATAAATTCCCCCTCAATATGTTCACGTGCAAGTTGCCGTCGCCCGCGTGTCCGTAACAGATAGCTTTAAAATTATGCTGCTGGGCTAAGTTTTTTATAAATACTATCAACGCTGGCAACTGCGCGCGGGGTACTACCGTGTCTTCTTCCTTATAAATAGAGCTAATTTTCACCGCGTGGCCGATACAACGGCGCAATTTCCACAATTCTTCCTGCTGCTGGGCGTTATCCGCGTATAGAATTTCCCCAACTTGGTGCTGTTGTAGTATCTCAAACAGGGTTTCGGCATCTTTTTGCAATACTTCGGGCTGATTTCCGTCCAATTCTATCAACAAATAAGCGGTTTTATCCAATTTTTTGCCCGTGGGGTTGTGGTTTAAATAGGCAACTCCCACCTCTACTGCTTCCCTTTCCATAAATTCTATAGCTGCGGGCAATAATCCCCCCTTAAATACGCTCGTTACCGCCTTACCCGCCTCCAAAATATCGTCAAATTCCGCCCATAACACCAGCCTATGCGTGGGCAAAGCCACCAATTTTAGCACTGCTTTGGTAATTATTGCCAAAGTTCCCTCGCTGCCTGCTATAAGTTGGGTCAGATTATACCCTGTAGAGTTCTTTAGCGTGTTCGCACCCGTCCAAATCAGCTCTCCATTGGGTAAAATCACCTCCAAATTCAGCACATAATCCCTTGTTACCCCGTATTTTACCGCTCTTGCCCCGCCCGCGTTGGTCGCTACGTTCCCACCGATAAAACTGCTGTCTTTTGACGAGGTTTCGGCGGGATAAAATAGCCCCAAATCCTTAATTACGCGATTAATTTCTCCCGTTATCAACCCCGCTTCTACAGTTATTTGAAAATTATCTGCGTCTATAGCAATTATTGAGTTCATTTTTTCCATACTTACCGCAATCCCCCCCGCTACAGGCAATGCGCCCCCTGCTAATCCCGTTCTCGCGCCTTGAGTGGTGAGGGGAATTTTATTCTTTGCCGCCCATTTTACCAACGTTTGCAGCTCTGTAGTGGTTTTGGGTATGAATACGGCAGCGGGCAAATAGCTTAAATTTTCGGTTTCGTCGTGGCTGTGATTAAAAAGCAACTCTTTGTCCTCCCAAATAAGCGTTTGGGGGAATAAATGGGCTAATTCTGCCAATAAATTAGCGGTTAGGGGCTGATAAGTTCTGTTCATATTTATAAAATAGGGTTGATTTCTAATAAAATTAACGCTGGTCGTATTCATACAACTTAAATCGCTCTATAATATCTATCAATTTTTCCCCGTATTGGGAGTCGGTGGCGTATCCTGCTGCTTCCAACCCGTGCGCCCAGCCTTTATAATCGCGAATATCAAACTCAAACAAGCCAGCATAGCGCGGGCGACTGATTAAAAAATCGGAATGGTGGGCAAATCCCTCCTGCGCGGACTCGTAACTTCTAAAACAGGCAATTTTACGCTCCATTTTGTTCAGTTTTTTGTTAAATTCGTTCGTATAGGCACAATATCTCCCCCCTTTCCAATCTGCGCCGCCCACTTTTATCCCAAAATGGTTGTTGGCTTTGACCGCCAAAGTGCTTTGTCCGTATTTAGATTCCAAAACCCCTTGAGCCAAAGTGATGCTGGCGGGAACTTTCCCCCTTTTCATCTCCGCGACCGCCATATCTGCGTATTGAGAGATATAATCCCGCATCTGTTCATCTACAGTGCGGTTTTTTGCTTTTTTGGGGCTGTCGTAATCGTAAAAATAGGCGAAAAATATCAACAAAAAGTAAATTAGGGTAGGAATAACTACTATTTTACGCATAAAAAATATAATTGGTTGAGGGTATTATTTCAAAAAATATTGATAATCTTCGCCTTTTGTAACCTTCCGTTTTTCAAAATCATTCGCCATAATCAACGATGCATCCTCCTGCACGGTGGGATATTTATGATAGACGTGCCGAACAGCGTCGCGCCGTTGGTCGCGGTTTTTGGTGAGGTTAATCATTTCCACATTGGCAGCTGCTGGCGGGTGATTAAACCCGTGCCGCCCCAATCGCTTACGCCGATGAAACCAACGCGAAAATAATAAAGAGCGGTCTTTCTCATTCCGATAAATGGCTAAATACGAGGTCTGATTGGGGAGGTTTTTAAACGCATTGTCAAACGCATCCGTATCCAAATCGGGGGCAAAAAATAATACTTTATCAAAAATGCGCTGATTTATAGGCATTTGCCAATTTTCTAACACGCCTTGCAAAACCCTATGCCCCATAGAATGACAGGCTATGATAAGATTTTCGTCCTGAATTTCGGCTATTTGTTGCAACAATCCGCTCAAATTTTTGCCGTGGCGGGGCGCATTATCCCAACTTTTGGTATAGCGGAGACGATGCGGTCGCCAAATAATCTCAATGATATTAACGGCTTGAATATCGGGGCGCAATTCTGCCATTTTCTTAAACGCTTTAATCCCGTCGCGGTCGTATGGGGGGATATTGGAGAGCCAACCGTGGATAAATACTATCGTCTTTCGGCTGCTGTCAAGGTTAAAATGGGTACGCAAATTATCTGCGGTTATATCCTTAATTAAAAATTCTCCTATTTTATTCTTTTTTAGCCGTTTGTGGTTAAAAGTGCCGAAACTAACCTTTTCTTTACCCAAAATTTTAATATAATATAAATTTTGCCCTGCTGTAATAGATTGAATCGCAACGATTAAAATAAATACAAGTAGTATTTTGAACATACGTAAGCAGTTTATAATTTTTTTTGCGCAAAAATATACTTTTCCTGCCGTTTAAATCAATTTATAATAAATAATGTTTAAAACGTAAATGTTTTTTTTGAAAAAAAATGCTTTCAACTTTGAAAATCTTTGAGGTTTTTTTCTCACCAAAACCCCTAACTTTGAAAATCTTTGAGGTTTTTTTCCCACCAAAACCCCTAACTTTAGAAATCTTTGAGGTTTTTTTCCCACCAAAACCCCTAACTTTAGAAATCTTTGAGGTTTTTTTCCCACCAAAACCCTTAACTTTAAAATTTTTTGAGGTTTTTTTCCCACCAAAACCCCTAACTTTAGAAATTTTTAAAGTTTTTTTGTGTTGCGTGTGGGATTTTTGTATAAAAACACGGTTTAATTGTTTATAAAAACGGCATTATTGGAAAATAAAAAAACCCCTGCGTTTTACAACACAAGGGAATTTTTACAACAAACAATTTTATAATCCAAAAAAACAACTTAGTCGCTCATTTGCCACAGCCAATCCCCTTTTATGTTGATATAGCCCACTTTATTCCCATTTTCTACCCGAAATATATCATTACCTACAAATTCTACAAACTCATATTTTGGGGGGATAATAACTTTTCCTTCGGTAGTAGCTACCCCATAGCGGGTGTGAATACCCACTTGAGCAAAACCTACGTTAAATTCCTGCATAGTTTGGTATTTAGGACTGATTAACCAAAAACCTTGCGAATTAACTAAGCCCCAAAAATTATTTCTTTTTACTGCCGCTACATTATGGCGGAAAGTTTTGGCATCTTGAAACACAAGGGGAAAAACCCGCTTTAAATCTTCGGTGAGGTAGTAATAATGTTCAGCTCCGCCCCTTACCAAACAGATATTTTCCTCCCGTGCCAAAATTTTATTGTGCTTTGGCTGCATAATTACCGTTCCGTTGGTATCAATTAGCCCCGACTGATTATGTTTGATAAACACTATAGCCCGCTCTCCCTCAAAAGGTCTAGCCTCAAAAAACTGTGCGGGGATAATCGTTTGCCCTGCGGGGTTGATATAACCCCAACCCTTGCCCGCTTCATAAAATAAAGCCCGATTGTGGGAAAAATCGCCCAATTTCTGATATTGTAACTTACCGATAAGGCGTCCGTTGGTATCAACAAAGCCCCAGTCGTCATCAATGGGGATTAAACCGTCGTTAGCAAAGTTTTTCCGCACTACAGCCTTCCCCTCGTGGAAATCTCTAATCACCGCGTAGGGTTTGGATAGGATTTTGCCCTGCAAGTTAATGATTACAAACTTATCCCCTATTTGAGCGCGGGCGCGGTTGCTGCCTTTTTGCAGAATAATCTTCTCAAATTTTTTATTCGGGGGGCAAATCCATTCCCCGCGCTGGTTAATAATCCCCCAATAGAGGTTTTTGTCCCGCGCGCAAGCTACAGTATCCACAAAGTCGGTTAGTGTGGTGAATTTATCCTGAAAAATAATCTCCCCTTGAGGGTTTATATAACCCATTTGCCCATTTTTTATCCGCACCCAAGCCATATTTTGGTGAAAATCCCCCACGCTGGCGTAATTTGGTTTGATAATTTGCTGCCCTTGCTCGTTTATAAACCCCCAACGGCTGCGCGCGAACACAGCAGCCCTTCCCTCACTGAACGGGCGGGCGTTATTGTATTGACATTCGCTTATTATTTCCCCTTTTGCGTTGATAAATCCCCACAAATTTTGCTTTTGTACGGCAATAAACCCTTCAGCAAGCCGCAAACGGTCGTATTCTATAGGCGCGATAAGGTTGCCCAAAGTATCTACAGCCCCAGATTTAGATTCGTAGGCGGTTATTTGGTATAAATTGCGGTTGGAATTGGGCAAAAACTGCATCGTTTCAAACTCTGGGGTCAGTAAAAGCTGATTGTTGGCGTTAATTAGCCCCCAACGCCCTTTTTGTAGTATAGTTGCGCTATTTTGATGAAAATCGGACACATAATCGTACTGAAAAGGGACAATTTCTTTCGCTTCTTCGTTTATAAATCCCCATTTAGCGTTTTCGCACACCAGCCCATTTTTGTATAATTCTTCCAAATAAGCGTTAGAACCAAAACAACTAACAGAAAAATTTATCCCCATACCCTGCAAATAACTGCGGATGGCTTCCAAAGGGGGCAATTGGTTTATACCCAACTCCAAATTAGCTTTTAAAACGCCTCTTTTAGTGGCTCTTGCCTTGCCCTCGTGAAATTCGCCGATATAAACATAACCCCTAGTTATAATTCTACCCGTTTTGGAGATTAAACCGTGTTCGCCCCCCACAAAAACACAGCGCGCAACGGGATTATCTCCCTTAAAATCGTCCATTTTGATAGAAATAAACTCGGGTTGGCTTATAGGCAAAGCTTTTTTATTACTTATTAAAGTGTTAGTGCCCATAAAGGTAAATTCTGCCCTATCATATTTTAGGTTGGTTTCGCCCGCAGCCGCGATAAACCCCAAACTAAAACCCAATTCTTCAAACACTTTAACCTCGTTGTAGGTAGGCGGCAGCCGCCAGCGTTTATTGGCGGAGTCTCTAATACCCCATTTGTGGATTTTCTTGCGGTTGTCATAAACCCAGAAGGTGCTATCGCCCAAAGCTATGGGATTGCGGGGGCTAATTACGGGGGTAATTCTTCTTGGGGAAACAATATCTAAATCATTCTTTTTGCTAACTCGGAGGCGGTTGTAATTGCTGTAGTTGGAATTATCCACCAGTTTGCCTTCAGCATCAAATTGTATGACCTGTTTGGTATTTTTTTGATTTTGATAGGTCAAAGAGTTAGAATTAAGGGCGAGGTCTTTGAGCAGTCCCGCATTTTCCCAGACAATATCCATATTTCGGTTGAATACCCAAAAAGTATCGTTACTTTGCCCCAAAGCCACGCTATAATCCAAAGCGGATAAAGCGGTAAATTGGGGTTTGGAGGATAAAAAGTTGGCTTTGCAATCATAAACCCCCCAACGCCCGTTTTGTTGCACCCGCCAAAGCTGCCCATCGCTAGAATAGGGCAAAATTTGGGTATAATCAGCATCTATCAGCAGGTTATAATCATTATCCAATAGGGCTAAATTGCCGTTGCTGTGATGCGCTATCCAAAAAAGGCTATCTTGAGGCAAACGGGAAAGGCGTTTATACTTTATCGGCAACTGTTGTTGCCCGTCCATATTCAGAATACCAAACAAACCCCATTTATAAGCGAAAACAGCCCTTTCTTGGCGCACTTCAGCGCTATCTATACCCGCGATAATCAACTCGCTGCTGTCTTTATGGTACAAATTTAGCTGCCCAGCCGTATGCGGTTGCAGCGCAAAAAGTTTGTTGGATAACAAAAAGCCATAATCGTGGATAAAATCGTATATAATTTTCCCCGTAGTGTCCAAAACCGCCCAGCGATAATCTTTTTTGGCGAAAATATGCCCATCTTTATACCTCAAATCATCGTATTGGGGGGCTAACACCTCCCTATTTTGTCCCTGAGCATCTATCAACCCGAATAATTTATCCTCATTTTGCACATAAAAATGATGATTTTGCGCCCATTGATAGGATTGGTAGCGGTAAGGAACAATCAAACCCCGTTTGAGATGCATCAAAGCCAGCCCCTGCTCGTTTTCTACCGTAAAATATAATTCGGCATCAGCCAAAGAGGAAACTTTACCCGAAATACTGTCTAAAATCAGCTCGTTGCGGTTGGAAATTAGCTTCCAAACATCGTTTTGTTCGGCTATAAAATAGTTGGCGAAAATACCCACCGTATCCAATAGCTGATATGCGCAAGGGATTTGCACTTTACCCGCGCTGTCAATAGCCCCAAGTAGTTTATTTTTGCGCACTATAGCCAATCCATTGGGCAAGAACGGGGCTACTTGTTCGTACTCGTTGGCTATTACCAACTTACCACTGTTGTTGATAAAGCCCCAAAGTCCATCTTTTTTAATCGGATAAAGTTGGGGTTGGGCATAGCAGGATAAAGCCCCCAATAAGCCCCAACAAAGTGCGTAAATTCTTAATAACAGCATAAGCAAGAAGGTTTTGGGCGCAAAAATGCGAAAAAAAAAGGATAAAAAAAAGGAGACTATTTATAAAAACAATCTCCTTTAAGGTGAAAAAAAGTTTAGAAGCGGCTATTTAGCTCAATTGGTCTAATAATTTCTGTACATCAGCCACATTTTTGATTTTGTTGGGTTGGCGTTCAAAGGTTAAATTGAGCGTTTTCTTTTTCTGCAAATCTTTAACATTCAATTTTTTGAACACATTAGCAGAGACTGTAGCGATTTCATTATTTGGCAACAGAGCCACCAACATATTTTTATCGTCTGGATTGAATGAGAACATAGGTATTGTACCCTTTTGTCCAGCAAATTGGATAACAGCGCGTTGTTCTTTGCTCACCAAAAATATGGTCAAACTTTGTATTTTATCCACATCCAAGCCGCCCATTACGAAAGAAGTTTCGCACTGTACACGCTCTGGATTATGCAAACAATCCCAATTGTACAAGCCAAACCCTTCTATAGCAATAGCGCGGAAAACGTTATTTTGAGCACTTATATCTTTTTTGGACATTTCCAAGTACATTTTGTCATCTTCGTAAGTTTTCATCTTTTTATCAAACTCAGCTAAGGCTTTGTCTTGGTCTTTTTCGGAGAGAATGGGGCGAACGGTGGTTTCAAAGGTTTGTTTTTTATTGGACAAAATCAACTTGTATGAACCATTGTCAGATTTTAATTCCACATCGTCCCAATCTGTTTTCATCACCCAAGTTTGTTTTTCGGGGTTGTCAGCATCTTTATTGCCAGCGTATTCCCAGATAATTCCTTTGAAGTTTTTGA
Source organism: Chitinophagales bacterium (assembly GCA_013297745.1). Taxonomy (GTDB): domain Bacteria; phylum Bacteroidota; class Bacteroidia; order Chitinophagales; family Saprospiraceae; genus JAAFIM01. The sequence goes on along the minus strand of JAAFIM010000065.1, from coordinate 6,522 downwards.
GTTCGGGGAACGCTTCGTAATTGACATCCAAGTCAAAAGCGAATTTGTTTTTATCGGCAGCTTTCGGTTTGATAGGGCGAGCATTTTGGGCGATTTTAGTATCAATTTCTTTCAATTTTGCCACTTTTTCGCTGTTGGGAATGGCTTTAATTTTACCCTCGCCATCTATTTCATCCCACTTGCAAGTTTTGGGTTGCATTTTGAAAAAATCAAATCTATCCCCCTCGTTGAAAGAAGCCATTTTGACGTTGATTTCTTTATTAGGCGCTACAAAAACCTCCTCGCCGCGCAATTTACCCCCGATTTCAAACATACCAGCCGTTTCCATATAACGCCCGTCCGTATCTTGGATGGGAATGCCGCTAGTCAATATATCGGCTGCGTTGTGAAACTCGCGGTAGTTGATTTCTACATCTTCGTTAATTGCTTTGCCGTTTTTATCCACAAAACAATTAGCGGGAATTTCTATTTTTGTGCCTGAAGGAATTTCAATCACAGTAGCTTTTGTTCCGCTCGCTTTATAGGTTTGTTTGGGAATATCCACCCCAGGAAAGGGCGGGCGAACAGCCAACTGCACCTGCCCAGGCAACAATGTGGTGGTATTGGCTACAGGTTCGGTATTGGGGTCGGGTACAACCGCGCTAATGTTGGTATTGTCGCCGCCGTTGTTGCTGCCGTTGCCGCCGCAAGCGGTAAAAAATAAAGAAGCAGCTACACAGCCCGCTAAAATGTAAATCGTTTTTCTGATAGAAAGCATATCTGATAAAAGTTTGAGGAGTGGATTAATTTGTGTTTTGTTATATTGCCCTAATGCGTTGCGCAAAAAATGTTACAGATTATTTGCATTTTTTTTGCAAAAAAACTTATTTTTTTTATTTTTTTTGCTTTTTTTTTATAAAATTTGAACTTTTTCGCTTTTTTTTCGCTTTTTAGTGCATATTTACGCAAAAAAAATTTGCAGGTATGAAAATACATCGTACCTTTGCAGCGCAAAATAATTACGGCTTCGTAGCTCAGCTGGATAGAGCATCTGCCTTTAATGATTAGGAGCGTTTATGGGGAAACAAAACCCATAAAATGAACAATGCTATATCGGTGAACCCTTCCAAACAGTTTTTAATAAACTGTGTTGATGGCAACCCCGAGGAAACTCTAATTTTGATGAAGGACATTTTTTGTTGGTAATCAAAATCAACTTAACAGTTGGAGGTTCCGTAGAGACTATACGCATTGCACCTGTAACGGTGAAGATATAGTCCAGCCCACAAATTCCACATACGGTGGATGTAATGAAAATTATAGTTGGGACGCTAAGCAGACGGTCATTGGTTCGAATCCAATCGGAGTCACTATTTGCATTAAGCCACTTCGCAAGGAGTGGCTTTTTTATTTGTATTTTTTGCAATGTTGCATAAAAAAGCCTCTTTCTGTTTGGAAAGAGGCTTTTTTTATAAATACTTGAGTATGTCTATAAAATCGTCTAATTTGTAGGCATCTGCTACTTCTTTGTCTTCATACACCAAAAAATAACGGCATCTGCCCCCTGTTTTACTTTCCCACAGTTTGCCAAGCCTAATTTTATCGTTGGCGTCCAAATGCTCGCCTTTAGTTTCCAAGATTACCCATTTTCCTTTTTTGGTTTTGATGATAAAATCTGGATAGTGATTGATAAACCCATTGATGCGGAAACCTTTGCGAGAATCATTACGCGTCCAAAAATCAACATTTTGCAAATCAGCTACTTTCATTATAACCTTTTCCTCCAAACCGTTGATGTCTCCCTCTTTTTCATAGAGCGATTTAGAAATGCTGTCTATTGTCTTGGTAGGGTGAATTTGTAGAGGGAACGAATAGGTATCTTGCAATAAAATTTTATCCTTATCCAACCACTCCGTAAATACTTTTTGGCGGTGTATTTCGCTCAATTGTTCTATTTTAGCTTTTATTTTTTTGGTATAACTGTGTAAGTTTTCCACAAAAGCTTTCATTCGGTCGGTGTCAAAATCGCTAATGATAGCAGTTACATACTTTTGCAACTCTTTTTCAGAAATAGGGCGCATATTGCCCAATTCTTTAAGGCACATATCAGTAGCTTGTTTTATTTTTTCTTCTCGGCGGCGTTCGCTCATCATATAAGCGGATAGATATTCTTGCGCTTGTTGATTGAGTTGTTGGCGTACCAATTGATAGTAATTATTTTCAGTACTATTCACATCTATTTGGTAAATAGTGCTATCTACTGCGTCAAAATCTATATCTTTGTTTTGGTTGCTTAGTTTAAAATCAAGCAGCAAATTTTCCCCCTCCAGCATTTGGGTAGTTTCTTCTACCAATAGCCCTGAAGCTGTGCGCTGTACAAATTGGGGTAAACGCTGCTCTTCTACCAATGGCAGAAAATGAGATTTGATAGTGTATGTTTTTTGCATAGCTTTAATTTCTGTGGCTATTGTTTCTTTTTCCGCGCTTTGTTCTTTCTCCACTGTTTGTGTTTGGGCGATAATCTCTTGCACGGTTTGGCTAAGTGTAGTGGCTTTATCACCTATATTTTGGGCTAAGACTTGCTGTATTTGCTCCACTTGGGCTGGAGTTAGTATTTGGTCTGTGTCCGTTTCTATTTGAGGGCTGTTGTTGCTACCAAATAACAAAGTTTGCGCTTGTTGTCCGCTTATGGCTGCGCTATCTGTGGTTTGGCTTTGGTCTTGTTGGCGATAGTCTTTGTCCCCAAATCCTACCTTTTTTAAACTCTCTACTATATGGGTTAAGGTGTCCATAAATTTATTGGAGGCGGTGATTACGTAGCTCAAGTTTAAAGCTGCTTCTTGGTGGCGGCTCACATAAGGCTGGCGCAATATACGCCCCAATATCTGGGTTACATCTACTGTAGAAGTTTTATCAGCCAAAGAAGCCAACACATAAGCGAAAGGACAATCCCAACCCTCTTGCAAGGCGTTGATAGTGATAATATAACGCACTTCACAATCGGGCGACATTAAGTCTATGCCCTGCAATTCGTTGATAGTAGCCGTTTTTATCTTGATTTGGTTGGCGGGTATGCCTATTTTTATCAATGCATCTTTTACTTTGCCAAATGTAGTGGGGTCTTCTCCCTTGCTGCCTTTGGCATTTTTGGTTTGGGCTTGGAACAACACTATAGGGCGTATGTATTTGCCCGTTTTGAGTTGGGCAGTAGCGGCGGCAGTTTCCAATTGCTCGCGCAATTGTATAGCAGTAGTGATAACATCGTTTTTTTCTTTCTGATTGGCTACTATGACGGGCAATTTAACCATATTTTCCAGCTTGAGGGCGTGGCTATTGACAAAAGCGACGATATTGCTGCTTTTGCGGGGTGTAGCGGTAAGTTCCAACACAAATTGGGGGTTGAGTTGGTCTAACATATCCGTACTCAAATCCGTAGCCGCATTGTGGCTTTCGTCTATAATCACTACAGGCGATATTTTGTGTAGAATAGCCATTAAGCTAAGTTCTTGTTCTTCATCTACCAATCTAGCAAAAGAGGCTAAAGCGCCATTTGTTTGATATACTTTTCTCGCGTCTTTATTTTTGGCGCGCAAACTGTCAAAACTCAATACTAATATGTTCAATTGGGTTTCTACCTGCCCCAACTGAAACCCTTGCCCTTGCAATAACTCGCTTTTTTCATACACGCGAATTGAACCAAATAAGGCCTGCAATTTTCTTCTGTAGGGGTGTTCTGTATCTTTAAGCTGTCGCGCTGTCTGTTCTAATATAGCATTGGACGGAACGAGCCAAACCACCATTTGCGCTGTACCTTGTGGGCGGGTTTCCAATAGCGGTTTTATAGCGTTGCAAGCTATAAAGGTTTTGCCGCCTGCTGTAGGCACTTTTATACAAATGTGCGGCGCGTTATTTTTCAACCTGTTTTGATAGGGTTGTATGTCGCGCCCAATTTGGGGGACTACGCCTTGCTGTTTCCAAAAATCTTCATACGCTGCTCTGTTCTGCTCGCCATTGGCTTTGCGTATGCTGATGAATTGCTTGAGTTGGTTGATGACTTCTTGTTGATAGGGTTTGAGTTCCATAATTAAAGGCGGCTTATATCGCGCGGGATTTTTTTGTAAATAACATTATATTTTTCCAATTGGGCTTCGCTCAACCCGCAGATATCGGCATAAATGGTATAGGCGCGACTTCTATAATTGATAGTAGCCAAAAAATCCATATCCAAACGACATTCGCTATCTTTTTCATAATAAAAATAATAGCTTCTATCTTCCCATTCGCCCATACTGTATTGGCCATCGTGGGGCTTATACGCTTGCTGGGTCTCTGTGTAATAAACGTATTCTTTTATCTGCTCTGTAGGCACTTCTTCGTTCAAAAAGCCATTTTCCAAAAATAAAGCCTGCCCCAATTCGTAATACTCAAATCCGCCCCCCAATCCCGCAACCTCTCCATAACCCGCCATTACTCGCCGCACGCGCTCTGCTGTTATCGTCTCGGCGTAATCCTCGCACTCTATTAGTATAAACTGCCTGTTGCCGCCGTCCACTTTGTTGAGGTTTAATACCGCGTGCGCTGTAGTGCCGCTTCCCGCAAATGAATCTAAAATAAGGTCGTTACTGTCTGTTGTCAATTGGAATATACGTTCCAACAAGCGGGTTGTTTTGGGCGTGTCAAAAGGTGCTTCACTTTCACTAAATATAGCTTTTATCTCCTTTTTGGCATCTTGGGTATGCCCTACTTCTTGATAAGTCCATACCGTCATCGGCGTTATACCGTCTTTTACCTCGCTCAAAAATCGTTTCAAAGAGGGTGTTGCATCGCCTTGATTACCAAACCAAATTCTATTATCTGCTATAAATTCAGCCAAACGCTCTTTATTCAAAACCCAACTTCGCCCTTTTGGGGGCAAAACTTTTCTACCTGTAGGTGTGATTATTTCATATATATTTGCAGCTACTGCTGGGCCTACGCTTAAATTATCTGATTTCCACACGCCTCTTGGGTCGTTATCTGGATTTTTGTATCTATCGTCTGCTTCTACGCTGCGCTGCAAGCCTTTCATATTAAAATTATTCAGGTTTTTGCTGTAACAGAGTACGAAATCGTGGTTTTGAGAAAACGTTTTTTTGAGATTGACAGGCGCGTAAGCTCTTTGCCAAATGATATTGCTAATAAAATTATCTCCCCCAAATATCTCGTCGCAAATCAGTTTAAGATTCGCTTGTTCGTTGTCATCAATAGAGATAAAAATAACCCCATTATCGGCAAGTAGTCGGCGGAGGAGTTGCAAGCGCGGGTACATCATACAAAGCCATTTATCGTGGCGGCTAAAATCTTCTGCGGGTTTGCCGACGACTTGCCCCAGCCATTTTTGTATTTGGGGGCTATTGACGTTATCGTTATACACCCAATTTTCGTTGCCTGTATTATAGGGCGGGTCTATGTAGATACATTTGATTTTGTTTTCGTATTGAGGCAGCAGCGACTTGAGAGCGAGTAGGTTATCGCCGTGTATGATTTTGTTGTGAGCATTATCGCCGTATTGGTAGCGTTTTTCCAATAAATGAAAAGGGGCTTTTTGGGCGTAATTGACAATTTTATCTTTGCCGAGCCAGTGGAGTAAAGGCATATATTAAGAAATTAGAAGTTTTGATATAAACATATTTATAATTTATGTACTCAATAAAATAAAAAAAGGTTGCATTTTTATAGTAAAAATATCATTTGTACAACTTCAACCTGTACATACCAGTTGGTATAAGCCCTCAATTTTTATTTTATCGGTACATACCAGTTGGTATAAGCCCTCAATTATTGTTTTAACCTGTACATACCAGTTGGTATAAGTCCTCAATTTTTATTTTATCGGTACATACCAGTTGGTATAAGCCCTTAATTGTTGTTTTAACCCATACATACCAGTTGGTATAAGCCCTCAATTTTTATTTTATTGGTACATACCAGTTGGTATAAGCCCTTAATTTTTATTTTATCGGTACATACCAGTTGGTATAAGCCCTTAATTTTTATTTTATCGGTACATACCAGTTGGTATAAGCCCTTAATTTTTATTTTATTGATACATTCGGGTTGGTATAAGCCCTTAATTGTTGTTGCAACCTATACATTTGGGTTGGTATAAGCCCTTAATTTTTATTTTATTGATACATTCGGGTTGGTATAAGCCCTCAATTTTTATTTTATTGATACATTCGGGTTGGTATAAGCCCTTAATTTTTATTTTATTGATACATTCGGGTTGGTATAAGCCCTCAATTGTTGTTGCAACCTATACATTTGGGTTGGTATGTATAATTTTTTGTCGGACACGTATTAGGGCGAACACAAAGGTTCGCCCCTACTAATCACTAACAACTATACACTGAAGTTGTTTAGTAAGAATTTTTCTACATTTTCAATTAAAAAAAACAACCATTTATGTCTTTTAAGCAACAGACTAAAGTCTGTTGTAATCGTTTTTTTTGTCTTTCAACGGGTTAAAACCCGTTGGTATTGATTAATAAAACTATAAAACGC
>JAAFIM010000064.1 GCA_013297745.1 Chitinophagales bacterium | reverse complement strand
AATCGTGTATAGTCAACGCAGGCTGGCTTTCTTTATGCGAAGGGCGAGGTTTTAATCCCAATAAAGCGAACATTTCAGAATCTTGATTAACATCGGGATTAGGCGTGGTTAGCAATTTTTCGCCTGCAAATATAGAACTTGCGCCAGCCATAAAACAAAGTGATTGTTCCACCACTGACATTTCATTGCGACCAGCAGACAAACGAATTTGAGATAAAGGCATCATAATCCGCGCTGTAGCTATCATTCTAATCATATCCCAAATAGGCACACGTTTTTGATTTTCTAAAGGGGTTCCTTCTACAGCCACCAATGCATTGACGGGCACGGATTCGGGATGAGTAGGCAAATTAGCCAAAGTTTTAAGCATATCCATTCTATCCACATCAGTTTCGCCCATACCAATAATACCACCACTACAAACAGTCAACCCAGATTGACGCACATTTTCTAAAGTATCCAAACGGTCTTGATAACCGCGAGTGCTAATAACATTAGCATAATAACTTTCAGAAGTGTCCAAATTGTGATTATAGGCGTGCAAACCAGCTTCTTTCAGCCTTGCGGCTTGGTCGGCGGTGAGCATACCCAGCGTGCAACAAACTTCCATCCCCATATCATTAACCCCGCGCACCATATCCACCACGCGGTCGAACTGTTTATTATCTTTGACATTGCGCCAAGCTGCACCCATACAAAAGCGGGTAGAACCGTTCTGCTTGGCTATGCTGGCTTTGGTCAAAACCTCTTCTGTAGTCAAAAGGCTTTGGGCATCTACTTCAGTATGGTAACGCGCTGCTTGAGGGCAATAAGCGCAATCTTCGGGGCAACCGCCCGTTTTGATAGATAAAAGGGTACAAACTTGCACCTCGTTGGCTTCGTGTAAAGTTCTATGCACTGTAGCCGCTTCATAAATCAAATCTAAAATGGGTTTATTGTAAATAGCAGCTACTTCTTCCGCAGTCCAATCGTGGCGGGTGAGTTGGGATTTTTGCATATCAAATTATAAGTATATTTTTGAAATAGTTGTGATTTTGGGCTGCAAAGATAGCTTTTTTTTATATGCTCGCTTTTTTTTCACAACTTTTTCCCCTTTTTTTCGTAAAAAACAGCAACTTTTACAACTTTTTGTTTTAAATATCAAAAAAAGATATACCTTTGCGGCATATTACAACTTTTTGTTTGATATAAAGTAAGAAAATTTAAAATAATACGAAATGGAAAATAAACCAGATTTAGAACAAGAAAGTAATTCTTTCCCCCCAGAAGAGCAACCCGAAAGGGTACAAAGCAGCCACACGGAGCATATTTCGGATATGTATAAGGGCTATTTTTTAGATTATGCCTCTTATGTGATTTTGGAGCGGGCAATTCCTGCTATAGAAGACGGGCTCAAACCCGTACAAAGGCGTATTTTGCACGCTATGAATGTTATTGATGATGGGCGTTATAATAAAGTAGCCAATATCATCGGGCAAACGATGCAATATCACCCCCACGGGGACGCAGCTATAGGCGAAGCGTTGGTCAATATGGGACAAAAAGGTGTTTTGGTGGATTGTCAAGGCAACTGGGGCGACATCCGCACAGGAGACAGCGCGGCAGCCTCGAGATATATTGAAGCCCGTTTGAGCAAATTTGCCCAAGAAATGGCATTTAATCCCAAAACGACCGCCTACCAACTCTCTTACGACGGTCGAAAAAAAGAACCCATAGCCTTACCAATGAAGTTTCCACTGCTACTTTCACAGGGTACGGAGGGTATAGCGGTGGGACTTTCTACCAAAATTCTCCCCCACAACGTAGGCGAGCTATTGCAAGGCAGTATAGATATTCTCAATGGGAAGAAAACCCAAATTTTACCCGACTTTTTGACTGGGGGGTTAATGGATTGTAGCCAATACCAAAGCGCAAAAAGAGGGGGAAAACTGCGCGTAAGGGCAAAGATTGAAATTGTAGAAAAAAAGCACTTGGTTGTCCGCCAAATCCCCGCTAGCACCACCACAAGTTCGCTGATAGAAAGTATTATAAAAGCTGCAGCTAAAGGCAAAATTAAGATAAAAAAGGTAACCGACAACACAGCCCAAGAGGTAGAAATTTTCATAGAACTACCTGTAGGAGTATCTCCCGAACAAACTTTGGATGCGTTATATGCTTTTAGCGATTGTGAAGTGTCTATCAGCCCAATAACTTGCGTGATTAAGGGCGAAAAACCCATTTTTACCACAGTAGATGAGTTGCTGGAGTATAGCGCATTTCATACCAAAGACCTGCTAAAGCAAGAATTGACCATAGAAAAAGCCGAGTTGGAAGAGCGTTGGCATTTTGCGAGCTTAGAGAAAATTTTTATAGAGAAAAAAATCTACCAAAAGATAGAAAATTGCGAAACTTGGGAGGAGGTTTTAACCACTATAGCCGCCGCGCTAAAGCCCCACGTCAAAAAATTCAAGCGCGCCGTAACTGAAGAGGACGTGGCGAAGCTCACCGAGATAAAAGTTAAGCGCATTTCTAAGTTCAACAAGTTCCAAGCGGATGATTTATTGCTAAAATTGGAAGAACAAATCGCCCAATGCGTTCATCATCTCGAACATTTGAACGAATACGCCATCGCTTACTACCAAAATTTGATAAAAAAATACGCCCATTTATTCCCGCGCCGCACCCAAATCGCCAATTTTGACAACATAGAAGCCGCTTCAGTAGCTTTGAACAATGAAAAATTATACGTCAACCGCGAAGAGGGATTTATGGGTTTTGGGTTGAAAAAGGACGAGTTTATAGAAGAATGTTCAGATTTGGACGAGGTGATAGTTTTCCACCAAGACGGCACTTATTCCATCAGCAAAATAGCTGAAAAAGTTTTTATCGGCAAAAATCCTTTGTATGTGGGCGTTTGGCGCAAAAATGACAGCCGCAAAGTTTATAATGTGGTGTATGCCAATTTGGACAAAGGGGGAACTTTCGTCAAGCGTTTTGCTGTGTTGGGCGTTACCCGCGATAAAAAATATCCTATAGCCGACGGGGTAGAAAAAGCCAAAATACTCTATTTTTCCGCCAATCCCAACGGCGAAGCCGAAACCATCACCGTACAACTCACTCAAGCCTCCACAGCCAAAAAGAAAGAGTTTGATTATAATTTCGCGGAAATGGAGATTAAAAACCGCAACACGCGCGGGAATGAGCTGACCAAATACCCCGTGCGAAAAATCAAACAAAAATCTGCTGGCGTTTCCACCCTTGGCGCGCTCAAAATTTGGTTGGACGAACATTCGGGCAAACTCAACACGAGCGGATATGGGCGTTTTATAGCAGAGTTTGAGGAGGAAGACCGTATCGTTTCTTTTTATAAAAATGCGAGTTATGAACTTTCCAATTTTGATGTAACCACCAACCGATTTGAGTTGAAAGATATTTTACACTTGGGCAAATTATCCCCCAAAGCTGCTTTTTCCGCCATTTATTACGACCCAGAGCGCAAGGCGACCTATGCAAAACGCTTTTTGATAGAAACAACCAGCTTAAACCAACGATTTGATTTTTTGCCCACGCCCAACTGCGAACTATTGCTACTTTCTGCACAAGCTGAACCCGCAATTAGCTACCAGATTAAAAACGGGAGTAAGATATTAAATGGCGAAATCCGCTTGCATACTTTTGTAGAAGTGATGGGTTGGAAAGCCTTAGGGAATAAAATTAGCGATAGCAAACTGCTAAAAGTAACCGAAATTCTACCCGCAACCGACGATAATACGGGAGAAAACACAGAGCAAAGTTTGTTTTAAATACAATAGTTTCAAAAAAAACACCCACTTGCACAAGATAGCAAGTGGGTGTTTTTTTATTAAAATTTCAACCATTTTCCCTCTTTTCCCACCCGTTCTTTAGCAGTTTTCCAATCCAAAAACTCACTGGCTTCTATAGTTAAAGTGGCTATTTCTGTAGACATTTTCGCGCTATCGCGCATAGATTGAGCGTGTGCGCCTGAAGTGTAGAATTTATCAATATCTTCACGACTTTTCCAAAGAGTCATTGTGTAGTGGTCGCGCCACCAGCCCGTGTTTTTCCAAGCGGTGTTGTTATGTTGTTTTAATTGGCGTACAATTTTCAACGCTTGCCAACTTAGCGAAAAAAACTGCCAAGGGCTGCGCAAACGGATATAAGTTATGGTTAAATACATAGTCTATTTTTTCAAAATTTTAGCCGCTAAATCCTTTTCCAACCCCTCTTTATGGAAGATAACCGCTACAGTTTTTTGTTTAAAATAAGCCTCCGACATATACAAAAGCCCTTTGTAAGGATTATCGCGCTCATCGCTGCCCCAAGAATTTTTGACAATATAATAATTATTCCCGCTTTGGTCTGTAGCGCGCCCAACTATGTGCATCAAGTGGTCGTCTGTGGTTTGAAGCGTTTCAAAATCGCGCTGTCTGCTCTCTTGCGTAACCTGCATTTCGGGCATAGGTTTATCCAAAAAACTCAACTCATCGTCCGCTCTTAAAGGCAAAACAGCCAATCCATCCTCGTGCGCAAATCCATCTTCGGACGTGTCGCCATCCCAAATCACCGTATAACCTTTATTCAGGGCGTTATTAACCGAATTTAGCAACTCCTCCAATTTGACGTTCATATAAGCTCCGTTGGAAAAATTATCAGGAACTTCCAACACAAACGGCTCATAAAAAGGATGGTGGATAAAAGAGGTCAAATAGATATAATTATCATAACGCAAACCCAAACTTTCCGCCCATTCTTGAGGTCTATAAGATTTATTATCATAACCAAAAGTTAGCGGCAAATCGCCCATATAATACTTGAGTGTCTGTTCGCTCCAAGCGTTCAGCACAGGCCAAGGTTGGGTTTTGCCATTGCCCATACTCGCTTTAGCCAAACCCTCCAAAGCAGCCACCAAACCGCTATGGTCTAATTCGCCCGCATTGGGGTTGCCATTATAAGCAGTTTCAGGCATCACGCCCTCGTATTTTAGCACGTTGAAAACATCGTGCGCCAACGAACCCTCGCCAAAGTTGGCTTTACCTTGCCGCAGGTAATAATTTCTCAACTTTTGGGTATAAATGTGCCTAACCGCGTACATTTCGGATAAATCTACAGATTGTTTTTTAATCCGCAGCACTTCAGCCTCCAGAAAGGAAATTGTACCAAAAGACCAACAAGTTCCTGTCTGTTGCTGATTTTTGACCGAACTGTGGGGAATTTCTACAGTATTTTTGAAAATATACCCTTTTTCTTTGTTTTTGCTCCCTTGCGCCAAAGCTGCGCCAGCCCATAAGCCCAAAAATAATAAGCAACTGATTGATTTATAAGCCATAATTTATCGTTTTGGTTTTAACTTGAATAAATTGGGGCAAAGATAAAAATGTTTTGGGAAATAAGGAAATAAAAAAAACTCCCTCTTTATCGCTAAAGAAGGAGTTTGTTATTTTAAGGTCTTATCCTCGTGTAAAACTCGCCATTCGTAAATGACATAGAGTCTTGCAGGTCAAAAACCATTTCACTACCTTGAACAGCAGCCCCATAAGCAGTGAATTCAAAACGGCCCACTATATCTCCCGTTTCTGGATTATAAGAAGTTATTTCTATGTAATTACTTTCTTTTGTTTCTGGAAGAAGATACAACCTCCCACCCATATCCCCGTCAGCCACCCATTCAGTGAGAAAGAAAGTGGGCGAGTTCTGTCCCCAAGCAGATAATATAAAACGACCTACTCTGTTAGGCAATTTATTGAAGTTAAGTTGCCAGCGCACAATTTCGTTTTCTATTATTGAACCATTAACCGTTAAACTATCATTAAGCACTAAAGTAATTACATCCATTCCGACTAATCCAAAATTATTATTTAGTTTAGCTTGTAACTTACCCACATAAGGGTCTATTTCCTCTTTGCGGCAAGCAATAAAACCCAATAGCAAAAATAAAAATAATAGATATTTCATAGTTATAATTTTAGAATTTAGAAAAAAACGCCCCCTTTTAAAGAGAGCGTTTTTTAATTTTATGGTCTTATCCTTGTGTAAAACTCGCCATTCGTAAATAACATAGAGTCTTGCAGGTTAAAAGCCGTTTCGTAACGCTCATTAATATAAGAGCTGTAAGCCGTGAATTCAAAACGACCTTCTATATCTCCAGTTGCTGGGTCGTAAGCAGTAATTTCTATATAATTTGTTGGTTTGCTTGTTGGCAAAAGAAACATTTTACCTACTGCGTCTCCATCTGATAACCACTGTGTTAGAGTGATAGAAGGACTAGTATATTCCCAAGTAGGAAAAGCAAAACGACCTATCTTTTTTGGTACTTTATAAAACTGTATATCCCAACGCAAAATCCCATCTTCTGTTATTCCTCCCATAATACTTATCGTATCCTCTCCTTCAGTAAAAGCGCGTGCCTCCATTCCTACTAACCCAAAGCCATTATTTAATTTAGCCTGTAGCTTACCTACATAAGGGTCTTCTTCTTTGCGGCAAGCAAACAAGCAAACAAAAATTAACACCAATAATAAATATCTCATAATTGACAAAGTTTTTAAGGGTTAAAAATGGTTATTTTTTCCAATTTTTCCACGCTTCTATCAGGCGATACTACGCGCAAAAAATAAGTACCATTGGGTAGATTAGGAAAATAAATTTCCTGATATTGCTTACCTTTAGCATAGTTTGTGGTGGGGAAAGTTGTTATAACTTGCCCTACAGCATTTAGTACGCTAAAACTCAATTCCGTTTCTTTGTCTAACTCCAAATCCAAATAAACGTGTTGGTTAGTGCTGGGGTTGGGCGATACTGTTATTTTGAAACCCTCGCTAACATTCAAACGGCTTGAGCGTTGGCAATTTATGCCGCCTTGTCCTGTAGTGGTAGTTTGTATAGAATGAGTTATAGTGCGAGTTTGACTTGTAGCTGTATGCGTAACAGTGAGGCGAACAAATACGCGCTGCCCATTCAAAGGGCGAGTTGGGGCTCCATAGCTTTGGTTTGTACTTTGTACAGCACTATAATTTATGCCATCATTACTAATTCGCCATTGATATTGAAAAGGAGCGATTAGTCCGCTCGCTTGAGCAGTCAATAGCACAAAATTATCAGGACAAGCCCAAGAAACTGCACCTTCCATACCTACAAGAAAAAAGTCATTAGGGTTATAAGCTGCCACTGTACAAGCATTATCCAGCATCACTCGGGCATTATTTTTAGTCCCAGCATCACCTGTAGATTTTCTAATATAATTTACGTCAGGATTTGAAAAGTGCATAATTCTTGCCCTATCAGGTAGCATTTTACCCATAACAGTAGTATGTTTTCTACAACTTACGCCAAAAAAATTACAATTAGTATTAAAGTTTTTAGCGTGAACAATTCCAGGTCTGGGGTCATCATTATGACCAGCCAAAAACAAATGTCCAAGTTCGTGAGCAAAAGTATATCTACTTGAAACAGCATTATTGGCCTCCACAAAACCTACATATCTATTAGCCCCTAATTGCCAAACATCATCAATACCTTGCTGGGTTGCGCCTGCTATATCATAATTACCATCCCTAGTAATGTAGTCATCCCCTGTAATAAACATAACAAGGTCAGCATTAGCTGCTTGACGTGCTGCAACAACCGCAGGTAAAGTTGAAAACGCAAACATATCTTCAGCTACTCTCCTCTGACCTGTTAATGTGAAAACAATAGGTTGTACTGCTGCCAAGACTATATTAAGATTATATGAAGTAATGGCAGAATTGCGCAGTATTTGGTTAGTTTGCCCTATGGCAAGATTGGCCAAAGCATTCATATCTGGTGTTTGGTTAGCTGCTGCCTGATTAAACAAAACCAACACCCTAACATTGCAACCTGCTCCCAAACTTTTAGTTTCTTGCTCTTCTTCAGCTACAAAAGTGGGTTCGCCTGTATTGGGTACTGAGTTTACCCCACACTCATTGCCATTCATAGCATCCGTATTAAGTTTTGCTAACAAGGTTTTGCCTCCTATATTATAAATCTCATATACATCCGCATCTATGCTGATATGCCCATAAGTCTTATTGGGTTCTTTAATTAGAGTAATCGCGCCATCCAAACAATCCACGCAAGTATCGCATTCAGTTACGTATTCACCCTGCCATTCGTATTGATTATCACTTTCATAATCTACGTGTTTGGCCGCAAAAGTTAGCCCACCGCAATTGTTAGTAGGCAATTCAAATTTTATCATACCGTCAGATTGGGCGGTAGAAAGCGCATTGACATTAAGAAACCAAGTTTGCACAGTGAAAGGCGAATTTAACACTTTTTGATAGGCTTCTTGTTGACTGCTGGTGAGGCTTGGCACTGTAGTAGTGGTGAAGATAAAACTACTTTGTGCGAATGACTGACTGCTTCCCAATAAGATAGCAGCCCATAAGAACGCAAATAAATAATTAATTTTTAGCATTTTCGTTGCTGTTTTTAATAAAAAAATAGAATTATTGCTATGCAATAATTCTATACAGAACTTGCTATGCTTTGTTAATGGAAGAGAAAATTCCCGCGTGAGCGGGCAGGTTGGCCAACTTTTTTGTATTTTATAGGGCAAAAGTAAAACTGTTTTTTCACACCACCAAATTTTTTTGTTAAAAAACTAAATAAATTATAAAAATTTAACCTTAAATTTACATTCCAGCGAAAAAAATAACAGTTTTTGCCATTCTTATTACAAAATATCCAATAAAAACGCTAACTTTGCGCCCTAAAATAGCAATTTATTATGGAATTTGAAGATATTGATTTAAATTATATCACCGTTATTGGGGCAAAAGCCCACAATCTCAAAAATATAAGCGTAAAAATCCCCCGCGAGCAGTTGGTAGTGGTTACTGGAGTATCGGGTAGCGGCAAATCTTCTTTAGCTTTTGACACCATTTACGCGGAGGGACAGCGCCGATATATGGAAACTTTTTCCGCTTATGCGCGCCAATTCATAGGCGAAATGGAACGCCCCGATGTGGATAAAATCACGGGATTAAGCCCTGTTATCGCTATAGAGCAGAAAACAACCTCCAAAAACCCCCGTTCTACAGTCGGCACAGTTACCGAAATATACGATTTTATGCGCCTATTGTTTGCCCGCGCCAGCGATGCATATTCACACGCCACAGGCAAAAAAATGGTTCGTTATTCAGAAAATCAAATCATAGCGCACGTTTTTGAGCATTTTAAGGATAAAACTATAGCTTTGTTATCGCCTTTGGTTAGGGGCAGGAAAGGACATTATCGCGAGCTGTTTGAACAAATGCGCAAACAGGGTTTTGGCAAGATACGAGTAGATGGGATTATTTTGGAAATTACCCCCAATATGCAAGTGGATAGGTACAAAAACCACGATATAGAACTGGTTGTGGACAGATTGAAGGTTTTGGAAGAACGCCGCGAGCGGTTTGAATCCTCTTTGCAAACGGCTTTGCGTGTGGGCAATGGATTTATTATGATTTTGGATAACGAAACTGAAGAAGTACATCCCTACAGCAAGTTTTTAATCTGCGCTGACACGGGCATTTCTTACGAAGAACCCAACCCCAACTCTTTCTCTTTCAACTCGCCCCACGGGGCTTGTCCCTGCTGCAAAGGTATGGGCAATGTGCAAGAGGTGGATGTGAATAAAATCATCCCCGACTCCAACAAATCTATCAACGAGGGCGGCATCGCGCCTTTGGGAGAAGCTCGCAACAATTTGAGTTTTGAGCAGATAAAAGCGATGGCCAAAAAGTATAATTTTGATATTAACACGCCCATAGCCAAACTACCAGCCGAGATTATTAAAACAATTTTATACGGCGGGGATGAAAGTTTTGACGCGCGCCAATTCGGTAAGGAAGAAATGGGGATGAATATAGCCGAAGAGGGTTTGGTGAATATGCTAAAACGCTATTATGCAGAATCCACTTCAGAAAAAATGCGCCAATGGGCTGAAGAGTTTATGAGCGATAACAAATGCCCAGAATGTGATGGCTCGCGGTTGAAAAAAGACTCTTTATATTTTAAAATTGGGGATAAAAACATAGCCGAACTCTCCGCTATGGATATTCGCCAACTGCATCAATGGTTTTTGGATGTACCCAGCCTACTTTCAGCGCGGCAAAAAGCTATAGGTGAAGAGGTTGTTAAAGAAATTATCAGCCGTTTAGGGTTTTTATTGGATGTTGGTTTAGATTATTTGAGCTTGAGTAGAAACAGCCGCAGTTTATCGGGGGGCGAGTCCCAACGGATAAGATTAGCCACTCAAATCGGTTCTCAACTAACGGGAATTACCTATATTTTGGACGAACCCAGCATCGGTTTGCACCAGCGCGACAACCACAGATTGATAGCTGCTTTGCGCAATTTGGTAGAAATCGGCAACTCGGTTATTGTGGTAGAACACGATAAAGATATTATGTTAGCCTCCGATTATATCATAGATGTAGGCCCCAAAGCGGGCAAAGCGGGCGGGCAAATTGTGGGTCAGGGTATTCCATCGGACTTTTTAAAATTAGAAAGCCAAACCGCGCTACATTTATCCAATAAAGATATAATCCCAATCCCTACCAACCGCCGCGTTGGCAACGGCTTATCCATACAGCTAAACGGCGCAACAGGGCACAATCTAAAAAATGTGAATTTGACCCTACCTTTAGGCTGCTTGGTTTGTATAACGGGCGTTTCTGGCAGTGGAAAAAGTAGCCTTATCAATGAAACTTTATACCCAATCTTGCGCAAAACTTACCACAACAGTTTGCAAGAACCATTGCCCTACACAGAAATTCTGGGTTTAGAGCATTTGGATAAAGTGATAGAAATAGACCAAGAACCCATAGGCAGAAGCCCCCGAAGCAATCCCGCCACTTTTATCGGGGTTTTTGACGAGATTAGAAAATTATACTGCGAAGTTCCCGAAGCCAAAATACGCGGGTACAAAATCGGGCGTTTCTCTTTCAACGTCAAAGGCGGCCGCTGCGATGCTTGCGACGGGGCTGGAGTTAGAGAGATAGAAATGCAGTTTTTACCCAATGTGGAAGTGCCCTGCGAGACCTGCCACGGACGCCGCTACAATCGCGAGACGTTGGAAGTGCATTACAAGGGCAAATCTATAGCCGATGTGTTGGAAATGACCATAGACGAAGCCACCGCTTTTTTTGATAAATTTCCCAAAATATACAGACCGCTACACACTTTGCAGTTGGTAGGTTTGGGTTATCTCACTTTGGGACAATCTGCCACTACCCTATCTGGAGGCGAGGCGCAGCGGGTTAAATTAGCGAAAGAATTAGCCAAAAAAGATACAGGGCGCACCATTTATATTTTGGACGAACCCACCACAGGGCTGCATTTTGCCGATATTAAACTGCTTCTGTTGGTTATCAACGAATTGGTAGAACGCGGCAACAGCGTTTTAATCATAGAACATAACCTAGATGTGATAAAAGTCGCCGATTATATTATAGATGTAGGCCCTGACGGCGGCAGCAAGGGCGGAACTATAGTCGCTCAAGGCAGTCCAGAGCTTATCGCCGCCACAGAAAACAGCCAAACGGGCAAGTTTTTAAAAATAGAGATGAATTTATAGATAAGCAACTAGACAAAAATAAAGTAAAAAATCGCGCGAAGCGCGTAACTACACCAATCCGTTGAGTTTCTATACTGTCTGAAGTGAGACGGAGCGCAGCGGAGCGAACAAGTTTATAGAACGGCGAAGCCCTCCCCTGAAACAGGGCGTTTTTGGTACTTTTTGCGCCTGCAAAAAGTACGAAGAAAAGAAATTTTTAGGCGTAAGCCGTTAAGAAAATTTCCAAAACCCAAGTTTTTACTAAAGCACAAAAATTACTTCCATTTTGTCTAATTACTTAAAATATAAACCAAATGTTAGCCCGTCTTATCTTCGCCACTTGGGTCTCTATCTCCCTGCTTTTTTTGGGGATAACAGGGCTTATTTTTCTCGTAAATTACGACATTTTTACCGATTGGGTACTCTATATAAGCCAACAGCAGCAATTTGCTGATTATTTTAGCACGCAATTATTCCCGCCCGCCCGTTACGAAATTTTGCAATGGGTGGGATTGGGTTTAAGTGGTATAAATTTTTTATTATTGGTTTATTTTAGGGCAAAAATTAGCCGATATTGTGCGCAAATTAGCCTATTTTTATCCTTTATCAAATATCATTTAAGCTCAAGTTTTTACTTTTATAAACAATTAGATAAGAAAAATTTAATTTTATTCGCTTATATTTTCGCCCTGTTGATAATTCATAACGGATATAATATATTCTATTATGAACTGCAATACGATGAGGCTTGGACTTATAACCATTTCGTTTCCAAAGGTTTGGTTAGTTGCGCGCTTAGTCCGCACAATAACCATATTTTATACAGTATTTTAGCTTATTTTAGCGAGTTTATTTTAGGCGCGAACAAATACAGTTTAAGATTACCCGTTTTTTTATCAAGTTTATTCTTAGCTTGGATAAGCGGTTATTTTGTGGGTAAAAATTGGGGTAAAACTGCCGCGATTATTTTCTTAACTGTATTTTTATTCAGTCCATCGGTAGTTTTTTACTCTTTTTTTGCCAGAGGGTATATTTTTTTAATCTTATTTGCGAGCATAGCTTTAGGAAGTTTTTATCAGATTATAATAAAGGGGAAAACAGCAGCTAATTTATACTATTTTGGCGGGTTTAATCTGGCTAATATATTAGGTTTTTACAGCGTACCAACTTATTTTTTACCCTATTTGGGGATTAATATCATCTTTTTCTTATGGATAATTATAGCGAATAAAAAAGCGTATTTATACCGTTTATTTTTATTAGGTTGTTGGTTTAGAACCAATTTAAAAACGTTATCTGTTGTTTTTATATTGTATTTTAGCCAAATTGTCAGCAACGGATTAGCTATATTATGGACAGCAAGCGGGGAAAATACGGGTAAAAAAAGGTTGGATTATGTGAATAAAATGTGGGATTGGCTATTTTTCGGGAAAGATTTTAACCAAATTTATCTAATTGCTATCTTATTTTTAATAATTCCCCTTATAGCGATTATTTATAATCTTAAAAATAAAAAAGAGGGTTTAATTGGTTGGTTTTGGGCTATTTTATGGGTTAATTTTGGTTTAATTTGGATAATGCCCAGCAGCAGCCCAGACAGAAGTTGGGTGTTTTTGACCATTTATAGCAGTATGTTTTTTAGTTATGTAATTTATACTTTTTATAAAAAAATTATAGTGAATTATATCCCCTATTTTGGCTTATTTTTGCTAATAAATATACTCATTGCGGCTCAAATTTACAACGGTCAAACCCATTATCATATCTATTGGTCGGCTCAAATGGATAAAGAAGCCAAGCAAATCGCCGATTATTTAATAGAGAAAAAATATGCGGAAATTTACTGCTTTTCTCGCTACGATAAACCCTTATTAGAAGCTTATTACCGCCAAAAAACGGGAAAAAAATTAGCTGTTTATATGCCCTTTCAAGAAAGTAAAGATTATAAACCCTTTGCGGATAAAAAATATAATTTGGTATTGTTGGACATAGAAAATTATAAACCTACAGCTACAGATTATCAAATTTTAACCGAAAAAGGTTATCAATTAACCCGAAAAGCGGCAAGATTTGAAATTTATGAATAAAAAAATAGTTGTTAAGTAAAAAGAATGATTTATTTGTGATTAAAAATGTGAATTTTTGCAACGATATTTTTAATTTTTTTCCTCTTATAAACCCCGTGTTTCACACGGGGCAATTGCCGTTCAACCCCTTTGGGGTTGGCAAAATAAAACCCCAACGGGGTTTAACAGAAATAGCCCCGCGTTACAACGCGGGGACAATAGGCGAATAAAAGTAAGTTTTTTAACCACAAATAATTTATTTCACATACTTAACCACTAATAACTAACCACTAACCACTAATAACTAATAACTAATAACTAACCACTAATAACTAACCACTAATGAAGTATTTTTATCTAATTATCGGCTTATTTTTTATCAATTTTATCAAGGCACAAGACAGGAATAATTTGGAGGAAAAGCGCAAGCAAATTAACCAAAATATAGCCAAAACCAGCCAAGAAATTGATAAAACCAAAAAAGCAAAAACCCAAACCGCTTCACAAGCACAAGCAGCTAAAAAATTGTTGCAAAAACAAGCTTCCCAAGTCGCCAATATCAATAAAGAAGTGGAAGGTATGAACCAAATCATAAGCAGAAAAGAAGCGGTGATAATGAGTTTGCAAGCAGATTTATTAAAATTACAAAATGAATACAGCAAACTATTGCTTGGAGTTTATCAATATAAACAAAATTACGCCAGCTTATTAAATCATTTAGACAATCAACAATTTATACATTGGTATAATCAACAATTTTATATGTTGCAAATAGAAAATAAAATTGCTGAGAAGCTCAAAAATATACAAGCGGTGCAAAGCGCGTTAAAAATTAGGCAAGCGGAACTATTGGTAGATAAAAACAATAAAGCTCAATTGTTGAAAACCGAAATCAACACTCAAGAAAAATTGGCTAAAACCACCAAAGAGAAAGAACAACAGCTAAAAACGTTGCAACAAAAGCAAAAAACGTTGGAAAATCAACTCGCCAAATCGCAAAAAGACAAGCAGATACTTAACAACAAGATAGAAAATGTGATAAAAAATGAATTGAGTGCAGCCAAAAATAACGCAAAAGTAAACACTAACCCACAAACGGCAAAAACCAACCCGACAGCCAGCAACTCGCAAAATTTCGCCCCTTTGCCAGCTAATCCCCAACTCAACAGCCAGTTTGCAGCCAACAAAGGTAAATTTAGCAAACCCGCCAACGGCAATATAATAGCGCCATTTGGCAAAATTGTACATAGCCAAGTTCCTTTGGTGGTCACCCACAACAACGGAATTGATATAAAAACAGCAGCCAATGCCAACGTCCAAGCGATATTTAATGGGCAAGTGGTTAGCGTGTTTGTCGTGCCAAGTATGGGCAATGCGGTGATGCTCAAGCACGGGGAATTTTATACCATTTACGCCAATTTGGCGGCTGTCAATGTGAAGAGAGGCGAACAGGTAAAAACCAATCAAAGTTTGGGAACGGTCGGAAAAGATAGCCAAACGGGTAACTTTGTCCTACATTTTGAACTGTGGAAAGGCAAAAATAAAGAAAATCCCAGCCTTTGGTTAAAATAATCAATAATTTTTGGAAGTCTATAGCATCTAGCAAAACTCAATTTTAGCTTATGAATTTTTTTTATAAAACACTGCTTTTCACCGCCTTATTTTATGCGGGCTGCAAGCAACACAATTATCTTGTCAATCAAAATATCAGCTATCAAAGCGTTGAACAACAAGCACTTACAGATAGCAGCGTCAGCGCACAAATTGCTCCTTATAAGGCTCAACTATTCAACCAAATGAATGAAGTGGTAGCCCGCAGCGAAAAAATGCTGGAAAAAGCCCAACCAGAATCTACATTAGGAAACTTTGTAGCTGATATAATCGCCCAACAAGCCGCCAAGGTAAGCAACAAAAATATAGATTTAGCTTTTATGAACTATGGCGGGTTGCGGATAGCAAATTTGCCTGAAGGCGAATGGACAAAAGGGTTGATTTTTGAACTATTGCCTTTTGATAATGCTATAGTAGTGGTAGAATTGACGGGCGCGGAACTGAACGAATTATTAGATTTTATCGCCCAAAAAGGAGGTTTGCCTATCAATACGGCTTTGCGTTCGGAGTTAAAAAATGGCAAATTGGAAAAAATAAGCCTTAATAATCAACCCATAAACCCCAACCAAATTTATAAAATAGCTACTATAGATTATTTGGCTAATGGCGGCGACAATTGCAAAATTTTGATAGGCAAAAAAAGAATAGAAACTAGTTTGTTATTGCGCGACGCTGTACTCAATCACCTCGCAGATAATAATAAACAGATACAAACCGCTAAATTGGAAGGTAGAATACGCGGTTCTTAGTTTTATAATAAAAATTTAGCTTCTTTTTACCTTTTAGCAGCGTTTTAATCAATTGTTACGTTTGGGAGATTAGTTTGCATTTGCTGCTTATCTTATCACACAAAACAAATAAATTAGAATGAAAAAATTTCTCCTTGCGCTGCTATCCACTTTTGGGATGGTATCAGCCGCTTCCGCTTCACACGGGGTAGCTTTTGATTTGCAATATGAGCCTGTAGGGGCTGATTCGATGCGGGTTATACTCAAATTTTACCGCGACTGTGCGGGCATACAAGCCCCAACCAATCCTATTCTTCACGTTTATGATTGTACCCATATGAGCGTAAATCCGTTGGTGTATCAGTTACAAAACACCATAAATGCGCAGATTGTACCTGTAGTTTCCGCCCCATATTTAGGCCAAACCACCTGTTCGGGCGGGGGTAATTATCCAGGGATAGAATTTTACCAATACGAAACGGTTATCCCCATCGATACGAGTTGCAATACCACCACTTTGCACTATGAAGAATGTTGCAGAAATGCTGCGATTACCAACTTAGCCAATCCAAGCGGGGAAAGTTTTACCGTAGAAGCGTGGTTTAATCCCCAAGTCAGCAATAATTCGGTAGAACTAACCACTTTGCCCGTCCCTTATCTTTGCAACCAGCAACTATTCACCTACAATCACGGCGCAATAGACGCAGAAGGGGATTCGTTAGTGTTTGTCAACCAAGCCCCTATAAATACCAACAACGCGCCCGTAGTTTATAATCTACCCTATAATGTGGGCAACCCGTTTTCTACTGACGCTTCAGGTTATATCCAAGACCCAATGACAGGACAAATTACATTTAGCCCTAATGGGATACAAATAGTGGCGGTGTCTATGCAAGTGCAAGAATACAGAAACGGGCAGATGGTGGGTAGCACTATGCGCGATATGCAAATGTATATTTATAACTGCGATAGCAACCAAAACGTCGTACTTCGCCCCGCTATACAAATAAATGGTGCGAATGTAATTTACACCCCCAACAGCAACCAAATGGGCGGTACGTTTAAAGTAGCCCGTGGCGCATCTTTCTCTTTTATCCAAACTGCAGACGATGCCAACACCAACCAAATCATCACCGCTTCTTCCAATATCAATAGGGCTTTGGCAGGCGGCTATGCCAACTCAACCAACGGCAACCCCGCTATGATAGAAGTTTTTGTCCCCGCTTTGCAAGCACAAAGAAGAGCTACTTTTACCACAACGTTTGAAGACAACGCCAATCCTATCCCCAATAGAACCGTAACAGGATTTGTGGTAGAAGAAGATTTGAGCTTGGGCGCAAACGTGTTGCCAAACGCAGCTTTTGGGGTAAAAATTAGCCCCAATCCCGCACAAAATTTTATACAAATAGAATTAGGCGGTTTGCAAAATGGCGAAACACAAATCCAAATCATTGATTTAACGGGAAAAACAATAGTTTCCCAACAAATTAGCACAGGAAATCAACACATCAGCATATTAGCCACACAAGGTTTGGCGAGTGGAATTTATGTGCTACAAGTTCGCAACGGTGCAAACTTCAACAGCCAAAAATTGATAATTCAAAAATAGTATCATTTCAATACTTATAGCAAAAGCAAACAGAAAAGCAAGGGGGTTAATCCTCTTGCTTTTTTTTATGCCTATATTTTAATCCAAATAAAAATAAAAAAGTCCTAACACCAAAAGGCATTAGGACTAAAATTAAATTCTATAAAACACTTCAACCAAAAAGGTTAAGGTCTGTAAATAACCACTTTGCGCTGGGTATAAACCGTACCGTTTTGCGCGGTAAAGATATAAGTTCCGCTTGGCAATTCTAAATCTGTAACTTGCAACTGCTGCATACCCATATTTAAGCTGCCTTGTCTGATGCTACGACCTTGCAAATCTATCAAATTCCATTGATAATCCGCTTTAAGCGGCTCTTGGAACTGGACGTTGAAATGTGAAGTGGTCGGATTGGGGAACAAGTTCATAGCTTGCAACTCATTAAATTGAGCTTGTTCTGCTGGGCTGGTAGCCACCCCCAAAGCGTTGACAAAGGCGGTAATATCTCTAGTAGCACTCACCTGGAAAACTTGTTTGGTATTGATGCTTTGTATAAATACTACAGCTTCTACATTGCGGAAGTTGAATGTGGCAGGATTAAAATTCCAAACTTGCGCCACTGCTTGGGTTTCGCCTGTAGACCAAGGTTGATTAAACTCTGTACCTGAAGCATTGGGAAGCATTTGGCGGCAAACTGATTGTACCATAAACCCTTGCGAGTTGCCCCCTTGATAGGTTAAAGAATCTTCCACCATAACTACATGTACAATATAATTGTCTTGAGGCAAATCTTGTTGTGCGGTAATGTTGGCACGAACAAAAGCGCGATTGGTAGACACAGTAAATGTATCAATATCAATTAAGAACTGAGCATCTTGCAACATATCTGTCTCAAAACGCAAAGGATTGATAGCTATAGAGCGATTATCTAAGTTGGTATTAACCACCCCATCCAAAACTGCATAACCTGTGCTGATATTACTGCCATAATCTCCCAAACGAGCATTAGAACCGGTAGAATACTGCTGATTGAACTCATCGTTGGCTGGCATAGAGGTATTGTATTGAACCAAAACCGCATCGCGCACCAAAGGAGTGCCAAAAATAAGCTGATAAATGTGCTGATTGATATTATTCATATTATTAAAATCGCCATTGGCAAAATGCTCTACCAATACATTGCGGTTTCTATTCCCAATCCACACATTATCAAAAGCAAAACCATCAAAATTAGTTTGCTGCAAACCAGAAGAACCAAATCCCACTCTAAAACGGAAATTTTGATACACGGTACTATCTTGTCCATATCTAATCTCATCCAAAAGATAACGCCCGTTGGTAAAATCAGTAGCTATACCCGACCAACCTATAGGAGCTACTGTTTGCGCACCAGGAGCACCAACGATAATACTGCTATTATACCAATTGATGCCTCTATTAAGTGCGCCTAGTGGCACCCATTGACCATTTTCGTTATAAAATTCTATCACAGCACCATCTGCACCCTCTAAAGTATGAACCCAATAATCAAAAGCCATCATAGGACGGTCTAAATCGGTCAAATCAAAACAGGGGCTATAAACAAAAGACTTGTTGTTGACCGGATAACCATTCGCTAAGGTGGTAATCCAGCCTTCGTCGTTGCCGCTTGGTTGGGAATTGATGCCCAATAAATTGCTAGGCACACCCCATTCCCAGGTAGTTTGTAGCGAACTATTGTTGTCTTCTGCAATCCAACCTGCTGGTCCAGCTGCAAAATCTTGTGCGTGCGGGTAAAGATTAATTTTAGGCACTACGTTAACCCTGTATGTCACCGTATCCGTACAAACACCTCTATTAGTAACCGCCAACGTAGCCAAAAATGTACCTACATTATTGTATAAATGGCTCACAGAATTAACAACATTATGCCGAGAAGGGGTAATAATAGTATCTTGCCCATCTCCAAAAGACCAACGCACTTGGCTAATGGTATCAAAAGGTACATTTTGGAATATTCCGCTGACATTGGTAACTGTAGGATTAAAGTTGATAAGTACATCTTGGCATCCCCCAACTACCGCAAATTCAACATTAGGCTGACTATAAACAATAAGTGTATCAGTACTTATACCTTGGCAACGGCTAACTGTATCTATTAAAGTATAAGTTATTAAATGACGCCCTACGTTGGATAAAATGGGAACGAAAAAGTTGGTACCAAATTGTACCCCATTACCAGAAAACACGCCACCAGCTACATTGGGAGTAAGTACTATAGAGTCTAGTATCAAACAATATTCGTTAGTTGCATTTTCCCCAACAAAACTCACCTGCGGTACGGGGTTTATAGCTATAATTTGGCTAGCACTATCAGCACAAACTAATTGACCCGCTACTATATATTGATAAACATATTTTACCGTATCAATTTGAGCACTAACAATACTGTTGGGATAATTAGGATTAGGTATAAAAAATCCATTGGTGGGCGCATTGGTTATGTTGCGGTTGTCTCTATACAAAACACCTCCCAAAGGGCTACCTACAATTTGTACTGCTGGTTCATTTTCACAATAAGCGGCATTCAATACAGGCAAAGTCACTGGTGGAATAGAATCTACAAAAATCGTTCTTTTTATGGAATCAGTACAGCCGTAAGGATTTGTTCCTATCATAGTCAAATTATGTTGACCATATCCAGCCAAAGAAGGGCGGAAAAAATAAGTGGTATCAATAACAAACTGCCCTGGTCCAGGATAATTCAAAAACGTATCTTTTTGCACAAAAACCCCAGCACCTCTAAATAAGGTATCGCGGCTGAACAAAACTGGCTGTCGGCCTAAAATCTCGTTGGATTGTGTGAATCCCGTCAAAACGCTGGGTATACCAAATCCTCTTAATGCAAAAATGGTAGTATCTGTATTGCAAAAACGGCTATTGGCATCAGGCACAGAAACTGTATCAAAATTTAATACTGGCAAGGGTCTAACCACTACAGTATCATAACCTACATTTTGGCAGATTACCGTGCGCGTATTAACCACGAAAGTATCCCTAACAGCATATTGGATAACATGACCTTGAGCATTGCGCCCTGCAAATACAGGTATAAATAAATTAGTCCCAAAAGGCACCCCCACACCTGAAAATACACCTCCAGCTGGCATACCCGCCATAAGTATAGAATCTCTATTTTCGCAAGTTGCACTAGGCAATCCCGTAATAGTAGGCGCAATAGCAGGCAGCACCCTTACCCTAAACACAGCACTATCTGTACAATTAGTCACAGGGTCTGTATACCTATAGCTCAATCTATGTACGCCTGTATCAGCTACACCAGGGCTAAACACCCCCACATTGGTAGCAATACGGGTTAATCCGTTTAAACGATTATCTAAAATAGAATCTTGTGAAGTAGCAGGCACGCCTATCACATTACGCGGTTCATTGCTTTTGCAATATAAAGAGTCCAAACCTACAATCTGTACAGCAGGGATGGGGTTTATATAAGTGTTTTGACGCGAAGTATCCGAACAACCCGACGAGTCTGTAAATGCATAATATACAGTAGCAGGACCTACTCTCAATGTATCAGGTTTGAAACTACCTATTATGGAAGTTGGTGCTTGCTGCAAATTTCTTCGCCTATTCGGTACACTGTCCACTATCCAAAAACGGCCAAATTCTGGTGTGCCAATAGCAGGCGACGCCACAGCTGGGCGAGTGCCTGTGATGCTCTGTTGTAAATCAGTTTTGCAGTATTGCAACGCAAGCCCCACAAAATTAGCATCTGGTTTGGCCAATACCTGATAAGTACGCACAGTATCCGCTCTACAGCCCCTATTATCTCTATACGAATAAGTAATAGCATGTTGCCCTATTATGGAGTTTAATGGGCTAATGGAACGGGTAGAGGTATTAAATCCTGTGTTTGAAGGCGAAGTCATGGTAGAAGTTCCCCCAAAAGTGGCTGTGCTCGGAAACCCAACTATAATTGTATCTCCTGCATTACGGCAATACACATTGCTTAAATTGGTAAATCTAACCCTTGGTACTGTATCTAATTGAATAATTAATGAATCCCTAACTGTACAACTCCCCCCGTCCCGAACCGTGAAACGAATTGTATCCCGACCATTGACTGGTAAAGCTGGATTATAACGATAGATTCTGTTGGCGCTATCTGCTACAACCCCTGCCCCTGAGACAATAATAGCACCAAAATTATTGAAATTGCCGTTGTAATTTGGCGCAAAAGTAGCGTTAATACTTGGGAAAATGTTTTGTATAGGTTCATTTCTACAATAAGCCACATCAGCAGGTGCAAAAGAAGTATCCCCATAAAAACGCAGTTGTGGTACTGGTGTAGTGGTGATATTCAGCAATAAGTTGGCTGGGCAACTGACTGAATCGGTAAAACTGGCTATTATATTATATGAACCTGTAGGAACTGTATTAGGTTGGAAATATACTAAAGATGGTACAGTTGTTGTAGTAACAACCAAACCGCTACCCGTAAAGTTGGGTCTTGTTCTCAACCAAGAAGGCGTGGTTACAAAATCACTTTGCCAACTTAAAGTTCCCAAATTTATCCTAAATGACCTTCTAGAAGTATCAGTAGCACAATATCCTGTCCTATTGTCTATAGTAGATAAAGACATATTCAAAGGTTTTTTAACAAAGAAAGTGTCTTTTATCTCATTTCTACACTGGTAAATATCCCAATAAATATAAGTCATTCTATAATAAGCCGTATCATTAGGATTAAACTGCCCATTGGTTATCAAGGTAGGACCTGCGCGTAATGTACCCGGTGTGGCAAAAAAATACTTCTCAATCAGTACAGAATCAGGGCGAGACGGTGTACCCGAACCTCGCGCAGGTATGGTAGATATTAAATCCGAAGCTTCGTTCAAACAATAAAAATGGTTATTGGTTACCCCTTGCACAGCAACTGTATCAAATGTATACCTACCCCCTATTTGCATATTGCGGATAAAAGCCCGTACGGTAAAATCAACCGTATCACGGCGGGTACAACCAAATTTATTGACTGTATAAATCAATCTTTCAGGCACATCCCTACCAGGCCCAAATAAAGGGTCATTGGTTTGTTGGCTAATAATAGTACCAAAGCGAACTATCGTATCTGACACCAAGGCGATATTATCATTTCGGTTGGTAGAACGTTCATTCAAGGTAAAATTAACATTATAACGCGGCACTCTCGCCTCTGCCGTGTCAATGCGATAAAAAGCTGGCCTAATAGATAAAGGAATATCAGAATTATAACTACAATAGTCCCCATTACTAATCAAACCATCAATTATGGCGCTATCCCTAGAAACTGTACGAATGGCAAATTTGGCGGTATAATCTGTATTGGCAAAGGTAATACTATCTGTAGCTGAACCAGCCGAGTTGTAATTGATAACTTTAGTCCTAATCTGATAAGGAAAATAAATCGTGTCAGGACGCAAGCCCGCGTTAGCTGGTAATTGATTTGGTCTAAAAGTAAAAACTTCGCTATTATACACATTGGTGGTGGGATAAGAAGTGCAATTTAATACACAACTCACCATACCCGATACACTAGCCGCAGCGTATGGCAAACCTGTAGCTACGTGGACGCGTCTTTGTAGTATAGTTCTCGGTCTCCCATTGCCGTGGAGCTCCAAAGTATCAAAGGTAAAAGTATCTCTTAAAAAACCGTCCCTCGTAAAGTTATATTGTGTAGCATCACCTAAAAGCGGATTAGCGTCGGCGCAATAGACAGAATCTAATCCTGTGGGCTGAATTTTAGGCACAATGATGACGCTACCCTCTCGTTGCGCTATACAACCTCTATTATTAAATTGCACATTAACATTATAACCCAATATCGCAGGGTTTAAACCATAACTTAATCTAAATACATTGCCCACTCTATTGACTCCTGTACCTGAAAAAGTAGGCAAAGTGTCTCTCCCTCCTCTTGGCTGCAATAAATTAAAATCAATATGAGGGCGTATATTAACCGTGTCCAAAATACTCATTAGTGCTACCGACTCATTTGGCGCAATAGGGCGATTTTGTGCAATTACGGGCGCAAATAATACTTGGCTAAGCCTATTATCGCGCAATGTAAATACAATAGGGTCAACTTTTGATGGACAATTTACAAGCGGTATACTTTGATAAGTAGGGGTAATCCTATAACTAACTTCTACATTCATACTATCTAAATTATCTGGCCAATTGTCAAAAACATTGGGTCCATTAAATCTACCTATAGTGGTAGATGGCGTAGCTGCTATACCTTCTACCCAATCAAGGGTATTGGATAACGGAGCAGGCAAGCCTGTAGATAAACTAGTTGCTCTAAAAGTACCTCCTGATGGTGTGCCTGTAATTGTTATACTATCATCCGCACAATAAGGACCTGCTGGAATAGTTACATCCACCACAGGATTATTCACCGTCAAAAAGCTTGGACTTTGATATAAACTATCCGTACCTCTATAAAAATAAATCA
>JAAFIM010000063.1 GCA_013297745.1 Chitinophagales bacterium | reverse complement strand
ATTCCACACGCTTTTTGTCGTATGCATTTTTACTTGATAGCATAAACTTTTCAAGCTCTTTTTTCTCTTTTTCTTCTAATTTTATTTTTTCCATTTTTTTACTTTGGTTTTGTCTATTTACTTAATATATTTTCAATAAAATGTCTATACTAACTCATAAATGTGTAATCGTAGGCTCTGGCCCTGCTGGTTATACAGCCGCTATTTATGCTTCTCGTGCTAATTTAGACCCCGTTTTATACACAGGACACGAACCTGGCGGGCAACTAATGATAACCAATGATGTAGAAAATTTTCCAGGTTATCCCAATGGAATTGTCGGGCCTGAAATGATGGCTGATTTGGAAAAACAAGCGCGTCGTTTTGGTACTGTCGTTCATTTGGGCACTTTAATCAACAAAGTGGATTTTAGCCAACGCCCCTTCCGCTTATGGGCTGACGACGGTACGGAAATGTTGGCGCATACTGTAGTGGTAGCTACGGGTGCGTCTGCCAAATGGTTGGGCATTGAGGCTGAAAGACGTCTTGCCAATAAAGGGATTTCTGCTTGTGCGGTCTGTGATGGTTTTTTCTATCGCAAACAGGTGGTCGCAGTTGTTGGGGGAGGAGATACGGCGGCTGAAGAGGCGACTTATCTAGCCAAATTGTGCCCAGAAGTGCATCTTATCGTTAGAAAAGGGGCTTTGCGCGCTTCCAAAATTATGCAAGAACGGGTGATGAAAACCTCCAATATCCGCGTACATTGGCATTCAGAAGTAGCTGATGTGTTGGGTACTGAAGCTGTTGAGGGTATTCGCCTCATCAATAATCAAACTCAAGAATATACCAATATACCCGTAGCTGCTTTGTTCATCGCTATTGGACACCAACCCAATACCCAAATTTTCAAAAATCAATTGGATATGGACGAAACGGGTTACCTTATTACCAAACCTGGTACAGCGCATACGAATATAGAGGGCGTTTTCGCCTGTGGAGATGCTCAAGATAAAGTGTATCGTCAAGCTATCACCGCCGCAGGCACAGGTTGTATGGCGGCTTTGGATGCAGAGCGTTATTTAACAGAAAATTCTATTATATAAAATTATCAAAGTTTAGGCTTTGTGTAGCGCAAGGGGCAATGCCTTTTGCGCTATTTTTTTTTCATTTTTTTACCTTTTTTATTTATAATTTTATAAATAAAGTTATCTTTGCCCCAGTTTTTATTTAGTGTTGCTGCTGTTAATTGTTCAATATCCCCAAAATGGTTTTTGCAAGTCTTACCTTTTTATTTTATTTTTTGCCAGCTTGTATAGTTTCTTATTTTGCTATCCCCAATATCAGCTATCGCAATGCTATATTAACCTTATTTTCGCTTTTATTCTATGCTTGGGGCGAACCAATTTGGGTGGGTTTGTTGATTTTTTCGGCTGGGATTGATTATGCCAATGCGCTTTGGATAGAAAAATACCGCGATACCAAATTAGAAATTTTAGGGGTTTATTCCTCTCTGATTGTCAATTTGGGGGTTTTAATCGCTTTCAAATATAATGTTTTTTTGTATGAAAATATAAATTATCTCTTTGGTGCAAGTTTTAATGTGCCTAAATATACATTGCCTATAGGGATTTCTTTTTATACTTTTCAGACGATAAGTTATACTATAGATGTGTATAGGCGCGAAGTTCCCGCACAGCGTTCTTTTATGGATATGTTGTTGTTTGTGAGCTTATTCCATCAATTGGTGGCTGGTCCTATCGTGCGTTATGCGCATATAGCCAAAGAGATAGAATCGCGCCCGCATCCGAGCGGGGAAATTTTTGACGGCATTTTGCGCTTTTGTGCTGGTTTGTTCAAAAAAGTGTTTATTGCTGACGTAGCGGGCGAACTCTCACGCGCTTATTTGGATATAAATCTGAACAATCTCCACACGGGAGAGGCTTGGTTTGGGATAATTATGTTCTCTATCCAAATTTATTTTGACTTTTCTGGCTATTCGGATATGGCTATAGGCTTGGGGAAAATGTTCGGGTTTCATTATTTAGAAAATTTCAACTATCCTTACATAGCGCGTTCCGCTTCCGATTTTTGGCGGCGTTGGCATATTTCGCTGGGTTCTTTCTTCCGCGATTATGTGTATATTCCGTTGGGTGGCAATAAGAAAAATTTATATTTCAACCTGTTCGTGGTTTGGTTTCTTACTGGATTATGGCACGGAGCGAGTTGGAATTATGTGCTTTGGGGCTTATATTTTGGGGTTTTAATCGCTTTGGAGCGGTTATTTCTACAAAAATTTTTGGATAAAATATCCTTTTTTGCCCATTTCTACCTGATATTTATCGCCGTATTGGGTTGGGCTTTGTTCTATTTTGAGAGTTTGCCCCGCTTGGGTTTATTCTTTCAAATCCTATTTGCGCAAGCTGGCCAAGGGCTTTGGTCGTTGGAATTAAGCCTAAAACTGCAAGAAAATGCTTATTGGTTGGTTTTCTCCCTAATCTGTTGTTTGCCTTTGTGGGCTTGGTTTTCCAGTTTATATCAACGTTTTTCTTTGCGTATCAATGCCACTACAGCTGATAATTTAACCACCATTTTTAAGTTTTTGCTTATCATAATTTTGTTGCTGTTATCTGTAGCTATGCTGGCTGGTGACACTTACAAAGCATTTATTTATTATCGTTTCTAAGCCTATTTAATCCATATCTGGTGAAAACTACCCTCAACTTTATTTTTTTTGCAGCACTTTTGGCTTGGGGTTTAGCTATTTTCTTTTTGCCTGCGCGTTTGTATTCAGATATAGAAAAGCGCGAACTCAAATCCCTGCCTAATTTCTCTATACAGCAATTTGTAGAAAAAAAATACACCGATAGCTTGGACGGCTATTTGGCTGACCATTTTGTTTTTAGGGATAATTTTGTCAACTTTTCTTTCCTTATCAAACAATATAGAGGGTATAAATCTGACGAAATGGGTATTTTTGAGGGAAATATAGATTTGGACGCGGGGGCTATTGAGGTAGAAATTGATTCCAACAGCAATAATTCCCCCAATCCGAGCGTAGATTCTGCTCTTTACACCAACTTGGGCGAGGCTAAGTATGTAAAACAACTCCATAGCAAGTTGTTGATATACAACGGAAAAGCGGTGCAGATATTCGGCGGTGAAAATAAAACTTCTTTCGGGATGAGTACAGAGTATTGTGCTAAAGTTGCAGACCAATACGCTGATAGTTTGCGCGCTACTGCAAGGGTGTTTTTGGCTATTCCCCCCGCTTCGGGCGAGTTATTTTTACCCACAGCTTACAAGCAAGAACAGTTATCACAAAAAAGAGACGAACGCTATTGCATACAAACGACTTACAACTATCTCAAATCTGCTAAAGGGGTGGATATTTGCAGCGAATTGCATTTGCACAAAAATGAATATCTTTATTTTGCTACCGACCACCATTGGACGGGGCGCGGTGCTTATTATGGTTATGTGGCTTTTTGCAAGCAAGCGGGTTTTAAACCCATTCTTTTAGATAGTTTTAACAGAAAGGTTATCCCCAACTTTTTAGGCTCTTTGTACAGACTCACCCGCGATAGCCGCCTCGCTAATAATCCCGATTCGGTAGAGTATTTTATCCCCCCACATATCCGCACAGCAGCCTACAGTATGGAGGGAGCGAATTATAACCAAAAGGTTAAAAAACAGGTTTGGGCGGAGATAGCCAAAGGTGAAAACTCTTACGGGGTGTTTTTAAGCCGTGATTATCCCTTTCTTCTTATAGAAACTAACGCGCCTACTGACAAAGTGGCTTTGATTATCAAAAATTCTTACGGCAATCCATTAACGACTTTCTTAGTTTCGCATTACAAACGGATTTTAGCTGTAGATTATCGCAAGTTTAAAGGGAATGTATTAGCGCTTTGCCGCCAACACAACGTAAGCGATGTTATCATTTGTCAGGGCGTTTTTGCCGCCAACACAGCCAGCAATACCCAAATGATACAAAAAATGATGTTCAGCCCGCTCATCGTTCCCACCATTAGCCGCGATACTTCAGCTTTTGTTACCTATTCAAAATAAACGCTATGTCTATATTTCATTCTATTTCTATTTCTTTTTTTATCGCTATCTGTTTCCACTCTTGCGCCTATAGCCAGCCTTCTTTACCCGCTGATAGCGAATCGTTCAAAAAATATAACTATCTCAACAGCCAACAAAACGCTATACAATTTTTTAGCCCGCAAGCTATCAATTCATTTTACCGCGCTTGGCAAAAAACCGAACAACAACGGCTAACAATCGTACTTCTGGGAGATTCGCACTTGCAGACTGGACATTATCCCGAACAATTATCCCGCCGCTTGCAAAAAATGCACGGCGCTGCTGGCTTCGGTTTGTTTTTTCCCAATACAGCCGTCCAAACTTACGCCCCGATTGGATACAGTTGCAGCCATAAAGGCAAATGGCAAGCCCAACGCAGCATAGGACTAAAACGAAATTTACCGCTCGGGCTTAGAGGTATGACCTGCCGCACAGAAGAGGTTGGCGCTACATTAGATTTTGAGTTCAAATCTGATTTACCTGACAATTATACCACCCTCAAAATTTATTGCCGACACAGCACCAATAGCTTAGATTTATTGGTCAAAATAAACGACATAACTATCAAAGTCCCCATCGACGAATTTCGCCCCGAACAAGGATATATTAGCATAGAAATTCCCCCCTTGCGTCTCGGCAAAATTAGCGTACAAACCACCCGCAACAATCCGCAAGAAAATCATTTTGAATTGTACGGCTTTAGCTTAGAAACAGCAGAAAATACGGGCGTATTGCTTCACAACGCTGGTGTAGGTGCAGCCCAATATAATTCTATCCTTTATCAATCCCTTTTTAGCGAACAATTAGCCACCACAGCGCCCCAATTGGTTGTTATTGATTTTGGTACAAACGATTATTTATACGACGATAAAATTAAACCAGAATTGCGCGGGGAAATTATCAACGTTATCAAAACGGTCAAAAATAGTTGCCCTGATGCTACCATTTTGCTTACTTCTGTTCAAGATTTGTATTGGAAAGGTAAAAACTGTATCGCCGCGACAGAGTTTGCGGATATGATTTACAATATAGCGCGCGAATACGATTGTGCTTATTACGATTGGTTTAGAGTTTCGGGCGGACTTACCGCGCTTGGTGAATGGCGGGCTGATGATTTAGCCCAAAAAGATATGGTGCATTTGACCCCAGCAGGCTATCGCCTCAAGGCGGATTTGATGTATGAAGCTATTCTCAACACCATCAATTTTATTGATAATAATCCCAATAAAACCGAATTATCGCTCAAAAATGCCAAATCTCAACCCATAAGCAATCGCAATACTCGCACCCAAAAAGAACCAGAACCCGAAAAAAACACTACCAATTATTTGGACGAGCGCAAAAAAGAAATTAAAACAAATTCGCCCGACAAAAATACCCAAACGGGCTATTATATCGTACAGGCAGGAGATTCGGCGGGCAAAATTGCCTCAAAATATAAAATTACTGTCCCTAATCTTTGCAAATGGAATGATATTAAAGACCCCAATAAATTAAAAGTAGGACAAAAATTGCGAATTATCGCTCCCCAATAAACTATAAAACTCTCTACCATTTTTACAGCGCAAAGATTTTTTTCTTTGTGCTTTTTTTATCTTATAAACTGGAGTTACGCTTGAGCTATTTTGTGATAAAAGTCAAGTTGAAAAGCTAAATTTTCGCTGTGCGACGCCAAAACCAGCGTATGTCGCGGAAAGACGACCAACCGAGCAAAGCGAGGGCAGTAGCTTTTTTGCGTAGCAAAAAACGTCGGCTTGGAGCGACGGTTTTGCGCTTTTTGCGTAATAAAATGAAGCAAAACAAGCAAAAACGCCTTTTTGGCGTTGGCTTTTTTGGTACTTTTTTGCCATCAAAAAAGTACGAAAAATAAATTTTTTAGGCGTAAGCCGTCAAAAAAATTTTCTAACCTATTTAATTTTCAGTTTTTTTTGTACTAAAATGAAGCCTTAAGCGTAACTCCAGTTATAAAAATAAAAAAATAAGGACGCTACCTACTTAATTATTTTTTTTAATTTAATACAAATTCTTTGCAAAGTCTTTGTTAAACTGCGCAAAGTCTTTGTTAAACTGCGCAAAGTCTTTGTTAAACTGCGCAAAGTCTTTGTTAAACTGCGCAAAGCCTTTGTTAAACTGCGCAAAGCTAAATTTTTTCCCACAAGTCCCCCCTTCTTTAAAAAAGGGGGTTGGGGGGCGTTTCACACTACAACAATCAAACCACAACAATATGATTTCTATCCACAACAATTTAATTTTTATCCTGAATTTACTTTGTATATCCATAACACAAGCACAAACGTTACAAAATATGGTGCGCAATCCCAGTTTTGAACAATATAAACAAATTCCTAACGATTTAGGAGCTATCAATCAAGCCACTTTTGTCAATTCACCCACAGATGCCAGCCCTGATTATTTTCACAAACGTTGTCAAAGCATAGATGTGGATGTCCCACGCAACAAAATGGGGATAGCAGAAGCTCGCTCGGGTACTGCTTACGCGGGGATTTATGTATATACCAACCGCTACACCAAAAGCAATTTTAGAGAATATCTACAATTAGAATTAAAACAAAACTTAAATAAAGACGAATTATATTGTGTAAAAGCGCACGTTTATTTAGCACAATCATCCAATCGGGCTTTACCAGCTTTGGCTATGACAGCGTCTCGTTTTGGGTTGCAAAAAAATCATCAAAGTATTTTAGAACAAGTAGATGTAGAAATTATGCATCGTCCCGACAAAAAAGCCTTAACAGATAGAAGTTGGGTAGAAATTAGCTGTACTTATAAAGCAGTAGGCGGAGAAAAATTTATCGCCATAGGCAATTTTTCGCTGGATAAAGATACTAAAATTACAGGTGCTATAGAAATAGATTCGTTTAGAAACCCCAACGTAGATTTTGCTTATTATTATGTGGATGATGTTTGCGTTACCAGTTTGAAATATAACAAAACTTGCAATTGTGGTAGTTTTGAATTTGGAGCGACTCAAAGCAGAGAAGTTATAGTTTTGGATGCCACTTTAAAAGAAAAAACTTATGAAGTAGGGCGTGCTTTGATATTAGAAAATGTACGTTTTGATAAAAATAAAGCCATTTTGCAAGAAAGTTCTTTTGCTGCGCTTGACGAGGTGGTTATCATACTCAAAAAAAATCCAACCTACAATATAGAAATCTCTGGACATACTTCAGATAAAGGCGATGCTGAAGAAAATCATTTTTTAAGCAAAAGGCGGGCTAAGTCTGTTGTAGATTATTTAATCGCTTCAGGTATCAACGAAAAAAGGCTTAGCTACAAAGGTTTTGGTCAATCTCGTCCTGTGGCCTTAAATGATACCGAAGAAAATAGGCGTAAAAATGAGCGCGTACAATTGTTGTTAATATCAAAATAAAAAAACCTGCACTTTATTCGGTGCAGGTTTTTTTATTAGCGGTTAAGCATATTAATTTTGGTTATTTCTTTATTGCGGCGGGCTATGCTGATGCTCACATCGCTCACTTGTCCCCGATTGCAGGTGATGACAGGCAGTTTGAGAAAGTGACGCAACACCATATTTTCTATAGGATTGTCGTGCATATCCAAATTTTCCCACACTTGACTTGCAGGTATGTTCAAAACGCTGATTTTATTTTCTTGACAGTATAAATTGCGCAGCAAAACCAGCGCATCAAAGTCCAACCGTTCCATATAA
Source organism: Chitinophagales bacterium (assembly GCA_013297745.1). Classification (GTDB taxonomy): domain Bacteria; phylum Bacteroidota; class Bacteroidia; order Chitinophagales; family Saprospiraceae; genus JAAFIM01. Next base: position 16,998 of record JAAFIM010000063.1, on the reverse strand, counting down.
TTGCGCTCACAGTATAAGCTATGGATTAAGGGGCAACAATTGGCGTTGAGATGATTGATTTTGTTGTAGCCACAATATAAAATTTGCAAATTGTGCAAAGGGGTTAAATCTATTTGCTTAAGTTCGTTTTGGCTACAGTTGAGAAAATAAAGTTGGTTTACAGGCTCGAGATTGAGTTCCAGCAGATGGTTGTTTGCACAGTTTAGATATTCCAAAAGAGAGTTGTGCGAAAAGTCTAATTTTTCTATCCGATTGTCAGCACAAGAAAGGTGTTGAAGTTGCGGCAATACAGCCAAATTAAGCGTTGTTAGCCCGCATTTATCGGCTTCCAATTTTTGTAAGGTGGGCAAATTATGCAGTTGAAGATTTTTTATCTGATTGTTGCTAAAACTTAACTCTTTGAGATTTGGGCAATTGCTGATGATTAAAGTATGTATTTGATTATTGCTCAAATTTAGCTGCTGTAGATTTGCCAAGTTTTCTATGCGAACTTCAGTGACTAAGTTATGGGTAAGGTGTAGGCTCTCTAAGTTGGGAAGTTGATTGATGGTGGAAGTATCAGAGATTTGGTTGTTGTTGAAATGTAATCGTTTGAGATTGGTCAACTGTGCCAAAGGGCTAATATCTTTAACTTGTTGGAAAGGGCATTTTAGTTCTTCCAAGTTTTGTACAAAAGAAAGCGGCGAAAGGTCGTTTACTTTCTCAAAAATTTGGTTGATTTTGTTGAAGCCCACAAATTTATCTGGGCTATTTAGACCAAAGTCGGCGAAACCGTTGTCTTTTAGCAGATTGCGCAAGCTAATTTTCAACGTTTTGGCTTCTGCTTTGGTGGCATCAACTTTAGCTTGTACACCAGTGCCAAGTTGCTGAAGCATATCGCGGGTGATTGAATCCATATCGTATAAGTATTTTGAAGTTGTGCCGATTTGGGCTTAAAAATGGCGAAAATCTACGGGAACTACCCGAGAGACGCCCTGTACCATAGTTACCCCGTACAGAATATTGACCCTTTCCATCGTTTTTTTGTTGTGGGTAACGATGATAAATTGGGAGCGGGTGGAAAAATCGCGTATAATATGATTGAATTTGGCTATGTTGGCGTCGTCGAGGGGCGCATCTACTTCGTCAAATACACAAAAAGGGGCAGGTTTGAGCAGATATAGGGCAAAAAGCAAAGCGGTAGCGGTTAGTGTTTTTTCCCCGCCTGAAAGTTGATTGATAGAAAGTGGTTTTTTGCCTTTGGGACGGGCTATAATTTCTATTTTGGATTCCAAAGGGTTTTGTACATCGCTCAAAATCAAATCGCAGGTGTCGTCTTCTTCAAACAAAGAGCGAAAAACGCTTATAAAATGGGTTCGGACTTGACCAAAAGCTTCCATAAACAGTTTTACGGCTACTGTTTCTACCTCTTGTAGCGTACTGAGAAGGGTTTGCTTGGCGGTAAGTAAATCCATTTTTTGTGCGTTGATAAAATCGTAGCGGGTTTTGGTTTCTTGGTAAGCTTCTATAGCCATATAATTGACCGCGCCAAAATTTTGTACTTTTTGTCTCAATTTAGCAACTTTATCAGCCAATTCTTCTTCCGAAATTTTATGCTCGCTGTCTATTTTTTCAAATTCCAAAGGATTTATTTCATATTCAAATTCTACTTTCAGCCGCTCAAATATATTATTCAGTTGCATTTTTAGCTCATTTTGGCGCAATTCCAACTGGTTGGCGATTTGTAGCGAATGTTGGTATTTTTTGGTGTTTGCGCGTATTTGGTCTTCTATGTCGTTGAGTTGTCCGCGTAGTTGAAAGTATTTTTTATCCAATTCTTCCAACTGTACTTGGGCTTCTTGGCGAGCTTTTTGCAAAATATCCAACTCTTGGGCTTCTTTTTGTTGCTGTTGCCACAAATTGCTGGCTTCTTGTTTGGTCTGTTGTAGTGATTTTTGGCTGTTTTTAACCGTTTCGCTGGTTTCGTTGATTTGTTGTTGGGCAAATTCCAACTCTTTTCTTAAACTGCTTATGCGGCTTTGTTGTTTTAATAAATCCACATTTTTTTGGTTATAAATGCTTGATTTTTGGGTTAAAATATCAGCTATTTCTTTAAATTGGCTTTCTTGTTGTTGAAACGCAATTCTTTTTTCTTCGTAAGCCAATTTTTTTTGGCTCAAATTGAGGTTTAAATTTTGCAAAACCTGTTCATTATCGCCCCGTTTTTGTTGGTGATTTTGTATAGATGTTTGATAATCATCGATTTGGGTCTGAAAATTTTCTATTTTGGATTTTATAATCGCTGCTTGTTTTTGCAAATCGTTGTTTTCTGCTTGTGCTTTGCCGATTTCTTTCTCGTGGCTGGTTGATTTTAGCGTTTGGGCTTGGTTCAAAAGTTGTTCTTTTTGTTTTTTCAACCCTGTTTTTTCCACCCCGAGTTGGATTAATTCAGCTTCCAAAAGCTCTAAGTTTCTTTTTCGACCAATTTTTTTGCCTTCAAATGCGCCCACCGACCCGCCGCGTAGGTGATAAGCTCGCTGGCTAAATTTGCCGTCTCGGCTCAAGTAGATTTTGTTGGGCTGGGGATTGATAATGTCCTTTTCGCTTTCTATTAAAACTACATTAGATAATAAATTGTTTAATAAATTTTGATATTTTTCCCCCGTTTTTACCACTTGAGAGGCTGCAATTTCGTTTTTTTCTAAATTGCTGGCTGTTTCTGTGCTTAAGACTTGCGATAAAATAAAAAAATTGGCTTTCCCTTTCTTATTTTCATCCAGCATTTTGATAGCTATAGCTGCTTCGTTGATGTCTGCTACCACATAATAGCTTAGATAAGTGTCCAAATAGTTTTCAATCGCTACCCGATAATCTGCCTCGCAAAAAATCAAATCGGAAAATAAAGCGGCTTTTTCTACCCATTGGCTTTGCTGGGACAAAAATTTGACCGATTCCGAAAAACCTTCTAAACTTTCCACCAAACTTTTAAGCAGTTTTTGCTCATTTTCTTTGGCATCAAAACTGCGATTGCAGCCCGCTAGCTGCTCTTTGCAGGTTTCTAATTCGGTATAGGTATTTTCTAATTGCTCTTTTCTGTAGTTTTCTTTGGTATGCAATAGCTGAATATCCGCGTTGGTGATTTGAATTTTAGCTTCTATACGTTCAAGTTCGGTGGCAAATTTTACATTTTCTAGCCTTTTTTGTGCTATCAACTGCTTGATTTGTTGTATAGATTGTTGGGCTTGTTCTGATTTGGATTGGATTAAAATGCTTTGTTTTTCGAGCTCAAATAGCTCATTTTGTAGCGCTGCGTTGGCTTTGATATGTGCATCCAACCCAGTTTTGCTTTGCTGGTGTAGTTGGCGGTTGGTTTCCAACTCAGTTTGAGCCATTTGTAGTGCCAATTCTGCTTCTTTTTCGTGGCTTAATTCTATAGCTAAGCTATTTTGTTGCAAAACTAAACCATTTTGTATTTTTTCTAATTTTTGTTGGGCTTCTTGAAGCTGGATTTCTAGCTTTTTGCCCGTTTCGCTATTAAATTGTTGCTGTTGGGCGCTAATTTTTTGCTCATTTTCTTTGCCTTTTATCCTGCCTATTAAGCTACCCAGTTGTTTTTGGGCTTCGTTGAGTATTTGTTCTTCCAACAGGTTGTTGTTTTTGCAAGCAAGTAGCTTATTTTCCAACTCGGTGGCTAAAATTTCGCTTTGTTGGATAAGATTTTTTTCTTGGGATAACAACTCATTTATTTGTTGATAATCTAAATTATATTTTTGGGCTTGCTGCTGTCCAAAAACTATAGATACAGATTTATAGCTATTTTTTAAATCTAGATATTTTTGGGTGCGACTGGCTTGTTTTTCTAGCGAAAGTAAATTTTTCTCTATTTCTGACAACAAATCTTCCACTCGGCTCAAATCTTCATCTACTATTTTTAGCTTGCTTAGGGTTTCTTTTTTGCGGAGTTTATATTTACTCACCCCAGCTGCTTGTTCAAACAAACCCAATCTGGCGTTATCCTTGTCTGCCAACAAATCGTCAACCATAGATAAAGCGATAATAGCATAAGAATCAGCAGATACGCCCGTATCCGAAAGCAGACTTTGTATATCTTTTAGCCTGCATTTTACGCTATTGAGGTAGTATTCGCCTGTGCCGTCTTTGTACAAAACCCTTTTTATAGCCACATCTGTATATTCGCTGGGCAATATATTTTTATCATTTTCAAAAATTAGCGATACTTCAGCCAAACCTGCCGCGTTGCGGGTTTTGTTGCCGTTGAAAATAACGTTGGTCATCGAGTCTGACCGAAGTGCGCTGGTTTTTTGCTCGCCCAAAACCCATTTTATGGCATCTACAACATTAGATTTGCCGCAGCCGTTGGAGCCGACCACCCCAATGACATCTTCGCTAAAATTGATAACAGTTTTATCCGCAAAACTTTTAAAACCTTTGATTTCTAATGTTTTTAACCGCATAAATGGTATAGCTAAAGCTAAAAAATAGGATTTTTGTGAATAAATTAATTGCGAATAGATTTAGCAATTTCTAGTTGTTTGGCGACCAGCGCCGACAATTTTTCATCGGTTTGGCGCGTATATATTTGCCCTTTGTTGTGAAATAATATATTGCCCTCGCCATCAAACAAACTGCTGCTGCTTTCTATTTGTCTTTGGCTGATTATCATTTCTGTATAAAGTGATTGGGCTGCTGTTTTTGAATTTTTTAGCACACAATCGGCTTGGCTGGGGCGGATGATAAAACCTTTGTTAAACTTGCTAACTTTTATCTCACAGTCTATTTCATCCAATAAGTCCGCTTCTGTCAATCTTTCAAAGGCTTCTATTTCCAACCACGCAAAAAAATTGTCTTGTGCTGCGGCTGGATTTATCCCGTACATTTTACCCGTAATTTCTTCGCGGTTTTTTTGCTCAAATTTGAACACATATTGCATAAACGCACGGTTTTCTTTGCCCACAAAACTACGGCTAAAATATAACCAAAGGGTGTTTTTTCCCGATTTCTTTGCCCAAATGGGTTGGCAAATCATTAGGCTTTTTTTGACCCCTGAGCTGCTGTCTCGTTTGGAGGTTTCTTCATTGATATATCCACCTCTAAAAAAATCGGATAGCGTGCGCAGATTGAATTTAAAATCACCACTTTCATTAATAGCTTTGGGGTTGAAGCTTAAAGAATTTTCTATATTAGCGGCTTCGTTGTAGCTAATCGGGTTGTGTTGTCCAAAAGAAATTTGGCTTGAAGCCAAACACACAAAGCAAATGGCTAATTGGTAAAAATGATACATAATTATTTAAAAGTGTTAGAAAAAATATCCAATGCGCAAAACATTAGATTAGGGTTTTAAAAAAAAACTGGTAATTTATTTTGAGGCGGCTTCTTCTTGAGCCAATTTTAGATATTGTGTAATTACTTTATTGAGTTCTTTGCCCGTCAAACGCTCATATAATTGATTGGGGTTGTTGAAAACGAGTTTGCCATTTTTATCAAAAAAACTAACAGAACTTTCCACCCGTTCTGGGCGCAAAAAAAACTGTAAATCCATAGAATGAATGTTTCCGTTGGGTACAGCAAAAGGACAATCTCCGCCCAAAGCGCGAATATAAAAACCTTTGTTATTGTTGATTATCAAAAAAATACAATTTAGATTAGCTTCCAAACTATCAGGGCTTATTGCCGATAAAGGTTGTTTTTCCAACCAAGCGAAGCGATTGGCCAAAGCGGTTTCTCTACTCAAGTTGAAAATTTTGGCAATAAGCGAATCGTTGCGTTTTTCAATCTTATAAATGTATTGGCTGAAAGGGCGGCTTTCTTGCCCCACATAGGCGCGGCTCAAATATAACCAAGCAATTTTATCTTTATTTTGTTTATTTTGCCAGATAGGCACACAAATCATTAGACTGGCATTTTGTTTTTGGCTGCTGTCTGCTATAGTGTTTTCGTTGCTAAAAAAGCCCGTAAATAGTTGCGCCACTTTTTGGGGCTGCAAAGATAATAGCTTTTTATCGTTTAGCAATTTATTATTGTTTAATTTTTTTTCCAGCTCGCTGATATTGGCATAATTTTGCGCTAAAAGTGAACCGCTTAGCCCCAAAATGATAAAAAATGGATAAAAATAGCAAAATAGTAGCTTCATAAATTTTGGGGTTATAATTGTTAAACGATATTCAGTGCAAAGATAAGCTTTTTAAAACGAAAAAAGCAAATTAGTTTCTCAACTAATTTGCCTCGCTATGAAAAATTTGTTCTATGAAAAATTCTTTTATTGGATTTGTACCTCAAACGCTTGCTCTATAATGTTGCCCACATTGTCATATAATTTTATCTCAAACTCATACAAGCCCGAAGCAAAACTGCTGGGGATGGCAAAAGATAAGCTAAAATTCTCTTCCGTGCCTACTCCAGCGGGAAAGGTAAAGGTTTGAGCGGTGTGATGTTCATCGCTAGGGTCGTGGTAATTTAATTCTATCTTACCATTTTCCAAATCCATATTGTCGCCAGCAATACCAGATATTGTTATTGTCTGTCCTTTATTTATAGTGGTCGGAACTGCGTCCAATTGTACAAATGTTGGGTCAACAAGGTCGCTGCTGTTGCGAATTTTGAGGGTATAAATAGGCGTTTGGGTGTTTTCGTTGCCTTCTGCATCCAATACTTTTATCTGAAAATGATAGTTGCCTGCCATTACATCGCTTGGTACTTGCAAACTGCGGCTTATGGTTTGTTCTGTGCCGCTTACATTGACCACATCTTGTACAGACCACACTGTAGGCACAGGACTGCGTTCGCCTTCGTGCCCGTGGCAGTCAAAATCGTCGTGAATGTCAATTTTGTATTGACCCAAAGCTTCATTATCGGTCAATTTGAACTCAAAACTTAGATTTTGTCCGCTCAAAATTGGGATTACATTGCTCGCTGCTTCTCCGCATACTATATCCGTCGTGGTGGCTGGGCTGAGGCTTTGAATGCTAAAAGTGGGGGCTGTGGTGTCTTTCTCTTTTTCACAACTGCTCAACCCTAATACGCCAGCTGCTAAAAAACAGCTAATTTTTTTCAAATGTTTCATACAAATCTTTTTTTGGGAGTTAAATACTTTCAATTGCCATTGTTGCAATTCGGTTGCAAAAATATAAATGATTGTTATAACCACCAAATTTTTTTCAAAAAAAATGCAACTTTGTTGCAAAAAAGTTGAAGAATTGTATAAAAGTGCTAATTTTGCCCTAAATTTTAGCAATAAATACGCTTATGGGCAGATATAATATATTCTTGGTTGCGATATACTTTTTTATAAATTTATATTTTTTTAGTTTTTACGCTCAAGGGCAGGTGGTTTTGCACGGGCGTATTTTGGGCGAAAAATCTGAACCATTGCCCCAAGTCGCGGTGCAATTATCTCCTCTCGATAAGGCAGAAACTACAGATAATAAAGGAGAATTTTGGTTTAATGGCTTAACTGAAGGGGTTTATTTGCTTTCGGTGGCGGTGATTGGCTATCAAAGTATAGATACGGCTTTGATGGTCTCCAATAATACCCCACATTTGGATATAGAATTGCAACTTTTGCCTTTGTCCAACGAGTTGCAAACTGTTTATATAGAGGATTTTGAGTTGAAAACCCTATCACAAAATAAAGTAGATAAACAATTTTTTTTGGATAACTTGGCGGGCAATTTCGCCCAATCGCTATCCAATTTGGCTGGGCTGCAAGCCATCAATGTGGGTGTGGGGGTAGCTAAACCTGTCATTAGGGGATTGACTGGCAACCGAATTTTATTGCTTAACGACGGTATCAAACAAGAAGGGCAGCAGTGGGGCAATGACCACGGGCTGGAAATAGATGCGCTGGATGTAGAAAATATGCAATTGCTCAAAGGTGCTGCTGCTTTGCAGTATGGTTCGGATGCTATGGCTGGGGTTTTAATCCTTAATCCGCTCAAAATTCCCGCTTCCAACAGCATTTCGGCTTCTTTGATTTCTATTTATAAATCAAATAATCAGCACGGGGGCATTTCTGGGCAAATATCAGGGCGAACTAATCATTTTTTTAGCCAATTTCGGTATTCTTTCCAACGTTATGGTGATTATCAATTGCCAGCAGATAGCTTTTTTTACAATGGGTTTCGGTTGCCTATATACGACGAGCGGTTGAAAAATACCGCAGGGCGAGAAACTAATCTAAGATTAACTACAGGCTGGGTTTTTGATAGGGGTATTTCGCGCATTTCGCTCAGTTTATATCAAGTAAATGCTGGGCTTTTTATGGGTGCTGTGGCTATTCCGCGCACTTATTCGCTCCAGCCCGACAATAGCTATAGAAATATAGATATTCCCTCCCAAAAAGTAACACATTTTAAGGCTAATTTACACCATTTCCAACAGCTGAAAGGCAATAATATACTTACAATAGATGCTGGTTTTCAACAAAATACGCGCAGCGAGTTCTCTTTTTCGCACCGCCACAATCGCCCACCCAATGGGGATAGAAATTTAGCGCTGAATTTGGGATTAAATACCCTTTCTTTGGATTTTTCGGTCAAAAATAGGCAAGATAAACACAGCATTTTGTACGGGGGACAAACTCAATACCAACGGAACGAAGCCACAGGGTTTGAATTTCTAATCCCGTCTTATCAAAACGCCAAAATGGCTGCTTTTGCTATGGCAGAATTTAACCCCACCGCGCGCTTTTTATACTCTTTTGGGCTGCGGGCTGATGTGAGCGGTTATACAGCCAATCAATTTGAGCAACAGGTGTATAATCTACAAAGTCAAATCGTTACCGTATCCCGTTTTTTAGGCTCAAACCGAAGTTTTTTTAATTATGCAGCCAATTTAGGCGGGGTTTATACCCCCACAGTAGCCCAAAAAGTTAGGCTCAACTTGGGCAAATCCTTTCGCGCTCCTGCACTAAACGAACTCACCGCCGACGGCATCCACCACGGCACATTTAGACACGAACGCGGTAATGTTAATCTTAACCCAGAACAGGGTTATCAGTTGGATTTTAGCTATCAAAAACGCAGCAGTTCATTTTTAAAAGAGTTTTCTGTAGCTTTTTATAGCAACTATTTCCAAAATTTTATCTTCTTGCGCCCTTCGGGACAGTTCTCTTATTTGCCTGAAGGGGGGCAGATTTATCAATATGTACAGGCTGCGGTCTTTCATACAGGGGGCGAGTTGGAATGGACTATAGAACCTCACCGCGCGATGACTATCCACCAAACTATAGAATATGTTTATAATTATAACCTCAACACAGGGCTAAATCTGCCTTTTACCCCCCCGCTCAATATACTCACCGAGTTGAAAATAGACGCTTTTTTATTGCTAAAAAAATCGCCCCATTTCAAACCCTTAGCCACTCAACCCAACGCTTTTCTCACCTTGTCGCATACCTATTCGGCTGCTCAAAATCTAACCGACCGCAACGAATTAGCTACGCCCGCTTATCATCTTTTCAACGCGGCTGCTAATTTCAAACTGCCATTTTTATACCAAAATAAACCCAAATATACTCAAGCGATAACGTTTAGTTTGCAGGTGCAAAATGTTTTCAATACCGATTATTTGCAGCACTTGAGCCGCTACCGATTGCTAAATTTACCCGAACAGGGGCGCAATTTTATCCTCTCTGTTTATTACGAGCTGTAGCCTTTGGGTTATAGCTCTTTTTTTGGCTTATTGTAAAGGGGGTGAAAGGTTGCCATCGTCTTAATCAGATAATCCATATTCAAATGGGTATAAATTTCTGTGGTAAGAATGGAAGAATGTCCCAAAAGTTCTTGTACTACCCGCAAATCCGCCCCATTTTCTACCAAATGGGTGGCAAAAGAATGTCTAAAAGTATGGGGCGAAACCTCTTTCTTTATTTCGGCTGCTGCCGCCAATTCTTTGATAATGATAAAAATCATCTGACGGGTCAAACCTTGCCCACGACGGTTCAAAAACACCAATTTTGAAGCCTCTACACTTTGGTTTTTTTGCTCGGCGCGCTGTTCCAAATACAATTTAAGCTGCTCTGTAGCTTCGTCCGATATAGGCACGATGCGCTCTTTGTCCCCTTTGCCCACCACCCGTATAAATCCCCCCACCAGATAGAGATTGGCAATTTTAAGACTGACCAATTCAGACACCCGCAGCCCACAAGCATACAACAGCTCTAATATAGCCCTATTGCGCTGCCCTTCTTTAGACCCCATATTGATACAATTTATCATCGCATTTATTTCCTCTAATTCCAAAATTTGGGGCAAATGGTTGCCTTGCTTGGGCGCAGACAACAGCTCGGTAACTTGTTCCTTGACAATTTCTTCGTTAAACAAATAGTTGAAAAAAGATTTGATACTCGCTACCATCCGCGCTTGGCTTCGCTCGCCCAAACCCAACTCGTTGAGATATTTCAAATACTCGCGCAAATGATGGATAGTAATCTCTTCTATGTCTATCTCGGGGGCTATTTGTTGGATAAAAGTATCTAATTGCCGCAAATCGTTTCGGTAAGCTGCCAACGTATTGGCTGACAAACCCCGTTCCAATAGCAAATAATCAAAGTACTGTTCGCCGTATTTTTCTATAAGCATTTTATCCGTTTTTTAAAAATTATATTTTTTTTATAAATTTAGCTAAAAAAAAGCGCGCAAAATTAACCCATTTATATGATTATTTTATATCTTTGTGCAAATTTTATCCCATTTTTTACCAACAATTAAAATTATTATCGAATTATGCTCAAAATAGGTATCACAGGCGGCATTGGCGCGGGCAAAAGTACGGTTTGCCGATTATTTGAAGGGTTACAAATTCCCGTTTATTATGCTGACGACCGCGCCAAATGGTTGATGCAGCACGATGAGGAGTTAGTAGATAAGCTAAAAACAGCTTTCGGAGAGGATATTTATACTCAAGATGGTAGTTTAGACCGCCCCAAATTGGCTAATATAGTTTTTAACAACCCCGAAGCGTTGAAAACATTAAACAGTATCACCCATCCCGAAGTGCTGGAGGATGGGGAGCGTTGGCAGCGTATGCAAAAATTAAACGGGGCTATTTATACCCTAAAAGAGGCGGCTTTGTTGTACGAATCTGGTTCAAACGAATATCTGGATAAAATAATCGTAGTAGCTGCCGACGAAGAAAGCCGTATCGAGCGGGTTATGCAGCGCGATAATTGCAGCCGCGAGCAGGTTTTAGCCCGTCTCAACAAACAAATGCCTCAAGCCGATAAGGTGAAATTAGCCGATTGGGTTATTTATAATAATGATAATGACGATATTATGGCTGCGGTGCAAAAAATCCACAGGCAAATACTCGCTTTATCCCAACAGCAATAAATTGACTGTATCTTGTATCTCAACCGTTCTCTTGCAAAAGGGGCGGTTTTTTTATTTTTACGCGTTTATATTTTGCCCAAAAGACAAAAATAGCCCTCAAATGAACCGCTGCTGTTATTGCCACAATTTTGTTTATTAGCTAAACTAATTTGTTTTATTTTGTACTAAAATGAGTTTATTTTTATACGAATTACTTTTATAAATAATCAAATCAGTTTAACCTTTTTTATAGATTATTTTCTGCGTATAAATAGCTTTTTTTATAAAAAAACTAACTGTTTATCCAAAAAATAAAACCAACTTGGTATAAAAATGGCTTAACTTTACCTAAAAATGGGCTGTTTGGATTAAAAATGTAAATCATTAGATTAAAAATGCAAAAGGCTTATATTTAGATAGGTTTTGTTATATTACAAATAATCTCAATTTGGGTTTCAATCAAATTCATTTCATTTTAGGTCGGGGGTATTATGTTAAATAGAGATAAAAAGGGTATAAATGGGGTTTAACTTATGTAATGGGTTTAGATGATGATATTTAAACCCAACTTTGTTGAATGTATGCAATTGTTTGTTTTGCTAAACCTCTCTTTTTTTTATTTTTCTACAAACCCCGTGTTTCACACGGGGCAATTGCCGTTCAACCCCTTCGGGGTTGGCAAAATAAAACCCCAACGGGGTTTAACAGAAATAGCCCCGCGTTGCAACGCGGGGACAAGGTTATATGTCGGTTATGAAAAAAAACAATTCATTATCATAAAAAATTATCATAAAAAAAACGCCTGCACTTATTCAGCGCAAGCGTAGGGTTATTTTCTCAAAATGGTTTTTATCGCAAAAAAAAGCACCAATCCAGCAGGTCCGAGCATAAAACAGAGCAACAAACAGGGTATAATTAGAAAATGATTGATACCTTTGCGGCGTGCCACCATAAACACCCAAGACCCAACGAATAAATCAAAAGCCAGATAATGTATCCAACCCACCAAAACGGCAGGTTCTACAGAAAAGAGCTTTTTAATCCCAGCCAAAGTCATAAAGTCGGGCGGTTCGCTCGCTTGAGATAAAAATATGCTGATATAAATCGTATAAGCCAGCCCATAAGCGAGCGGGAAGATAAAATTGCTGATAACAAACTGCGTTACCCTCCAATTGGGCGCGATGAGCATCAACAGCCAAGGGATGAGTATGGCAGAGTTAAAAATTTGAAACTGTTGTTCGTGGGTCATATATTAACATTTTTTGAGCGATAAATCCAACGAGCGGAAAGAGTGGGTAAGCGCGCCCACTGATATAAAATCTACCCCAGTAAGGGCTACAGCGCGGATGTTTTCCAACCCAATCCCGCCAGAGGCTTCCACCTCAAACCTTTTATTGATAATTTGGACGGCTTGGGCTGTAGTAGCCAAATCAAAGTTATCCAACATAATCCTATCTATTTGCCCAACGGCAAGCACTTTATCCAATTCGTCCAGATTGCGCACTTCTACCGTAATGGGTAAATCTAAACCCTTGTCGGCTAAATAGTGGCGGGCGCGCTGTATGGCTTTTTGTATGTCGCCGTCGCAATAATCGGTGTGATTGTCTTTTATCATAATGCGGTCGTATAAACCCTCGCGGTAATTAGTGCCGCCAGCGATGCGAACAGCCCATTTTTCCAAAAAGCGGATAGTTGGGGTGGTTTTGCGCGTATCCAATAGTTGCACGTTTGTACCCTCCAACTCGTTCATAAACAAGCGGGTAAAACTCGCTATACCGCTCATCCGTTGCATACAATTCAGCACCAACCGCTCTGCTTGCAAAATCAACTGCGCGCGACCTTTGACGATAAAAGCAATATCGCCGTATTTGACCAATTGCCCATCTTGTATAAATATCTCTATTTCAAAATTGGGGTCTAAATGATAGAATATAGTTTTGGCTAATTCTACCCCAGCCAATACGCCCGTATCTTTAACCAGCAGTTTGGCTTGGCTAATGGCATCGGCAGGAATACAAGCCAAAGAGGTATGGTCGCCATCTTTTATATCTTCTTCAAAAGCGCGGCGGATAAAATCGTGGAGTTGTTCGCTCATTTTATAAAATTATTGTTAATAAAATAAAAAAATTAAAAAACAAAAATAGCTTTTTTTTGTTTATTGTGTATATAAATTCTCATTATTATGTTTTCAAAAGGCTCTAAATTGTACGGTATTTTGCGCTGGCGATGTCCGCGCTGTCAAGAGGGGGATTTATTCAAAACGGGCATAGGCGGCGGCGTGTATAATATGCACAAAGAATGCCCCAAATGCAAACAAGATTTCGAGTTAGAACCAGGGTTTTATTGGGGGGCTATGTATATCGGTTACGCGTTGAGTTCTGGCTATATGTTGATAGGTTTTGCTATCTGTTTGTGGGGGTTTAAATTTACCCCAACGGGTAGTTTTGCTTTTTTGATAGGCTTGGGTTTAATCGCAGTGCCTTTTTTGGCTCGTTACTCGCGCGCCATTTGGTTGAGTAGCAACGTGCGCTATAGCCCGCGAATAGCTGAAGCGGTGAGAGCACACGAAGCGAATAAAAATATAAAATCGTAAATATAAAAGCTGAAAAAGGCTGTTTTTAAAAACGGCAATAGATTATTTAGCTATCGTTAGCAAATTTTTTTAACGGCATAAGCCTAAAAATTTGCTTTTTATTCGTACTTTTTGCGGCGGCAAAAAGTACCAAAAACCGCTTGTTTTTATAAACTTGTTCGCTCCGCTTGCTATCGCTGCGCTTCGTCTCACTTTAGACAGTATAAAAACTTAACGGCAGCGGATTATTACGCGCTACGCGCGGCGCATTGATTTATTTTGGTATAAATTTTTTATTTTTGATAAAAAACGAGCGTGTAAAAACCAACAATTTATAAATTTCTACGGGGTCTTTTGCCCCAAAAAACCAAATTGTTAATTAAAAAGATAAAAACTGTATGAAAATAGGCATCGTTTGTTATCCGACTTATGGGGGCAGTGGGGTAGTAGCTACCGAATTGGGGAAAGGATTGGCGGCACGTGGGCATAAAATACACTTTGTTACCTACAATCAACCCGCAAGATTAGAGCATTTTCACGAGAATATATTCTATCACGAGGTACGTTTTGCCGAATACCCACTCTTTGATTATCCGCCCTACGAAACGGCATTGGCGAGTAAGTTGGTGGATGTGGTAAAATACAACAATTTGGATATTTTGCACGTGCATTACGCTATACCACACGCTTCGGTGGCTTATTTGGCAAAAAAAATACTCTTGTCAGAGGGCATTTATATCCCCGTAGTAACCACTTTGCACGGTACAGATATTACCCTTGTGGGAAAAAATCCCGCTTATGCCCCTGTGGTGGCTTTTGCTATCAATAAATCGGACGGGGTTACGGCTGTATCGGAAAGTCTGAAGCAAGACACTATAGATTATTTCAAAATACAGAATGAAATTGCCGTTATACCCAACTTTATAGACTTTGACCGATTCAAGAAAACGAATAAAGACCATTTCCGAAAGGCTATAGCACCCTTTGGGGAGAAATTATTGATACACGTTTCCAATTTTAGAAAGGTCAAACGGATAGAAGATGCGGTCAAAATGTTCGCACTCGTACAAAAACAAATCCCAGCCAAGTTATTGTTGGTAGGAGATGGGCCAGAGCGGCAACATATAGAGCAAATTTGTAGAGATTTAGGCCTTTGCGAACAAATACGCTTTTTGGGCAAACAAGATGCCGTAGAAGAGTTATTGGCAATATCAGACCTTTTCGTTTTGCCCTCGGAAAAAGAGAGTTTTGGACTATCCGCATTAGAGGCTATGGCTTGTCAAGTCCCTGTTATCTCGTCCAATACGGGCGGGCTACCAGAAGTGAACATCAACGGCGAAACGGGTTTTACCTCCAATATAGGCGATGTGGAAGATATGGCAAGCAATGCACTCAAATTGCTACAAAACGATACTTTATTACAACAATTCCGCGCCAATGCCTTAGCTCAAGCGCAGCGTTTTGCGATTGATAACATTTTGCCTTTGTATGAAAATCATTATCAGCAGGTTATAGATAATAAAGTCTATAACAAAGTGTTGGAATAGTGGATTAAAATAATCCTTTCCCCCAAGTTTTTAACCACTGGGGGATTTTTTTTGCAAAAAAATAAAAAATTGTTAAAAAACGGTTATTTTTGCGGCTATTATTAACAAACTTTTTTTAATTAACCCCAAATATCTCAAGATTATGCGCAACATTTTCTTTATCGCGCTCTTATGCGCTGCTTTTTCTGCTCAAGCCCAAAGCGGTTGGCATTATCTGGTAGAACCCCAATACGCCGATGCGGGCAATATGCGCGAAGGGATGGCTTTTTTTATAGAAAATGAAAAATATGGGCTTATAGATGCGTCGGGCAAATTAATACTCAAACCTATTTATCAGAAAATAGACGACTGCGCTGAAGGAATGTTGGCGTTTATGGCTGGGGGCAAGTTCGGTTTTTTGGATAAAACGGGCAAAGAGGTTATTAAAGCCCAATACGAAGAGGTGGGATTTTATCAAAGCGGTTTGGTTAGGGTCAAAACGGGCGGACGCTGGGGGTTTTTGGATAAAACGGGCAAAATGATTGTTGCGCCTCAGTACGATGAAGTGGATAATTTTATTGATAATTTGGCCAAAGTGCGTTTGGGTTCTAAATATGGTTTTATTGATAAAAAAGGCAAGTTGATAATTCCCGTAGATTATGAGGAAGTTTTTAACTTTTCTGAGGGGATGGCCGAAGCCAAAATCAACGGCAATTGGACTTATATAGACAAAAAAAATAAGCAATTGACCGCACCACAGTACGAAACCGTTTTCCGCTTCCGCGAGGGTTTGGGGGCTGTATTGCTCAAAGAAAAATGGGGTTTTATTGACAAAAAAGCTAAAACGGTCATAGCACACCAATTTGAAGATGTAGCCGTTTTTTATGAGGGCGCAGCTGAAGTGCTAAAAGGGGAAAAATGGGGTTATATCAACAAATCGGGTGCGCTTATTGTGCAGCCTATTTACGCTTACACCTCCAATTTTTCTGAAGGATTGGCTGCAGTCAAAGAAAATGATAAATGGGGCTACATCGATAAAACGGGCAAAATGGTTATCACTGCCCAATACGACGAAGCCAAAGATTTTGGCAACGGTGTGGCTGCGGTCAAAGTGGGCAATAAATGGGGCTACATCAACAAAATGGGCAAATATATTATAGAACCTCAATTTATACAAGCAAATAGTTTTGTTGATAATATAGCGCTCGTTTATGTGGGGGATTTGTGGGGATTTGTCAAATTGGGGGCTAAGTAATTATATGGAGTGTAAAAAGTAAGTGTAGTGCGTTAATATGTGCTGCATTTTTTTATATCCAACAAAACATTCCACATAAACATCTAACTTGACAAGCAAATGAATTTTCTAAAAAATATCTTTGGCAAAAAAGACGAACCCATCAAAAATTATGTTGATTTTTGGAATTGGTTTCAAAAAAATGAAAAGACTTTTTTTATGTCGTAAGTTGTTTAAGTAAATAGACAAAATGAAAGTTAAAGTAAAGAAGGTTGAATAATATCAAAAAGAGCAGTTTTGAGAGTTTGGAAATTAGAGTAAGCATTTAGAGGCAAAAGGTAGTATTTAATTTTTTTCCAA
>JAAFIM010000061.1 GCA_013297745.1 Chitinophagales bacterium | reverse complement strand
TATAAAAAAAACTAAAAATTAAATAGGTTAGAAATTTTTTTGACGGCTTACGCCTAAAAAATTTATCTTTCGTACTTTTTTGATGGCAAAAAAGTACCAAAAAAGCCAACGCCAACGGCGAAGCCCTCCCGTAAGGAAAAAGGCGTTTTTGCTTATATTTTTTTCAAAAATAAGCGCAAAACCGTCGCTACAAGCCGACGTTTTTTGCTATGCAAAAAAGCTGCTGCCCTCGCTGCGCTCGGTTGGTCGTCTTTCCGCGACATACGCTGGTTTTGGCGTCGCACGGCGAAAATTTAGTTTTTCAACTTGACTTTTATCACAGAATAGCTCAAGCGTAACTCCAGACATAAAGATTTTAAGACGTTAAGATTAATTTTTTTACGCTTTAAAATCCTAAAATCTTTCAATCCTAAAATCTTTCAATCCTAAAACAAAAAATAATGACCAATTCTATCCCGCAATCGGTTTGGGTAACTGCTTACGCTTCGGTAATGGGCAATGGGCATATTGTTCAAAATTTACCCTGTCAAGATAGCCATTTTCATCAACATATAGCCAATTCGGTTTGGTCTATCGCCATAGTATCGGACGGCGCGGGTTCAGCCAGCCATTCGGATAAAGGTTCGGATTTTGTGGTGCGGAATACAGCCCAATGTTTTGAAAAAATCATCTCCGAAAAGGGATGGAATAGCCCCGAAACGCTCCCTTCAGCCGAAGAATGGCGCACAGAAGCTCAAGTCGCGCTGCAAATTGTTTGGCAACGGCTCAAGACTTTTGCCGAAGCGGAAAAACTAACCCTTAAAGATTTATCCTGTACGATAATTGTGGCAATTTATAGCCCTTTTGGGGTGCTTATGGCGCATATTGGCGACGGGCGGGGCGCATATTATGACGGGCAAAGTTGGAAAGCCCTATTTGTACCATTTAGAGGGGAAGAAGCCAATCAAACTGTGTTCATAACCTCCGATATTTGGAATCAAGAGGGCGTAGCTAAGTATCTGGATACCAACGTTTTAGTGGCTGACATTCAGGCTTTGGCTTTGTGTAGCGATGGTTGCGAAAAAGGTTCGTTCCGCGTGGCTGTTTATAACCCCAATTTGCAAAAATATGAGGACTTAAACGAGCCTTTTGACCGCTTTTTCAACCCGAATATGGAGGGTTTGTTGCAATTGCATAAAGAGCAGAAAACGCAGGAGGAAATCAACGCACTTTGGGCTGATTTTCTCAAGGCTGGGCATCAACAATTCAAGCACGAAATTGACGACAAAACGCTAATTATGGCGGTGCGGGTGCCTGTAGAGGATAATGTTGTGGCTGCTGAATGATTTTATATCCGATTTTTAATAAAAAAACCTCGCTCTTTTGTTAGGGCGGGGTTTTGGGGTATAATTTAGCCTGTTTTTGCCGTTATTCTACCAATCAACCCTTAAACACAAAATACACAGCCAAAATTAGAAACACAAAACCTATCAAATGGTTATAATTGAGGCTTTCGCCCTTAACAAAAAGGATAAGAAACAGAGAAAACACGATAAGCGTAATCACCTCTTGGATAATTTTTAGCTCCAAAAAGCTGAATGTGCCGCCGTGTTCTTGTGAGCCGATGCGATTGGCTGGCACTTGAAAACAGTATTCCAGCAAAGCTATTCCCCAACTGACCAAAATTATGGTGATTAAGCCCGCGTTTTTGAACCAGCCCCATTCTGCGAATTTGAGGTGTCCGTACCAAGCGAAAGTCATAAAGATATTGGAAATAAACAGTAGTAAAATGGTGTAAAAAGCGTTCATTTTTTAGTAATTAGTGGTGAGTTATTGGTGATTGATTATAAAAGTTAAAAATAAAATCTCGTTGCCAAAAGGGTTAAATTATTAAACTGTAGTCACGCTTGAGCTATTTTATGATAAAAGTTAAGTTAGAAAGCTAAATTTTCGTCGTGTGACGCCAAAACCAGCGTATGTCGCGGAAAGACGACCAACCGAGCGCAGCGAGGGCAGTAGCTTTTTTGCGTAGCAAAAAACGTCGGCTTGTAGCGACGGTTTTGCGCTTTTTGCGCAATGAAATGAAGCAAAATAAGCAACACGGCGAAGCCCTCCCGAAGGAAACGCCTTTTTGGCGTTGGCTTTTTTGGTACTTTTTTGCCATCAAAAAAGTACGAAAGATAAATTTTTTAGGTGGAAGCCGTTAAAAAAAATTTCTATCTGATTTAACTTATAGCTATTTTGTACTAAAATTAAACCTCAAGCGTAACTCCAGTAAACAACTTCAAAGTTTAAAATAAAATCTCGTCGTCAAAAGCTTAAAATTATTAACAAAACAATAACACGTTTTATAAAAAAAAAGGCAAAATTCTCAAAAAAATCTTATCTTTGCCTAACAAATGAATATATTTATTTTAAAACCTGATAATTATGGACAAAAATGCGCCTATTGGTGTGTTTGATTCGGGTATAGGCGGGCTAACCGTAGCCGCTGCCTTGTCCCAAGCCTTGCCGCGCGAGCAATTGATTTATTTTGGGGATACAGCCCATTTGCCTTACGGGGAAAAATCTACAGAAACGGTACAAAATTACGCCCAAAATATAGCCAGATATTTATACGCTCAAGGTTGCAAAATGCTGGTCATCGCTTGCAATACCGCTTCTGCTGCTGCTTACGAACTGTTGAGGCAAGAATGGGCAGGCAAAATGCTAATCGTGGATGTTATCAACCCTTTGGTAGCTTTTGTAGCACAAAAGAAATATAAAAAAGTGGGTGTTATCGCCACCAAAGCCACTGTCCGAACCGATATTTATAATAAAAAACTGCTGGAAAACAATCCCAACTTATTTGTGGCATCATTGGCTACAGGACTACTGGCGTCTATGATAGAAGAAGGCTTTGTCAATAACGAAATTAGCCATTCGGTTATCCATAAATATCTATCTTATCCCGATTTTGAAGAAATAGAAGCCTTATTATTAGCTTGCACGCACTATCCGCTCATCAAGAAAGAAATAGAAGCTTATTTTAACCATAAAGTAGCCATCTTTGATTCGGTAGAAGCGGTAAAGGATAAAGTGGTTTATCTACTCAATCTCTTCAACTTATTTAATACAGAAAATACCAGCCCCCAAGCCAACATATTTTTAGTTTCTGATTACACAGATGCTTTCGCCCGCACGGCAGCTATTTTTTATGGACAATCCTTAGATATTAAGCAGGTGCGACTATAAGCATCTTCTTTCTCTTCTCTTAACTTGCATATTGTATTATATCTATGAAAAAATTTTTTAAGCATAAATTGTTAGTCACCGCCATCGCTGGTTTGGGGCTGACCTGTATGGCCATTAGCCCCGATAGCTTTTTCAAAATTGGCAAAAGTATGGACTTGCTATCCGAGCTTATGACCAACCTCAACGAGCATTACGTCGACGAGATAGAGGTTTCTACCCTGATGCGCACCTGTATAGACAGCACTTTGGGTGATTTAGACCCTTATACCAACTATTTTTCCGAAGCCCAGATGGAACAACTCCGTATTGATGTGGTTGGCGGCTGGGACGGTGTGGGTGTGGAACTTATGGAACGCAATAACGAATTGATTATTAAATCGGTGATAGAAAATAGCCCCGCCGATAGCAACAAAATACGCGTCGGTGATGTGATAAAATATGTAGACGGCAAAGAAACCAAAGGCAAAAAAGCCGAACAGGTCAATCAAATCCTCAACGGCAAAGAAGGTTCGCAAGTTACGGTCAAAATCTATCGCCCAAGCAGCCAAAAAACAGAAGAACTAACCCTTAACCGAGCCAAAATTCGCCAAAAAAACGTCCCTTACAACGGTATGCTGTCCGACAATGAAACAGGCTATGTCGTTTTGACCACTTTTACCGAAGATGCAGCCAAAAATGTACAAAATGCCTTCATTCAGTTGCAAGAAGACCATAAACCGAAACAATTTATACTCGATTTGCGCGATAACGGCGGCGGTTTGTTGATAGAAGCGGTCAATATCTGCAATATATTTGTAGAAAAAGGCAAAGAAATCGTTTCTACCCGCAATAAATTGGCTGACTGGAACAAAAAATTTAATACCACAGGCAATCCCCTCAATCTCAACGTCCCCGTTATCGTGCTTATCAACGGGCGTAGTGCTTCCGCCTCCGAAATCGTAGCTGGTGCGTTGCAAGACTATGACCGCGCTGTGCTTTTGGGCGAAAAATCCTTTGGCAAAGGCTTGGTCCAAAACACCAAAGATGTGGGTTATAGCTCCAAAGTAAAACTTACCACCGCCAAATACTATATTCCTAGCGGGCGTTGCATACAAGCGTTGGAGTACAAAGACGGTTCGCCCGTCAAAATTAGCGATGCCGACCGCAAATCGTTCAAAACAGCCAACGGTAGGATAGTTTATGACGGCGGCGGGCTACTCCCAGATTATAAAATGGATGCCCCCCCTACCAATGCCTTGATTAAAGCCCTCAGCAAAGCGTATTATTTTACCGATTGGGCAGCCAACTACCGCAATACTCACGATAGTATAGCCCCAGCCAAAAGTTTTAAACTTACCGATGCTGATTTTGACAACTTTGTGCAAATGGTAGCCGCCAAAAACTATAACGCCCAAACAGAAACAGAGGATATATTGCAACAGATAGAAGCCGATGCCGAAATTGCCGCCCTTATCAAAGATATTAATACCAAACTGCAAAACTTTAAACGCAGTGATTTGCAAAAGAATAAAGCCGAAATTATCAAAATGCTAGAAATCGAAACCGTAGGGCTTTATTATTATGAAAAAGGACAGGTTGAGCTCCGTCTCCGCGAAGACCCTTATATAAAAGCTGCTATTGCCTTATTCCAAAACAAATCCGAGTTCAACAAATTACTTAATAAATAATCCCTTTCTTTGATTATGAACAACAAAGCGATTAATTTTGCCCGTCGTGGTCTCAATATATTAGGAGTAGTTGCCTTTTCTATAGTTGGTATAGCCACCCAAAACGCCAATGACTTTGAAATAGCCAAAAACTTAGAGCTTTTTAGCAACGTTTATAAAGAAGTCCATACTTATTATGTAGATGAGTTAGACCCAGAAAAGGTTATCCGAGTGGGTATAGATGCTATGCTCAAAAGTTTAGACCCTTACACAGTCTTTATGACCCAAGAAGATGCCGCGCAGTTTCAATCCTCTATCTCTGGCCGTTATGCGGGTATAGGGACTTCACTTATCACCTACAAAGACCAGCATATTTTTAGCGATGTGTACGAAAACAGCCCAGCCCAAAGAGCGGGGTTAAAAATTGCCGATGTGTTGGTGTCCGTCAATAATCAACCCGTCAAAGGCAAAGCCATTAAAGATATTACTACCATAGTACGCGGCGCGCCCAATACAGATGTAACCCTTGAAATCAATCGCAATGGCGACCCCAAACCGCTTAAAATTATCATCAAAAGGCAAGAAATTACCACGCCCAACGTCCCTTGCGCCAAAAACATATCCAACAATACCGCTTATATTGTATTGAGTACTTTTTCTGACAACGCAGGACGCAATGTAGCCAACGCGCTCAAAACTTTGCGCCAAAATCAAAAAGTGGATAACATTATTTTAGATTTGAGGGGCAATTCGGGCGGGCTTTTGCACGAAGCCGTCAATGTAGCCAATGTTTTTATCCCCAAAAATCAACTTGTCGTTTATACCAAAGGGCGCACCCTTGACAATACCGAGCGTTATTTTACCCTTAATCAACCCGTCGATACGGTGTCCCAATTGTTTGTGCTGATAGACCACGCTTCAGCTTCAGCAGCCGAAATCGTAGCTGGTGCATTGCAAGATGCAGACCGCGCCATTATACTCGGCGACCGCTCTTTTGGCAAAGGTTTGGTACAAAATACCCGCGAGCTGTCTTATGGGGCTAAATTGAAATTGACCACCTCTCGCTATCATATCCCAAGCGGGCGTTGTATCCAATCGGCTGCTTACAAAAACGGACAACCTACCCAAATAGCGGATTCTTTGCGGGTCAAATTTAAAACTCAAGCGGGTAGAACCGTTTTGGACGGGGGCGGAATTAGCCCTGATATTTATACCGCTACTGCCGATTATCGCCGTTTGTCCGAAGCATTGGCCGCTCAACTGATGATTTTCAACTTCGTTTCCGAATATACTAAACGCAACAATACCCCGCCTTCCCAAACCAATTTTAGCCTTTCTGATGCAGAATTTGATAAGTTTATAAACTTTGTACAAGAAAAAGGGTTTATTTTTAACGCTGAAACGGATAAGCTATTGTTGGAATTGGAAGAAAAAGCCAAAGCCGAGAGTTTGGAACCCTTACTAAGAGAGGATATTAAACAACTCAAAACCTTGTTAGCCAATAAAAACGCCGAATTGTTTAAAACCTATCGCCGCGAATTGACGTATCTTATCCAACGCGAAATTTATCGCCGCTATTATTTTGAACGGGGCGCATTGGAGACATCAGCCAAATCTGACCCTACGATTATGAAAGCGCTGGAAATTGCTCAAAACCCAAGCACATACAAAAGCTATTTATCCAAATAAATCTAACTTGTGCTATCATTAAGCCTTGTTTTATTTATCCTATTCTCTAATCTCGTTATGGGGTTAGAGAATTTTTTTTTGTAATAAACAAAACCGCTATTGATATTAAACTTATGCTTTGGACTGCTACCAATATCCCAAACGTTGGTAAAAAAACCACAGCATCGTTCTCTACTTTTACAATGCAAACATAACTGCCATAGCTTTATTGCCCGCTCTCTAAACGACAACATAACCGCCATAGTTTTATTCCCCGCTCTCTAAACGCAAGTGTAACCGTCATAGCTTCGTTTCTTGCTCTCTAAACGACAACATAACCGTCATAGCTTCGTTTCCCGATTTCTAAACGCGAGTATAACCGCCATAGCTTCGTTTCCCGCTCTATAAACAAAAGTATAACCGCCATAGCTTCGTTTCCCGCTCTATAAACGCAAGTATAACCACCATAGCTTCATTTCTGATTACAAAAACTATCCTGTGGCATAGTTAGGCTAAATTTTATGCGCGTAAAACAGCGTCGGAGTAATTTTTAGCAGATTAGGAAAGCTATAATGGATAAAAATAAAATTGTTTAGTATTTATTAAATCATAAAAAATAGCGCACAGATTAAACGGGTCTTGACGGATTTTACAATAGAGATGTTTAGTAAGAATTTTTTTACATTTTCAATCAAGAAAAATAACTGTTTATGCCTTTTAAGCAACAGACTAAAGTCTGTTGCAATTGTTTTTTTGTCCTTCAACGGGTTAAAACCCGTTGGTATTGACCGATAAAAGTATAAAACGCGCGGGGCTTTAGCCCCAAAAGCGCGAAAAAATCCTAAATATCAATTGTGCTGGGACTTTAGTCCCGCACAACATAGAGAAATTAAAAGATAAAAATCATACTAAACAACTCCAATTTGAAAAAAAGAAAATAAATCTGTGTTTATCTGTAAAAACAAAGTTCCGCGTAAGCGCATCCGTAAAAGCCGCGCGCAAAATCTCATTACTAAACTAGTTTATAAAATAAAAACCCTCAAGCCTTACAGACTTGAGGATTTGATTCAATTATTCTTTTATTTATATTTTCAACTTATTTTTTAGAAACAACCAAGCCGATTTCAAGCCTCTTTTCTGCTGCAATTGCAGTTGTTTGCCTGTCTGTTGATTATATTGTTTCAGCAATTCGTTTTCGTATTCGGCAAAAAATTCTGGGTCAAAATTAGCCATAGACAAGTGCGGCAAAACCTGTTCTAAAGTATATTTATCGGCTATCCAACGCTCACAAACTTCGTGTCGGTAACGAATACCCATTAAATTAAAGCCTAAAACTTGTTGATTATTGGGATTATAAACAATTCTAATAGATTTTTCCTTATCTTTGTGCTGCCAAAACAAACTTGCGTGTTGTTGAGCAGCATTAGCGGCGGGTACATCCCCATAAACCTGATATTCTATATCAAAAAATTTGGCTGAATTAAACCACAAGCGGGGATTATAAGCTGTTTTTTGTCCCAATATATTTTGGGCTACAGTTTCTCCCATAGCGCGGGCTGTGTACCAAATAGCTTCTATGGGTTTGCGCCCTTCGCGAGGCTGGGCGATTTCGGCACAATCTCCTATAGCATAGATATTAGGGCTGCTAGTCTGCAAAAACTCATCCACTACAATCCCTCTTTTTATCGAAATATCGTGGGGCGAATTTTGGTTTTTGAGCCATTCCACATTAGGGCGTACACCAGTACAAATCCCCACAAAATCCGAATCTAAGCGTTCGCCTTTATTGTTGATAATAGCTTGCACCCGTTGGCTTTTTTCATCCAATACAATTTCTTGCAGTTCTGTGTTAGTCAATAAATTAATATGGTTTTTCAATAAATGTTGGCTTACCATATCTGCCTCTTCTTGAGGCAAAACATTAGCCCAATAGCTTTTTTCTCTAATCAAAAAATTGACTTGCACGCCTCTACTGTGCAACATTTCTGCCAATTCTACCCCGATAAGCCCACCGCCTACGATAGTAGCTTTTTTGATGTGCGGGCTAAATTGTTCTAATTTTTGCAAATCTTGGTAAGAATACAGACCCTGCACCCCTTGCCCCTGCTGTCCTTTCCAGCCATAAAAAACGGGTTCAGAACCGCTAGCAATAATCAATTTTTCGTAACCAATGCGGCTTTTGTCGTCCAACTCTACCTGACGGCTTTGGGGTAGAATTTGTGTAACTCGCGCTTTCAATAAATTTATGGTATTTTTTTTCCAAAAATTATCTTCATAAGGCTTAGTATCTTCATAGCGCATATGCCCCATATAAATATACATTAAAGCCGTACGCGAAAAAAAATGTTCAGTTTCACTAGAAATAATTGTAATTTTGCAGCCGCTTAATTTTCGCAAAGATACAGCAGCTGTAACCCCAGCAATTCCGTTGCCTATAATTAAAACATCCATATTTATTTTTATTTTGCTAATAACTAGCTCGTTGAGTAATTGAGGGGATAAAAATTAATACTAACAAGATTTTAACCCCGTTGAAAAATAAAGAAGCTGTTACAACAAACTTTAGTCTGTTGCGCATCGCAATAAAATACTCTTTTGTGTAGGGTTAAAACCACCACACAATTAAAAACAAGGATTTTAAAACTAAAGCCCCACGTTTTTATAGACATTTTAATTGCTATCCTAATCTGTGTGGGGTTAAAACCGCCACACAATTAAAAATAAGGATTTTAAAACGCTTTTGGGGCTAAAGCCCCGCGTTTCAACCAGTTGGTGCATAAAAAATTAATACCAACGGGTTTTAACCCGTTGAAAAATAAAGAAGCTGTTACAACAGACTTTAGTCTGTTGCGCATCGCAACAAAATACTCTTTTGTGTAGGGTTAAAACTGCCACACAATTAAAAACAAGGATTTTAAAACTAAAGCCCCACGTTTTTATAGACATTTTAATTGCTAATCAAAACCATACTTTGTGATGAGTTTATTTCGTTCTACTTCAAACGATTTTACCCTATGATGTTGTTCTTGTTTTTTTAAGTAATTTCTTATTTTTGCTACTGCCCAATCAGATACAGAAACTGCAAAGTAATCAGTTTGCCATTCAAATTTTTCGGTAGTCAATTGATTTTTATTTACCCAAAAAGAAGATTCACCTTTAATCATTTTTACTACATTTTGAACAGTTTGGTCGCTATTTAAGGAAATCAAACAATGGCAATGGTCGTCATACCCGCTAACATAATCTACAAAAATTCCTTTTTCACCAGCATATTGTTTAATATGCGTCCAAACCTTTTGCCTAAGTTCGGGGGTGTTAAGAAAAGGATACCGATTTTTTGTACTCCAAACACAATGAATATAAATTTTTACAAAAGGCACATTTTTAAATTTTTATAATCAAGCATAATTTACTTACAATCAATTTTAACCCCGTTGTCGTGACCTATTTACGATAGGTTGCGCAATAAAAAGCGCAAAACTAAACAATTTATAATAAACTCCGTAATTTTTCAGCCCCCAAAAACGCTAAACAATAAAAAAATATGTCCGAAATCAAAAATAATCGCCGCCGTCCCATACAAATTTTAATGATTGACGACGATTTGCCATTTGCCAATTCTATAATGAACCGCGCTCGCCGTTTTCAGGTATTGATAACCAACAAAACCAATTTGAAAGATGGTTTTGAAGAATTGATAACCAACAATAAATACCAAGCTTTGATTTTGGACGGCAAAGCACCCCTTTCTCCCGAACAACCAAAAGGTACAGAAGCAGAAAATTTTGTACACGAAGCATTAACCAAACTAAAAGAGATAGAATTGGTGCATCAAAGGTTAGTACCTTTTTGTGTACATACAGCTTGGTTTTTGCAGTTGGAAGCCAGCTTGAGAGGGAGAGCGCAAGTTTATGATAAGAAAAAAACCGCTTTGGACGACAACCTAATGGAAGCGATGTTTAATTATTTGAGGGATAAAATTGACGATTTGGAAGAAACCAAAACCAAGCAACGTTATCCAGATATATTTGAATTTTCTGAACGTTATTTGGATGCAGAAGACAATGGGCTTTTAATCAATATATTAGGCTCTAAACTAACCCCAAAAAGGGAGGTTTTGTTGGAGCGATTGGCTTTCATCAGAAGAATAGAAGAATCTGTTTTAAACGTTTTTTGCAAATACTATTTGGGCGAAGACCCGATTTTATACGGTCTAGATGGACAAAGCCGAACCAAAGATTTGATTAATTTAATCAAGGTCAAGAAATTAGCCCCTTTGCACGTGTCTTTTTTCACGTATGTGATTTACACCACCCAAAGTTTGGCGGTACAACACAAAGCTCCAGAAAGTAGCGAATTTTACAATTATCCGATTACGATTTATACGGTACAAACATTTATCAATGCGTTGATGGATATTATTGTATGGGTAAAAGACAGCATAGAGAATGGATTTAAGGAAAGTGGGACAGCAGATTTTGATATGGGCGATTTAAAAGACTAAAAAAAAATTAGCCATTATGAAAAAACTATTGTTTATATTTTCGCTTTTTTTGCTTTCTTTGGGCTTTATTTGGGCATTATTCAATACTTTGTTTGTATTTAGTAAGCAAAAACAGATAAATTTTAAACCCCTAACCGTCAAATCGGATAGCACTATAGCAGAAAAATTGTGCAAAGCCATACGTTATGAAACTATAGCCAGCGAAGATAGCCAAATGATAAGCGAATTTGAACGATTTCATAGCTTTTTGCAGCAAAATTTTCCCCTTTTACACAACCACTTGGATATAAAATGGATAAAAATAAACCCAACAGGTTTGTTGTATCGTTGGAAAGGCAGCAATAGCAATAAAGCTAATCTTTGGCTAGCTGCTCAAGATGTGGCTGAACCCAACTTAGAATTTATCCCCCAATGGCGTTTCAACCCGTTTGTGGGCAAACAAGAAAAAGATATTATTTACGGTGCGGGCAGCAATAAGCACAAATTTTGCCTGTTGGCTACTTTGCAAGCTTGGGAAAATGAGGTTAAAAATGGATTTCGCCCCAAAAATGATTTGTATTTATTTGCTCCTGCCGATTTTCACCGCCCCATTTCTACCCAATCCCAAGCTGTAGCTTCTTTGTTTTATACTCAAGATTTAAAATTTCAGTATGTTTTGGTAGCAGAGAATTTTATTCAGACCCAAAACAATCCTTTTGTGAGCAACGACATAGCTTATATAGGCTGTTATCAAAAAAATATGGTTCATTTTGGCATAGAAGCCGCAGATAGCAACGTTTTGGATAAATTTTGTACGCAAATCAACCACAAAACTGCATTTTTTAGCCTAAAAGATAACTTTAGCAAAGCTTTTGTTGATTATATAAGCCCAGAAATGGATTTTGCACCGCGTTTTTTGTTTGCTAATCCCAACTTTTTTGCCTATTTTATAAAAAAACAGCTTTTACAGGATAGTTTTTTGCTACAATCTACCCAAATTGAAGCGTTTATAAACAAAAAAGATAGCTCCCACAGCGCAGAAATTGTGTTGCAATTGCCCCAGCACCTCAACGCAAATGCGTATACACAAGAATGGGCAAAAGATAGTGCTTTGTATAAAATTGTGTCCATAGAAAAACAAATTTTTGCCAATATCGCTACCCCTACCAGTTGGGAATGGGGGTTGTTGGAGCGCGTCATCAAAGAAAATAATCCCAATACTATAGTTGTGCCTGCTCCTGCTTGGCGTGGCAATTCGGGGGGATATTTTCAACTGCTTAGCCCCAATGTATATTATTTTAGCCCGGTCAAATTGGCACAAAATCAATTTTACAATTACGCCCGCTCTGTGGATGACTACTTGAGTGTAGAAAATTATATGCAAATGGTGGCTTTTTATACAGACTTATTGAAAGCTAATTAACAAACTTGGATATAATTGAGATTATATAAAGTGCAAGGCTATAACCTTGTGCTTTTTTTATGCTTTTTTGTATGCTATTTTTTATTGAGGGTGGGAAATAATTATTGGTGATTAAAATTTACGTGACAATACCTTGTAAAGGCAAGGCGTGCCTTATCTCTACACCAACGCCATCAATTTTTTGAATATCGTATAACCACCAATGATTGATTTCACATACTTACTAAACATTTATAACATTTATCAACAAAAAATTAAAAATACAATGTCAAACATTCGCCTTTTACTAACTTTTTTTACCTGTTTTTGGGCAGCTACAACTTGGGCACAAAATACAAAAACCCAAACCATACGCGGATTGGTTTTGGACAAAGATTCAAAACTACCCTTGGCTTTTGCCAATATCCTTATTTCTACCACAGACCCAGTTATGGGCGTTAATACAGAAGAAGACGGCAGTTTTAAGCTGGAAAATGTACCTGTAGGCAGGCATTCGCTAACCTGTTCTTATTTGGGCTATAGTGATTATAATAGCGAAAATATAATCGTGAGCGCAGGTAAAGAGTTGTTTTTGAATATAGAACTAAGCGAAGAAGCGTTTAAAGGGATAGAAATTGTGGTTGTAGATTCTACCGCCAAACAACATCGCAGCATCAACGATATGACTTTAGTATCTGGGCGTTCGTTTTCGGTGGAAGAAACCCAACGTTATGCGGGTTCTATCAACGACCCAAGCCGTATGGCTATGGGTTTTGCGGGCGTGCAAGCCAATAGAGATAACAATTCTGATATTATAGTGCGCGGCAATTCTCCTATAGGTGTGTTGTGGCGCTTGGAAGGGGTAGATATACCCAATCCCAACCACTTTGCGAGACGAGGTTCTACTGGTGGAGGGATTACCGTATTTAGCGCGTCTTTGTTGGCCAATAGTGATTTTAGCACAGGTGCATTTGCCCCAGAATATGGAAACGCTTTTGCTTCTGTGTTTGATTTGCGGTTTAGAAAAGGCAACAATGAAAAGCGTGAATATACGTTTAGGGCGGGTTTAATCGGTTTGGACTTTTCTACGGAAGGTTATTTTAAGAAAGGCGAAAGTTCTTACTTGGTAAATTATAGATATTCTACTTTGGGGATTTTAAATCAATTAGGGTTTAGATTGGTAGGGCCAAGAGTTGATAATACTTTTCAAGATTTATCTTTCAATCTTCATTTTCCTTCCAAAAATAAAAAGCACAGCTTTAGTTTATTTGGCATAGGCGGCATAAGCAAAGAGTTTACCGAAGTGGAAAAAGATAGCACTTGGATACAATACACGGATTATTTAAGAACTGATTTTGGCAGTGCTATGTTTGCGACGGGGGTTTCACATACAGCGACATTGGATAAAAAATCTTATCTCAAAACTACTTTAGCAGTGATGGCTAATCAAGTAGATTTTAACGATGATACTTTAAATTTGCAGATGGCTAACACCCGTGTAGCTACAGAAAAATATATAGACGGGCGGATTACTTTGGCAAGTTTTTATAATAGAAAAATTAACCCTCAATACACCCTAAAAGCTGGAGTGTTTATCAACCATATCTTTTATAATTACAAAAATTATCGTTTGAATAGAAACACTTTTAATACAGATACTATCACCGACGGGCAAGGCAGCACCCAATTATTGCAAACTTATGTACAAAATAAGTATAAAATTAGCCCACGTTTGACCACAGTGTTTGGACTTCATTTGATGTTATTAACTTTGAACGGCACCAACGCTATAGACCCTCGCGTTTCGTTCCAATACAGTCTTGGCAAAGGTCAAACTTTAAGTTTAGGATATGGTTTGCACAGCCGCACGTTGGGTTTGGGTTCGTATTTTACCAACATCAACAATCAAATTGTCAATAAAAACTTGGGTATGATTAAAGCGCATCATTTGGTGTTGGGCTATGACTGGTATTCAACAAAAGGTTGGCACGTGCGCGCTGAAGTTTATTATCAAAATTTATTCAATATACCCGTAGGCGTGTCTATGGATAGCAGTTATTGGATATTGAACGATAGAGATGGTTTTGCCAAAGAAAAATTAAGCAATCAAGGCACAGGTTTAAATTACGGTATAGACCTTACGGTAGAAAAGTTTTTTGGCAACAACTTTTTTGTGTTGGTATCAGGAGCATATTACCGCTCTTTGGGTACAGGATTGGACGGCGTACAAAGAAGCACTCGTTATGACGGCATTTACAACACCAGTTATATGGGTGGCAAAGAATTTAATTTTAAAAATGGAAGTGTGTTGCAATTAGGTATGCGGGCTGTTTTGTCTGGTGGGTTGAGATATACTCCTGCTGATAGTTTGGCGAGTGCGGCTGTGCGAGCTTATGTGCCCGATTTGAACCAAATAAACGCTGTACAAACGCCTTATTATGCAAGATTAGACTTGAGAATTGCTTACCGCAAAGATATGCGCCGTTCCAACTATACTTTAGCTTTGGATATACAGAATGCGACCGCTCGCCGCAATGTGCGCGAAGAAACATTTGACTTTGTTACCCAAAAAGTAGCTTTTATTTATCAATCGGGTTTAGTGCCTGTTTTAAGTTTTCAAATAGATTTTTAATATGAAGATATTTAGTAAATTTTGATGCGGATAAAACAACGCGACAATAACGTAAAGCGCGCTCAATAGCGTGGGGTTTTATACCCCACGCAGCAATAAATGACAATAATTTTTAATAAAATATATTGTTTTTTTATTTGATTTTGTGCGTGGGGTATCGCTTACGCGCAGCTTGATGCAGCTTTGCTGCTTCTGCGGTTTAAACCCCACGCTAATGAGCCTACACAGCGTTTTTTTACTAAACATCTCTTATAAAAACTATCATATATAAAACCCCTCTATTGAGTCATATCAGTAGAGGGGTTTTGTTTTAATAAAAAATGATGTGCTTATTGTCCCCACGTACAACGCGGGGTTGAACAGCAATTGCCCCGTGTGAGGCACGGGGTTTATAAGAAAAAAATTAAAAATATCGTTGCAAAAACATACGTTTTTAATCTCTAATAATTTATTTCAAGGGTGTAGAAATAATTATTGGTGATTAAATTTACGTGACAATACCTTGTAGAGACAAGGCATGCCTTGTCTCTACAGAAACGCCATCAATTTTTTAAATATCATATAACCATCAATAATTTATTTCACATACTGACATATTTATCGGTACATACCAGTTGGTATAAGCCCTAAATTATTTTTTTATTGGTATATACCAGTTGGTATAAGCCCTAAATTTTTGTTGCAACCTATACATACCAGTTGGTATAAGCCCTAAAAAAATTTTTTATTGGTACATACCAGTTGGTATAAGACCTAAATTTTTGTTGCAACCTATACATACCAGTTGGTATAAGCCCTAAATTATTTTTTTATTGGTATATACCAGTTGGTATAAGCCCTAAATTTTTGTTGCAACCTATACATACCAGTTGGTATAAGCCCTAAATTTTTATTTTTACTATATATTTGGGTTGGTATAAGCCCTAAATTTTTATTTTTACTATATATTTGGGTTGGTATAAGCCCTAAAATTTTGTTGCTACCTATATATTTGGGTTGGTATAAGCCCTAAAATTTTGTTGCTACCTATATATTTGGGTTGGTGTAAGCCCTAAAATTTTATTTTTATTATACATTTGGGTTGGTATAAGCCCTAAATTTTTATTTTTACTATATATTTGGGTTGGTGTAAGCCCTAAAATTTTGTTTTTATTATACATTTGGGTTGGTATAAGCCCTAAAATTTTGTTGCTACCTATATATTTGGGTTGGTGTAAGCCCTAAAATTTTATTTTTACTATATATTTGGGTTGGTATAAGCCCTAAATTTTTATTTTTTATAATTTGATTTTATAAATTAAGCATAAAAAAAATTCTCTACCCAGCCGTAGCCAAGTAGAGAATTTATACATAACAAAAACTATTAAGGTTGTATTTTTATAAAATTGGCAGTTTGTGTCCAAGCGGCGGTATAAATTTTGAGCGTATAAGTACCAGCAGGCAAAGCATCTAAAGAGTGAGACCAATTATTGAGCCCTGTAGTCAAGTTGCGAGTTTCTACCCAAACGATTTGACCTAAAGCGTTGATAATTTGTACATTTACTTTTTCGTTGGCAGCAGCTTGCAATTGTATATTCAACTCATCATAACTTGGCACGGGAAAAACGGTTATTTTTTGATTAGTACACATATTATTGGCGGCAAAAATATTGGTACTGCGGCTACTTTGTTGTCTATCAATGGCTTTAATTTTATAATAGTTCATACCAGCCAAAGGGGTTTCATCTATAAAACTATAGTTTTGCAACTGATAAGAATTGCCGATAGCGTTTTGGGTAGCAATCAATTGGAAGTTAATTCCGTTGGCACTTCTATAAATTTCAAATCGTTCTGCGTTAGTTTCTGTTTCGGTTTGCCAACTCACAGTTATACTACAATTAGCATTAAAAAGAGCTTGCGAAGAATAAAAACCGACAGGTAAAAGTATATTTTGGGTAGGGCGTTGTGCATATTGGCAAGCACAATGTACGATGCCGTTGAGTTGGGCTGTATCTCTAACCACGGCGATTATATTTTGGCCGTTATTGGGGTCGCAACTTGCCAAAGGAAAAGTACCATTCCAAACTATATTGGCTGTACTGCCTGCTGTAATTCCCCCCAAATGAGTTTGAGAACCTAAATAAACATCTCCTACGTTGTAAGTGCCGTTGGCGTTATTATCACAATAATAATCTACTGCCAAAGTGTCATCTGGTCTAAAACTTACCATTGTACTGGTGACGTCTGTATAAATAAAAGCGGTATTAGTACCTGCATTTAAGAAATTTCGACTACTGCCGTTGTTGATATTAACCGTTAGGCGAGGACGATTGACTAATATAGTACCTGCTCCTGCCCCATTGGCCACTTGACTGGCACAAACTGCCCCCGTGCTAATACAAACCACGTTAGAGTTGATGGCTGTGAAAAGCGTACTACTCAAAGGCGTGCCGCAAAGTGCAACGTTGTTGATAGCTTCTAATCTAATTCTAAACACAATACTGTCCCCAATAGCTACCGCATTAGTCATCGGCCAACGCAATTCAGTACCACCAGCTATAGCAGTCTGTACAGGCTGCACCAATGGCGCGTTTCTACCCGCAGGGTCTAATGGGTCATAAGCTACCATATAAATACCAGTAGGCAAACGCAAGATAATATCATCAACTCCGCGCGTGATTTGAGGTCCAAGATTTGTTACACTTATGCGTTGATAGTAAGGGTGGTCGCTACCACAAGCAGCAATTTCATCAGCCCTCAAATTGATTTGGGTAACATAAGGTGTAGCCACGCTCCCGCGTATTAATATAGGCGCAACATCAAAATTCAAAACAGGCAAAGCCGCCCCACATACACTTGTAGCCCCAGCTCTAACAGTAAAGGCATCCCCAGATAAAAAGCTACAATCTGTTATAGATTTGAACCTAAACCTAACCTTTCTATCATTGGTAGAAGCAGCATCTATAGTACCAACCAAACCCGCTGTAGATAAAGTGGTGTTGTAAGCAGCCACATTAAACGTATAAACGCCAGCAGCAAAGGTTGGATTGGGTGCAGGTTGGAAACCAGAACCGAGCGGATATTCATATTCTACAGTTCCGTTGATAAAATTAAGCCCTGTAGGGAAAGTGATTTGCGTGTACATATTGCTGATAGGGCTTGCCTTTGCGCTCGTCAATTCCACCGTGTAGGGTACAGTATCACACATACGCACAGAATCGGAAGGAGAAGTTACCAATAATTGCAATTCTGTAGAAGGGTCTTTAAAAAATAAAAGCGTACTATCCAAACTACAAGTATAAGCGGCTAAGTTGGTAGGATAACCGCTACAATTGTAACCCGTATAAACCACCAAAGTATCTAAAATGCAAGTGGATTGGGTTGAACGAATGCTATAATTGCGGTTGGATGCTGCGGAGCGAGTGCCAAGTTGGAAAATCCCCCCAGAATTGGGAACTGCTGTATTAGTTGTCAAATCTACCACTTCATAAACATTAATTGTACCTAGTCGGCTGCGGAAAGCTAAGAAACTATTGTTGGCATTGGCATTATTGGCTGTGTTTTCTACCCGTAAAGTCCAACGCAAAGTATCATTGGCATCAATCAACAAAGTAACAGGCTGTAAGTCTAAGTCTGGTGCGTTATAAATCAAAGGGTCAGGAACAGCCGACAAACCTTGCACATTAAAGAAAGAAGAAGGCGACACCATATCAAAAATATAAGTAGGCGAAGGATTAAATGTAGTCGGCGAAGCACAAGATGGGGTTAGATTGATAGTTGGCACTAAATACCAGCCTTCATCACTAGTCAATAACGTACCTCCTCGAGCAGTAAAGAAGTTGCCCAAAGGGAATTTGAGCGGGTTGGCGTTAGGGTCTATAGGAGCCATAGCTATCACAGGTGAACAATTGCCTGTTCTGCAATACTGAAAACTCGCACCAGCTACAGCATTATAAGTGTAACCTACTGGTAACAATACCTCCATAGTATCAGGAAAAGAGAACTGTCTAATTTCGTTTCTAAAATAATTGCCACCAGCATAATTACTACAGCAAGGCCCTATAGACAAATAGATATTTTGGTTGATAGCGACATTATTACAGCCTGCTGACGTAAAAACATCCCCACAGCAATTGGTATAATACCAACTTATCGTCTCAAAGTTATTTCTAAATGTATCACAAGCAAAACGCTGGGCTGCTGTAGGATTGCTTACTTGACTAGCATAAAATAAATTATTGACTGTATGGGTGCTATAACCGCCTGGTCCCATAGCAGTAAGTCTAAAATTATTTCGTACAACAATAGAATCGGCATTTTCAAACACAAACCCTAAAGGCAAACAAGCACAAGAACGCACATCAACCCTAAATACGCCCCCGCCTACTGTGGTCATAGAAGCCAAACCTGTATAGCTTAATCCTGAACTCACATCATACACGATAATCTGGGAGGTTAGCGGCGCAAATTGATTAGACCAACCCCCAACCATATTAAATTGGATATCAGCATACACTTGTTGGAAGTTGGTGGGGTTAGAACCAGCAGTAACAATCCGCCCACGGGAAGTAGTTTGTAGTGTGTCGCCTTGTATAATTGTATTAAAGCGAATAACGGACATATTCAATGAGCCTGCACCATCCGCCAAACCGTCGTTATTGTTGTCAGGCGCGCCCAAATTAAAGCGCAATACATCAAAACTATTTGTTTGTATACCGCCGTTAGCACAAGGTTGAGGACATTGAAGCGTTGTGGGCGAAAAAGTGGTGCAATATGTGCGCATTACGCAAGCGCTAGGGCAAGTCGGGTAGAAATTATATCTAATTTGACTACTAACCACTAAAGGATTGGTATAGCTCGCTGCACAATTCCCGCGCAAGCGGATATAAAACTCTTGGTTGTTGGTAACACAACCAGGTCGATTATTAAAATTATAACGTACAACCACCGTATCCGAAACCGCTCCTGGTATGGTGGTAATAGAATTGTGCGCCCAAGGACAAGCTGCAAATTTATTCAAAAATTGAACATCTCCAGGGTTATTGTCAAAAACTAAACCTCTTGGCACAGCCACTACGATTTCCATGTAACCGTTGGTAGAGGGATTGGATAAACCAAAGCCAATCTCGCCTATAGTTAATTTAAAGTCAGCTGAAGTTCCCCCAACCAAAGTAGATGGGGCTGTACCGTTGCTGCCATAAGTAGAAAAATAATTATAAGCTGAAGCGCTACCTAATTGATACTGTGAGTCATAATTATTAGTTTGGCATTGGTCTGTGTAACGCAAGCGATAAGACCAAGAATAAAATGTGATTCCACCATTACAAGGTATATTTGGCGCGCAAGGCACTATTTGCCCCCAACGTACAAAAACAGTATCATTAGGATTAATGTTGGGTAAATTGATAACCACACGGCCAATTCCCGTGCCTGCTGTTGTATAAGTAAACGAACCGCCTTGCATTTGTATAGAAGCAGGCGAAAGCCGAACCAAGCTACCATTTGCACCAGTTTGTATAGTGATAGTCGCTGTATCAATTGCTGTTAGATAACCTGCACCAATAGCTCCTGGATAACCATTGTTGATTTCAAAACTTACATTGCGGGCTATACCTCCTGCTGCTGCTGTATTAATGATGCGCACAGTTTGCGTATCTCTTTCCCCAAAGCAAGTTACCCCTCTTGGTGTAGAGTTATAAACTAAATTAGGAAAAACTTGAGGCACGTTGGCAGCCATAGCAGAACCAGAAGTATTGGGGCAGATATTGCCACCACAGCCCCAACCTGCGCGCAAAGTAGTGCTTAGATTAGTACATTGATTGACTGTAACCGAATAAGTAACGGTTATGCGCTCGCCGCTCGTGTATAAATTATCTGCACCCAAAGCTGAACCTGTAAAAAAAATAGTGTCGTTAGTTGCGTTCATTGTACCCACGCTTGGTGCGGAAAAAGCCAGCCCCAAAGTCGGATTGAGTGCCAAAAAAAATCTATCAATAGAACCATTCCCGCCATTGCTTAACACTACAGTTTGATTGTAAGTTTCACCCAAAAAAGCGGTATAATTGGTGGGACTGATACTGATAAAATCCACAGCAGGAAAAACTGCATTGTAAGCGGGTGTTGTATGGCTTGGGAAAACGCCTGTACGGTGTGATAATGTGTAAGTGTTGGACAAAACGCCCCCAGATTGTATATGGGCTAAAGCTGCGCAATTGGCTCTTATCAAAAAAGAAAAACGCACAGTTCCGCCCACAACGGGTAAATCGTCCAACAAAAAACGAGGCGTATTAAGATTGCTTATGTTATTTTCTCTAACATTAAAACCTGTAGAATCTACCACGCTACCAGCTACATAAAAAACACCAGGCGGCAGTTGCATTCTCAACGTATCATTAGTCAATGGCTGACCACTTATATTGGAAAACTCAACAGAAACCCGCACAGGTTCCATACAAATTGGGACAGATAGACTACCTGTGCTGCTTGTGTTCCAAGTAATTTGCCCATACACAGCCCCTAATGAAAGCATCGCAAACAAAAAGAAGAGTAAAAATTTTAGCATAGATTTGAAATCTTATAAAATATGAAGAGATAATTTGAAGCGCAAAAATAGATAATTTTTTTTCTATCACAGCAATAAAAACGACAAATAGCAACTTTATTGATAAAAAAAAGAAATTTCTTAAGTTTTTTTGTCAAAAAAAAACCAAACTCTTTTGGAGCTTGGTTGGCTAATCAAATTAAAAATAATAAAACTACATAGTTCTTTTATTAGCACGTTCTATGTACTCACCTGTAGCTGTGTCTATTTTGATAAAGTCGCCTTGTTTCATAAACATAGGCACACGAACTTCAGCGCCTGTTTCTACTTGAGCTGGTGTGAGCGTGTTGGTAGCTGTGTCGCCTTTGGCACCTGGCTCCATATAAGTAATTTGTAAAATTACAAACTGCGGCAATGCACAAGACAAAGGCACTTCTTTTTCGGCGTGGAAAGCTATATCCACAATCATACCCTCTTTCAAAAATTGGGCATTATCAATCATAGCGGCAGGAATTTCTACTTGTTCAAAAGTATCCTGTTGCATAAAATTATATGAACCCTCTTCTTCGTAGAGGTATTGGTATTGGCGGCGTTCGACCCGCACATCATCAAGTTTGTGACCAGCTGGTACTGTATCTTCAATCACGCGCCCATTGGTTAAACTTTTAATTTTCATACGTACAAAAGCATTGCCTTTGCCCGGTTTGACGTGTTGGAAAGAAACGACCACAAAAATATCACCATTTTTCTCTAGGTGCATACCGTTTTTAATATCGGAAGTAGTTGCCATTTTTGGTTGTGTTGTAAAAAATTATTGAGTATAAAAAATTATTAGGTTGAAATCGGGCGCAAAGATAGCTTTTTTTTATCAAATTCAATCTTTTTTGATAAAAATGGAACGGTTTTTATACAAAAAACAGTTTATAAAACGTTAAAAAGAATTAAAATTAGATTAAATTATGAAAAAACTAAGTTTTTTAGCCTATTGTATGGTTTTGATAACAATAAACACCATCCAAGCCCAAAATTTATTATTAAATCCCTCGTTCGAACAATCCAAACCCTGCGGGCAAAATGAGCTGGTCGATAGCATAGCCAATTGGGAAATCATAGCAGGCAAGCCAAAATTTATCAATATCAAATGCGCGATTAGCCCAGAATCAAGGACTTATATTCGTGGGATGCAACTGCCTGACGCAGCAGAAGGCAAGGTTTATGCGGGTTTGGGTATGGACGTAGAAAGTGAGTTTATCCAAGGGCGGCTGGAAAAAACTTTGGAAAAAGATAAAATTTATTGGATTCGCGCTCAAGTACGTTTGCCCATTCGGTTTTGTGCAGGAGCTATCAACGAAGTTGGTTTTGCATTTGGCGAACAAAAATTGTCCAAAACAGAGGATTTTCAAACCCTCAAATTAGAAAATTTAGCATTAAAAAAAGAAAACGACAAATTAATCAACAACCAATACAATTGGGCAGAAATTAGCGGCTTTTATATAGCCAAAGGCAACGAAAATTTTTTGTGCATAGGCAATTTTGCCAACAACAACGAATTGGCGTTTAAATCCCGCAAAAAAGGCGAATGCACATATTTGTACATAGACGCTATAAAAGTGGAAGAACTAAAAGACAGCAATTTAGAAGTTTTAACCGCACAAAGTCAAATCATTGAAAATAAGCGATTTATGCTACCCGTACAATTTAATTCTAAAAATGAATTGAGCGAAAAAAGTGCTAAAGAATTGAATAAATTGCTGCCGCTATTTCAAAATAAGGAGTTCAAAATTGGCATTTATGCCCACAGCGACCAAAGTACAAACTTAGACCAGCAAATTTCAGCAACTCAAACCCAAGCCAACCGAATTGCAGATTATTTGGTATCCAAAGGGATAGAAAAAAGCAGAATTGTAGCCGTCGGTAAAGAAAACAGCCAAGGACTTGTACCCAACGATACAGAAGCTAACAAGCTGAAAAACAGACGAATAGAGATTGTTTTTGAAAAATAGCTCAAAGAATTAAAAATAAATTTGGCAGATTTATTTTTATGAACTATGCTTTGCGATAAAATTGTCAAGATGCAGTCTATTTTAAACGAAAAGTCCACTAATAGCAAAAAACTAGCTGTTTTTTTATTCGATAAAAAAGAATACGCAGCGAGCATCAACCGCGCTTATTATGCTTGTATTCAACAAGTTATCTACTTATTATTACTGGATTTTGTGAGTGAAGATGCTTTCGGTGAACATTGTACAAAAGCTAGAAACGATTTATATTTAAAAGCTTCAAACGATTATGCCCGATTAAAAAAAACAAAGAAACCTGAAAAAATAGGCATACATGAATTTTATATTTATGAAATGCAGACTAAATTTGAAAATAGCGATGACTCCGAAGATTTTCCAATAATATGGAAGTACTTAAAAGTCTACGCAGACAGGCAAATTATAAAAATCAGGAAATGAAAGACGGCGATTGTACGGATGCACTTGATTGTATGGAAACTATTTTAGCAACCCTCCAAAATTTATAAAAACAATGAAAAACATCCAAATATCCAACCCAGAAGTCAAACAGCTACTGGAAACGATTGGCGCGAAATTTCCACAAGAAATCCTCTACGAATATAACGATGCAACACATATCATCAAATTAGACGAAAAAATAATGTCTAATAAATCATTTAGAACATTGGTGTACGAGTCTAAAATTCGCCAAAAATTATCGGAACAACAAGAATCTATAATTTTTATCTCGCCAGCCCAAAAAGGCAATTATTTTACCACAAAAGCAATCACAATTCCCTATAAACCGAAAGAAAAAAGTAGGTTAGAGACCGCTGTAGAAGCTTTTGAAGCTTTTATCAAAACTAAATCGGCAACAAATACATCTTTTTCAAAATAAAAACAAAAAAAACCCAACTTTGCGTAAAGTTGGGTTTTTTTGTGCTACAAAATTACTTATCAATCACCTCAATATCGCGTTCTGCTGTGGGGTCGAACAAACCAGCAGCTTCAGCAATATCCACTTCCACTTTGATTTTGAACTTGGTGTTGTAGTTGCGAGCTGTGGCGGCGTTGGTGATGCCGTGTTCGCGCAAAGCTTCAACCAAATCGACGCGGATGAGAATAAATTGAATCTCGTATTCGGTATTTTTGGCTACGGTTTTGGGAATGGGATTGTCGGCAGGGTCTGACCAGTTGGCTTCTGAACCCACTTCTTCGTCCCCCAACAACACCTCCACCTCTTGCCCATCTTCTTTGGTAATAACCGCTACAAACGACACGGTAAAATCTTTAACCGTAACCGCTGCGCCGCCAGCTTTGACCTTAAAACGGCCTCTGTGTGCTGTATCGGTAAACGGAAAAGGTGTTTCCACCTCATTGATTTCAATTTTGGCTCCATCTACATTAAAGAAGCCTTTGACTTTATCAAAAAAACCCATTTTTTAGAAAAATTTTTTAGGTAAAAAAAGAAAT
>JAAFIM010000062.1 GCA_013297745.1 Chitinophagales bacterium | reverse complement strand
TTTTTTGCCTTCTGCACCCGTTTGTTGAGCAGCAGCGATAATTTTGGGTATAACGAGGTAAGATTCTTTGGAGGGCGCAGCGCCGATATGAACAGCTTGGTCTGCATAACGCACAAAAGCAGCGTTTCTATCCGCATCGGAATAAACCGCAACGGTTTGTATCCCCATTTCGCGGCAAGTACGCATCACACGCAGGGCAATTTCGCCCCTATTGGCAATTAGAATTTTTTTCATCAGGATTTTATACTAGAAAAGGCAAAATTAGCGTATATTGAGAGCGCAAAACTAAAAACTTTTTTTAAGTTCTATCCATTTCCTCCCAAAAAAAGCAAAAAAAAGGGTAAAATATGCAAAAAAAAGCTAATTTTGCGCCTAAATTGTAAAAAATATCATATCTTTGCGCTCTATGTTAGCAGATATTCCCTTTTCGTTCTTAGTTTTCTTCGCGGCTACAGTCTTATTGACTTTTGGTTTATTCGCTTTTTTGCTGTATAAATCAGGTTTTTGGGGAAAGAAAACCGTAATTTTTTCAACTATATTGCTTTTTTGGATAATTTTACAATCCAGCTTGGCGTTGAATGGCGTTTTTTACCAAAATTTGGAGGCTTTGCCCCCAGCTATAATCTTGTGGGGGATATTTCCCACCGTTTTGCTGCTTTTGTTCATACTTTTTAGCGAAAAGGGCAGAAATTTTATGGATGGTTTGAACCCAATTTGGTTATATTTTTTCCATATTGTGCGCTTGCCTGTGGAATGGACTTTGTACGAACTGTTTATGTTTGGTAAAGTGCCTATTTTGATGACTTTTGCAGGGTGCAATTTTGATATTTTTGCGGGGCTAACTGCGCCTTTAATCGCTTTTTTGGTTTATAAAAATGCGCTCCCCAAGTGGATTTTATCGGTTTGGAACGGTATCTGCTTGTGTTTATTGGCAAATATCGTAATTTCTGCCGCGCTATCCGCGCCCTCGCCCTTGCAGCAGTTAGCTTTTGAGCAGCCCAACGTGGCGATTTTATACTTTCCTTTCAATCTGTTGCCAACTTTCATCGTGCCTTTGGTACTATTTGCGCATTTGGCATCGTTGAGATTTTTATTTAAAACAAAAACTAACCTTTATTAGATTAATGCGGATAATTTTTATGGGTACGCCCGAATTTGCTGTGCCTTGTTTGAACGTTTTGGTGGAAAATGGGTATCAAGTGGTGGCTGTTATCACCGCAACCGACAAAATGGGCGGACGCGGGGGGAAAGAATTGTTACAATCTGAGGTCAAAAAACGTGCTGTAGATTTGGGTATTCCCGTTTTGCAGCCCGAAAAGTTGAAAAATGAGCAATTTTTATCCGAACTGCGCGCCTTAAACGCCGATTTGCAAGTGGTGGTGGCTTTTCGTATGCTGCCAGAAGTGGTTTGGGCTATGCCAAAGTTGGGAACTATCAACTTGCACGGTTCGTTATTGCCAAAATATAGGGGAGCAGCGCCGATAAATTGGGCGGTGATGAACGGGGATAAAGAAACGGGGCTTACCACTTTCTTCATTGAGAAAGAAATTGATACGGGAAAACTGTTATTTCAATCCAAAACCGCTATAGGAGAGGATGAAAATGTGGGCGAAGTTCACGATAGATTGAAAATTATGGGGGCGGAGTTGATGTTGCGCACGGTTAAAGCTATAGAAAGTGGTAATTATGAGCCTGTAGCGCAAGATAATAGCCAAGTTAGCCACGCGCCCAAGCTGTTTTTAGAAAATACCGAGTTGGATTTTAGCAAAACTACTCAAGAATTGCATAATTTTGTGCGCGGGCTAAGCCCGTATCCAGCCGCTTGGACAAAAATTGGGGGGGAAATGGTGAAAATA
Organism: Chitinophagales bacterium; assembly: GCA_013297745.1. Taxonomy (GTDB): domain Bacteria; phylum Bacteroidota; class Bacteroidia; order Chitinophagales; family Saprospiraceae; genus JAAFIM01. Next base: position 23,180 of record JAAFIM010000062.1, on the reverse strand, counting down.
TACCGCACAAAAACGGAAATTTTAACCTATGCGGAGGATATTCCTGTAGGAACGATTATTAATAACCCCAAACGGGGGATTTTAGCGATAAAAACGGTGGATGGGCAATTGCATATAGAAGAATTGCAGCCTGCCAAACGCAAAAAAATGACCGCTAAAGAGTATTTAAACGGCAATTTATTAAAAGCAACCCAAATTGGTTAAAACAACCCAAAAATATGTTAAAAACGCTAGGATTTATAGGGGTTTTGCTCGCGCTTATGATAGCCGTACAACCCCAATTTTTTATGAATTTATTCGGTTTTGGTGGGGATAAAACCACTTTTAAAGCAGAACTTACCAATGAGGGTGAAAATTCTCCCGCGGATACTGATGCTACTGCTCAAAATGGGGATAAAAATGGTCAAAAACTGTTGGTTTCTGGCGATATGGATATGTCCCCCCCGCAAGGTACGGCAGAATATGCGCAAGGTTATTCAAAACAAGATTTCGGTAAGGCTTATCAAGCCCCAGAAAGCGATGACCCCAATGCCCCAAAGGACAAAACTGAAGTAGAGGGGGTTTGGAAAACGTTGCTTAAGCTAACTTATAACATTAAATACGATGAGCGTATAGACGATATGGCTTATGTGCCTATTTTTAGCGCAGAAATCAAAGCATTAGAAGGGAAAGAGATTGAGTTAAAAGGGTATATATTGCCCCACGATATTACCAAAATGGATAAAAGCGGCAATAATCAAGGCAATATGTTTATGTTTTCTGCCTTTCCCGCCCAAAGTTGCTTCTTTTGTGGTGCTGCTGGACCCGAATCGGTGGTAGAGGTTAGCCCAAAAAAGCCAATTTCTTACAGCAAATCTGCGGTTAAAATCAAAGGTAAGTTGCAGTTGAATGGTACAGATTTTTTGCGTATGGCTTATATTTTGAAAGATGCGCGTATGGCGGATTAAAATTGAATAATGAGATTAGCTTTTTATTTCCCAAACAATGAGGCTTTTGTCATCGCTAGCAGAGACTAAATGTGTATCATTTATCCAAAGCAAGTTGTTGATAGAGCGCAAATGCCCCGCGTTTTTGGTAAAATCAACGCTTTTTATCAATTCTTGAGTTTCAGGATTCCAAATTCTTAGCGTTTTATCCCGACTTCCAGTAGCTATAAAATTGCGATTGGGATTGAGAGCAACAGCATTGATACTAAATAAATGCGCTGCGGCAGAAAAAAAGCAATTTATATCCGAGTGGTTGTTTGTGGGGGCTGATGGTTGTGGGTTAAAATTTATATCCCAACCTTTAAGATATGCATCTCGCCCGCCTGTCCATATTTGTTGTCTAGTTTGGTCGTAAAAAATGCCAAAAATGCTGTTGTTGTGCGCTTGAACTATTGTATTTTTTAGGCTAAAATTATCCAAGTCTATTGTGTGTATATTTCCACCTGAGGCGGCTACAAAAAGTTGATTTTTATCTTCTACATAAGCAAAATTGCGCAAAGTATGGGACGAAATATGCAACGTTTCCAACGGTTTTTGAGTATCCAAATCCCAAATGCTCAAACATCCATCCGCGCCACAAGAGAATAATTGGTTTTTTATAAATTTTAGCCAAAAAACACCCTTTTCGTGGGCTAATTTTTGTTTGATTAAGCATTTTTTATGTAAATCTAACCAATAAATTCCCCCTTGCATAGTGCCTACTACCGCCCAGCCCCGTTCGGGGAGAAAATCAACGCAAAAAATACAACCTTCTACCCGCATTTCTAACCGTCCATTGGGTAGTTGGTTTAGGTCCCAACTGGCTAAATAGCCGTCGCTGCCCCCTGATAAAAAGGTTTCTTGTTCAAAGAAGGGAGAAAGTGCGTATATGGGCGCGTTATGCCCTAACAAATGGGCGATTTTATTGATTTGTAAATTCATAATAGCTGAATGATATAAAAAAAATACCGTATATTTATGATAAAAAAGATTATTTTTGGTTTATGTTTTATTTTTTATGCTATAAATGGGCAAGCACAGGGGAATTTTATCAGTATAGAACCTTTGGTGACCAGCAACAGGGTGGAAATAAAGCAAATTAGCGCGGAAAATTTACCTCAAAAGGTAGAAATTCGCGTTTTTGACGTTTTTGGGATTTTATTGTATAGACATTTACAACCATTGGATACACAAGGCAAAATGGTTGATTTTCGCTTGGATTTATCCCAATTTGCGGCGGCGGCTTATGTGGTGGAGGTAAGGCAGCATAATCGTAGTTTTAAAACTAAAGTGGTTAAACGGCATCATTAATTTGAAATTATTTTAATAATCTTTATTTTTTTTAATTTTATGGGTAAACTTCTACTTGTTGTTATTACTTTCTTTGCTGCTGTTTGTTTGGCGCAAGATAATCCCGATTCTCGCTCGGTAAGTATGAGCATCAAGGGGCAAATTATAGATAAAGACTCCAAAGAAGAAATAGAGGGGGCTTTGGTGGAATTATTGAATTTTGTACCTCGCAAAATTTGCCAATCTAATCAAGACGGAGATTTTGAATTGCAAGGGGCTACTTTGGGTCGGCATAAAATTTTGGTTAAAAAAATAGGCTATGAAAATGGGGTTGTTTCTGATGTTATTCTTACAGCAGGAGCTACCCTCAATTTAGAGATAGAGTTGACTGCTGTGCCTTTGATTGAAGTTGTAGATAATGGCAAAGTTAATAATCTTCCCGATAAAGAACAGTTGGCTACGAATTATAAAAGCGATAAAGATTTGGCTAACAATCAATTGGCCGGGATTGCGGTGCAGCCTTTTACGGTGGAAGAGGTTGTGCGTTATGCTGGCTCTCGTTTTGATTTATCCCGTTTGACTAATAATTTTGCTGGGGTAACCAATAACTATGATGCGCGCAATGATATTGTGGTTAGGGGAAATTCACCCGCTTTTTTGACTTGGCAGTTGGAGGAGTTGCCGTTTGATAATCTCAACCATCTTGGGGTTATGGGCACTTCGGGGGGAACAACGCCCTTGATTAACATTTTTGCGCTGGGAAAGGCTGATTTTTTGAAAGGTTGTTTTTCTGCTCAATACGGCAATTCTAGTGCGGGTATTTTTGACCTTTCTTTGAGAAAAGGAAATAGTAAAGAAATACAAATGTTAAGCCTGTTGAGTACGCAAAGGGCTGAATTTATGGTAGAGGGACCTTTGTCTAAGCAATCTAAGCAAGCTTCTTTTTTATTATCGTTAAGGACATCGCTAGGCAATTATTTATATGGCGCTTCTCCTTCGCAACAAGTAAGAGATTGGGCTGACCCTCAACATAGCGATTTTAACCTTAAAATTGATTTTGGTAAATTTAACAAGAATGAGTTTGAATTGTTTGCTTTGGGGGGTGTTACGAGTATATTCATTCCTTTCCAACAAGGTGCGCTTAGGGATAAAATTCGTTATCAGATTTTTGAAAATGAAGATTTCTTATATGGTACTAAGACCGCAATAGCAGGTTTTAAACATACTTATAGGCTTAATTCTCAATTGTTTTTTAGAAATATCATCGCTTATTCTTATCAACAGCACGGTGGTACTTACACAGGTAATGTGCCTGATTCGTTGGGCAATATAATTGATAAAGTGACCAGTTACAAATCGAATACGGTTCGTCAAAATATCAATTTTCATACTTATTTGCAAGGTAAATCTAAAAATAAATTTTATTATAAAACAGGTTTGCTGGCTACTTTGTACGGTTTGAATACATTACAAAATTATATATTATTTGGTTTGTATGATGCCAATTATAAAGGTAATTTTTTATTATCAAGAGCTTACGCCCAAACTAAATATATTTTTAATAGAAATTTTTCCCTTTTTGCTGGGCTTAATGCGCAGCATTTGACCCTCAATAAGCAGTTTGTGGTCGAACCACGTTTGACTTTTGCTTATAGTTCTAATGACAACAGACACAGTATAGGTTTGGGAGCTGGGGTTTTTAATCAAATGCAACAGATGCAAAGTATGGTTTATGCCCCTATTGTTGGCGAAGAGCCAGACGGCAGCCCCATTTATGATAATTATGGATTAACGGCTAAATTTATGCGCAGCAATCAGCTCGATTTAGAGTATAAATTCCTTATTTCTACCTCGTGGCGTTTAAAAATGCAGGCTTATGCTCAATTTATATCCAATACTTTGGTGAGTAAAGACAGTTCTTATTATTCGGGGTTAAATACAGGGATTTCTTTCTTTGATAGTTATTATGGTGCGTTTGAAAATGGGGGAAAGGGTAGAAATATGGGGCTGGAAATGACGGTAGAAAAATTCTTTAATAAAGGGATTTATTTACTTTTTACGGGTTCTGTTTTTGACGCCCAAAATTATGGCAGCGATAGTATATGGCGCAATTCAGCTTTCAATAATCGTTATATAGCTAATTTTTTGATAGGTAAAGAGTTTATTTTTGGTTATAACCAACAACATGTGTTTTTTGTTGATATGCGCTTTTCTACCCACGGGGGCAAACCTTATACGCCTATTGATGTGGAAGCTACTTACCAGCAGGGCTTGCAAAATTTAGGATTGGATGAAATTTTAATTGATAGCCTTTATAATGCTCGTCGTACGCCAGCTTTTTATCAGGTGGATTTGAAGGTAGGGGTGAGGCTTAATGACTCGCGCAGAAAAATATCGCATAATATCCGCGTAGATTTATTTAATGTGTTTGATATTCGCAATATATTTACTTATCGATACTCACAAGTCTCAAACCCTTTCGGACAGTTGCAACGAGGGTTCGCTCAGCCTATATATCAGCGCGGTTTTATCCCAGATTTGACATATTTTATCCAGTTTTAGCATAATCTGCTTACTCGAAAAGTAGGCAGATTATTTTTTGCTGCGTCTGTTTTTGTTTTACAATAAGTTTTTTTATGAAAAATTTGAAATATCAAAGTAAATGCAACTTGAAAAGTACACTGCAGTAACTGCTGTGAAGTTTTGTTATGTATTAATATGTCGCTTTTGTTTTTTATTTTACAATAAAAAGATTATAGGTTGTTATTTTCCATAAAACTCGAATCGGCTCAATTCTAGCTCTTGTAGTTCCTCAATTTCTTTATTTTCTAATAAATTATTATTTAATAAAATATGCTTCAAACTCGCTTTTGTCTCAGAAGCCAACGTTAATTTTACAATTTGATTGTGGTTACACATTAAAGAACGAAGTTTAGACCGTAAAAAACCTGCACTCAAACGAATGGATACGGTTTGAAGTTGATTATGATTTACATTCAAATAGGTAAGATTATAACCTATATTTACACACAGTTCTGTTAGCTGGTTTTTTGCCAATGATATATGTCTTAAACGAGTAGGTAAATTTTTAAACCCGTCCAAACTTTTGATATTACAATTATTTAACTCCAAACGCTGGATGTTATTTTGTTTAATCTCTGGTATGTGCGCTAAAGGATTATGGCTCAAATCTAATTGTTGTAAGTATAAAAATGGGCTTAAATCTATGTTTTTGAGTTGGTTGTGTTGCGCTGCCAAAATGCGCAAATTGCTGACTTTTTCTGCTTTGTTGGTAGAGGGATTATTGGAGGGTAAAATGCGGATTCGGTTGTGATTTATTCGCAGTTCTCGCAAATTTTTATAAATTAAAGCGGGTAAAGCGGTTATTTTATTATGGCTGACGTTTAGCGTCGCCAATTTTTTGCAAAGCTCAAGGCTGGGTATGTTCGTAAGCTGGTTATGTTGTAATTCTAAATTTTCTAACCGCTCGCTAAATTTCCCCCCCGATATGGATAAATGGCTGATTTTGTTATCTGATAATTGTAAAGATACTAACTTTTCCCCGTTGCTAATATCCAAACTGGATAGTTTGTTATGGGATAAACCCAAATAATAGATTTTATTATCCAACGGCAGGGGGCTGTTGAACTGTTCGATTTGGTTGAATTTTAAATCTAACAACTCTAAATGTTTCGGTAAAGGTTGATGAACTATCTTTATCTGGTTATGACTTGCCGAGAACTTGGCAGGTAGCTGGGCTGCGGGTAAAGCTTGCAGTTGGTTATGGTTGATTTCTAAATAATGTAGTTTTTTCCAGAAAATGGCTGGTAATTGTTCAATATGATTATGGTTGAGATATAGCCATTCCACATTACAAACCATATTTTCGACAATATCGCGCAGTTGATTATTGCTCAAGTTGAGTATCCGCAGCTTGCTGGGCAGAAATTGAGGAAATTCCGAGATGTGATTGTTTTGTAAAAACAAAAATTCTAACTTTTTATTGGTGGCAATGGGGGGGATTTGATGGAGTTGATTTTGACTTAAATCCAATTTCCAAACATTAGCTGGGAAAGGTTGGCTTATAGAATGGATTTTATTTTGGCGCAAATCTATCTCCTGTAGTTGGTCAGGCAACGCACAATCAATAGTTTGGAGTTGATTGCCCGCTAAATTGAGATTCATTAACCCGTCAGGCAAGTTGTTGCTTAATGTGGTTATTTGATTATGAGAGCAGTTTAATTCGGTCAGTTGTGGGGGCAAATTGGGGGGAATTTGGTTGAGTTGGCAGTTGATAAGTTTAATTTTTTTCAAAAAAGGCGGATATTCCACCGCAAATTTATCAATGCTGCAATTTATCATATAAATTTCCTCTATACTTTTCGGTAAAATATCAGGAAATTGTATACCTTTGCGGTCGCGTAGGATAATCACTTTTTGTTGAAAATCTGTAATTTTATTAATTCCTATTTGTGAATAGTAATGTGTGCGCAATAAATTAAATAGACTAATCCGAACACTTTTAGCTAATTCTTGAGCCAAATTAATGTTTTCTATCTCTGACGAACATAATAAAGCCAACAGTTTTTGTTTGTACATTTTATACCAATAAATTATAATTTTAAAAATAAATGTTTTCTACTATATTAGAATTACCCGTACAGTGGGGCGATATGGATGCTTTTGGGCATATTAACAATGTAATGTATATGCGTTATTTTGAAACTGCCCGCATTCGTTATTTTGAGCGTATGGATGGATTTCAGTATTTTGCTGAAGCGGTCAAACCAGTTGTGGTGAGTATTTCGGGCGAATATAAACGCGCGGTGGTATTTCCTGATACGCTAAAAATTTATGTGGGGGTATGCAAATTAGGCAATGCTAGTATGACCATGCGTTGCGAAATGTTTAGCAGCAAAACGCAAGAATTGGCATTTGTGGGTGAGGCTGTGTTGGTGATGGTTGATTTGGCTGCCCAACGCCCCCAACGTTTATCCGATGAGATGCGTCAATTTGTACAAAATATCGATAAAGATATGGTGCAAGACCTTAGCAAATAGTATTTTATAACATAAAAATTACATCCATTTTGTGCATTACGAGCTCATTATTTTAAGCGGGGGAATTGAAGGCTATGCTACAGCTTTGTTGGCTCAACTTTATGGGTTGAAAACTGCTTTTGTTTGCGTTGATACATCGGCAAATGATGAGGGGCTTGATTCGGATTTGTATTTGCCTGCTGCTGGCTTGAAAATTCTTGACCTTTTGGGGTTTAGCTCGCACTCGGACAAAAAAATTAAAGCCGCTCATTTGGCTGCTTTTTTACGCCAGCGGCTTATTCACAACAAACAAATTGCTTTTTACGAAAATATAAAAACGGATTATTTAGCCCTGCACCAACATACTAATAAACCGCCCCTTGATATATCGCCCACTATATTACCTAATGTGTTGCCTACCATATTGCCTACTGTTAGCTTATCTTATGCTAATGTGGATACTAATAGTAATATATGGCAAATATCATCCAATTTTTTGATGGTGGGCAAAGGTATGAATAAATTTATAGCCCAACAAGTTTTCAACCCTAAACAGGATATTTCTGCTGTATTTGCCCGCCCTTATATTCGGTATAAACCCAATAATGTTCAATCTGACGTTTTTTGCCCAGCGATTGCCGCCCGCTATTGGCGTTATGGTTGTTGCTTTTTATCCGCACACGCTGCTTATCAACCGCCTACTTTGGCTTTAAACCCGCTCGATTTAGCGCAAAGCCTAGGGGAACACAACCCAGATGATAAGTACGCTTATAGTTTGGATGGGGCAACTTATATGTTTTTTTCTGCTTTGCAAGATGCTCAAAATCTATTTTGGAAAATTTTCTTAGTTGTCAATCAGCGCGCTGATGCTAATGTGCTGGCGGCTTACCAAGGGGAAAGATTACCCGTTGTGGCGGCTCAATTGAGGCTTATTAGCGATATATTGGAATATAAATATATAAAGGCAAGCCGAAAATATACTTTTTTCTCCAATTGGTTTAAAAAATCTCCCCCAGTGCTTAGTGCCAAACAGGAAAAACTAACTTGTGGTATAATAGCTAATGCTGTGCGAGAATTGGCTAAATATGCTTATCAAAGTGCTGCCATTTGGGGTAGTGTTTTGCCCGCATTTCCTTTGTTGGGAGAAAATGGGCTTGCTTTACAGGTTGATAAACTTCAAATGGCTGGTTTTTTATTGATAGGTTGGGGCAAAAATCCAGTGGATTGGTTGGAGGTGGTTGATATAGATTTTTTGGCTGGATTACGCGCTGCTTTTTTACAGATTATTCCTGCGCATCAGCCTTTTAATCCTCAAATTAGGCACACCACCACCGCCAAAGATGCTGATGCAATCCCAAAAGTGGATGCAACTCAAAAAAATATAGTCTCAAATAACCCTATTCATCAAAACCAAAAATTGAATAATTGGCAACAATGGTTTGCTTTTTATAAATCGGATTTCGTATTGGTGCGTCCCGATAGGGTTGTATTTGGTACAGCCAATAATATGCAGGAGTTGAGCGAATTAATGCAGCAATTAAAATTGAAATTGGGCTATAAACCCATTGTTTGGGCAGATTTGGGCGAAGATATATACGACTGGGCTGAAAAGGCGCAGGTTGATTTATAACAATTCTTAATTTTTATCTTTATCTTTAATTTTATTATTTCTGTTATGAATTTAATCAAAATAGGCTATTTGCGCAAAGCACACGGCATCCAAGGGGAGTTTAAAGTGGTGGTTGAGGACAAATTTATAGATGATTTTTTGGAAACGGAGGTTGTTTTTTTGGAAATAAAAGGCGAAAAATTGCCTTATTTTGTAGAAGAGGCAAGGGATGGGGGGATGTTGTTGTTGAAACTAGAAGAGGTAAATACCCGCAGCCAAGCTGAACAATTGGGAACGAAATCTATGTTTATGCGTAGAGAAGATATCCAACTGACTGATGCAGAAATTGCCTTGGAAGATAATAAGGCTGTTTTTGCTAGGTTGCTAAATTATACCCTTTGGGAGGCTGAATTGGGTGTGGTGGGCAAAATAAAAGAAATTGTGGTTTTCCCTCAACAAGAACTGGCAAAAGTTGTTTATAATAGCCAAGAGCGGCTTATTCCTTTACGCGCCGAATGGATAGTTAGAGAAGACCGTTTGTTGAAAAAAGTAATTATGAATTTGCCTCAAGGACTTTTAGAATTATAATTATTAGTTGTTAATTGTTAGTTATTAGTGGTTAGTTATTAGTGCAAACTAAAGTTAAAATATAGATAAAAATATGACACAATTAACAACTAATCCCTAACAATTAACAACTAACAACTAATCCCTAACAATTAACAATTAACAATTAACAATTAACAACTAACAATTAACAACTAACAACTAACAACTAACAATTAACAACTAACAATTAACAACTAACAATTAACAACTAACAATTAACAACTAATCCCTAATAACTAATAACTAATATGGAAATTCACCTGTTAGGTATTCGACATCACGGCGCTGGTTCTTGCAAACGGGTAGAAAAAGCCTTGCAAAAAATTAGCCCTGATATTATTTTATTGGAGGGCGTTTCTGAAGCTGACCCTTTAATCCCATTTTTGAAAAAAGCAGCCGACTTCCAACCCCCAATAGCTCAATTAATTTATAATCCTAAAAATTTTCAACAAGCTGTCTATTATCCGTTTACCATTTTTTCGCCTGAATGGAAAACTATGCTTTATGCTATAGAACAGCAAGCCGCTTTGTGGCACTTTGACCTGCCTCAATCCATACGCTTTGCTTACGAACAATCCCAACAAGAAGCTGCCAAAGCCGCTGTAGAAAATCCCAATACCTCAACCCCCAATTCTCCTGACACTGAAAATTCTGATACAAACAATCCTGATACCAATAACCCCAACAACGACGAAATTAGCCGCGACCCTTTAGGATTTATTGCTAAATTGGCAGGTTACGAGGATAGCGAACGCTGGTGGGAATTGATGTTCGAACAACAAACTGATGATTTAGCGGTCTTTGAAGCGATTAAATTGCTTATGCAAAATTTACGCGCTGACAAACCCCAACCTACCGCGCCTATAGAGATATTGCGCGAGGCTTTTATGCGGCAAGAATTGCGACGGGCGATAAAAGAAGGGTACAAAAAAATAGCCGTAGTTTGTGGCGCTTGGCATATTCCTGCTTTGGACTTGGATAAGTATAAACCCAAAGACGATGCTGCTTTGCTTAAAGGTTTGCCCAAATTGAAGCTGGCTAGTACTTGGATTCCTTGGACTTATGAACGGGTGGCTTCGCTAAGTGGTTATGGGGCTGGGATTATCTCTCCTGCTTGGTACCATTTTTTATACGAAAATCCTGAAAATGCGGCTATTAATTGGCTGGTGAATGTGGCTGATACTTTGCGTAAAAAAGATATGGATACAAGTTCTGCGCATTTGATAGAAGCGGTGAGATTGGCGGAAGCTTTGGCTAGTATGCGTAAATTAGCCTTGCCTACTTTACAGGAGTTAAATGAAGCTACTATTGCCGTTTTGTTGAATGGCGATAGCGAAAAATTTACTTTGATACAAAAAGAGCTAATCATAGGCCAGCGTATGGGCTCTGTATCTGCTGATGTGCCCAGTTTGCCTTTGCAACAAGATATAGAAAATCAACTCAAAGGGTTAAAATTGGCTAAATATCAAACCGAAAAAGCACATCTCAAAGCGAGCGCAACTAACCCCAAAGGTGGATTAGATTTGCGCGAAAATCACGACCGATTACAAAGTCAATTTTTGCATAGGCTCAATTTGTTGAATATACCTTTTGGGCGAGAACAAGCAGGTACAGGGCGGGAATTAAGCACTAAAAATGAGTTTTGGTTTTTGGAATGGAAACCAGAATTTGCGCTGTTGGTTATTGAAGCTAGTATTTGGGGTAGTGATTTGGAACAAGCCACCGCTTTGTTTTGCCAACAAACAGCCGCTAAAACCCCAGAAATAGAAAAATTATCCCAGTTGTTGCAAAAAGCGCTAAAAGCTAACCTAAGCCAAGCTTTTGTTTATATTTTAGAAGAGTTGAAATTTGTGTCTGCGCTCAGCCGAGAGGTGGAAAAATTGATACAAATTATCCCTAATTTGGTGGCTGTGCTTCGTTATGGGGATGTCCGCCAAACAGATACCAGCTTGGTGCAAGCCCTATTAAATGAACTTATCCCGCGTATAGCGGTTATGTTGCCTTCTGCTTGTGTCAATATCAACGATGATGCCGCCCAGTTGTTGCAAAAACACTTAAATACTTGCCATAAATCATTAGCTTTGCTCGCCAATAGCCAATTGACGGCTTTTTGGGTGGAAATGTTGACCAAGATATTATCAACCAGCCAATGCCATCCATTTATTAAGGGTTTGGCTACCCGTTTGTTGTATGACGGACAGCAGTTGGATGCCCAACTCACCGCCCAAGAGATGCAATTGGCGCTTTCCTTAGCCCAAGACAAATTGTATGCGGTCAATTGGTTGGAAGGGTTTTTGTCGGGTAGTGGTTTGTTGCTTATCCATAATCCCAATTTATGGAATATATTAAATGATTGGGTTAAAATGCTTACCGAAGAGTCTTTTATAGAATTATTGCCCTTACTTAGACGCGCTTTTAGCCGTTTTTCTCGCTCCGAACGGGATAAAATGATGGCGTTGGCTTCACCCGCTGCCAATGGGCAACATATAGATAAAAATACCCGCTTGATGCGTTGGGATAAAACCAAAGCTGGGCTGGTCGCACAAAGTTTGAATTTATTCTTTCAATAAAATCAACACCTACACAAATTATGAAAAAAGGCGTTTATAACCCCGCAGAAATCGCCAATTTGCAAACTCTACTCTTGCACGAAGATGAAGATAATGTAAATTTAGGGCTTGCTATCATCACGGCAAGGTCAGGCTTCTTGAATAAAGAGCTGCTTTGTATCTTGCTGTTGCTACAAAAATTTGATGCCAATTCTGAACGTAGAGAGTTGACAAAAATTATATTAAAGGAAAAAGCACCTTCAGCTGGCACTTTAAAAAATTATTACTCTGTTTTATCCATTTTTGATATTAATGAGCGTAGTAAGCTAAAATATAGGGCTAAATTTGCTAAATTTCATAAAAGTATGTTTTTTAGCAATCACTATTTTATCCATAATGATTTGTGGAAACAACAGTATCTCCAGCTGTTGCGGGTGTTTAAACAACATCAACAGAATGATTTGGCGTTGATTATCATCAATGAGTTGTTGACCGATGCGCCCAAAAGTTATTTTCTCAACACGGATAAATTTAATATCCTATCGGAATTTATCAGCAAAGGAGAACATTATGAAGAAATTCCCTCACAAATAGAATGGTTGAAGTATTGGGTTACTTTACATCCCAATTTTGGGGCTATGGTGCATTGTACTATAGGTCAGTATTATCGTATTCTCAACAACAACGAAGCTGCCGAAGTGCATTATCTAAAATCTATCAAGGCTTGCCAGCACAGACCACAAGACAATCACGAGGCTATGGCTAGCAATAATCTTTCGGTTATTTATTGCGAAAAAATATCCCCCACCAATTTGGCTAAGGCTTATGAATTATCTTTAAGAGCGGTGGAGTTAGCCCCCAAAAATCATTTCTATTTGGAAACTTTAGCTGGTTTGGAGTGGAAGTATAAACTCAATTACAGCGAGGCTTTGGCTTTGTATGAAGAGGCTATTTTTATAGAAAATAACAATTTGGCGGCGCACGCCAATAAAGCGGCTTTGTTGGTAGAGTTGAAAAAACCTTATCAGGCTCAAAATCATTTGGAATTGTTGCTTAATGCAGCCCCAATACAGCACAAAGCTTATCTAAAATATGTACAAGAGGGGTTGAGGTTGTATAAAACATTAGCTTTGCAAATTTATAAAGAAGAAGAAAAAGTCCAAAAGATACAATCTGTTTTAGATTCATTGGCTTCGTTATAAAGCGAAGCTTTTTTTTTGTTTTTTTTGCCCCTGTTTTTATTTTTTTATCCATAACAATTCCTATCACTATATACTTCATTTTTTATTATAATGGCACTTAAACACTCCGAAATGGTGGAATTGGGTACAAATGCGCCCTATTTCAACCTACCCGATACGATAAGCGGCAAAATGGTCGCTTTGTCCGATTTTCAATCGCAACCTGTTGTGGTTGTATTCAGTTGCAATCATTGCCCTTATGTGCTGTTTATACAGAAAGAACTTTGCGCATTAGCCAAAAAATATCAGCAAAAAGGGGTGGCTTTTGTGCTCATCAGCAGCAACGATGTGGAAAGATACCCGCAAGACGCTCCCGATAAAATGCGCGAGTTTGCAGCCGAGTACGGGTTTAGTTTTCCTTATTTGTACGATGAAAGTCAATCAGTGGCACGCGCTTATGAAGCGGCTTGTACGCCCGATATTTACGTTTACAATACTGGGCATAAGTTAACTTATAGGGGGCAATTTTGCCCAGCGCGACCTTCCAATGGTTTAGTGCCTGACGGCAAAGATTTAGCGGAGGCTTTGGATGCTTTATTGAATGGTGCTGAAGTTAATCCTCGCCAATATCCGAGCGCGGGCTGTTCTATCAAATGGAAACAATAGCAGTCCAATTTGTATATTGTTTTATTGTTATCGCTATTACAAAAATAAATGTAAGCTATATTTTTATGTTGAAATTATATTGTAGGCTGTGCCTAACCTTCTGCGGGTTGGTGGCAAGCCAAGCAGTTGCTCAAAACAATCCTAACGAAAATTTAGCTGTTAGGGCTAGCCGTGCGACTACTGCACCTAAAATTGACGGAATTTTGGACGAAGCGATTTGGGCAGAAGCAGCATCTACCCAAAATAATTTTACAGAAATTAGCCCCAATCCCAACACCCCGTCTGATTATCGCACTGAAGTAAAGGTGGTTTATACCAATACGGATTTATATATAGGCGCGCAGTTGTACGACAACGCCCCTGATAGCATTTTACGCCAATTATCTCGCAGGGATGAAATTTGGGAAGCCAATACCGATATTTTTGGGCTGTCTATAGATGCTATGATGACCCGACAAACCAGTTTTAATTTTATGGTGACTGCCGCTGGGGTGCAATACGATGCGGATAATTGGGATGAGGTTTGGGACGCGGTGTGGGATAGTCGGGTCAAAATTAACGATAAGGGTTGGGCTGTAGAAATGCGTATTCCTTACTCTCAACTGCGTTTTCCTAAAGCGGACGAACAGGTTTGGGGGATAAACTTTTACCGCTCTGTGCGCCGTGTGCGGGAAGAATCCAATTGGGCTATACTTAACCCTACTATGGATAATGAAGCGCAATTATATGGCAAATTGACAGGGATTGACAACATCAAACCGCCCATACGGTTATCTTTTACCCCTTATGTAACGGGGTATTTAAAATATCTGCCCGACCAAAACCCCGCCACTCAAGACGTTATCCCTACAGCTGGCGCGGGTGCTGATATGAAATTGGGCATAAGCCAAAACTTTACTTTGGATATGGCACTCATTCCCGACTTTGGGGATATTCTATCGGATAATTTTGAGTTAAATTTAAGCCCTTTTGAGCAATATTTTGTAGAACGTCGCCCTTTTTTCACCGAAGGGATAGATTTATTTAGTAGGGCGGACTTATTTTATAGCCGTCGTATTGGTGCTACCCCCAGCCGTTACGATTGGGTGGTGGATAGAGCTGATGCAGCAGATTTGAGGGTTGATAATAACCCCGAGATTACTAGGCTTATCAACGCTACTAAATTCTCTGGACGGAACAAAAACCGTTGGGGGGTGGGGATTTTCAACGCGGTAACTGCGCCCACTTACGCCACTGTAGTTAGCGATGTAATTGATATGGAATCGCAAAAAGTACAAACCGAACCGCTATCTAATTATAACGTGATAGTATTGGATAAACAGTTTGGTACGAACTCTTACGCTTCGCTGGTGCAAACTTCTGTGCTGCGTTTCGGTGATTTTACCGATGCGGTGGCTTGGGGTACAGATTTTAGGCTGGTGGATGAAAAAAACCGCTATGGAATTATCGGCAATGGCGCTTATAGCCGCTTGTGGTTAGACCCTAATTTATCCGCTAACAAAACCCAAAGCGGTTTTAGGTATAATTTGAGCCTGCAAAAACTATCGGGTCGGGTGCGTTGGTCTGTAGGGCAAAATACCACCTCGCGCGATTTTGATATTAACGATTTGGGGTTTGTAACCGCTACCAATTTTATCACTTCTTATGCCAACAGCTCTTATCTTTGGGTAAAACCTTTCGGTTGGTATAATAATATGCGGCTGAATGTAGCGATTACCCACACGATGCTGTACAATCCGAACAAGTTTTCGCAGCTCAAGGTTAGGATAAATATGAACTCTACCTTTAAAAATTTTTTGAGTGCGGGTTGGGATATGGAATACGACCCGTTGGGTTTTTATGATTTTTACGAAGCGCGGAATAATTTCCAAGTGTGGGCAAAACCGCAATGGGCGCGCGTAGGGGGCTGGTTTAGTTCTGATTATAGAAAAGCGTTTGCGCTCGATGGCAACGCTTCTTACCGCAGATTTGTGGGGGGAGATAGCACTTGGCGCAATTCTTACGTGGTGGAGTTGAGATTAAGCCCCCGCTGGAGGGTTAGTGATAAATTTAACCTTATTTGGGCAACTTCTATCCTGTTTCGTCCCAATAATATCGGCTATGCGGCTTGGGATAGAACCAATAATAGCCCCGTTTTCGGCTCTCGTTATCGCCAAGATTTGGAAAATACTTTGCAAGCGCAGTATTTATTCACCGATTTAATCTCGTTGAGTTTGCGCGCGCGCCACTATTGGAGTTTGGTGCGTTATGACCGTTATTATAATCTGGGGGATGAGGGCGAGCATTTGCCTTTGGCTTATCAACAAAATTTGGATAGAAATTTTAACGCCTTCAACGTAGATTTGATATTTAGATGGCGTTTTACGCTGGGGAGTGAGTTGAATATCGTTTGGAAAAATGCGGTGTTGGGCAGTAGTGGGCGATTGCGCTATGATTATTGGGAAAACTTTACCACTATGTTCGCTTCCAACCAGCGCAATATCATCTCGGTAAAAGCTTTGTACTTCTTGGATTATTTTACAATCGCCAATAGAAAGAAAAAATAGTGATTAATTGTTAATTGTTAGTGATTGCCTGTTCCTTTTGGGGAATGGGCTTTTTTTATTATTTATTCGTGTTCTGAACTGTACAATATGCGGGAAAAATGTCTTGGGGTTGATTATATCTTATCTAATTTTGTGGCTTCATCAGCTAAAAATACTATATTATGCAAAATTCATTATTTTATCTTATTTATTTCTATACGTTGTTTATCCCCGCGTGGATTGTATTGGCGCAACATATACCAGATGCTAACTTTGCTAACGCTATACGGAAAGAATGTCCTAAATGTATTGATGAAGGGGATAATTTGGTAATTGCTGAAGCGCGAAAAATAGAATTTCTGCAAATAAACAACCAGCAAATTGCAGATTTATCGGGTATTCACCATTTTGAGCGTTTAGAATGTTTGGATTGTAGCCACAATAATTTAATCACTTTGCCAAAGTTGCCGACTAAATTATTTTCGCTAAATTGTAGCTATAATCAACTTGTCAAAATGCCCCCAATGCCCAATTCGTTAGGCCGTTTGAACTGCGATAATAATCAATTAGTTTTTTTACCCCCTTTGCCAAAGTCGTTATCAATGCTAACTTGTAGCCACAATAAAATAAAAGAGCTAACTATTCCCTCCGCTAATTTATCATTTTTAGATTGTAGCCATAATGAACTTGCCAAGTTGAATTATTCGTCAAAAAAATTAACCCATTTAGATTGTAGCTATAATAAAATTGGTAAAATAAACCAGTTGCCCGCTTCGCTTATTTATCTCAACGCTGCGCACAACCAGATTAAAAAACTGTTGAGTTTGCCCCCTAATTTGACCGAGTTGCATATTCAGTATAATCAAATTGATTATATCCCCAACCTGCCTTTGCCCTTGCTTTATTTACGCTGCGACCACAACCGATTAAATAAACTGCCCGAACTAACCTTAAATAGAGAGTTGTTTTATTTACACTGCGCCAACAATAAATTGGATAAGTTGCCCCTTTTACCCATTCAGTTGGTTTATTTTAACGCGGATAGCAACCAATTAACCGCTTTATCCAACTGGCCAGCAGATGTAGAATTTTTTTACTGTGCCAACAACCAACTGCAAAAACTGCCTATGGGCAATTTCCCCCCTGATTTGAAAGAATTATACTGCAACCATAACCAAATTAGCACGCTTACATTCCCTTATGATTGCAAACTGGAAAAATTAAACTGTAATCATAACCGTTTGATAAACATAGACACTTTGCCGATGGAATTGGTAGATTTTTACTGCGCGGATAATGTAGAACTCGCCTGTTTGCCCAAATTGCCTTTAAATTTAATCAATTTTGATTGTAAAAACACCCTTGTAACCTGTTTAATAACTACGAATAGAAACCTGCTTCCTCTTTGCGATGCGGATAATAATTTGCATAAATGCCCCTTATCTAATTCTAGTAAGACCATCTTTAAGCCTTTTGTCAGAAAAAAATACGTAGAACCTTTATCCCGTTATGATGATGGCAAAGTGAGTAAGTTTTATAAATTATACAATTACCGAAGTTCCCGCACAAAAAATTATTATCCTATAGAATGCGAATAATGGGGATGTTTTTTCCCTTTTTTTAAACCCAAAGCCCTTTTTATTGTTTTGTGTGGGTTATTTATAATTTCAACCAAAATCATATTTTAATCAGAATGGAAATGCAATATCGCCGCTTAGGCAAAACAGGCTTGCAGGTTAGCGCGCTGTCTTTGGGTTCTTGGCTTACTTTTGGCAAACAAATTTCAGACGATGTAGCCGAAGAGTTGATGATAAAAGCCTATGACAAAGGGGTTAATTTTTTTGATAATGCCGAAATTTACGCCACAGGCAAAGCCGAAATCGTAATGGGCAATATACTCAAAAAATTGGGCTGGCGCAGAAGTAGTTATGTGCTGTCTTCCAAAGTATTTTTTGGCGATGGCAACCGCTTGCCGAATGAAACGGGATTGAGCCGCAAACATATATTAGAAGGTTGCGATAATTCGCTCAAGCGTATGCAAGTAGATTATTTAGATTTGTTCTTTTGCCACCGCCCCGATGCCAACACGCCCATATCTGAAACGGTTTGGGCTATGAATCAGCTTATCCAACAGGGTAAAATTTTATACTGGGGAACTTCAGAATGGTCGGCAGCGCAGATTATGGAAGCGCAGTTGTTTGCAGAACGCTATCATCTTATCGCTCCTGTTATGGAACAGCCCCAATATAATATGTTCCACCGCGACCGCGTAGAGTTGGAATATCAACAGGTGTATAAATCCGAAACAGGCTTAGGCACTACCATTTGGTCGCCTTTGGCTTCAGGGGTTTTGACCGACAAATATCTCAATAACAACAACCCAGATGATACCCGTTTGAATATGCGCGGGTTGGAATGGCTCAAAGAGGCTGCGCTGAATGCGGATAGATTGCAAAAAGTATCTTTATTGTCGGCATTAGCTCAAAAGTTAAACACTTCTATCCCAAAATTGGCTATAGCTTGGTGTCTAAAAAATCCTAACGTTAGCACGGTTATATTGGGTGCGTCAAAAGTACACCACTTGGAAGAAACGCTAACTTCTTTGGATGTGTTGCCTTTGCTCACCGCCGAAGTGATGGCAGAGATTGAAACCATACTACAAAATACGCCCAAATTAGCAGGATTTTAGTTAATGGTTAATTATTAATGGTTAATTATTAATGATTTCAAATAAAAAACCTCTCAAGTGATATACTTGAGAGGTTTTTTTGTTTTGTGTCGCTTTTGCTTTTTTCTTATAAACCCCGTGTTTCACACGGGGCAATTGCCGTTCAACCCCTTCGGGGTTGGCAATATAGAACCCCAACGGGGTTTAACAGAAATAGCCCCGCGTTACGACGCGGGGACAATAAGCGAATAAAAGTAAGTTTTTTTAATCAATTATTAATAATTTTTCAAATAAAAAACCTCTCAAGTAATACACTTGAGAGGTTTTTTTATATAAAAATTGCACTAACCATTAACCACTAACCATTATTAAAAGCTTTCGGTTAGAAATCCAATTTCGCGCCGTTTTGCGGCTACTTGGGCGGCAGGAAAAGCAACTTTAATGTATTGGTAAATATGTTTGGCTATTTTTTTTAGTAAAGCAAATTGAGTAGCCAAATCAACCGTTATATTACTTCTTGCTCCTCTCAACCGCTCGCTTTCTACCCAATGGGTTTGATGCTCACTCTGTGCAGATTGCCATTGTGCCAATCCAAAATTGCGGTTTATAAAGGGACTATTGGCAAAATAAGCTATCAAACGGGGCAAAGCTTGTTCGCGGCTGTTATTGTCAGTAGGCAATATGTAAAAATCGTTACTATCCTTTACCAGCCCATAAGTAGCTAACTGAACGGCTTGTTCTTCTTTGTCTGCAAATTCATCGCGTACATATTGGCGCAATTTGGTTACGCCTGTATTGAGTAGCGTATTTACTTTTTTGAGTTTTAGCGTATTGGCTTTTTTGGCAATGTCTAAATTCTGTGCTTCCAAAATAGCAGCAGCCAACCCATTTGTTGCGTCGTCTAATTGTTGCAAACTGTATTGAGGTAATTGATTAAGGTTGGGAAATACTAAAGGCCAATTTTGTACTAAATTTTTACCCAATTCGCTAAATGTCAAATAGCTACTGGGCAAACTATTTTTCTTTTGCACCTTTTTTTCTTCTGTTTCGGGATTGTTTGTGGATTTTTTGGCTAAATTTTCCACGTCGTTTTTGCGTTTACGTTTCATAGCTGGCGTTTTTGGTTTGTAATTATAGTTACAGATATTTGTAACTTGCCCTATACAATCCAATTTTATGCCAAAAAGTTCATTTTTTCTTGGTTTAACACAAAATTAACAATAATTAATTTTCTAATATATGTCTCGTAGAGTCTATTAAACGTATATTCACTTTCTAATATATGTCTCGTAGAGTCTATTAAACATATATTCGCTTTCTAATATATGTCTCGTAGAGCCTATTAAACATATATTCGCTTTCTAATATATGTCTCGTAGAGCCTATTAAACATATATGCGCTTTCTAATATATGTCTCGTAGAGCCTATTAAACATATATGCGCTTTCCATAAAGTAGGCGTTTTTTATTTCTGTATAATCTCTTTGGTAGAGGCTATTTTTTTGTCAGCGTATAAAACAACATCTTTAATAACCAGTTTTTGAATGGCGGAAATAAAATTTTCCATAAATTCGTAATTGGGCTGGCCGCCCATAACAGGTAAAGAAACGTTCAATTCGTCCGCATCTTTTGCATAGAAATTTCTTGAATAACTGAATTGCCCAGCATACGAGGTTTTATGAATTGCAGTTGTTACAAAAATTGCGGCAAATTTTGCTAAATGTTCAGTATGAACAACGGCGATATGGTCATCAGCACCATATTTATAATTTCTATATTTAGCAGAACCAAACATATCAATCGTAGTTGTATTTTCTGAAAAAACAATAACGTCGTTAGCAATAAATGCAGAAACGCCTTCATCAGTTTCTCCTGCTGTAACAAATGGCAAAGTCCCAGATACTCTATCTTCACTTTTTAATCGTCTGCCGCGAGTAGCTTTTCCAAATAGTTTTTCAAGGTTAAATAATCCCCAATTACTTTTTTCAAAATTGGATAACGCTTGCTCTTCGGCAGCCGTGAGCGTATAATCTTGGAGGCCGCAGGCCTCCAAATAGGCTTCCAGCTCCGCTGTTCGCTCCGCTTCCAGCTCCGCTGTTCGCTCCGCTTCCAGCTCCGCTGTAAAGCCTTCCATAAAATCAAAATCAATTTGTCCGTTTTTTACGGGAAGTTGAATTTTTTGATTTTCAAGGATTGTTACATTAAAACTAGAACTACCCCAAGAAAAAGAACTAAATGCTTTTGCCATTACTGTTATAAAAAAGTTGGCATTTTTTTTATTAAATCTTTCGTCTTTGGCTTTTACGATTTTTATTTTATCACCAGTAAAATACGGTTTTTCTTGATAGAACATTGTAGCAGTATCTTGACCAAACGAAATCGTATTAGCTTCATTTAGATAAATTTCGTTTTCATCAATATAACCTTTTTGACCGTTATTTAAAGCAGTTCTGACAATATAAGGAAATTTTCCATTTGGTAAAACTTCAACCTTATTTGCATCAAATCTTTTCTTAGAAGTGCAAAAGTCAAACAATTTTCCAATTCTAACTTCCTCCCACTCAACATTTTTAAGTTTTTCGTTGAGTGGGGTATCTACTTTCCCAGCGTTTCGGTATTTGTGTTTTGTTGTTTAAGGATATTAGAAACTTCCCAAGCGAGGTAGTCGCTTACCGTTTTTTTGAAGTCTTGCAGGGTGGCGCGTGTATCTATGGGCGTGGTTTGGTTCCAGTCTGCGCCATTTTTGGGGTCAATGCGATTTTCATAGTATTCTCTTTCTGCGAGGATATTAAGGTGGCTTTTGCCAAAATGTACCAAATTGAAAAGCTCTTCATAGCGTTCTTTGGCGCGGTCGGTATCTTTTAGATTGTTACTTGCTTTTTTGCGATTGCTGCGGGTATAGCCGTCGTTAGAAAAATCAATGAACTTAACCATTGTGTTTTTGTGGTGGGGTTTATTCACCTCAAACACATAGATATTAGTTTGTACGCTGGATTTGCCAATAAATATATCAATGGGCATTTTAATACTGGCTATAAGCGTGTTTCTTTCTAATATCCTTCTGTTGTAGTCTTTGGCTTTGCCGCTACCAGCAGAATTTTGGATAAGAATAGCTGCATAACCTTTGCGCATCATATTGAGTGCGGTTTCTACAAAGTTCATACCGTTGCCAGCAGCAGAGTAGGGCGGATTAAGCACAAAAGCATCGGCAGGGAAAAGGCTATCAGTTTTGCCAAAACCATACTTGCCGTCAAAATCTTTTATAGAATCCTTATTTAGGATATTGGAACTGCCATCGCCCATTAAAATCATATTCAGAATAGCCAACATATAAACGCTGGAAAGCAATTCCAAACCAAGCAATTGTTCGGATTTTATTTTAATCTCTTTTTGGCGCAGTTCATCGGGCGAAGTTATGCTATTTTTAGCATCAATAAGCATCTCATTCATAGCGGCAACCAATAAACCAGCCGAACCTGTAGCAAAATCCCAAACAAAAGAATCTTTATTAACCCGTGCTAATTTTACCAATAACGTACCCACATACGCGGGCGTAAGTACCACATCGTTGAGTTTATCTTGCGTAAAGCCCAACCAGCCGTACATTTCATTGAATAGTTTGCCCGTAAAGTCGGTAGTTAAGCCAATTTTGTAGTAAATCCCCAAATTATCCACAATTTTAACAAAAACCCGTTTTAATTGGCTTTCGCCATTTTCAACCTTGTTGATATTTTCGGTTAAAAGTGTGTTGGATAAGGTTCTAACGATTAAATCCTTTTTTTCTTGTGGTAAAGACTTATGCGATAGAAACGCGTTAAGTCTGTTGATTAGAATGTCGCCGTCTCGCCCGCCTACATAGGTTTGTGATTTTAAATCGGATTTTTCCAACGGCGGCAATACGTTAGGAATACCAATAGTGGCAATGATAGAAGCCGCGACCAAATACACACGGTCATTTTCGCCAAGTCCTTTTTCGGTTTGATAAATATCATTATTTAGCTTGACTAAAACCGTATCTATTTCTTTCTCGCGCTGTTCTTTAAGCCTTTCTATTTCCGCATCCGACAGACTTAACGTTT
>JAAFIM010000060.1 GCA_013297745.1 Chitinophagales bacterium | reverse complement strand
CGGAAATCGGTAAAAACCAAACGGAAATTGACAAAAACCAAATGGAAATTGACAAAAACCAAATGGAAATTGACAAAAACCAAATGGAAATTGACAAAAACCAAATGGAAATTGACAAAAACCAAACGGAAATCGGTAAAAACCAAACGGAAATCGACAAAAACCGCGTGGAAATTGGTAAAAACCAAACGGAAATTGACAAAAACCGCGTGGAAATTGATAAAAACCGCGTGGAAATTGGTACAAAATTTTAAAATTAAAACAAAAAAAGCATAAAAAAACCGCCAACCCAAAGGCTGACGGTTTAAAATAAACGAGATTAGAGCAAACTAAAGAAAGCGTCCTGTATTTCTTTTTGGGCGGTGGGCATATTGATATACAAACGGGAAAAAGTATCGTTTATGTTTGTATACAATACTTCAGTAACCCTTTTGAATATAACATCTGTTTTGGGGTCTGTAAGCAATTGTTCAATTTCTTGCTCTGGGGCTGTTTTATACGATTTGGTAGATAACAACTCCTGAAAAGGTCTTAAGAAAGTATTACCCAAGTTGATTTCTTTTTCACTATCGGGTAGCAGATATTTGCGATAAGTGGCTAAGGTGCGGTGAGTATCAGCTTTGATAATTTGCACAAAATCTAAGTTTTCGGTAGAAAACTCTTTAGCTGCAAGGTCATAAAGCATTTTGTAAGCGGGGCTATCGGTATTGGCTAAAATACGGCGGAGATATTCGCCATTGTGAGCGTCCAAATAGTTGTGTTTGTCTTTGGCATCACCATTTTTGACGATTAAATCGTCATATTTGATAGCATCTGCCTGTTCTTGCTGGGTAAATATATTTAAAATACCTTTAACATAAAGGTCAAAGCCCGGAATAAACTCTTGTATCACGGGAGTAAAGGCGTTCATAAACGTTTCTTTGGGAGCGGTAATTTTATTGACTGCATTTTGTAGGGCTTTGGATAAAAGCATCAAACCGCGCTGGTTGTTTTTGCCCCCAAATTTGCTAATCATTTGACCAATCAAAGGATTTATATACCGCAATACTATAGTACTGCCGACTAAATCAATAATTTGGTTGGTGGGTATATTGCGCGCTGTACATTTTTGGTACAAACCTTGGCAGAAATTTTTAATTTCAGGATTACAACGGGCTACGGCTCGGTTGCCAGAAAATTGTTTTAGGGTATTTCTAAGCACTTTTGCCAATATGGTGGCATTCTCTTGCCGTTTGGTTTCGTTTGGTTCGGTTTCTGGGTCTATTTCTAGGAGTTTTCCCTCGTTTTGAGCAAGCACTTCTATATTTTCCAGCGCTTCGGCGGCCATATTGTCATCTACTTCGTTAAAAAACTCGGAAGAAGCTGAAGTAAATAGGGTATTATTGCGGAAAGCAAAGGCTATATTTTGTTGGGCGGCGGGATTATTGGCAAGGGCATCAGCCACAATGGAATCAAAGTTGTCGAGTAAAGCATCCGTTTTTTGTTGGTTGCTGGGTTTTTGGTTGGGATTTTTGCAAGTAAGTATAAACAAAGCCTCTTGATAGTTTACATCTGTGCCGTTTATACTATTTTTGTAAGCGTTGGCTATCTCTTGCGGGCTAAAGTTGGGGTTTTTATCTTTGATTTCTTTCAATTTTGCATCAATTGGTTTGATTTTATCCGAAGTATTTTTGGCGGCAGCGGCGTGTGCGCCCACTTTGGCTACGGATTTGGCGGCCAACGTTTTGGAGTACTGGGTATTATCTATTTCTTGCTTGATATTTTTAATCAAAGTATCAATAGCCGCTTTTTTCTTGTCATTTCTTTCTTTGGCGGACTTATCCAACGCTTTGATTAGCGAGGGGGCATTGCCGACTTTGGTTAGCCACGTGTTGGCATCGGTGGCGAGTTTGCGCAATCTGGTTATTTTATTCTCGATAGCTTGAGTGATAGCGGCAAAATCTTGGTCTGAACGCATTGTTTTGTTGGCAGCGGCTATTCTACTATCCAAAGTAAGCCCATTATCGTCCGTTGCTGTTTGGATAGCCTCTAATTCTTCGACGAGGTTGGCAAAATCGCTATCGTCTTTAAGCCCAATACCCGCTTCTTGCAGGAAAGCGGCGGGCGACATCAACACAGAAGCGCGTACAAAGTCTTTATCTCTTAGTTTTTGTTCGGCTTTATCCCACAATTCTTGCGCTTTTAGCTTAATTTGAGCCACTTTAATTTTGTGTGCTTGCAGTTCTTTGCTAAATTCTTGCTGGTTGGCTTCGGTTTCGTACTTTTGCACGGCTCTAAGCACCTCATCACATTCTTTTTTGGCCTGCACTGTGTCTTTTTCGTTCATATTATTCCAGTCCATATTCTGAATATCTTTGAACTCGGTAACAATATCGGCGAATAGTTCGGGCAAATCGCCTTTTGTGGCTGCGTTATTGGCTAGTCCAACCAATTCTTTCTCAAGTTTGTCCAACTGCTGGGCTACAGCTACGTCGCTGCCTGCGGGTTGGGGGTGTTTTACTTGCCATTGGTCAATCAATAAGCGCAATTTGTCTGAAGATTCCAACCGCGCTTGAGGCTCTGAAGTGGGCGTTTGGCGGAAAATAGCCATTTCTTTCTTAATCGCTTCCAAAATTTCCTTCCCGCTCTTGTCGGTGGGTTTGGTTTTGGCAAAAAGTTGTTCGCCATCAGACAATTCATCGTCTGTATCTTCTGCTACAGAAAAACGTAGCGTATATTTTTTTAGCAAACTGTTCTTTTTGAACGCTTTTTCTATGGCAGCTGGTTTGGCTTTGCCTTTACTGATTTCAAAATTTAGCGATATTCCCGCTTCTGTGTAGCAAATACCGCTAGCAAAGTTGGGGTTTTTCTTCGTTTTAATCTGGTCTTTGATAAAATCTTTCCAGACAGGGGTCAAACCTATCACTAACAGAGGTTCGCCCGTTTTGTCGCCGTGAAAAACGTGTTCGGTGTCGAGAAAAAAGGTTTGTTTACTCTCTTCCGAATTGGGAGGCAACTCTTTCAAATTGCTAAGGTCGGCATCTAAGCGGCTTTTGTAGGCCGTGGCGGTGAGTTGGGCGAGAAACTCGGGGTCTGTTACTTTGGATTTCATCGTTGTGTGATTTAATTAAAAAAGATTGTAGATTATATAATAGAGGTTTGAATCAAAAACGCTGCAAAATTAAAAATTATTTTTATAATTGCAACCAAAAAATATAAAAAAAAGCCCAAATTTTATCAATTTGAGCTTTGAAAAAGTTAGTTTTGTAAAATTCCCGATTCATATTTGACCACTTTGGCGGCGGGGTAGCGACTTTTGCAAGTTTTGAGGAAAGATTGCGCCTCTTTTTCGGTTTTAAACTCGGCGGTTAGGTACAAAAACTTGCCTTTATCGTCCATATCCAGCACGATTTGTTCAAAATCTGCAAAAATTTGGTTGTCCATACTCGGATTTTCGGTGGATTTGAGCAGTAAAATTTTGTAACCTGTATATTGGAAGGGCAAAGCGGCAGGGGGGCGTTTATTGTTGGGTTCGTTTTTGACCACAACGGGGGCGGGTTCGGGTTCGGCTTCTATATATTTCTCATCGTTGGCGGCGAGTATTTTATCCAAATTCTCTTTTTGCATAATAGATGCCAAACTTTGGTTCAATTCGTCGTTATTAACGAGAATATCCACAACGGTAAATTCGGTGCGGCGGTTGGGTTGGTGCATTTCTTCGCTACAATCTATCCCGTCGGCGCAGCTATTGACCAATTTGGTTTCACCATAGCCTTTGGCGGTTAGCCGTTCAGGGTTTATATTAGCAGATTTTTGCAAAAAAGCGATTACTGATTCAGCGCGGCGTTGGGAAAGCTCTAAATTATCTTTGCTTGAGCCTCTGCTATCGGTGTGGGCGTTCAATTCTATGCTAACTTGGGGGTTGTCGCGCAGCAATTCGCCCAATTCTTGCAGTTGTTTTATGGATTCGGGGCGGAGTTCGGCTTTGCCTTTATCGTAATAGATATTTTCTACTTTTACGGTCTCATTTAGTACCAATTTTTTGAGCGATACGCTGGTGATTAAAGCCCCCGCGCTGTTGTTGCTGGTCATATTTTGTACGGTGTTGGGGGTAACCGTGCCGAACCCTTCCATACAAAGGATGCAACCGTTGATATTGACGTTGGCGCGCAGCCGTTTGGTGTAATAACCCTTCTTGCGCACCATAAAAATATACTCATTTCCTTGTTCTAATATAAAAGTGAAGTTATGCCCTGCCAATTTTTCGGCGCTAAACTCTTCTTTTTGTAGGGTGTTGTTATAAATTTCCACCCGTGTTTGTTCTACCCCATAAGCAGGTTGGCCTTCTTCGCTTACAAAATCTATTAAACTCACGTCCAGCAGGTAGCCACTAGCGCGTTGCATAGGTATTTTTAGAAAAAACTTGCCTTCGGCGGAGTGCATTTGGGATTTATATACCACGTTTTTGGTAGTTTTGAACCCTTTTTGCTCTGTTTTTATCACAAAACTATCCGCATCAGGCAGTTGTAACCTAATTATCCCCTTATCGTCCGTTTTGGCGGGCGTGGCAAGAGAAGAATGGTATAAATTTGCACCCGAAAGGGCTTGTCCGCTATTTTTTTCGTATAAATAAGCTTCAATTGTTATCAAATTGGGCGCGTTTTGGGCGCAAACGGGTAAAAAACCGAGTAAAAAGGGGATAAAAAAGGGATAAATTTTTTGGATTGGGGTAATAAATGGCATTGTTTTCCGTTTTTAGGTTTATTATTGCGCTATCAATGGTTTAATTTTATAAAAAAAGTGTAGAAATGAGCGTTAAAAAGATTATTTTCGGGTTGTTTTGTTTGCTGGCTATCAACTTTGAGCTGCAAGCGCAACCATTCAAAGGTTGCCCCAAAGGCAATGAAACCATTTCTGTAACAAATGAGAGTTTTGAACAGCAGGTTTTGGCATTAGTCAATAAAGAGCGCGCCAAACGCAAGCTCAAGCCGTTGCAATTAGACCCTAATTTGACCGCTTCGGCTCGTTATCACGCGGCAGATATGGCTATTGATGCATATTTCAGCCACGATACGTACGATAAAAATGGGCAGCGACAATGTGGTACTTTTGAACGCATCGTAAAATTTGCAGGTAAGTACTTTGGAGCTATGGCTGAAAATATATCCGCAGGCGACAGCAGCCCAGCAGGGGTGATGCAGTCTTGGATGGGTAGCGCTGGGCATAAAGCCAATATCTTAAATAAAAATTATACGCATATCGGGATTGGATATTTTTATAATGCCAACGACAAAGAGCAGTATTATCATTATTGGGCGCAAAGTTTTGGCAAAAAAAAGTAAATAGTGATTAGTTATTAGTGGTTAGTTATTAGTGGTTAGTGATTAGTTATTAGTGGTTAGTGGTTAGTGGTTAGTGATTAGTTATTAGTGGCTTTAAAACGACAGCTAACGAATAATAATAAGTGGGGTTTCGCTTCGCGGTTCACCCCACGCACAAAATCAGATAAAAAAACAGGTTTTTTTCTTTGTTTTATTATAAAATTATTGCCGCGTGGGGTATAAAACCCCACGCTATTGATACACAGCGTAGGATTTATAATTACAAAAGGTGTTTAGTAAGGTTTTAAAAGCTAAAACAAGCAACAATAACATAAGGCGCGCTCAATAGCGTGGGGTTTTACACCCCACGCGGCAATAAAAATTTTATCAAAATATATCATTTTTTTATTTGATTTCGTGCGTGGGGTATAAAACCCCACGCTATTGAGCGCGCAAATTGTACACAGTTTTTCTTACTAAACATCTGTTACAATTAATTTATTCTCATTACTTAACAACTAACAACTAACAACTAACAACTAATCACTGGAGTTACGCTTGAGGTTTAATTTTCGTACAAGATAGCTATCATATTAAATCGGGTAGAAATTTTTTTTAACGGCTTACGCCTAAAAAATTTATTTTCCGTACTTTTTTGGTGGCAAAAAAGTACCAAAAAAGCCAACGCCAAAAAGGCGTTTTTGCTTGTTTTGCTTCATTTTATTACGCAAAAAGCGCAAAACCGTCGCTACAAGCCGACGTTTTTTGCGTTGCAAAAAAGCTGCTGCCCTCGCTGCGCTCGGTTGGTCGTCTTTTCGCGACATACGCTGGTTTTGGCGTCGCACGGCGAAAATTTAGCTTTTCAAGTTGGCTTTTATCAAAAAATAGCTCAAGCGTAACTCCAGTAATCACTAATCACTAACAACTAATCATTATTTAATGTGTTTTTGTCATACGGATTGGGGTTACGATGATATAATCACCTTTTTGTTGATTGTCTGGATGCAATTTTTCGGCTTTTTCTTGTTCTACTGTGCTCACCACCACCATTTTGAGATTGGGATTGAGTTTGCGCAAATACCATAAAATCCCCTCGCGGCGGTCTGAATGAAAAGAACCATTGATATGAAAAAACAAATCGCCTTTGCGTAGATTTCTGTGGATAGAATAAGCCATAGTTGCGTCTTTTAGCATTTGGGCTTGGGGGAAATTGCTATCGCCGTCTGCCATTTTGAGCATAGTTTGATAACATTCCAAATCCAAATCCATATCTATAGGCAATTGAGGCAAATATATTTTGGAATAATCGGGCAAATCTATCAAAGCGTCCAAACCTTGCTTGGAAACCATAGACGCGTAGCGGCGGGGAACATTGGTGGCCACAAACCGAAGCTCAAATTCTTTAGCAAAATTTAAAATAGGCTTATAATCGGTTTGATAATTGCTCCAAAGCCGAGCTTCAGTTTCAAAATTGCGTTCGCTAATAAAGCCCAAAAAGTACTCGTTGATTAAAATTTGGTTGTCTGTTTCAAACATTTCTGCCCCAACCACCAATTTGTCTTCCTTGCGTCCATACAAATCGCGGGTCATTTCTATCTGTAGCCAGTGGCAAATAGGATTGTTGTGCAATTCGCCAAAAAACACCACATCGGCATTGCCAAGTTCTTTCATCATATCCAAGTAGCTTACATTTTTGCCTTTGGCGGTAAAAATTTTATAGGCGACAGGGTTGTCTTGCGCGTTGATATTTTGAAAAAAGCATAAAAAAATCCAGAAAAGAGTTAGTGTGAATTTCATCGGTATAAATTATTTGATTTTAATTGTTTTGATTTTAACCCCAAAAATAGTTGGCTAATGGTAAATAATGCCGTCCTTACTTCTGGTATGTGGATATAAGGTTTTATAAAAATGATAGCGAAGCCCACAACCCAATTGCCAACTGCTAAAACGAAAAGCTTGTAGCACGTTGAATTGTCCATTAAATACTTCTTCGGCGGCGGATTGGTTGATGTCGTCCCAACGTTGGCGAGTTTCGCTCAACACAGCTTTTCTATTCCCTGCGGTGTGTATTATGCCACTTTGTACAAATAATAACCATTGGCGATGTTTGCCAAAAGTTTGCCCCCAAAGTAGGGAAATTTTAACCACAGCAGTTATAGGGTTTTGATAAGCCCAAGTTTGGCGCAAAAGTAAAGTTTTTTCTAAATTTAAATAAGTTTTTTGTGAAAAACCCCCGCTACTTTGCCCCAAACCTAAGCCAACGGTAAGTTCTATTTTTCGTTTTATACCCGCTCTAAAAGCAATATGAGGGACAAAATATAATCTTTGCCAACTATCGCCCTTTGCTTGGCGTATCAATGATGTGCTATTGCTGGCTTGTTGGCTGATGAATTGATTGAGTTTTTCTTGATTATAATCATTTTGTAGCCAACCCAAACTTAGCCCTACTGCCCAGAGCGCATTTTTTCTAATC
Source organism: Chitinophagales bacterium (assembly GCA_013297745.1). GTDB lineage: Bacteria > Bacteroidota > Bacteroidia > Chitinophagales > Saprospiraceae > JAAFIM01. The sequence goes on along the minus strand of JAAFIM010000060.1, from coordinate 17,692 downwards.
CTGTGCTGTAGTCTACATTCCAACCCCCAGCCATTCAAAGCCCCTGCCGCCTTAGCGTTGTAGGGGTTTATACTTTGGCTAAGCCCCAAAGGGATGGCGTATTGGGGCGAAAAATCGCCTTCATAGTTGAGTTTTAATCTGCTATTTTGGGGCACAATATAAACATTTCTAAGTTGAGCTAAGCAATGGTTTGGTATAACTAAAAATAAAGCAAAAAATAAGCAAAATTGGGTAAAAAACAGGAAAAAAAATCTCATTTTTAATAGCTATTTTTATAAAAAAGTTTGGTAGAATGCAACAAAAAGCTTACCTTTGCGGTATAATTGGTCTGTATTTAATCTGCAACCGTTCGCGGGGGCAAAATACGCTAATTTATCCCGAATTTTATCAATAATTATCTAAAAAATAATGGAATTTCAAGAAAATAAGCAAAAAGTTGTGCCTATCAACATTCAGGAACAAATGCGTAATGCTTACATTGACTATTCAATGTCAGTCATTGTTTCCCGCGCTTTGCCTGATGTGCGCGATGGGTTAAAGCCTGTACATAGACGCGTTTTATTCAGTATGTCCGAGTTGGGTTTGACCCACAACAAAACCTATAAAAAATCAGCGCGTATCGTAGGGGAATGTTTGGGTAAATTTCACCCACACGGTGACACATCCGTGTATGATGCTATGGTGCGTATGGCTCAAAATTGGTCTTTGCGTTACCCTTTAGTGGATGGCCAGGGCAATTTTGGTTCTGTAGATGGGGATAGTGCTGCAGCTATGCGCTATACCGAAGCGCGTTTATCCAAAATAGCGGGCGAAATTTTGGCAGATTTGGACAAAGACACGGTGGATTTTCAACCCAATTTTGACGATTCGTTGGAAGAACCTTCTGTTTTGCCTTCGCGTTTGCCGCATTTATTGATGAATGGTGCTTCTGGTATCGCTGTAGGTATGGCTACGAATATGCTTCCGCATAATTTGGGCGAGTTGGTGGACGGGATTAACGCTTATATTCATACTTGGTTGGCCGAAAATAGAGAACTTAGCCCAGATGAGTTGATGGAGTATATCAAAGCCCCTGATTTTCCTACGGGAGGTACAATTTATGGTTTGGCTGGTGTGCGTGAAGCGTTCCAAACTGGCCGCGGACGGGTTGTGGTTAGGGGTAAAGCCGAAATAGAGAATATAGGCAACCGCGAGCAGATTATCGTTACCGAAATTCCTTATCAAGTCAATAAGTCCAATTTGATTATGAAAATAGCCGAAATGGTGAATGAAAAAAGGATAGAAGGAATTTCAGATATTCGCGATGAAAGTGACCGCAACGGTATGCGTATCGTTTTTGAGCTAAAAAAAGATGCTAATTCGCAAGTGGTGTTGAGCAATTTATACAAATATTCTGCTTTGCAATCTTCTTTTGGGGTCAATAATATCTGCTTGGTAAAAGGTCGCCCCTTGTTGCTTAATTTGCAGCAATTAATTCATTATTTTGTTGAGTTTAGACTAGAAGTTATAGAGCGTCGTACCCGCTATGATTTGGCCAAAGCGCAAGAGCGCGCGCACATAGTACAAGGTTTATTGGCTGCTTTGGATAAATTGGATGTGGTTATTGCCGCTATTCGCGCTTCCAAAAATGTAGATGAGGCAAAAGCGAGTTTGTTGGCTTTATCCTTCGAACCAAGAGACAAGGCTGCGAATGCTTTTTTGGCTGAATTTCCCTTATTGAATAATCAACTTTCTGAAGAGCAGGTAAAAGCGATTTTGGAAATGCGTTTGCAAAGGCTTACAGGCTTGGAACGGGACAAATTGCAGGCAGAATATAAAGAGTTATTGTCAAGTATAGCAGATTTTAACGATATTTTGGCTTCCGAGCCGCGCCGTTATCAGATTATTTTATCAGAATTGGCAGAAATTCGCGAAAAATATGCAGACCAACGCCGCACAGATATTAGCCCAGCAGAAGGGGAAATTTCTCTAGAGGATATGATAGCGGACGAAACGGAAGTGGTTACTATCTCTAAATTGGGTTATATCAAAAGAACTCCAGTTACTGAATATCGCACCCAATCTCGCGGCGGACGGGGCGCAAAAGCTGCCGAAACGCGCGAAGAGGATTTTATCAACAGTTTGCTTATCGCCAACACGCACGATTATTTGCTGGTTTTCACCGAAAAAGCGCGCTGTTATTGGTTGCGGGTGTACGAAATCCCCAAAGGGAACAAAACTTCAAAAGGTCGCGCCGTTCAAAATATATTGCAAGTGGCTGAAGACGACAAAATACGCGCTTGTATCGTATTGCCCAACAAATCGCTCAAAGATAAAGAGTTTTTGGAATCTCATTTTATCATATTCGCTACCAAAATGGGGGTTATTAAGAAAACCACTTTGGAGGCTTATTCTCGCCCGCGTGCCAATGGTATCAACGCCTTGGGCTTGCGCGAAGGGGATGCGCTGTTGGATGTGAAATTGACAGATGGCAAACAGCATATTTTATTGGCTTCTTCTCAGGGCAAAGCTATCCGTTTTGATGAAAACGACATCCGCGATATGGGTAGAAATGCTACTGGTGTGCGCGGTATGAACTTGGATTTGGACGAGAACGACGAAATCCCCAACAATGAACTGGTCGGTTTGGTTTGTGTGGATGCAGAGGACAAAAATATCACCATTCTCACCGTTTCTGAAAAAGGAATAGGCAAACGCACCGATTTGGAAGAATATCGTATCCAATCGCGCGGGGGCAAAGGTACTAAAACTATCAATATCACCCAAAAAACGGGTAAATTGATAACTTTGAAAGCGATTAACGAAAACGATGAGTTGATGATTATCAACCAATCAGGGCTAACTATTCGCATAGCTGCCAAAGAATTGCCCGTTTCGGGAAGAGCTACTCAAGGGGTTAAATTGATTAATATCAAAGAAAGCGACCAAATAGCCGACGTTGCGCTTATCCCAGAATCTCAAATTCCCCCCGCACCTGTAGAAGAAGAGGAAGTTAGCAATTCTTCCGAAAATCCGACTACAGAAGAAACCACCGATAATCCTATCGCATAATCACAGAACTTTTTTTATACCTAAAAGCTCACCCAAAAGGTGGGCTTTTTTCGTTTAGTACAAACCATTTCGTAAAAAAAAACCTCAACACTCGCAAGCGTTGAGGTTTTAAACTATTATACAGAATTTAAAAAGAAAGTGTGTAATAGCAGTGTAAATTATTTAAAACATTGGAGTTACGAGAGTGTAGATTTTTACAATAGCACGGGGTTTTATACCCCGTGCGGTAGATAAAAAAAACCTTATTAGTGTTGGGTTTTACACTTATTAGTGTTGGGTTTTACACCCAACACACCAAAAACATATATATTATAAAATTTTATTCTTGCTTGCGTTGGGTGTAAAACCCAACGCTAATAAGATGCTTCACCGCGTGGGGTATAAAACCCCACGCTCTCGCTTATTTTTATAATTATAATGCTTAATAGCTCTTATTACACACTTACTTTTTTAATTCAGTATTATCTCATCAAGTACATTTTCCCAAAACCGTTTTGGAACATAAAATCTATCCGTTTATTATTGTACGCATCCAACTCTTGCCCCCCTTTTTTGGCGACGACTTTGTACAGATAAACCCCGTTGGCTAATCTATCCCCGTACATATCCGTTCCGTCCCAAGCGTAATCGGTTCGGTTTAAACCAATCCGCAAACTGCCCAATTCGGCTTGTTCTATCTGTTTGACCAATTTGCCGTTGATGTTGAAAATTTGAATATACAACTCGTCGGGCAACTCGCTACCTGTGAGCGTGAACACAAACTGGGTTTGGCTGGTGAAAGGGTTGGGATAATTCAAGACGTTGGAAATGGCCTGTTTATTCAACACCTCAAAATCTACAGAATAACTTAGCGTACCCGCGTTGTTATTTGACCTATCTTTGGCGGAAACGTACATTGTGTATTTGCCATCGTGGGTAAATTCTGGGCGAAGTATAAGCTGCGCTTTATTCTCGCGGGCTAAATTGCCTGTAGCTGGGATGAAAACGGCGTTGGTGCTGCTGCTGTCTAAGCTAATTTCTCCATTCGGTAGCTGCGGATGTCTTAATAAAACGGTAAAATCTTGGGGATTATTGAGTGCTAAATAAGCGTTTTCGTCCGATAATTGGATTAAAATCTCTGGTTTGGCAGAAACCAAATCCCCGTTGAAAATATGCTCGCCATCAAAACTAACATCCAAAACGGGATTTATGCGGTCATTTTCTACCTGTATGGGAATGAGCAGCAAATTATTGAAGCGGTAAAGTTCTCTCTGGTCGCCGTTGGGGTTTATTTCTATGAATAAACTCTGCTGTCCGCTAATCCCTTGAGTGGGGATATTCGCCCACGCGTGTAAAGTATCGCCTGCTGGTAGATTGGCAAACCGTTTATAAATAGGCGCTTGCCCTGTGAGTTGGAACTTAACCAAAACGCTGTCCATATCGCGGGTGGAAATGTTCTGAAAGGCAACTTTTACCCGCAAATTTTCGCCCGCTTGTAGGCTGTCGTTTGACATTGTAAATAATAACTCTGGGCGTATAGCCGCTTCAGGGACTATATCTGCCAAAATTCGCCAATAGCGTAAATTTGCGCTCGTTTGGTTGGTTGGGTCTTTGCTTATCCATTCTAATTGTAAGTAAGGATATTGCTGCGCGGAAATTCCCAACAAGGAAGTATCCAACCCGTTAAATTTGCTTATCAATAATCGCGGGTTGAGTTGGTTGCTGTCCAAACCGTAGATATTCACCCAAACGGAATCGTTTTGTATGTTGGCATCGCTGGCTGTTTCCCAATAAAAATGCGTCCATTCGTTGGCTGCGCCGATAATGGTAGAGCGCAAATTCCCCTCGTTCCAATTGCCTTCCATTAGCCCCGATAATTCTATAATGCTGGTATCTTTGCTATAACCTACAGTATCGCGGTTGAATTGATAATTAGGGAAGCCTTTTTTGAAGAATAGAGAGTAAGGAACGCCATCAGGGCGGGAAATTAACGTGTCCAAATACGCTTGGGTCGCCCCCGCCGCCAATAGAGCTTGGTATAAATCTCCAGTTGAACTCCAGCGATTTGCGCCCGCATCGTTTAGGGTCATTATGTTGATAAAATGCCCGTCAGGAACTGTGTCTTGTATAAATCTAGCCAAATTTTCTTGAGTGGCTATCGCTTGCGCGTTGTTGGGTACGTTGGTTCTAAACAGGAAAAAGCTGTAAGGTCTGCCCGATAAATCGCAATTGACTGCGCCCACTTGCGCTGCTCTGCCATTTGCTCCCCAAGCGCTGGCTGTGTTGGGGTCTATCACTTGTACAAAAACGCCCCTATCAAAAGTACAATTACATTTTTCTATGCGGCTGCCGTTCAAATAAGTGGCTAAAACCTCGTTATTTAGCGGGTTGGGGGTAAATCCATTCCTAGAAAATAACTCTTGGTCGGTGGTGATAAACTCAAACTTGCGGCTGGGTTCTTGAAATACGAAATTTTGGCTTTGGTCGCGCAAAAATTGGAAATAATGGGATTGATTCCAACCCTCGTAGCTATTCCCCAAGTACATAAAAGAGGTTTGTTGCCATTCATAACCCGCTTGAGGACTAACCGAATCCACACTCACCCGCCAATAATAAACGGTGCTGTCCGTGTAGGTTAAATTGGGTGTCCATTGCAATAAGCCGCCCACTTGGGTAATTTGCTGCTGTCTGAACAAAGGGCTGTTGAAATAAGCGGTCGTATCTATTTGAAATACATAAGTTTGCAACGGCGCGAGCGCATTGCCTGTGGATGCTTTTAGGGTAATGGGTTGGTTGATAACTATAGCAAACTCTTCTGGATAAACGGGCAAAACCGCATCCGAAACGATTAAAACGGGATAAGCTATAGCTATATTATTCATTTCCGCGCTGGGGTTGGGTGCTTCGTCTATCTCGTTCCCGTCGTCTATTTTTACGGTGAAATAATTTAATCCCAACGCTGATGTCCCATTCACGGGCACGGGTACGGTTATATTCCCGTTAAAATAAGGAGCTTGTATCTGCTGGCGGATGACGGTCTGAACCGAACCGTCTGGGTATTGTCTGTCTATTTGCAACCAAAAAATGGTGTCTATAGCTTCCCCTAAGTTGAGGGGGTTGATATTTAAACTAAAATTACTCTCGCGGGTGCTGACTGTAGCTGGCGAGTGCGAAATTAGGCTATTATCCACGTAATAATCTGGGCGGCTGCGGGCGTTGAGGTTAAAAGCTGGGTCGCCGTGATAACACATATAGTTGGAAACCATCTGTTGGGTTACGCTGTAAAATCCTGACTGTTCCAAACTTAATATAGCCGTTTGCAGACTTTTAGCCGCACCTTTGCCGTAGTTGTTGGAGTTTAACGCGCTATAAAATCGGGTGGAAACGTCATTCAACGCCCCCAATGCTGCCGCGCCTACAGAAGCCAAAAACACAGATGCGCCCGCTTCGGGTTCAAATATAAAATTCTCGCTAATTCGCTGCCCGTCTTCAAATATAGTTCCCCCATAACAGCCCAAAGCCATAATGAGCGGATATTTTTTATAATTATTGTATCGGTCGGGATAATCTAAGTTGAAATCAAAACTGTTGGCTGAAGAGTGCCCAAAAAAGGTAATGATTGATACCCCGTTATTGATAAGCGAATCCAAATAAGCGGACTGCGCGGATTGTATGGGGCTGGTGGAAGTTTTGTAAAAAGAGGTTACATTCGCTCCAAATCGGGGCTGTTCTATAGTATTTTCCAACAAATTTAGATTAGCGCGGATGATGCCCTGTTCTGTGCTGTTTCCACCCCCGCCCAAATGCAACACGTTTTTTGTCCAAGCTATATCGGCTGGTGTTTGTGGGGCTGTTCGCCAACTTTCCACATCGCGTATTTTCTGCAAATAGGTGCTAACTTGGTCGCCCGAAGTCGCTGCTAATCGCCCCAAAGGTATAACGGGTGCGTCTGATGTGAATGTACTCGCCAATAGGTTATCTGAAGGGGGATGGCCAAACGTGGGGATGAAAAAATCTAAGGTTTGGGCGTTGCGGACGTCTCTGGTTACGCGCGCTTTTCCTATCAAAAATAGATATTCTGGGTTTGTCCAAATGGTTTTGGCAAATTGGGCGAAATTTCTAACCGATAGGGGATGGTATTCTATCCCATAAGCGAATTGATTATACAACTCGTTAATATCCACCACTATAGGGTTAAATCCCGTGCTGGCTCTGTACGCTGCATAATCAAAAATTGGGTTTTGTCCCGTGCTGTTTTGGTACAAACGGGGGTGGCTAATGATGATATAATCGGGGTTTTGTTGTCTAAAATTGGTAAAATTAACCCTGTCCAAACGCCCAACCGTATTTATCCCGTTGCTGCTGCCCAAGTTGGCAAATTCCAGCACAAAATTATGGCTTAAGTTAGCGGATAAATCCACTCTGGCCTTTGTACCGTCCCAAAAACATTGTATGCGTTCTTTATTTTTGACATCGTACACGTACATTTGTTGGCTGCTGGCGTTGCTGGCGTCTACGTTGGTGAGTTCCAAATATCTACGCTGGCTGTTGTTATCCAAACTCATTTGAAAATAAGCCGCTCCGCCAAAGCTAAAAGCGCGCGGATAGTGTATTTTCACATAGCTTAGTTGGTAAACATCGTTTGATAGTAACGGATTGCCCCTAACCACTACGCTGCTGTTGCTGGTCAATTGGCTGGCGGGAAAGGTTGCGCTAAGTGTCAGCACGCTATCCACAGCAAAGTTGGTACTCAACACCAAATTATTATTTACCCGCAACTCTGGCTCGTGTTGGGTGTAATTGACCGCATAAACTCGCGCTTCTACAGTGGCGTTTCCGCTATTGACCAAATTGCTGATGGGAACTGTGCTATTCAATGAAGCCGCCGCGCCCGTGCCATATCCTTCCCCGAATTCATAAATCCCCTTTCTTAACGCTTCGCCACCTATGGAATAGGTTTTCCCGAACTGATAACTGCTGTTGTATACCACGCTTGAGGTATGGCGGTAGCTGTTTTCGCGCGCTGGTAGATTGGTTAAATCCGCCCCTCTGTTGTTAAACCGCGAGTTGTTGCCGCCTACTGCCGTCCAAGTCAAAAAATAAGCGGCTGTGTCGTTAATCAAACTATATTCTGGGTTGAAATGCCAATAATGGCTATTATAGCAATTTATATCAAAATCGCCTTTGTTTTTTTTCCCCACAAACTCAATATATTCTACCGTTCCGTTGGGTGAATGTACATAAATGGGTTGTTCTTCGCCCATATTCCAAATCTGGAATTGATTCGGTTGTACTGCGTTAATATCCACTCCCGAAGCGGTTAGTACGTTTTGGTTGATGCGGTAAATCCCATCGTTGGCTATTTTTAGCTTGTAATAGGTTTGGTTGAAATTTATCCACTCATTACCATAAAACCCGTTGTGCATTTGGGCGCGCAACGGGTTTGTTGTATAAAAAAAACAGCTGAATAGGGAAAAAAGTCCCCAAAGGTAATTTTTAAACGAAGTGTTCATAGTTAAAATAGAATTGGATAGGGGGGAGTTTTTATAAAAATATCTTATTCTGTAGCTTTGGGCGCGAAAGCCTTTTTCATATAATCGTAATCCACATTAAAACGGGCAGAAACCAAGTGCGAGTATAAAATTCCCGAATTGCCCCCCAAGTTGGTGATGGCATAATCAATATGAAAGTTGTATATTCTAAACCCAAGCCCAAAGTTGGGTTGTACTGCCCAAGTTTTTTGCCCGTTGTTGATAAATTGTTGGAAATTATTAACCCCAGCGCGTAAAAATACGACCTGATTGTAGTGTAATTCTGTACCCAGCATCAAGTCCGCGCTTACGGGGTCAGCCGACAACAGCACGTTTCTTTTCCCGTCGGTGGTGATTTGCCAATCCATTTCCACCATAAAACCCATTTGCGCTTGCTTGTTATTTTCTTTAACTTTGCCCACTTTAAAATCTTTACCATAACCAACTCCAATCACCAGCTGCGGGCGGGTTATTTCTACCGATTTAATCGGAATTTCGTTATTGGTAAGGGCTAATGTTTGCTTTTCTTCTTCTGTAAAGTTAAACCTCCACGCGTTGAAAGTGCTGGTTATATCCCTAAACTGCGCGCCAAATTTGAAATTTTTATAACTATACTGCGCGCCCGCGTCTATCCCAAACCCCCAAGCTGAGGCAAAAGAGCCTATTTTTCGGTGGATAATTTTGGGCGATGCGCCTACAGATAAGCCTATTTTCTCAAAACGTTGGGCAAAATGTCCCATAAAAGCATAATCAGCCGCGCTAAACTCGGTTACATTGTTGTAATTGACCGTGCCGTCGGCTTCGTACAAACTTAACGTGTTGGGGATTCCATCCACCCCAAATCGGATAAAGGAAATGCCCGCGTACTGATTTTTTTTGGGAATGGGTAGGGCAAAACTCACATAATCGTACTGTCCAATCCCCCCAAACCATTCGGCGTGCATAGCCGCTACTTGGGCTTGGTTGGGCTTAAGTTGGGTTAATCCCGCCGCATTCCAATAACCTGCGGTTACGTCCCCCACATTAGCTACTTGCGCGTTGGCCATACCGTGCGCGCGCGCGCCCACTCCTATAGATAAAAACTCGTTGCTATATTTTTGCGCCGTCGTTATGGTCGCCAACCCGCATAGAGCGGCAAAAATTAAACCTTTTTTTGTGTTCATAATCGTTGTTTTGGGGTTTTAAACGCCCTATTTTGGCAAAACGTTGGCAAAGGTAGCTTTTTTTTAGCAATTTAAACCCATTTCATAGATAAAAGTTTTGGCTAATCGTAATAATCGTACCGATGCCCTTTTCTACCCTCAATGTCTATCTCAAAATTATCTGGAAATTCTTGTGCTGTGTAGAGCGGATTATTGGATAAATCCAAATACCAAAGATAGGTGCCTTCTAACTCTATGGGTTCGCTAATTTGGTTATCGTTGGCTGCCAATTCGTGCGCGCAAGCTAATAAGGCTTGAGGCAATTCCGTGATTTTATTCCCACCACAATTAAGCCTATATATATTCCCATAGCCGTTGCTGGGCAGTTCGCTGATTTGGTTATAACTGCAGTTCAAATGCCGCGCTTGTTCGGTGATTTGTGGGGGAATTTGGCTGATTTGGTTGTTATTAAACTCAAACGTGTGCAAACTTTTCGGATAGGAAGCGGGCAAAGTTCTTAGCTTGTTGTTGCCGCATTTTAATTCCAACAGTTTTGTGTTTTCTAAATCGGGTAAGTGGCTAATTTGGTTGTTTTGGCAGTATAATTTTTCCAATTTTGGGGATAATTTGCTGGGCAGTTGGCTGATTTTATTATGGCTACAATCAAAATCCTCCAAATTTTTGGGCAATTTGTCCGATAATTGGCTGATTAGGTTATTATCTATAGCTAAATTTTCCAACAAGGGGTACAAAGATATATCAATATCCTCGATTAGATTGTGAGAAATGTATAAATCTTCCAAAGCGGGTAAATTATATTTGGGAAATACGCTTATTTTATTAAAAGATATATCCAAATAGAATAAATTTTGGGGCAAAGTGGCTGGTAATTGGCTGATTTTATTCTGCGCAATTTTAAACTGTTTCAAACTTGGGGGCAAGGTTGCGGGCAGGCTGCTGATTTGGTTGTTGTTGAGGTTCAAAATCTCCAGTTGGCTATGATTGGGTATATTTATTTCTTTAATTTGGTTGTTTTCCGCGTATAGGGATTTCAAACTGGGGTTAAAAGCTGGGCTTATATCTACTATGTTATTGCGCGAACAGTTGAAAATGCTAATTTGGCTATTTCGCAGGTCGGGAATTTGGCTTAGTGAGTTTACGTTTACGTATAATTCTTTTAAGTTTGGGGGCAGCATTTCAGGCAATTCGCTAATTTGGTTGTAGTAGGCTTCTATTTTTTCCAAACTCTTGGGCAAATTATCGGGCAATTTTTTGACCCCGCAATTGTGCATATCCAAAATTACTAAAGTACTTGGCACATTATCGCCAAAATGGCTGATGCTGTTGCAGTTTATTTTCAACTTTTGTAGTTTTGGGGGCAGGGGAGTAGGTAGGCTGTTTTTGCTGTATTTAAACACGGTCATTTCGGTTATGCTTTGGGGCAAAAACTGCGGCCATTTATCCACGCTCAAATCGCTTACGCTTATTTTGTTGTTGGTGAAATCGCTGGGCGAAGCTAAGCCGAATAGATGGTAGCCGTTTTTATACAACCAATCGTTTATGTTCCACTTGATGCTAATAGATAGCATTTTAGCCACTTCTATATTGTCGGGTTGGGAGGAGCAAAGTAGATTTAATATATTAATTTGCTCTGTGGATAGTTCCATATTTATAAAATTAGTTTTTAAAATTGGGATTATTTTTTACCCTTGTAGCCCGCTATTTCTACGGTAAATTTATCCGAAAATTCTTGTGGACTTCGCAAAGGGTTTCTGCTTAGGTCTAATATATTGATTTGGCTTTTGCTTAAATCCAAAGGTTGGCTAATTTGGTTGCCCGCCGCGTTTAATTCGCAGACACAATTGATTAGATGTTGGGGAATATGGCTAAGTTGATTATCACTGCAATCTAATGTGTACAATTCGCTGTAGTCGGTTTCGGGCAGTTGGCGGATTTGGTTGTGGGTGCAGTATAAATAAGTTAAATTTTTAGCCCAAGATACGGGTATTTCGGTCAAAAGGTTATGGTTAATTTCCAAAGAGTTTAAATCTTCTGGGCAAATATCGGGCAGTTGGCGGATTTGGTTGTGGTTGCATTTTAGCGTTTCCCAATTACTATCGGGTAGGTTGGGTAATGTGGTGAAAAAATTCTCGGATATATCCAAACTGCTCAATTTAGCGCATACATCCAAATTAAGTTCTTTTAATCGGTTTTGGGCTGCGTTTAAATTTTTTAAGTTGGGTAGAAACGCTGTGGATAATTGGCTGATTTGGTTGTTGGAAATATCCATTTTGCTCACATCTTGTTCTGTGGATAAAATTATATCAGTTAGCTGGTTATTGGCTATCTCTAAAGTCTCCAAATAGACTAGTTTATCTATATTTATCCCGCTAATTTGGTTGTTATTTAGGTGTAATTCGTACAAAGAAGGCATTTCATAATCAAAAACGCCCGTAATTTGGTTATTTTCTGCGTTCAAAAAACTAAGTCCTTTGGGCAAAATATCGGGCAGGCGGCTAAGTTTATTATGGCTAATGTTTAAATTTATCATTTTATCCCCCAAATTGGCTGGTAGCTCGCTAATTTGGTTATGACCAGCGTACAATTTATACAAGTTGAGTTTTGTGAGCGCGCTAATATCGCTAATTTGGTTATAGTTGCAGTTTAAAATTGCTATTTGGGTTTTGGTTAAATCGGGTAATTGGCTGATTTTGTTATTATTACAGTATAGATATTGTAAATTACGGGGTAGGGGGTCAGGCAATTCTTGCAAAGCATTTCCAGAGCAATCCAACTCTTCCAAAATATCGGGCAAATTATCGGGTAGTTGCGCCAACTTGCATTCTGATATATCCAATACCCGCAAAGAGTGGGTTTTTACGTTGGCAAAATTCGTGATGCTGTTGGTTTTTATCGTTAATTCTTCCATACAGGGGGGGAAGTTATCGGGCAAAGTGGTTTGGGTATAATTAGACACGCTTACTTTTGTTATACTTTTTGGAAAAATTGTAAGCCATTTATCCCTATTTTTATCTGTTAATTGAATTTTTTCTCTCATAAAATCATCGGCAGAATTTAGCCCAAATAGCCCATAATCGTTTTTGTTGAGCCATCGATTGAGCCTCCAACGGATGCTTGTAGCTAATGTTTTAGCCAATTCTATATTTTCGGGTTGAGAGCTGCAAAGTAGTGCTAAAATTTGGGTTTGTTCGCTGGATAAGTCCATTTTTCAACTATTGGGTTTTATCAAAAACAAAATAAGAGTGAGATTTCTCCCACTCTTTACAAAGTTTAAAAGTTTATTTTTTAAGTTTTTTCAACTCTTCTATAGAAAGGCTTTTCAGCGCTTCTTGTTGTTTTTCGTAAATCAGCGCATCAAGGGAAGCGTTGTAATCTTTGTTCTCTTTTTCTAGTTTTCTATCCTCAATTTCTTGCAGTTTGACATCGAGAATGCGGGAAACTATAGCCAATTGCAGCTCTAAAGTTTCTTGCTCTGCGGATTTGGCTGTGGTGGTTTTGCGGGTTCTTTTCCCAAATTTTTCCACCTGTTCGTTGAGTTTGGCTTCATATTCCTCCAAAGCCGCTAAATCTTTGGAAGCGTACAGTTGTTGGATAGTAACCTGTCCCTTAAAGTCAAAGGTTAGGTTTCGGCGCACCGCTTCTTCAAAAATGTTTGTTGTTTGCATTTTTTGATTTTGGTTCTAAATTGTTATTAAAAATAATCTGTTATCAACTTTGACCACCACATTATCGCGGACGGTAGCGTTGAAACCCAACCCGCAAAGCTGCTCTTCGCTGGGTTCTATGGTTAGCAAATTGCCAAGCACATCTATCTGTTTGCGAATTTCGTGCAAATCTTCCCGCAAGTTTTCCGCATGAAATCCTTTTATCGCTTCATTGGTTTTGCAATCTTGCAGCATAAAAAGATAGTGTTTGTTCCCCACGTTGTTATTTCCCCAATGGTTGGGGCTGCTGCAAACAAGCGTACAGTTATGAAATTGGTTGGTTTCTATATTCCAAAGGGATTTGGCTGTTAGAGTGGTTTCGGGCAGATGGTGTTGGATGGAAAATTTGCCATTTTTTACCGTAACTGTAGCCACGCCAATGTTAGCACTCTGTTGTACGGGTTGTGGGTATTCGTACAAAAACTGTTCCCCGTCAAACTCAATCTCAGCCTTAAACCCTTGCGAGTTTCTAGCGCTGTACTGATTAACCCTAAAATAATAAGTGCCGTCTTGGAGTTTGTTCATATCTTTGAAGTAGATATTTTCAATCCCCATTTTTTTCCCAGGGTTGATATTATCCAAATCCAATTGACCACCCCAAGTGGAAAATTTCCCCCCTCTATCTTTTCTAAACTCTGTGCTAAAGCCGATTTTTTCCCCGTTGGATTGTTCACACCAAGCGTCCAAGTCTGAAGTGTCTCTTGTGGATTCGTTCCAAATCATCGAAAAGCGAAGCACGCCATCTACTCTTCCCCCCGCATCTTTTACCGCTGCTTTTATCATAGACTTGCCCGCCAAATTCCCCTTGAATGTCCAGCTAAACGGATTGTCCCATTTGAACAACAAAGGGCTATTGGCTACAGCTGCTGTGGTTAAGGCGACCAAATTCCCCTCTAGTCGGTTTTCCAACATCACTTGTATAGATTTGGGGTGGGTGTTCAACAGTTCCAACAGCTCTTCAATGGATATTTTTTGCAGTTTATCCTTATCTATTTTTACCTGCTCTTGTGATTTTGGGGCGATAATATCAAATAAGCCCGCCGCTTTACTTTTGCTGTTGGCGTTGGTAAATCTAATCTCGTCTATATTAATATCAGCAATGCGCGCAAAACGGCGAGAAAAGGATTCTATAATACCCAATTCAGCCACCAATTTATTCGCTTTTTCGCGCTGTCCTTTGCTTATGGGGGCTACAGCTTTCATATAATTGGCAGGGTCAACCCTTTTATTCCAAGCCAAAACCGCCACTTCCAACCCTTTTTCTTGTATGTCGTAACAGAGTTGCCCGATTAGTTCGTTCCCGAATTTGGCAAAGGGCAGATTATAGGAATTTACCCAAGCCCAATTTTCTCGCTGGGCGTCGGTTATGTTTTGAAACGATTGTTTTAGCGGGATTATAGCATCAATTTTATACTGGTGGGTTTTGCCGTCCAATAAAGCATCGGTTTGAATCATCTCTTTGACATTTTCCAACGTTTCCAACCGAATTTCTGTTAGTGCGCGCAGCAACACATTTTTAGCGTCGCGGTGTCCTGCTTGTACAGCTTCGACCGAATTATCGCTAAAATCTACAAATTGCTTGCTAAGAGAGAGGTGGAAGTGATGAAATTGGTACACTTTGCCCGCTTCTACCACCCCAAATTTTTCCGCTTCTTCCTTTGTGTAAGTTTTATAGTTGTTGGCTATGCCCAACTGAAACTCGGTCATACGGCTGTTGGTTTTCTCGTAGGGGCTTGAGTGCAAAAAGTCAAAACTTTCCACAAATACGTTGGCAATTTTGCTAGTTTTGAGCGAATCGCGAACTATTTTCACGCTTTTGTAGTACTCGTTATCTTGGGGCAAATCTATATCCCAGATGGTCATTATATTATAATCGCTATCAATAGCGACGATATTCCCGTATCGTTTCACAAACGAGTTGCAACAGTTACATTTATACTCATTGCTTTCTGGGTCTCTGAATATACCCGGGTTTTCAAACCCCCACAAGTACATATTCCAACAATCTTTTCCGTTGAAACTGGATTGAAACAATTTGCCCGTCTCTTGCATTTTTTTGAATTGGGCTTGCAATAATTCCACAAGGTTTTGGTGCGTCATAATATCATAATCGTTTAGTTGATGATTAAAGCTGCAAATGTATAAATTTTAACCGCTAAAATAGCTATTAACTGGAGTTACGCTTGAGGTTTAATTTTAGTACAAAATAGCTATAAGTTAAATCGGGGAGAAATTTTTTTTAACGGCTTACGCCTAAAAAATTTATTTTTATTACTTTTTTGGTGGCAAAAAAGTAACCAAAAAAGCCAACGCCAAAAAGGCGTTTTTGCTTGTATTTTCTACGAAAATAAGTGCAAAACCGTCGCTACAAGCCGACGTTTTTTGCGTTGCAAAAAAGCTACTGCCCTCACTGCGCTCGGTTGGTCGTCTTTCCGCGACATACGCTGGTTTTGGCGTCGCACGGCGAAAATTTAGTTTTTCAACTTGACTTTTATCACAAAATATCTCAAGCGTAACTCCAGCTATTAATTGCAAAAAAGTACATAACTGATAGCTTTGGGGATAAGTTCCTACCCGATATTTTTTTTATCATAAAAGGCGAAAAACTAATCTTTTTCTGGTTCGCCAGCTTTGTAGCCCGCTATTTCCACGATAAAATGGGCGGGAAATTCTTGCGGACTTTGCAGCGGATTATCGCTTAAGTCCAAAGAGCAAATTCTGCTATTGGTTAAATCCAAAGGTTGGCTAATTTGGTTGCCTGCTGCGCGCAAATGGATGGTGTTGGCTACCGAACTTTCGGGCAACTCGCTGATTTGGTTATAACTACAATCCAATTCGTACATAAACCCATATTCTATATCGGGTAGGGTTTTAATTTGGTTATTACTACAGTTTAAATTTTGCAAACGCTCGCCAAAAAAGCCCTCTAAACTCGCTATTTGGTTATGGCTACAATACAATTCTTTCAAATCCTTGAGGTGAATATCGGGTAATTTCACAATTTGGTTATGACTACAGTTTAAGTCGTATAATTCGGCGGGCAAAGTGTCGGGCAAGCTGCTTATTTGGTTGTTTTCGCAATGCAAACGCATCAAATCTTCGGGCAAATTATCGGGTATGGTTTTAATCTGATTATGTCCACATTCTATATATTTTAAATTTTTGGGAAATTGCGCTGGCAACGCACTAATCTGATTTTGTTTGCAATCTATGCTAATCAACCTATCGGGTAAAATGGCTGGCAGTTTTGTAATTTGGTTATTTTCACAGCTTAAATACATCAACTTGCTGGGCAGAATATCGGGCAAACTGGTTAATAAATTCCCGTCGCAGTGCAATTGCTCCAAAGTAGGGGGCAAAATATCGGGGAGTTTATCCAATTGGTTGTTATTACAGGACAAAATTAGCAAATCGGTGAATAAATGCGTCTCTAATTCAGTGAGTTGGTTATCCGAACAGTTCAAATACTTTACCCTTTTTATTAATTCTATAGGTAATTCGGTTAATTGGTTATTATCGCAATCCAAATTTTCTAAATTCGGGGGCAGATAATTGGGTAATTGTTTTAATAAATTATCGCTACAGCCCAACACTTTCAAACTTTGGGGTAAATTATCGGGTAGGCTAACGATTTGATTATTGTTACAGCTTAAACTGTTTAAACTTTGGGGTAAATCAATAAACGCGCTAACTTGGTTATTTGCATATCCCAAGTCTTTCAAATTGGGGGGCAATGTGGGCAATTTTGTTAGCTGGTTGTCGGCACAGGATAAAGTAGTCAAATTGCTGGGCAAATTATCGGGCAGGTTTATTAACTGATTTTCGCTACAATATAAACGTTTCAACCTTTCGGGTAGATGATTCGGCAACGCAATTAATTGATTATAAGCACAATTTATTTCTTCCAAATTGGGGGGCAAATATGCGGGAAGTTGTTTAAGTAAATTATTGGTACAATCCAAAATTAATAATTTGTTGGGCAAATTATCGGGCAAGTTCGTTATTTGGTTATAACAGCAATTTAATTTTTCCAAATTTGGGGGCAAATTATCGGGCAATCTGATAAGTTTATTATCGTTACAATCCAATACCTTCAAACTTTGGGGTAAATTATCGGGCAAACTTTCTAAATAACCCCGCTCGCAGTCTAATTTTTCCAAATTGGGGGGCAAATTATCGGGCAATCTGGGGCGATAATAATGATATACCCATAATGTCTGAACGCTTTGGGGCAAATATTCGCTCCAATAATCTGCGTTATCGC
>JAAFIM010000006.1 GCA_013297745.1 Chitinophagales bacterium | reverse complement strand
GCAATAGGTTTTGTTATTTCTAGAACTTAATAAGCCCATTGATTGAGATATTTATCAAATACTTTGGCTAAATTGATAGCATCCGAAATACCTCTGTGGTGAATACCCTCCCATTCAAAGCCTTCGCGCTCGACCGCTTTTTTGAGCCCTATACTTCTGTAAGTGCCCACAATTTTGGGATATTGTTCTTTGAGATTGATATGAGCTTGAGTCCATTCATAGTCTAATTTGTGGTATTTGCAATTGCGTTCCAAGGCTCTTTGGTCAAAAAATCCCCACGAACAAAGCAAATACTCTTCATCATCGTATAAACCTATCCAAGTTTTAAACTCTTCTATTATGTCCACAAACAAAGCTGCTCTATTGACATCTACTTGAGTTATGGTCGTTAATTTGGTACAAAAAGCACTCAACTGGCTATGTGCTACGGGGCGGATAAATTTGCCAAAAGTATCTATGACATTGCCGTCTTCATCCAATTTGACCGCGCCTATTTCTATGATTTCTTGCGTTTTGCCTTGTGATTCTTGCTCTGTTTCCCAACAAGTAGCTTCTAAATCAAAAATTATAAAGTTCATTTTTTATATTTTAAACTGTTAGTAAAATGGGTATCGGCGTTGATAACAAAATAGATAGTTTAAAGTTCCATTTTGTCCTTATTGTTCGCTAAAAATATAAAAAGTGGGGTTAAACGGCTCAAACTGCGCTATCAAAAAATTGATAAAATCAGCCCCATATTTGGCATAAAATGGGATAAAATTATCGGTTCTTTCCTGTAGCCCCTGATTAGGGAACAACTTTTCCTTAATTCTGCCGATTTGTTGCACATTTTCAGCCTCCAACCGCTTTAATTCTCTGGTCATTTTCTCCGATAGCGTATTCAATAGGTTGGTTACTGTAGTTTGTTGCCCTTGTATAGCATTGCCCAACTGTGCCGTAAGGCGCGGATATTGGCTCATAATTTGCGCGTACAAATTTTTCACCTGCTCTTTTTCCCCTGTCAGGCTAATATCTTCGCTGCTGTTTTCGGTCAAAAATTTTTTGATGATAACATCCGCACTTTCAAACCAAAAATCGGATTCAAAAGCAAATTTTTGCATTTTTTCGCTGCTGTTTTTATCCACGAACAAAGCTGAAGGGCGGCGGATGAGCATAGGAAAGGGGATTTGATAAAACTCAAACTGCGATTTCCGCTCCAACCAATAGGCGATTTCTCCCCCACCGCCGATATAAGCCAAATTGGGCAAAACCGTCTCTTGCATCAAAGGGCGCAAAATTACATTGGGGCTTATTTGCGCAATATGCTCATTTACAAACGTTTCTATCTCCTCTTTGGGAATAACAATATCCGTATTCAGCACTTTATACTGATTTTGTTCAAAAACCAACCGCTCTCTTTGGTTGGGCAATAGATAAAATAAATTGATAGGGCGGGGCGCAGCTTGGGTTTTAAACCCTTTTTCGTTCAGGGCTTGAGTGGTTTGATTAACCAAATTATAACTGCTTTGTTGTTGCAAATCGTCCAAAAACAGGGGCAAACATAACCGTTTCAACTCGGGCTGGTTTTGGTCTAAAATCAATAAATTCGTGTGCTTAAACAATTCGTGCACAAAGGCGAAAGTAGCTTGGGCAAAGGTTGTTTTTTGCAAATAAGCGGCGGTTATTTGGGCGATAATGGGTTGATAATCAGGCGAATTACCTAAGATAGTTTTCAAATTTTCCACCACTTCTGCCAAAGATTGGGTATCATAACTTCCCACTGCCCCGCCCTGCTGGTCTGTCCAAGTTATTTTTTTACCGAAAATATGGCAATGGTTCAATTCGTCAAAATCGTGGTCTTCGCTGCCTATCCAATACACGGGTAAAAATTCATATTGGGGATAAGCCTTTTTCAACTCTTGAGCGGTTTTAATCGCTGCTGCTATTTTATAAATAAAATATAATGGTCCCGTAAATAGCAAAGGTTGGTGCGCCGTGCAAACGGTAAAACTCTGCTCTTGTGCGAGCAAATCTATAGTTGCTAACGCTTGGCTATTGTCTGCTATAGTTGTGTACTGCTGGCGCAACACTTGGGTGAGAACCTGCCTTGTGCTGGGTTGATAGCTTGCTTTTTTGTCTTGAATAAGCTGTTCAAATGTGCCTAATTCGGGTTTGTGAGGATAAAATGCGCTCAAATTGGGCTGCTGTTGGGCATAAGCCCTGTCCGTATGCGCAAGTTGGGGCACAGCGTACAAAGGCAATTTTTGGGTATAAAACATAAACGGTTTAGAATTGAAATCGGTAAAAAAACTCTAAAAGTCTTCTGTATTGATAAATCGGCTTAATCTGTTGCTCTGAAATATCATAACGGTAGGTAAAAACATTCATTTGATTGCTTAGGTTCATCACATCAAAATAAAAATAGTGATTGCTGCGCTTTCCGTTAAATCTAAACCCTATTTTGGCATCCCAACGCAAATAATAAGGTGTTTGTGCCGAATAAAAATCTCCACTAAATACCTCATTAGCAAATATCTGCGATTGATTGGCATCTATTGGGGTATAATGTTCGCCGTTGGCATAGGTGAAAGTGCTGCTTATAAAAAAAGTATTTTTTCTCCGTTGGCTAATTGTCCATTCTTTCGCCAGCAGTAATTTGCTGATAACATTGCGATTAAAGCGGCTGTTGCGTTTTATCCCGTCCGAACCTTTGTAGGTAGATTGAAAATAGCTGGTGGAAGCCAACAATTGAAACCCTTTTCTAAAAAAATGATTAAGGGTAAAATCTACCCCATAATTTTGGGCTGTGCCTGTGCTAACGAGGGCAAAATCGGGATTGCTATAGGATAAATCCCCATCTGCGTTATAAAACGAATACCCAGAAGCTGCGTTAGCCTGCACAGGCAACCTAAACCAATGCTTATAATAAGGGCTTAATTTAAGTTGCCAAGCGTCTGTAATTTGATAAATATATTCAGCCATAGCATAGTGATTGCCCAAAGATGGCAACTGTTGATTGCTGTGGTCTGTTTGGGTTGTGCCGCTAATCGCATCAAAGCTAGATAATTGCAAAAAAGCCAAGCGCGGGGTTATGGTCTGGTGCTGGATGGTATAAGCAAAGTTGATTTGGTGCTTATCTTTGATAAAATAAGTCAAATTAACCCTTGGCTCTATATTAAACTCTTTATTCAGGCTATAATAAAGCCCAACAAGCCCCAACTGAAAATTTAGTTTGGATGAAATTTTATACTCACTTTGGGCATAAAATTGAGCAAAATCTGTATCGCCAATAAAATCATAACGAGTACTCGGAAAAAAATTATATCGGTTTTCCAACTCGTACATAGCATAGTTGGCGCGTTGATACAAAAACCCTAAGCGCATATTGGCGCGGTTGCTAAATTTGTGGTTGATAAACCCGTTGGCCGAATAAGTAATCTGGGTATTGGTAGAAATCAAGCCCTTATAAGAAGCTACAGCTGAATCGTTTTGGTATTGATAAAATTGTTTGGCTACATCAGCATAAGTTATATTGCTACCCACAGACAAACGCATATAAGTTTTATTATTGAAAAAATAGCGCAATTTAGCCCCCAAAAGTACGTTTTTATTCGCCCAGCGCGTATCTGCGTCTGTGTCTTGCAAAAAAACGCTATTTGTATCCTGTTGGCTAGCCAATCCTTCATAATAAGAATCCCCATAAAACCCAAATAGGCTATATTCTGCACTTTTGTAGCGATAAAACAATTTATAATTTAAGTCTTTGGTAGTAGGCAAAGCCACCGCCCCAAAACCGAACACTTGCGGCACAAAAGCCATAAACCTAAGCAGCGAATAACGCGCTGCAATCACCACGCTGCCTCTTTTTTTGGCGAAAGGAGACTCTATCATCAACTCAGCCCCGTTGATAGAAAGTTGGGCTGTTAGCGAAGCTTTGCTTACATTGGTTTGTTTAAATTTTATATCAAAAATACCCGCCGTTGCGTTGGCATATTGAGCAGAGAAACAACCCATCCGAAAATCTGAATTGTCTATTACATTGACGTTCAAAATGGGAAAAAAGCCTGAAGTAGTGCCTATAGCAGCAACGTGATTGGGGTTTTGGACAGGAATACCTTCCACCAGCCATTGCAAACCCAAAGGACTAGCCCCGCGCACCACTATATCATTGCGGCTATCATTGGAATTGGCTATACCAGCATAACTTGCCGCCAAGCGCGCCACATCGTTACGCCCGCCAGAAAAGCGATTTAATTTGTCGGCATCAAAGGGTTGTTCGCCTATGGTATTTTCCATCAAAATAATTTCTTTTTTCAAAGCTACTGGATTTTGCCCCATATTTTTAGGATTTATCAAATCACTTTCTTTGAAAGGGTCTTTTCGCCCTACATCCATTTTTTCTCTGGTTTCTATCGTGATAAAAACCTCTCTACCCGCCACAACCGACAAATTATTGTAAGTAGAACTTTCATAAAATTCTGAACGGGCTTGTACCCGATAACGCCCCAAAGGCACATCCAAAAACTCAAATTGACCATTTTCTGGGTCTAATTCTACAGTGCGAGCAGGAGAAAAACCCAATAGCTCCACAGTTGCTTTTTTTAAGGCGATTTTAGTTTCTTTATCTACCACCCGCCCGCGAATAATTGAGGTTTGTACTTGGCTATTTAGATAATGATTGGTATAAAAAATTAAAAATAGGGTGATAAAATGTGTAAAAAATTTCATAGAGATAAATGATAAATAAGTAGACAAAAACAAAGTGAATAATCGCGCGGAGCGCGTAACTACACTAATCCGTTGAGTTTCAGGGAGGGCTTCGCCGTTCTACACTGTTTGAACGGCGAAGCCCTCCCGTAGGAAGTGAGACGGAGCGCAGCTTTAGCAAGCGGAGCGAACAAGTTTGTAGAACGGCGAAGCCCTCCCTGAAACAAGGCGTTTTTGGTACTTTTTGCGCCTGCAAAAAGTACGAACAAACAATTTTTTAGGCGTAAGCGGTTAAAAAAAATTGCAAGCCCAAGTTTTTTATAAAGTTCCTACCCTTAAATACTTATTCTATATAATATCTAATATAAATTATATGTTGTGTATCAATAGCGTGGGGTTTTATACCCCACGCGGCAATAATTTTATAATAAAACAAAGAAAAAAACTGTTTTTTTTATCTGATTTTGTGCGTGGGGTGTAAAACACCACGCTATTGATACGTTTTGCAACGCAAATTATAATCTCAAATAAATTGTTCTTAATACATAATCGTAGCTTATGGATTGGATAAAAATAAAAAAATTACTGGAGTTATACAGAATTTAAAAAGTAAGTGTGTAATAAGAGATATTGCACTATAATTATAAAAATAAGCGAGAGCGTGGGGTATAAAACCCCACGCGGTGAAAAATCTTATTAGCGTTGGGTTTTACACCCAACGCAAGAATAAAATTTTATAAAATATGTATATTTTTGGTGTGTTGGGTGTAAAACCCAACACTAATAAGGTTTATTTTATCTACCGCACGGGGTGTAAAACCCCGTGCTATTACACACTCACTTTATAAATTCTGTATTACGCTTGAGCTATTTTGTGATAAAAGTCAAGTTGAAAAGCTAAATTTTCGCCGTGAGACGCCAAAACCAGCGTATGTCGCGAAAAGACGACCAACCAAGCGCAGCGAGGGCAGTAGCTTTTTTGCAACGCAAACACGGCGAAGCCCTCCTGAAGGAAACGCCTTTTTCCTGACGGGAGCCCTTCGGGGTTGGCGTTGGCTTTTTTGGTACTTTTTTGCCATCAAAAAAGTACAGAAAATAAATTTTTTAGGCGCAAGCCGTTAAAAAAAAATTTCTACCCGATTTAACTTATAGCTATTTTGTACTAAAATTAAACCTCAAGCGTAACTCCAGAAAATTACCACTTTTTCACCCATTGCAAGATAACATCTAATGCTTCTGGTGCAAAAGTTTCCTCTAAAGTTGCGTATTCTTCCAGCGTACAATTTTGGCAAGTTTGAAATAAATGGTTGAGATTGGGTAACAACTGGCAGCTAAAATTGGGGTTTTTGCCCTTTTCCAACAGCGTTTGTATAGCAGCCAAATTAGGGGCAGCTTTGACCTGTATATCTCGGCTGCCGTGAAGTGCCAAAACTGGACATTTCACTTTAGGTAGATATTTTTTGGGTTCTATATTTAAAAAGTATCGGAAAGAATGGCTATTTACAGCAGCTAAAGAAGATTGGATATTCTCGTCTGTATAATTAAGCATTTGCTTTTCTTCTGCATTAAGCCCAGCCAAAGCTGGTTCCATAGCACTTTTCAACTCTTGAAAACTAATGTTTTTGTTTTTTTTGCGGATAGCCAAGTCTATAATAGCGATTTGCATATCTTTGATCGCCTGCCGCAAATTGGCTGGATAACCAGCAGCATAAATTATTTCCTCTACTTGCTGGATAGATAATGTGCGCCCATCCACCCCCAGAGAAGCCAACATCACCACAAAAGCAATTTTTTTATCTTTGGCTGCCAACATAGGCGCAACTATTCCCCCCTCACTGTGCCCAATAAGCCCAATTTTAGCGGGATTTACTTGAGGCTGGGTTCGCAACCATTGCACACAAAATTCAACATCTTGCAACACATCAGCTGCAGTCATCGCTTTGTTGTTGGTTTCAGATTTGCCCGCGCCCCTATCATCCATTCTCAACACAGCAAAACCATTGCGCGTAAGCAGGTCAGCTATCAACAAAAAAGGTTTGTGTTCCAACATATTGGCATCTCTATCCTGCGCTCCACTGCCAGAAATTAGCAAAACAGTGGCTAAATTTTTACCATTTTTGGGATAAGACAAAGTGCCGAAAAGTTTAATTTTAGCTTTGGGGTTATAAATTTGCACTTCTTGCTGTTCATAATCAAAAACAGTAGGCTCTTGCGGACGGTTGGGTTTTTCCTCTTCTACAGGCTGACGGCTTAAATTCAAATTTATCAATTGCCCTTGTTTCCATTGGCCGCTAATTGTTTGGGATTCTTCTTCCCAATCGCCGATATAAGCAGCTTCTATATCTTTAAACTCAATCGTTATCCGATTTTGATTAATTTCTACCGATTTGAATTTAAGCCCAAACTTTTTTTCTTTAGGACTATCCATATTGCCTGCCCAAGCCCCATTTTCCTGTTTAATATGAAAAACAAGCGGCAACTTAATCATTCCTACATCCATAGTTCCATACCAATCGCCTTCCCACTGTGGATTTTGAGCGTTTAGGCTATAAGCCAACACATAGAAACAACCTAAAAGATAAAACTTCTTCAACATAATGATATTTTTTGTTGTAAAAATGATAAAAAACGCAAAATACAACCCCTTTGTTAATATAAACTAAAAAAAGCTAATCTTTTAGATAAAGATTAACTTTTATAAGATAAAACTATATTGGCTTAGGAAATTCTTTATAAACCACACAAGGCGCATTGTTTTGCAACTCGTTTTTAATCGGGTCAAACAAATCGCGAATATCTATCGGTTTAATCGTTTTATACTTTTTATGAATAACTAACGCAATATGCGGTTTGAGGTCGCCAATATCGTATTTGCCCCGATGTATGTAAGCGCATTCGCCCAAAATATAAGCACTTTCGTCCAATTGATGCATGATATTTTTCCATTTGGGCAAGCGTCCTATAGCTATAATCATCCCCATATCCACATTGGAGTTTTTGGCATCGGGTACATCTTTATCGCTGGCTTTCTTCTTGAAAGGATATTCTTCCACTATAGCAAAGGGCATAATTACCCGCTTTTGTAGATAAATATAATCTTTTTTTAGAAAATCTTCGGCATCTTTGCGCGTGTAGCGGGTCATAAACCGATGGTCTTCTTTGCAAGATTCCGAAATATCCATACGCGCGATGCGGTTATCGTTGCGATAAGCTTTGGCTGCACCTTTTTCTTCTATGGGCAAAACTTTTTCTTCTTCGTTTTGTCCGCCTGTATCATCAGGAAAACGTAAAATTTGCATAATGGGTTGATATTTAGTGATTTTGGTAATTTGGTTTAAAAATTAGCCCGCAAAATACGCTGTTTTTTTCAACTGTGCAAGTTTTTTTGCTTTTTGTGGGCTAATTTTATCCTTTTTATGGAAATAAACGCCCATAACGGCGCGGGAAAGGGATAGTTTCGCGCACGTGGGGCAGGTTGCAAGTCCAACGCACCAAACGCTCCAAACCTAATCCAAACCCAGAATGTGGCACAGAACCAAAACGGCGCAAATCCAAATACCATTCCAATTCGGCTTCGGTAAGGTTATGTTCTTTCATCTTGCGCAATAGCACGTTGATGTCCGTTTCGCGTTCAGAACCGCCGATGATTTCTCCGTATCCTTCTGGTGCCAATAAATCCACGTTTTTGACCAAATCTGTACCTTTCAACTCTTTCATATAGAACGACTTAACCGAAGCAGGCCAGTTATAAACCATCACAGGCGCATCAAAAGTGCGGGTCAAAACCGTTTCGTCAGAGCTGCCCAAATCTTCCCCATATTGGAAATTTTTGGCTGATTCTATCCATTTGGGTATGTTTTGCAATTTTTCGTTCAAATCCACCAACTCGCCCTGCAAGCTGATAATTTTGCCCTCGTAAAATGCTTTTTCGCCCTTTTTGAGCGTTCCAGATTTCACCGCTGCCTCGCGGGTGGCAATTTCTGCCGTTTTTTCTTGGATAAGGCGTTGGATATTTTCCAAATCGGCTTGTTGAATTTTGAGCGCGTTTTTGCCCTCTACTTCCAACTCGCCGCGCAAAATTTTGACCGCATCTGTGTACAAAACTTTGGCAAAGGGTCTATTCACAACCGTTTCCAATTTGCTAAGGTCGCGTTCTAAGGCTTTCAACTCAGTTTGACAACGTTCTAAAACCCGCCCAATTACAGATTTGATAAACTGCTCCATCAACTCCATATTGTCCTCGTTTTCGTAGAAAGCCATTTCTGGTTCTATCATCCAAAACTCGGCCAAGTGGCGCGGCGTGTCTGATTTTTCGCTGCGGAAAGTAGGCCCAAAGGTGTAAATTTTACCCTGCGCCATAGCCATCGCTTCGCCGTATAGCTGCCCAGATTGGGACAAATAAGCAGGTTTGCCGAAAAAATCCGTTTCAAACAAATCGGTTGTTCCCTCGCAAGAATTGCCCGTGAATAAGGGCGCGTCCATTTGCACAAAACCTTTCGCTTGGAAGAAATCGTGTATGCCCATAATGATTTGGTTGCGAACGCGCATAATTGCCCATTGGCGTTCTTTGCGCAGCCATAAATGGCGTTTATCCTGCAAAAAAGAAATTCCTAAATCTTTTTCACGTTGAGCAAGGGGATAATTTTCGGCGATTTGATAAATTTCAAAACTATCGGCTTGAATTTCAAACCCACCTTTTTGGCGTTCGTCCGCTATCAAAGTACCCACAAAAGCAGCCGCGCTTTCTATAGTTAATTGTTCAGCTTGTGCAAAAGCGGCCTCTCCCACTTTTTCGGCTGATACCACCACTTGGCAAAAACCAGAACCATCTCTAAGCTCAAAGAATAGGTTGGTTTTGCTCTTGCGTATGTTGTAAATCCAACCCTTGGCGGTGATTGTTTTGCCCACGTGGGCAGAAAATTCGCTAATATATTGGTGCATTGTGTATAAATAATTAATTTGTAAATAGTATAGAACTGCTAATCGGCAAGTTCCATTTTGTCTATTCTAAAGTATCCTTCAAAAAAGCGAATACGAAGAAAGTACATATTATTGCCACCATCCCAGCGGCTAAGGCTGGGCAATATAAAGCCATCTTTGTGGCTGATGCCGCTTATAGATTCTCTTGTCTGTTTGCCATTGTTATCAATAAGGACAACGCTTGTTGTGTAAGATTTATCCAGAATAGATGGCGAATGAGTGTGTTTTCTATTGGGATTAAAATTCTCGGCGTGGTCGTTAAAATAAAATCTACTTCCCTCCGCCCCAATACTACAAGATACGTGGCTTGAATTATCTTCTCCACTGTAAACTTCAGACTTCTTGATAAAACTGACCCATTGGATTTCCCCTTGCGCACTGATATTGATGACTACTATATTACCAAAAAAGCTATTATAACCAGCAACTGAACTACTACTGCCAGAATATGCCAGCCAATGCTGCTCCGCCACAATTTGTACGCTACCATCCAATTTGCTCAAGACAAATCTAACTTTATAGTTTCTCAATAACAAATCTGCTGAAGCTGTTTCCGACCAAAAATTTCGGTTTAGACCATCCCCAGATTCTATATCTTCTATGGACAAATCCTTATAGGCTTTTTTCTTGCTGGCTAATTGTTCATCTAATTCCAGATAGAATAAACCTGCTACGCCCTCAATAAGTTTGTTACTATAAAACCCAATACACCTCAATACGCCATTGGATTTTGTCAGAGAGACTTGCTCCACAAACTTTTTTTCATCCAGTTCTATATCTGTTTCACCAAGTTGTTCACCTTTGCTATTAAACGGCAAAATTTTATAACTATAGTTGACTTGACCTCTATGTTTTTCTTTTTTTATAAACTTGTTTTTATATAATTTAGCCAGCAAATAAACGTTACTTTCATTATCCACCACGAGGTCTTGGAACTCAAAGAATTTTTCTTCGTAAGGCATTTTTAACGTTTTACTCCACAATGTCCGCATTTCGGCATCCAATACCGCAAGCGCATACATTGCATTGTCTTGGTAGTGGCTGGGTCTACTCATATAAATCAACAAGCGGCTACTGTCCGCAGAAGGTTGTATTATGAATGCCCCCTCCCTGAGACTATTGACTCCAGTTATTTTGGAAACTTCCGTAGCAGCGCCAGCAACAATCAGCGTTTTGGGGTCAATAGGCTGACAATAGAAAGTTTTCGTATCGGCTTTTTTATCATACACTGTAGTAAAAGCATACAACTTATCTTTAATGGGATAAAGAGCCTGTAAATAAGCTAACTTTCCATTGACTTCAAAATTTAACTCAATAGCTTTTTTATTCGGGGTTATATTTTTTAGATTTTTATCGAAAATAACTCCCCTTAGCCCTGTAAAGCTATTAAATAGCAAATAAGAATTATCTTTTGTTGTCGTAACCAACACAGGCACGCTAAATTTAGTTGGCTTTTTAACTACTTCACCTTTCTGATAAGATTTGGAATTATAAGTGGGTAGATTTTCGGGATTAAATTTTTCTTGGGCTTGGTTGGTATTGGCGAGCGCAAAAAATAGTAATAAAAATGCAAAAAAAGTTCGCATAATGAAAGTTAAAAATAGGAAGTTCGGACTGCTATTCATAACAGCTATGGTGAAAAAAAATTTATTTATCCAAATCGTACAAATGTCTGTCTTTGGCTTCTTCAAACACGCCTCGCACTTGCACAGGTTTAGACTGTTTGCGCCCGCGAATGTTCAAAAATTCAACCAATACGGCAAACACCATAGCAAAGTACAGATAGCCTTTGGGGATTGCGCCGATGTGCGCGTAGAAAAGTTCCATTTTGGCTATGTGCGCGCCTTCAGTAATCAACATAAAGCCAATTAATATCAAAAAGGATAAAGCCAACATTTGTATAGAAGGGTGTTTATTCACAAAGCGGCTCAATGGTGCGGCAAAACTCATCATTATCAACATCGAGAAAATAACCCCCAAAATCATAATCAAAGTGGGGTCTAAATGCTGTTTGCTCATATCTTGGGTCAAACCGACCGCCGTCAAAATAGAATCAAAAGAAAATACGATGTTAAGAATAGCTATTTGGGTGATGACTTGGCTTAATTTACTCGCTTTGGGCTTGCCGTCGTCGCCGTGGGACTCTTCTCCCTCCAATTTGTGATGAATTTCTGCCACACTTTTATACAGCAAAAATACCCCGCCCAATATCAAAATAATACTTTGTCCCGTAAATTTAGCGGAAGCGATATAACTTTTATGCCCTGCTGCCTCGTGTGTGCCTGCGTGGTCTACAATAACGGTGTTGCTTGTATTTTCTACTATAGTTTCGCCATAAGCAAAACTCAAAATTGGGTCTTGCATAGCAATGATAAAAGCTATACCAAACAATAAAACTACCCTCAAGCCCAAAGCCAACAATAAACCTAAGTTTCGCGCACGTGGTTGTTCTTTTTCGGGTAATTTACCCGCTACAATAGAGATAAAAATGATGTTGTCTATCCCCAAAACAACCTCCATTAGGGTTAGCATAACTAAGGCTATCAAGCCTTGAGAAGTAGCCAATGGTGCGATTAATTGCTCAAACATTTTTTATTTTTAAGTTTTATTATAAAAATTGGTTAATTGTATATTTTTTGAAGGCGCAAAAGTAGCTTTTTTTTGATAAATACGTTTATTTTGCAGCTTTTTTCGTATATTTTTATTCAAATTTATATTTTTGTATTTTTTTTGCAGCGACAATTAGCAACAATTATTTGGGGGCAAATGTTCCGATTTAGAATTTTTGCTGTTATAAACCTTCTATTTTTTATAAACTTTTATATGAATAAACAAACCCTTTTTGTGGTTAAAATTGGTGGTAATGTAATCGACAATAGCCACGATTTAGCCATTTTTTTAGCCCAATTTGCACAAATCCCCAACCCGAAAATTCTAGTCCACGGCGGGGGAAAAATTGCCACTGAATTTTCCAAACAGTTGGGCATCGAAGCCGTAATGATAAACGGGCGCAGGGTTACTGATGAAGCGATGTTGAAAATTGTGGTTATGGTTTATGCGGGATTAGTCAACAAAAACATAGTCGCTTTATTGCAAAAAGCCAACCAAAATGCTATTGGTTTGTCTGGGGCAGACGCTAACGTTATACAAGCTACCCGCCGCCCTGTGCAAGAAATTGATTATGGTTTGGTGGGTGATATTAGCCCCGAATCTGTCAATACGGCTTTTATCAAAACTATTTTAGCTCAACATATTAGCCCTGTGTTTAGCCCCATAGCGCACGATGCTCAAGGTCAATTGCTGAATATCAACGCGGACACTATAGCTGCTTGTTTGGCCAAAGCCCTTAGCCGAGATTATGCGGTGCGGTTGATTTATGGGTTTGAAAAAACGGGCGTTTTGGAAAATCCCAAAGATGATAATTCTGTAATTCATCGTATCAATGCTCAAAATTTTGAAACCTACAAACAAAGCGGCGTAATTAGCGGTGGAATGATTCCCAAATTAGAAAATGCTTTTGATGCGCTGGAAGCTGGAGTTGGTTTGGTACAAATTGGAGACGCGCTACAATTATTAAGTTTATGCCAAAATCCACCAGCGTCAGGTACAACGATTAGTTTTTAACAGATTGTATAACCTTTTTGCGAATAAAAAAAAACCCTGCCGCGTATTGTGGCAAGGTTTTTTTTGTTAGAATGGTTATTTTTTGCCTTCTGCGGCGTCAAATTTATCCGCAATTTTAGGGCATTGATTGCGCATAATTAACCGCATTGTATTGGCGGCTTCTACTTGCTCACTTTCATTTAGTTTGGCGTTATAAACAGCAAAAGGAGCTAAACAATTTTCAACTTCAGCCAAATATGGTAAAATTTTCTCAGCTGCTTGTTGTTGGTTTGTCTTTTTTTGCGTTTCTTCTATACGCACATCCAACATTATAGATAAAGCTTGACATTCACAAAATTGATTTGCCATTTTTTCGGCTGCCCATTGTATATTTTCTTGTTTAGTTTGGGCTGATAAGGTTGTAAAAGCCAAACAAGCGGTCAAAAAAGTTAATGTTTTCATTGTCATCTGTAGGGAAATTGTTATTGGGTTAAAAATTAAATTAAATTACTTTTTTTCCGTCAAACGTGCGATTTTTTTGGCACAATCTGGATATTTTTTATCCATTATTTGTTGGGTTAGCTTCTCCACTTCCCCAGCAGTTTCGCGGTTTAAGTCTGGCATATATTGATTGAGTTCAATAGTGCACATTTGCATATCTTTCATTGATGCATTTGTTTGATTGGCTAATTCTTCGCTGCTGATAAGATTGTCCATAGCAGCAATTTGCGCATCAATAAGTTTTACAAAGCCGTTGCAGGTGCAATACGCTTCTGCAGACTTTTCGGCGTACAATTTTACCTCAGCTGATTGGGCAAAAGTACTTGCACCGTACAAACTAAAAGCTAAAATGCTTAAAAATATCTTTTTCATAATATAAACTTTTTTTGAGTGATGATTTTTTTAAAAGTTAGTGAATTTTGGCAAAAAAATATGCAGCAAAAACTATGCCAAATTTTAACAATGTAGAATTTTATACGCTAATTCTATTATCAAACCGTCATAATCTGTATTTTCGCTGTACATCATATCGTCTTTGTATCGGGGCGCAACCCCTTTGCTTCTCAAATCGTATTCCAACAACAACGCCAACACCTGCTCTAATTGCAATCGGTTATAGAACTTCAACGCATTTTCATACTCCGATAATAAAAAAGGCAAAATATCCACCTCTTTAGCTTTATCTTTGGGATTCTGTCCTGCACTTTTGAGCGCCGATAGGGCGTATAATTTGCTAAAATAACCGTACAATATAGCCGTTACGGCTGGCATCGGGTTGTCTTTGGGATTTTTGCAAAAATGATTAACAATTTTTAACGCTTTTGCTTCGTCTTTTTTTCCCAGCGCGCTTTGTAGTTCAAATACGTTATAATCTTTGCTTATGCCTATGTATTGCTGCACCAGTTGGCTCGTAATAGGCTGCGAGGGGGGAACATTGATAAACAATTTGTCCAACTCATTTGATATTTTTCCCAAATCATTCCCCAAACTCTGCGCCAACACCTCCACCACTTGCGGCTCTGCTTTGTAGCGGTGTTCTTGGATATAATTGCTTATCCAATTATTAAGTTGGCCGTCTTTGATTTTAGTGCTTTCAAAAACCACCGCGCTGGCTGCGGCTTCCAACGTTTTTACCCATTTTTTGCGCTTGTCCAAACTTTTATGCTTGTGTGCTATCACCAACACGGTGCTGGGAACTGGACGCTCAAAATAAGGGGCTAAATTCTCTAATGTTTTCAACTCCTGCGCTTCTTTTACTATCACCAACCGCCGCGTTGTAGCCGTCGGCAATAAATCCGTAACCATCGGAAACTGTTTGGCTGCGTCCAAAACCTGTTTAAACTCAATCTCTTTCCCGTACAAAATACTCAAGTTAAAACTCTTTTCCTCTTCAGTTAGTACCCATTTTTCAAAACTTGCCACCAACTCATCTATATAATAACTCTCTTCTCCGTGCAGAATGTAAACGGGCTTGAATTGTTTTTTTTGTATTTCTTTTTGTAAATCAGCGAAATTCATTTTGTAATTTTATTTCTCACAAAGGTACAACTTTTATACAAAGTTTGTGCTTTTTTTTTGTTTTTTTTCAAAAAAATAATCACTTGGACGATATTTCCTCTTTTTTATACAAAAATTTAGGTTGTACGAAAATAAAATTTTGTATTTATTAAAAACATTTATACCTTTGCAGAATTATTAACGGATTAAATTTTTGAAAATGCAAAAAATAAACGCCTTTTTTGTTATCATTTTTTGTTTTTTATCCACTGCTCACCTTTTTGCGCAGCCCGATACACGCGCTAATGATAGTTTGACAAATGCAGATTTGCAAGAAATTTACGTGGTGGATAGCGTTTATCAACTTGCAGCCGCCGCCAATATAGATTTGCAAATTGCGCCTGACGATTACAAACGCATATTTGCTCCCAACAATTTTGTAGAAGTTTTATCTATAGCCAACGGATTGCAAAACAATATCGCTTGCGGGGTCTGTGGTACTAACTCTATCAATATCAACGGCATCGGCGGCGTTTATACCGCTGTAGCTATTGACGGCATCCCTTTGTACGGCAATTTGGCGGCTGTTTATGGGCTAAATAGTGTGCCGACTGCTATTATTGAAAATATAGATATTGAGCGTGGGGCGGCCTCCGTATATTATGGCACGGAAGCTATCGGGGGGGTTATCAACATACAAACCAAAACTCCCGACGGTTGCGGTTTGTTGAAAATGGATTTGCAGGCTTCAAATTTAAACGATATTTTTTTCAACACAGCTTATGATTATAATCTAAAAAAAGTGGCTACGCTCACCGCCGTACATTTTGCCAGCAGTAGAAACTACCAAGACCGCAACCGAGATAACTTTGGCGATAATGTACAGTTTGAACGGTTTAACCTGATGCAAAAATTTACTTTTGGGGCTAAATCGCTAAAAAATACGTTTATGGGCAAATACTATTATGAAAATCGCCGCAACGGGGTTTATAATTATCTAAAAAATGACTATTTCCGAGAAAATTATGGCTCTAATACTATTTATGGTGAGTATATTCGCACGCATCGGGTAGAAAATACCGCGCGGATTTATTTAGGGGATAAAAACAGGTTTATCCAACAAGGCGCGAGCTTACATTTGCAAAATTCTTACTATGGCGACGTTCAATACAAAGCCAATCAGGTGTTATTTTTTATAAATGGGGTACAAAAATGGCAATTGAATACTCATTCGCTTACTTTTTTGGCTAATTTTAGATATGAATTTTACGACGACAACAGCAGCGCAACCGCTACCCTTGACAACCAAAATAAACCTGTTAATACTATAATTCCCGCTTTGATGTTGGAAGATAATTGGCAAATAAGCCCTAAAACAGCCATTACGGCAGGTGCGAGATTGGATTTAGCTCCTAATTTTAACCCTGTGTTTAGCCCCCGCTTTTTATTCGTACATAATTTTAACCCTGTTTGGCAGTTCAAAACCAACTGCGGCACAGGTTTTAGGCTAGTTAATGTCTTCACTGAAGACCACGCGTTTGTCACTGGGCAAAGACAGGTCGTCATAGACGATAATCTACAACCTGAACGGTCTTTTTCTATCAATTCTACCTTTATTTATAAAAAAGATAAGCCCAAATATAGCGTTAATGCACAAATTAACGGTTTTTTTAGCCGTTTTCAAAACGCAATTATAGCCGATTATAGCCAACCCAACGCGATTATTTACGCCAATCTCAACGGTTATAGCGAAATAAAAGGGTTGAATGGGAGTTATAATCATATTTTAAAAAATGGGTTAAGTTGGCAATTAAATGCAAGCCTCAACTGGGCGAATAAATATGAAATAGATGCAGCCAACCAAACCACAAAAACGGCTATTGAATTTTCTACCCGTTGGAATGCTAACGCGGTTTTGGCTTATGATTGGAAAAAATACGGTTTAATTTTTGCTTATACGGGCAAGTTTGTATCCCCTACTTTTATGCCTGCTGTTTTTGACGTAGATGCCAACGGAAATCTCAATACTACAGCCCGCCCATTGCTTGCTGAAGCGTTTGCTTTGCATAATGTACAAATTAACAAAACTTTGCCGCTACAAAACTTGGAAATTTATATCGGCATAAGCAATTTATTAAACTATCTGCCCAATTTTTCCCCTTTGGCTGGGTATAACGACCCCAACGCGGCTGTAGGTTTTAGCCCTTATTTTGATACCGCTTATAACTTTGCCCCTTTGCAAGGTCGTCGCATTTACGCGGGCGTGCGGGCTTATTTTCAAACTAAAAAAGAAAAATAAGATAAAAATAACCCTTTTCACCCGTTGCAACTAATTGGTAAACGTAAAACGCGACTTCAGCGCAAGGATTTATATAATGTACGGAGCGGCCGCGACTTCAGCGCAAGGATTTATATAATGTACGGAGCGGCCGCGACTTTGGCGCAAGGATTTATATAATGTACGGAGCGGACGCGACTTCAGCGCAAGGATTTATATAATGTACGGAGCGGCCGTGAGTTCAGCGCAAGGATTTATACAATGTACGGAGCGGCCGCGACTTTGGCGCACGTTTTTTTCTTTTTTATAGTCCCCACGCGGCGGCGTGGGGTTACTATTATTCAACCCCGTTGGGGTTGGCGATTGCGAACCCTGAAAGGGTTCAATAACGGTAGCCCCGCGTAGCAACGCGGGGAAAACAAATTAGAATAAAAACAAATTAAATTTTTTATATTAGCATTATAAAATGTTAGCTGTGATTGCGAATTTAGCGCAGCAATTTTGTTAATTATTTTATAAAAAGTATCTTTTTTTGAGTAAAAATTGAAAAAAATTTGTTGGTATAAAATAAAGTGCATATATTGCGGTGATTTATTAACCAATCAAAAACAAAACTATTATGAGCAACGAATTTCCAGAAATTCCCGCAGAGGAATTTAATCCAAATGGCGAGAATAAAACCGTCAGCCGCAAAAATATCAATTCAGAAGACGAAAATACAGTTTCTGCTAAAGGTAATTTTGAAAATGCGGGCGAGTACGAGGAATTGGAGTGGGAAGACGAGTTTAGAAAAAGGGTAAAAAAGAAAAAAGCCATTCCTACCAAATTGGCTGCTGTGGCCAACTTGGGCTTGGACGTGGCGCAAGCGTGGGCAGCTAATCATCCAACTTTTACGGTTAAATTTATTGATTATAATGGTCTGTTGCGACAATCGCAAGCATTTTTGAACGAACTTAACCAAAGTAAAAATTACGACGGAGAAAGGGCTACCAATACAGACAATTTAACCACTATCGGGAAACGTTTGACAGATAGTTTGCGTATGTTCAAAAATTACATAAAAGCCGAATATGATGACCCTATCGCGGTAAAAGCGGCTTATATCCAACACGGGTTGATAGAACGCAGTACCAATTCTTACGGGTTGCCCCGCGACAACGACTCACGCCAGCAGGTGTTGATTAAGTTGGTCGCCAAACTACAAGAAGCGGGTAATCCTTTTGCGGGCAAATCGTACG
Source organism: Chitinophagales bacterium (assembly GCA_013297745.1). GTDB lineage: Bacteria > Bacteroidota > Bacteroidia > Chitinophagales > Saprospiraceae > JAAFIM01. The sequence continues at coordinate 73,145 of JAAFIM010000006.1, read as the reverse complement.
GGTTGAGCCATTGGCAGCAATTGCAAACCGACCACCAAACGATATGGAATAATTCCAAAAATACCCGTATGGGAAAAAGTGATATAACCAACAACACGGACGCACAATTTAAGGAGTTGAAAAATGTACTAAGTAAATTGCGCGCGCAGATTAAGATAGATTTTGACGGACAAGACGTGAATAAAGTTTTACGCACTTTCTCCTTTATGAAAGAAAACGCGTAAAATAGCGCAGTATTTGCAGCTTAAAATTGTAAAGCGAGTGGTTTAGTTTTAATTTTTCTGTAAAGATTTTCCTACGTTGTGCGGGACTAAAGTCCCAGCACAATTGAGATTGAAAGTGATTGCGCGCTTTTGGGGCTAAAGCCCCGCGCGTTTTATCTTTGATTGGATAAACGTATATGTAATTTGATTATAAACACCAACTAACGCGAGGCTTTAGCCTCAAAAGCGTTAAAAAACTTCAATTTTAATTGTGCGGTGGTTTTAACCCCGCACACAAAAGAGAATACATACAGTTCTTTTATAATGCCAAACCGCTTAAACGAAAAAATCCCGCTTCATTACGAGGTGGGATTTTTTTATTAAATGAAAATGATTTGCGGGTTAAATATCATAATTTAGCACGGGCATTAGCCAACGCTCTGTATCAGCGATAGATAATCCTTTGCGGGTGGCGTAATTTTCGGTTTGGTCTTTTTCTATATTGCCCAATCCAAAGTATTTGGCTTGAGGGTGGGCGAAATACCAGCCGCTCACAGCCGCCGCAGGGTACATAGCAAAGGATTCGGTCAGTTGAATACCAATCGCTTTTTCCGCGTCGAGCAAACTAAACAAGGTAGCTTTTTCGGTGTGGTCGGGGCAAGCAGGATAACCCGGTGCGGGGCGTATGCCCTGATATTTTTCATCTATCAAAGAGCTATTATCCAAACATTCATTCGGTTGATAACCCCAATAGTTGGTGCGTACTTTCTCGTGTACAAACTCGGCGGCGGCTTCGGCGAAACGGTCAGCAAGTGCTTTGAGCAAAATAGCAGAATAGTCATCTAATTTCCGTTCAAACTCGGCTACTTTTTCTTCTATGCCAAAACCAGCAGCCACAGCAAACCCGCCTATATAATCATTGACCCCCGTATCTTGAGGCGCGATATAATCTGAAAGGCAAAGATTGGGCAAACCCGGAGCTTTTTGCCGTTGTTGGCGCAAGTGGTGAAGAGTAGCGCGGATTTCTTTGCGGCTGTCGTCCGTGTAGATAAAAATATCATCTTGTCCGTCCGAGTTGGCGGGGAATAAAGAGAACACAGCGCGCGCCTCTATCCATTTTTCGGCTATAATTTGGTCTAACATCGTTTGCGCCTCTTTATACAATTTGGTAGCTTCTACCCCGACCACTTCATCGGTCAAAATGGCGGGATAAGGGCCAGCCAATTGCCAAGTTTGGAAAAAGGGAGTCCAGTCGATATAACCGCGCAAAGTTTGGAGGTCTAATACAAGCGTTTGTTTCTCCAGCGTTTGGGGTTGGGTAGCTTTATACGCTGACCAAGCTATAGGGGTTTTATTCTTGCGCGCTTGAGTGAGGCTGATATATTTTTTGTCAGAAGTGCGGGCAGCGCGTTGTTGGCGGACGGTGGCTAAATCGGTTCTATTTTTTTGCATAAAAGCAACTTTATCCGTTTCATTCTCTGAAAGCAAGGCAGAAGCTACAGCCACGCTACGGCTAGCATCTAAGACGTGGATAACGCTGTTGAGTTGGAATTGGGGTTCAATTTTCACCGCCGTATGCGTTTTGGAGGTCGTCGCCCCCCCGATAAGCAAAGGTAGGTTAATTTTTAGCCGCTCCATTTCTTTCGCCACATAAACCATCTCGTCCAATGAGGGCGTGATTAGCCCACTCAAGCCGATAATATCTACATTGTGGCGTTGGGCTTCAGCTAGGATTTTTTCGCAAGAAACCATCACCCCCAAGTCTATAATCTCAAAGTTATTGCAAGCCAAGACCACCCCAACTATATTTTTGCCAATATCGTGTACGTCCCCTTTGACTGTAGCTAATAGAATTTTGCCTTTGCTCGAAGACGCATTGGCCGCCTTTTCTGCCTCTATGAATGGGGTTAGGTAAGCAACGGACTGTTTCATCACGCGAGCGGATTTGACCACCTGCGGCAAAAACATTTTGCCCGCCCCGAATAAATCCCCGATGATATTCATACCCCGCATTAAAGGCTGTTCTATCACATCGAGCGGGCGCGGATATTTTAAGCGCGCTTCTTCTGTATCCTGTACTATAAATTCCGTAAGCCCTTTCACTAACGCGTGAGCTAATCTATCCTCTACACTGCTATCCCGCCAAGCTAAATCCACCACTCTTTCTTTGGACTTGGTTTTGGTCTGTTCGGCATACTCCATTACCCGCTCGGTCGCGTCTGGGCGGCGGTTGAAAATTAAATCTTCCAACCGTTCCAGCAGTTCGGGTTGTATATTTTCGTAAATTTCTATCATCCCCGCGTTCACAATCCCCATATCCATACCCGCTTGGATAGCGTGGTATAAAAATACAGAGTGCATAGCCTCGCGGATAGCATCGTTGCCCCTAAACGAGAAAGAAAGGTTGCTGACGCCCCCGCTTATCTTTACCAACGGCATACGTTTTTTAATCTCGCGCGCCGCCTCTATAAAATCTACAGCATAATTGTTGTGTTCTTCTATCCCTGTGCCAATAGCGAATATATTCGGGTCGAAAATTATATCTTGCGGGGGAATACCGATGCTAATAAGAATGTCGTAAGCGCGTTGGCAAATTTCCACCTTGCGGGTATAAGTATCAGCTTGCCCTGTTTCGTCAAAAGCCATCACCACCATAGCAGCACCGTAACGGCGAATAAGTTTGGCGTGGCGGATAAAGGCCTCTTCGCCCTCTTTTAGCGAGATAGAATTGACTATAGATTTGCCCTGTACGCATTGCAAGCCCGCTTCTATCACCTCAAACTTGGACGAATCTATCATTATCGGCAATTTAGAAATATCGGGTTCTGAAGCCACGAGGTTGAGAAACTTGACCATAGCCGCTTTACTATCCAACATACCTTCATCCATATTAATATCAATCACTTGCGCCCCGCCCTCTACCTGTTGGCGCGCCACAACAAGCGCTTCTTCGTAATTGCCATTTTTTATCAATCTGGCGAATTGTTTTGAGCCTGTAACGTTGGTACGCTCGCCCACATTGACAAAGCGGATATTTTCGCGGATAATTTGCGGCTCCAAACCGCTATAATTGCTATAAACTCGCTCAAAATTGGGAATTTGGCGGGGAGAATGTTGCGCTGCAACGCGGGCGATTTCGGCTATGTGTTCGGGATTAGTACCACAGCAGCCCCCAACTATGTTTAGGAAGCCATTTTGGGCAAAATCGGAGATTAAAACCCCCATTTCAGCCCCTGTTTGGTCGTACTCGCCCATTTCGTTGGGCAAACCAGCGTTGGGATGCGCACTAACGAAGCAATTGGATATTTCCGAAAGGGTTTTGATATGCGGGCGCATCTCGGCAGCACCCAAAGCACAGTTTAAGCCTACAGAAAACAAGTCCGCGTGTTGAATAGAAATCCAAAAAGCCTCCACAGTTTGCCCCGAAAGGGTGCGACCACTCGCATCGGTTATTGTACCCGAAACCATCACGGGATAAGCTTTTCCACAATCTTCGCAGTATTTATCAATAGCGAATAAAGCCGCTTTACAGTTCAGGGTATCAAAAACGGTTTCTACCAAGAAAATATCAGCGCCACCATCAGCCAAACCCTTAGCCTGTTCGTAATAATCAGCCACCAACTCCTGAAAAGTAATCGCGCGATAAGCTGGATTATTCACATCAGGGGACAAGGAGGTAGTTTTGGAGGTTGGACCAAACGAACCCGCCACAAAACGGGGTTTATCTGGAGTCAGTTGGTTGTAATAATCCACCGCGCGGCGAGCGCATTGAGCAGCCGCTACATTCAATTGGTAAGCATATTCCTGCATATCATAATCCGACTGCGATACGCGGGTAGAGTTGAAGGAATTGGTTTCTATAATATCAGCCCCAGCAGCGAGATAAGCCTTGTGGATTTCTTCTATAATTTGAGGTTGCGTAATGGCCAAAAGGTCGTTATTGCCTTTTATATCGCGGTGAAAATGCTTAAACTCTTCGCCCCTATAATCAGCTTCGGATAATTTATAACGTTGTATCATCGTCCCCATTCCCCCATCCAAGATTAAAATCCGTTGTTGAGCCAGTTGGGTAAGTTGTTGTTTGGTATTCATTGGATAGTTTGTTTCTAAAAAAATTGGAAACAATAAAAATTTAGATTAGTTGGTTAATTTTTGTTTTTTTATAAAAGAGTTGACCACCTCGTTGGCATCTTTACCCAAATTTTGCAGGGCAATTTTAGCATCGTTGGCCAATTCGTGTTTGGGATATTCGGCAAGATAAGCCTTGTAACGGTCGCCAGCTTCTTTTATAAACTGTTCTTTTTCAAAAGTTTGATAATAAGCAGCAAAACCATCAAAAGTTTGTCCTACTCGGCGATATTTTTGAGCTTGTATAGGCGCTTTTTCTTCGTGTTCCATAGCCGCCAAAAACATTACATAAGGGCGTTCGGGAAAGTTTTGATAATTTTTGCTAATCATATCCCATAATTCAATAGCCAAAAACGACTCGCCAGCCCCAGCCGCAAATTTTGCCCCTTGCATACAAAAGCGGGGCGTTTGCACATCTTGAGGATTGGCTTGAGCATAACTTTTGTAAGTATAAGCCAACGACAAAGCTAAATTAAGGTCATTGGGGTTATTGGTAAGTTGTTTTTCCATATTTTCAATCTTAAAAATCAGCCTTTCTTGCGGGCTTTTAAAATGAATTTCTGCTTGTGCTTTGCCTTTGCCGTTGGGATATTTTTCCAAATACATTTTATACACTTTGTCCCCGCCTGTTTGGTCAAATATGCGCTCATCGTACAACATTCCCGCAAACAAAAGCGCATCTTCCAAATACTCGCTGCTGCTGTGGTCGTTGATAATCATATTGAGATGGCGCAAAGATTCGTCCCATTTTTGCAGGCGATAATTAACCTCTGCAATTTTATAGATATAAACGGGCGTATATTTATCGCTTGGATAACGCTGTATAAATTGCACGTACAAAGTCATCAAACTACGCATTTGCGCATCGTCGGGTGATTTGGTAGTTTTGTATTCAATAGCGGCAATTTGTTCTATCAAATCCTGTTTAGGATTGCTACAAGCGGATAAAAAAAACATAATTCCCAGCCCCAATTTGGCGCATAAAGAGAAAAGACGGTTCATTGTTATATGGATAAGTTTACGGTTGATTTGATTTGTTGATTATTCTATAATTTCTACCCAAAAAAACAGGTCTGTATTGGGCGGAATTTGATTAGCCACCCCATTTTCGCCATAAGCCAAAGCAGAAGGAATTTTTATCAAGGCTTTAGCCCCCACTTTTAGCGATTTTATCGCCATTTCCCAACCCTCAATCACCTGTTGTTTGTTCAGATAGAAGTAAAAAATTTCTTCTCGTGGGTATGAGCTATCTAAAATTTGTCCGCTGGGCAAAAAACAGATGTAATGCACGCCCGCTTTGCTAGCATTTTCTAAAACTGCGCCTTGCCCCTCTGTATAAATTAGCGTTTGCAACCCATTTTCGCCCGTTATGGCTGGGCGGCTAAAACGTTGGTTTTTTTGATAGTATAAAACCTCCCCCAACGCTACAAATCGCACACTATCAGCATATTCAGCAGCTAATTTTCGTTTAAATTCAATAACTTTTTTTCTATCTATGTTCATAACTTTATAACAAATTTTGACCACAGATTTTTTATTTTTAAACGCTTTATCGAACTGTTGAAGTTCATTTTTTATCTGTTCGGCTGGGATTAACACGGTTAAGCTATCTCCCACATCAAGCATTTTTAAGGCAGCCGTAAAATGACTATTCGCAGCATTTTGGGGCATTTCTGCCAACAATTCGCCTGTGGGATAAGAACTCAATAATTCTTCCTCTTTTTTGCCCGCTTTAAGCAACCGATAGTGAAAATGTAGCACGTCGCCAGCTTGCGGCTCATAATTTTCTACACTTTTTTTATCTATTTTATAGTAAAAAAAGGGCTGTTGGTGAGTTTGAAAATTCTTAGCCATTTTTTTAATACCCTGCGCAAAAGCGACGCTTCCCATCAATAAACAAAAAAAAGTGATAAAGGCTTTCATTCGGGTGAAATTTATTTTTTTAGTTTCCAAATAGCTGCCATTTTCATAAACAAACCCAAACTTTGATTGGGTTTCACTACAGGCAAACTGCCCTCTTCGCCGTAAGCAAGGCGGCTATCTATGTAGAAATAAGCTGCTTCACCCAATTTCAACTGCTGCGCTGCTTGGTGAAACCCTGCCAAAAGACCCATATCTTGGTTGATAACGAACAAAAAGCGGTCTGCTGTTTGCAAATTTTGGTCAAAAATTGTCCCTTCTGGTTGGGTGGCGAGCGCGTAATAGACAGCTACTGTATCCCCTGTTTGCGCTGTGTACTGTTGGTCGGGATTATTATTGGCTAACCCCTCATTTATGCGCAAATTTTGGGCAGAAAGTCCATTTTGGGTGTAAACTTCCAACTGCCGCGAGTAACTTGTGGCATTGTCTAAGATAAATTTGCGCTCCTGTTCCATTTTTTCCAACGTCTCAAACCCCTTTTCTTGAGCGAATTGTCCGTTTTGGCTAGCCTCCAGCGTTGCTTTTGGTACAAAAGAGTGTATTTTCAACCCAAAAATTAGCTCATCGTTGGGTTTTAGCTTGTTTTGGTACTGCGGCAGATAACTTTGAAGTTCTTTATAAGCGAATTTTATCGCGATGCTGTCGCCCTCTTTGCACAAAACCAGCGCCTTTTCTATGATATTGCGATAATCGCGCGGGGGAATAACCAAACTATCCAGGTTGGGGTGGTTATTTCGCAGTAATTTTCCATCTTTATACAAACTAAAACGATAGCGAACTAAGTCCCCGAAGTCTAATTTGGGGGAACTATTGCTAGCGGGCGCGATTTGGTAGTAAAAATTGGCATCTTCTGCCCTTTTCCATTCAGAATTTTGGCAGGAATAAGCTAGTATCAAACAAGCCGAAAATGCAGTATAGATAAGCTTTTTCAAGGTTTGGTATGGGTATTTTTAAACGGTTATCCAATAGGCGGATTTTGTGCGATAATATCCTTTAATTTTTGCACAGTTTGGCGCAAATTTTCGCTGCTACTACCACCAGAAGCGTTGCGATGTCCGCCCCCATTGAAGTGTTTTTTGCAAATTTCTTGCACTGAATACTCCCCCTTGCTGCGAAGGGACAATTTCACCCCCTCTTTGCGCTCGGTAACTATAGCCGCCAACTGCAATTTTTTAATTTTTAGGATATAATTCACCACCCCCTCCAGGTCGCCGCGTTTAATATCCCACTCGTTATGGTCAAACATAGACAAGCTGATAATCCCAGCGTTCAAATTCTCCAACAATTCCAACCGCTGACTCAAGCAATAGACCAATAAACGGAAGCGTTTGATAGTATAATCGTTAAACACCAAGTCGCTGATGAGGTTATTATCTACTCCTTTTTCCAATATATTGGCTACAACCCTAAACAAGCGCGGGCTGGTCGCGTGGCGAAATCCCCCCGTATCGGTCAAAATTCCCACAAAAAGGCAATTGCAAGCCTCCAAACTCACTTTGTCCCAAACCCCCAACAGTTCAAAAAAATCATACACCAACTCGCAGGTAGAACTCGCCGAAGTGCGCCACAATTGCGCATTAGCAAAATTTTCTGGCTCTAAGTGGTGGTCAATCATCACTTTGTAAGCTGTAGAACTGCCAATCCATTCGCCAACTTCATTCACGCGGGAAAGAGCGTTGTAATCCAAGCTAAAAATTATCGTGGCTTGCTCTATAGCCTGTTTGCAAATCTCAGCTTGAGTATAAGAAACCAACACTTTATCAAAATCAGGCATCCAATTCAAAAAATCGGGCAATTCTGTGGGCATTATCACCGAAATTTCGTGTCCCAACGTTTTCAAATAATGGTATAAAGCCAAGGACGAACCCAAAGCGTCGCCGTCGGGGTTGGCGTGGGAAGAGATGACAATTTTTTGCTGTTGTTGCAATAATTGGGTTAAAATGGGCTGTTGGGGGATGAAATTATTCATAGCAGATTGTGTGTTCAGATTGAGGGCGCAAAATTATATCTTTTTAACAAATATACAAAAAATAAAACCCGCAGCCGTCAAAATAAAAAAAATCCCAACCTTATGAGATTGAGATTTATAGAAGAATTATCGCTTTTTTGTAGCGAATAAATAACTGCGCAATCCGATGTGTGTATTAAAGCCTGTGCCTGTATAAATAGACTCATAGATACTACTAGTAATTACCGGATTTCCTGTTTGCTTATCAAAAGCTTCGTAATTTATTCTGTAAGAAAGGAATTGGTTAAAAGCAATTCTTGGCTCGAAACTAAATAATAGATTTAGATGCGAAGATAGTGAAAAATCTATAGCTAATCCTGCATCAAAAGCCACATTGCGTTGTGCTGCACGGGGTTCTGCGACGTAATTTAAAACCAATTGTCTACTGCCCATACTAAAAGAAGTACTATCAAATTGCAGGGAAACCTTATTTAAACTAGGTAGAGGTTCAAATACCATTAAAGCTAAACCAGCATAAATCTTTATACCTATTTTTTTATTGATTTGCCACCTCTTGCCTACAAGAATTGCAAAATCAATAAAATGAGACTTAAAATTTACGTTAATACCCTGCCTAGTCGGGAATATCGGTCCCCCTACAATTTTAAAGGGATGATTAGTAATCTGTATTTTACTGCCTAAAGATAATTCTAATTTAGGCTTACGTAAAGTCCAATTATACTTCAACCCTAATCCATAAGCGCTTGATACCTTAGTTTTGAAAGATATGTTAGTCAAAAATGCTTGGCTTTGATTGAGAGAAACAACTGTAGTAAAGTCAATAGATTTTTGTGCTTGCGCAATACCTGAAATGATAAATAATATAATTTGTAGCCAAATGATACGCATAGCAGTTGTATAGAAAGTATAAAACATTATGGCTCACGTCTGTAATCCAAGCGTAAACCATTACGTTGGGTTCCCCACCAAACAGAAGGATGCGTTACATATGTAGAGGACATCATTGCAGAAGCTGGTATATCTCTTATACCGTACGATACATCTCTAGAATTGTAACGCAAAGTAATTGCACTAGCACCTAAAAAACAAGTTTGTGTATTCTGAGTACTTTGGCTAACTGCGTCGTATTCAAATAATAAAATTGACAAAGTTTGTCCATCAACAAAAGGAGTGGGTGCTGTGCTATTTGGACGGGCAATAACTTTTCTTGGCTCACTTACACTTTTCCACGTTTGCAAATCATTATTACCTAATTTTATTATACTGTTAGCACCAGAAGAAACATCAAGCATTACCCAAGAACAGTTATTAGGGTTAAATTTAACTGATGCATAGGTAATATCAGCTTTACCGCGTATCCAAGATTCGTTTTTGTCTGTAATATAAACCTGCGATAATTCTACATATCTATCACCAGGCGCACGATGGCTAGCCTGCTGGCTTGGGTGCGCTGCATCTTCATCGGGTTGGGCTGGGCGTTCTATGACGCCATTGCTATTTACGGATTCGTTGATAGCCACAACCCAAACAAGGTTATTTTGAGCATAATCTTCATCTACTACAAGCGCGCTGATGCTGTTGTCGGCGTTGCGTTTGTAGCCCAAAGTAGTTTCGGTCTCGTTCAAACCAAATACAATAGTAGGGTTGCTTTCCAATTCTACTTTATCAAAGAATGGAATATAAACGTGTAGAAAATAATTTTGCCCCCCAAAGGAAAGACCATTATTTATCCAGCCCATAATAGTGTTATCATCTGAGCTCGCAATGTATTGTGTGTAAGGATGCTCTATAGCTGGCAAATTATTGTTATAATTCAAAACGCCTTGCTTGATAGCATTGCTAAAATTGATGCTATTATCCGCGCAAGCTACCAACAAATCTTTCAATAAGACGTTGTCGTCGCCGTCGAACTGTTCAGCAATTTTGTCATTTAACACAGTTTTAAAACTGTTGTTATTGGCTAATTGTAGCAACCCCACTACAAAAGTTTTGTGTGGATTGCCTTGCCAAGAATCTGTAGGCTCTAAAGCTACGATTTGATTATCAGGCATTTGATTTGTAGTTTCCACCTGCGCCTGTTCTTTTTGGCAAGCGGCGAAAAATAGGGCTGCGCTCATTACTGCAGCGAAAATTTTAGTTTTCTGCATTTTAGTGCTGTTTTTGTTTTAAAAAAATTTTTAGATTTTAAAAAAAAGTAGAATTGTTTGCATAGCAAACAATTCTGTAACAGAACGCGCTATGCAATGATTAGTTGCCAAAAGAAAAGTTCCCACGTAAGCGGGTGCGCTGGCCAGCATTTTCATATTGACGAGGCAAAGTTAAAACGATTTTTTTATATCACCAAATTTTTTATAAAAAAAGTAATTAGATTTTAAAAATTTAATACTGACTTAACATAAGAAAAAAATCCCGACCTTGTGAGCCGAGATTTTTTATCAGATAACAGTAATCAAAAATTACGCGCTGCACATTACACAATCATCTGGATTATCCAAACTACAAGCCAATTCATTAGCGGCTTGTTCTTGTATGCTCGCTTCTTGCGCTTGAGTGTTGGCAAATTTTTGCTGGTACTTGCCCGAAAGGGTGAATTTTATCGGGTCGGCTGCTGCTTTGGAACGCAGATAATACAAGCCCGTTTTTAGCCCTTTGCGCCAAGCGTGGAAGTGCATAGAGGTTAGTTTGGCAAAGTTGGGATTTTCTACAAACAGGTTCAAACTTTGCGATTGGCAGATAAATGCGCCCCTATCAGCTGCCATATCTATAATATCTCGTTGACGAATTTCGTAAGCAGTTTTATACAATTGTTTGGTTTCTTCGGATAAACCCTCTATGTTTTGAACCGAACCGTTGGAAGCTATCAACATTTCGCGCAGTTCTTCGCTCCAAAGCCCTTGTTCTATCAAATCGTTTAATAAATGCTTATTCACCACCACATACTCGCCCGAAAGTGTGCGGCGGGTGTAGATGTTGGAGGTATAAGGTTCAAAACATTCATTATTGCCCAAAATTTGCGAAGTGGAAGCTGTAGGCATAGGCGCAAGCAGCAAACTATTCCGCATACCGTAGGCTTGTATCTCGTTTTTGAGCGTTTGCCAATCCCAACGGGTTGAAGGTTGCACATTCCACATATCAAACTGCAAAATTCCCTTAGAGGCGGGCGAACCCACAAAAGAACTGTAAGCACCGTGTATTTTAGCCAATTGGCAAGATTCAGAAACTGCCGCATAGTAGATAGTTTCAAAAATATCCTTGTTCAATTGTTTAGCTTGCGAGCTATCAAAGGGCATTTTTAGCTTCATAAACACATCAGCCAAACCCTGCACGCCAATACCAATGGGGCGATGGCGGAAGTTAGAATTTTGTGCTTCGGGAACAGGATAATGGTTAATATCTATAATTTTGTTCAAATTGCGGGTAACAACGCGCACCACTTCCACCAATTTTTCGTGGTTAAATTCGCCATTGATAACATATTTGGGCAAAGAAATAGAAGCCAGATTACAAACGGCTACCTCGTCCGCTGAAGTGTATTGAATAATCTCCGTGCAAAGGTTACTGCTGCGGATTGTACCCAAATTTTGCTGGTTAGATTTAGCATTGGCTTGGTCTTTATACAACATATAAGGCGTTCCCGTTTCTATCTGCGAGGATAAAATAGCCGTCCAAAGTTCGCGCGCTGGGATAGTTTTGCGCCCTTTGCCCGCTTTTTCGTAAGCCAAATATAAAGCCTCAAACTCTGCGCCGTGGGTTTCGTACAAACGCGGGCATTCATTGGGACACATCAAAGTCCAATCTGCGTCGGCTTCTACCCTTTCCATAAACAAATCGGGAATCCAAAGCGCATAAAATAAGTCGCGGGCGCGTTGCTCCTCTTTGCCGTGATTTTTCTTGAGTTCCAAAAAGTCAAAAATATCCGCGTGCCAAGGCTCTAAATACACAGCAAAAGCACCCTTGCGCTTGTTGCCGCCTTGGTCTACATAACGGGCTGTATCGTTATAAACCCGCAACATAGGCACTATACCGCTTGAATTGCCCCCTGTGCCTTTGATATAACTTCCTTTGGCGCGGATATTGTGGATATTCACCCCAATACCACCAGCAGCTTGAGAAATTTTGGCGCAGCGAGCCAGCGTTTCAAAAATCCCCGTGATAGAATCGTCAGTCATAGCCAACAGATAACAAGAGGAATAATTAGCGCGGGGCGTTCCCCCGTTGAATAGGGTTGGTGTGGCGTGTATAAACCATTTTTCGGCCATTAGATTATAAGTTTCCAACGCTGCTTTAATATCCTCTCCGTGTATGCCCAAAGCTACCCGCAAGAACATATATTGGGGACGTTCTACAATTTTATCGTTGATTTTGAGCAGATAAGAACGCTCTAAAGTTTTGAACCCGAAAAAATCAAACTCAAAATCGCGCTTTTGGTGTTCGCGCATAGCCGCATCCAAAATATCGGCGTATTTGGCTACCACGCGGGCGGTTTCGTACGAAATCAAAGGCGCGGGTTGGTTGCTGTGCGCGTCTATATTGGCGTGCAATTGGGCTACAGTTTGCGAAAAGCTATCTGAAGTATTTTTATGAAGATTAGAAACTGCTATCCGCGCCGCCAAAATCCCATAATCGGGGTGTTGAGCCGCCAAAGAAGCTGCTGTTTCTGCCGCCAAATTATCCAAAGCTGTAGTGGTAACTTTATCGTATAGACCAGCTATAACCCGCTTGCTAACCTCGTCTATATCCACAAATTGCTCGTTCAAACCTTCAGAAAGGTTGGCAATTCTGTTCTTGATTTTATCAAAACTAACCTCTTCGGGCTGTCCGTTGCGTTTGATAACTTTCATAAATTGTTAAAAATTAGCTGATTATTGGTATAAAAATAGAGAAAATGCTAAAAAAGGGGAAAAAAATAGAACACAGAAAAATCCTGTGTTCTGAATAAAAAATTTGCGTTAATGCGTGCTTAGAAATAAACTTGGATAAAAATCGTTTCCATCGCTTTATCCCCCACGTGGTAATTTTCGCGCAGGGTCGCCTCAAAACTTTCAGAAAGCACTTTCAAATCGGTAACTTTTGCCAAATCAAACAATTTCCACTCTGGAGTGATAGTGTGGCTGTAGCCGCGCAGTTGAAACCCGCGCAAGATGATATTGCCCGCTGTGCTGCGCCCCAAGCAAAAAGGTTCTGCCACGCGCACGCCTTCGTTGTTGTAGTTAAATTCTATCAACAAACCGTTTTGGATAGCGTAGTGTAAGTTTTTATGGGTTGTATTTTGCATAATTTTTGATTTTTAAATTTTAGAAATCCTCCTCTAAGGAAAAAACTTGCTTGTCGCGGGTAGCCATAACCCCCGATTTTTGATAATCACCCACTCTTTTCTCAAAAAAATTGGTTTTGCCCTGTAATGAAATCATCTCCATAAACGGGAAAGGGTTGCTGGCGTTGTAGATTTTTTCCGAACCCAAAGACAAAAGCAAACGGTCGGCTACAAATTCTATGTATTGGCACATCAATTGGGCGTTCATACCTATCAACGAAACGGGCAAAGCTGAAGAAACAAACTCTTTTTCGTACTCAACCGCTTCTTTTATAATATCTTGTAATTCGGTCAAAGGCAATTTTTCGTTCAACATACTGTACAACAAACAGGCAAAATCGCAGTGCATACCCTCGTCGCGGCTTATCAACTCATTGCTAAAAGTCAGCCCTGGCATCAGTCCGCGTTTTTTCAGCCAATAAATGGCGCAAAAGCTACCAGAAAAAAATATGCCCTCTACAGCCGCAAAAGCCACCAAACGATGCGCAAAACTCGGCGCGTTGTTTATCCAGCGCAAAGCCCAATTCGCTTTTTTCTGCACGCAAGGGGTAGTTTCTATCGCGTTGAGTAATTTTTCCTTTTCCTCTGGGTTTTGGATATAAGTATCAATCAACAAGCTGTAAGTTTCCGAATGTATGTCTTCCATCTGTATCTGGTTGGCGTAGAAAGAGCGCGCTTCTGGTATTTGTATCTCTTTGTAGAAATTGATAGCCAAATTTTCGTTCACAATCCCATCGCTAGCGGCAAAAAAAGCTAAAACGTGTTTGATAAAAAAACGCTCTTGTTCGTTCAGGCGGTTTTGCCAATCCTGTAGGTCGGCTTGTAGGTCTATTTCGTCGGCAGTCCAAAAGGAAGCTAAGGCTTTTTTCCTCATTTGCCAAATCTGTGGATATTGGATGGGAAACAGCACAAAGCGTTGGGGATTTTCTTGCAAAATTGGTTCGTTAGTGGGCATAATTGATATTTTTTTGATAGAATTTTAAAATTATTTTTCAAACAAATTATTGCAATTTTAAGCTAAAACGCTTATTTTCAATAGTATAAACTTTGCTCTTTATTAAGATTGATTAAAGCGACTGCAAAGTTCGGAGAATGTTTTTGAATAAAAAATTTTTTTCTTTGAAAAGATTTGTTAAGGTAGTAAAATTTATTCCCGTTTTTTAAACCCTTAAAAATCAATTAGTTACATTATACCAAAAATGCCAAAAGTCGGTAGATAGTTGTAGATAAAAAAAATTATAATGTGTCTAAAAATTTAGCAAGCAGAGAAATTTAATACTATTATTATACGAAACGCTGAAAAAAAAGTTACAATTTTTTGTTTTATTATTTTATCCGAATAAAAAATGGGTATTTTCAAAATTTGCTTACCTTTGCGCGCATTTTATACCAAAAAAACAGCTAAAAACAGATGAAATATACACATATTTACCACAACGACAAATTGGCAAACACCAGCTTTTTAATCACGGGCGGAGCGGGTTTTGTGGGTTCGCATATAGCCGAGTATTTGCTTCAGCACCAAGCCAAACGGGTGGTTGTGGTGGATAATTTTCTAACGGGCTTGCGCCAAAACATTGATTATTTGCGCCAATACGAGCGATTTGAGTTTATAGAAGCTGACATTACCGACTTGGCGGCTATGCAAAAAGCCTGCGAGGGAATTGACGTAATTTGCAACCAAGCGGCTTTGGGCAGTGTGCCGCGCTCTGTGGCCAACCCTTCGGCTACATTCCGCAATAACGTGGAAGGATTTTCTACCGTCGTGATGGCAGCGCGCGATTTGGGGGTAAAAAGGATAGTTTTTGCGTCCTCTTCTTCCATTTATGGGGTACAAAAAACCAATTTACACACAGAAACGCTAACTCCAGCCCCGATTAGCCCGTATGGATTTAGCAAACAAAGCAACGAAATTATGGGCAATATCTTCTCCCAGCTTTACGGGATAGAATATATGGGTTTTCGCTATTTCAACGTTTTTGGCCCACGACAAAGCCCCAAAGGGGTTTATGCGGCGGTTATTCCCCTGTTTATAGAAGCTTTTTTGCAGGATAAAGATTTATTCATCAACGGCAAAGGCGAGCAATCGCGCGATTTTACCTTTGTAGAGAATGTGGTGCAAGCCAACGTAAAAGCGATGCTCACAGACAATCCAGCAGCTATCAACCAGATTTATAACATAGGTTGCGGGGGAAATTTTACCGTTATGGAATTATACCAAGCCATAGCCGATTTGTTGCCAGAGTTTCAAAAACAAGCCACTTTTAGAGCAGCACGCGAGGGCGATATTGTGTTTAGCAAAGCCGATATAAGCCGCGCAAGGGAATTGTTGGGATATGAACCCTTGTTTGATTTCAAAACGGGCTTGGCGCAAACTGTAGCTTTTTTTAAACAATATGGAAGTTGGGGCGTTTAGCAGCAAAAGATAAAAATGAAAGAGATTAAACATTGGCTCGCTATGGTGCGCGGGCTGAATTTATTGATAATGTTGGGGGCGCAATTTTTAGTTTATTTTTTCCTAATCGCGCCTTTGGCTGGAGCAAATTTTGAATTTTTGAGCCTGACCGTCGATAAACATATTTTGGCGGTTCAATGTCTGCTGTTGGTAGCCGCTGGAGGTTATATTATCAACGATTATTTTGATATAAAAACCGACCAAATCAACCGCCCCGAAAAGCAAATTATCGGGCAAAAAATCAGCGGCAGCGAAGCGATGATAGGTTATGGTTTTGCGAACGTAACGGCTATAGTTAGTGGTTTGATGCTCAATCAAAACTTCGCTTTGTGGTTGTTGGCTTGTATGTTGGGCTTGTATGCGTACGCGCGTTATCTCAAAAAAATACCTTTATTAGGGAATTTGTTAATCGCTGCGCTCACTGTAGCCCAATTCTGGCAAGTGGTGGTTTTAGAACCCAATTTATTTTTTGGCAAACTATCCCCAACCCATTATCCCGATTATTATCTGCGCTTTTTGTACGAATTTAGCCCTTTTGTGTTCGTCGTTTCGCTCATTCGGGAGTTGATAAAAACGGCAGAGGATATAAAAGGCGACCAAGAAACGGGTTTGAACACGGCCGCTGTAGCGTGGGGAACTGTCGCGGTCAAAAACGTATCCGCTATTTTGGGTGTGTTATCGGCTTTGGCTTTGGGGGGAATTTCTTGGCTCTATTGGGTAAAAGCCAACCATTGGGGAGCGGTTTATTTGGGTTGGGCTTTGTGTTTTCCGCTCTTGTTTTTGGGTTGGAAAATGTATAAATCTAACTCCCAAGCTGATTTCCACCGCTTGAGTTTATGGTTGAAAATTTATTTTTTGCTGGGCTTGGGCTGGTTGTTTTTTGTATAAAATGATTTTTTAGCGCATAAAAAAAACTCCTTTGCCCGTACTGTTGGCGAAGGAGTTTTTTTTATAATATATTAACAATCAACAAATTGTATAATTTATGAACGTAAACCCAAACCTATTCGTTAGCCTTTTTTTAGCTGTTGTTTTATACTTAGTTGGTTTTTTCCTAATTGGTAAAATTGCTAAAAAAAGTGGGTATTTTTTGCTACTTTTAACCTTTATATACTGCC
Source organism: Chitinophagales bacterium (assembly GCA_013297745.1). GTDB lineage: Bacteria > Bacteroidota > Bacteroidia > Chitinophagales > Saprospiraceae > JAAFIM01. Next base: position 56,038 of record JAAFIM010000006.1, on the reverse strand, counting down.
TGCCCGCTTTATCGATGATTTTATACTATTTTCATCTGATAAAACTACCCAATTGGTATATTAATTTTAGAACAATATCGGGGATGGAAATTTCCGTTGCATTTTTCGGGTTATTTTTTGGGTTATTGAGCGACCACAAGAGCAAAATTTTCCTAATAACTCCCGCCCTTGCGCTGGTTTTGATACCGTTTATAAAACCTATAATCAGACCATTAACCATCCGACAGATTAGCGAGTGGAAAGACGACGTTTGCATCCAATCCACGCCCGCCACTTGTGGCCCGAGCAGTTTGGCGAGTATTTTAAGATATTACGGGATAGAAACGAGCGAATACGAGTTGGCAAAAAATAGCTACAGTTGCAGCAGCGGCACAGAAATTTGGTATATTTTGCGCTGTGGGAAAGCAAAAGGGTTGAATTATAAGTTAAGTACAGTCAGCAGTTTTGAGGGGTTGAAATATCCGAGTATCATTGGGGTAAAATTGATGTCTTTTGGGCATTTTATAACCGTCTTGGGCAAGTCAGGGGATAGTTTTGTCATAGGCGACCCTTTGTCGGGGAAATCAACACTCAACCGCACAGAGTTTGAAAAGCTGTACAAATTGGATGGGATGATGATAGAATTTAGTAAGTAACTGACCTTTCGCAGTTAAAAAATTTGGTAGATTGAAAAAAATAACAGTGTGCGCTCAATAGCGTGGGGTATAAAACCCCACGCACAAAAATGGTAAAAAATGTTATATTTTCTATTTTTTTATGGAAAATTTATCAGCGCGCGGGGTATAAAACCCCACGCTATTGAGCGCATATAGGAAAATTTAACTGCAAAAGCTAATTGTAAAAAAAATGAAAAATATACTGCGAAAGGTCAGTTAGTAAGTAATTTTACAACTAATTATCGCCCATCTATCTATTTTACCTTTTTAACAATTTCTCATAATTTTTCATATTTTTTATCATAATAAAACTTATTGTTAAAAACTAATTATTTGCATCGCCATCCAAAAGATGTGAGTCCAAACCCTCGGCAGACCAATTTTTATCCATTTGGGGTTTATATTTATGATAAAAAACAGCAATAAGCAAGCCGCCCAAAGCAATAATTAACGACATTGGATAACCAAAATAGAGCATAACTTCATTATAATCGGGATTTATCCAATCTACCCAAGTACAAATTTCCAGCCTGCTCGTGCCTTCACCCCAAATTATTTTAGTATGTTTCCTACCTGACAATATCGCTATAATGGGGCAAATAATAACAGCAGCTATCAACTGTAGCCAATAAATATGTCTCGTTCGAGAACTTTGCGCACCCCACAAAAGTAAAGACAAGGGCAGATAACAATAACCAAGCAATCGAGCGGTTATTCTACCAAACAAGAAAATACAAACTGCCGCAACTGCTGCTATAGACATCGCTTCGCCGATGCGGCCATTGGCCAAATAATCGCCTTTTATCAAAAAACTTTCAATAACCAAATCGCTGCCCATAGCCCAAACAAGCAAAGTAGTAATCGTCCAAGCCGCCCAATATATCCAAAGTATCAGCCCGCCCGCTATGCACCAAGTTTCGGCTTTGGGAAAATTTTTCTTATTAAACAGATAATTAAAAGCATTTTGTCTTGGGGCTTTGGCCAAACGCCACAGCTGGTGGAATACGCTAAAACTTTCGTCAACAGATTTTTCAAAAGCAGTTTTTTGCATAATTTTTTTATTTTTCTTTATGAATTTTTTCTTTATTGGCTAATAAATGTTCGTCTAAATTTTCTGTATCAAAACGCTGTTGGGAAGTTTTAGCCATAATCAAAAAAAGATTATCTTTCGTAATAAAAAAAGCTGTCGCAGCGAACCACAACAGCTTAATTATAAACGATTTAGCAATTATACAAATAATACTATTTCAGCAATTCGCGCGCAATAACCAATTTTTGAATTTCGGAAGTTCCCTCGCCTATAGTGCACAATTTGGAATCTCTAAAAAATTTCTCTGCGGGAAAATCTTTGGTATAACCATAACCGCCAAAAATTTGGATGCCATCGGTAGCTACTTCCACGCAAGTTTCAGAAGCGAAGTATTTGGCCATAGCCGATATTTTGGTAACTTTTTGCCCAGCATCTTTCAACGCACCAGATTGGCGGGTCAATAGCTCGGAAGCCTCAATTTTGGTAGCCATATCAGCCAACTTGAAGCTAATTGCTTGAAATTTAGAAATAGATTGTCCGAATTGTTGGCGTTCTTGAGCATATTTCAACGCAGCTTTGTACGCGCCGTGAGCTATACCCAAAGAAAGCGCAGCTATAGAAATGCGCCCACCGTCCAAAATTTTCATCGCTTGGATAAAACCCTCGCCCTCTTTGCCCAATAGTTGAGACTTATGCACGCGGCAGTTGTCAAAAATCAACTCGGCAGTTTCGGAAGCGCGCATACCCAATTTGTTCTCTTTTTTGCCCCCAGCAAAACCCTCAAAACCGCGCTCGATGATGAAAGCTGAAATGCCGTGAGAGTCCAACAACTCGCCCGTGCGAACCAAAACCACCCCCACATCGCCAGAGCGACCGTGTGTAATCCAGTTTTTAGTCCCGTTGATAACGTAATAATCGCCATCTTTTACCGCCGTACATTGCATACGCATAGCGTCAGAACCTGTGTTGGCTTCGGTCAAGCCCCAAAAAGCCAAATGTTCGCCTGAAGCCAATTTGGGAAGATATTTGCGCTTTTGTTCTTCAGTGCCAAACATCAATATATGGTTAGTACCCAACGAGTTGTGCGCTGCCAAAGACAAACCCACAGAACCGCAAACTTGTGCGATTTCGTCTATCACGGTGATATATTCTTGATAACCCAAGCCCGAACCGCCGTATTCGGTAGGTACTAAAATGCCCATAAAACCCTGTTCGCCCATAGCGCGGAAAAGTTCGCGGGGGAAAGTTTGGGTTTCATCCCAATCCATTAGATAAGGGCGTATATTTTTTTCAGCAAAGTCAGCTGCGCTGGTTTTAATCAGTTGCAAAGATTCGGCAGCTTCTACATCTAAAGTTGCGTTGTGCATAGTATAAAGTTGTTTTATTGTAGTTTTAATATTTTTACGAATCAAATCAGTTCTCGCTGTTTAAAATAATAAATCACCTTAGTTTTTAGAAACTGTTCTTGCGCTTTTAGGTCTGTATGCGGCAACGGGTTGAGGAGTTTGTAATGCGGCCAGCCGTCTTGGTCTAAGCCCTCCAATTCATAATAACCGTCCTCCATTAGCAACTCACAAACCGCTACGTGCATCAAATCGCGCTTTTCCTCTTTGGTATAATCGTCTTTGAGCAAAGCCAATTCTTGAATACCGATTAGGAATAAAACCGTCTGCAAATCGGGTAATTTATCCATTTGTAGGCTATCTTTGACATAATTGCGCACGTGCAACCATTCAAAATCTATCTGCCAATCTTCCATTTTGCTGTTACTATTATAAATAAAAAATGCACTAATCGTTGTTGATACCCGTTTCTATACGGGTGGCGCGCATAGCAGGCAACCAAGCCGCCAAAGTTCCGATAATTAGCACGGTGAAAATCACCACCACAAAATCGCTTATTCGCATAGAAACGGGATAAGCATCGATGATAAACGCTCCGCTACCATTGTCCAAGCGCACGAGGTTGAATTGTTGTTGCAAAATACAAATCGCTACCGCCAAAGTTGCCCCGATAAAAACGCCTAAAGTGGATAACAAAGCCCCTTCCAATAAAAATATATTCCGCAATAAGCGGTTGTCCGCTCCTAAAGCTTTGAGTATGGTAATATCTTTCTTTTTTTCTAAAACCAACATCCAAAGCGCGCCGACCATATTGAAAGCAACCAACAAAAGGGTAAAACTGAATATGATAAAACCCACCCATTTTTCCAAATTGGTAACTTTAAAAAAAGCCTCATCTTGTTCGTAACGGTCTTTAACCAAAAAATCATTCCCCATTATGGTTTGAATTTCGCGCTTGAGTTGGGCTAAATCTTCTGCTGATTTTGCTTTTATCTCTACAGCACTAATCTCATCGTTTTCATAAGCCAATAATTCCTGCACAAAGGCTAAATTGGTGATGACAAAATTATCATAATCAGCTTGTTTGACCGTATAAATAGCGGCTGGATATAAATTTCGCTGGCGAAAAGGTTTTGTTCCCGACAAATTTTTGCCTTCGCGCTTGGGCATATAAGTAATCAAAGGGCGATTGTCAGCGCGGAAAGGGCTAACCCCCAAAGTGGTTTCTAAAGTAACCCCCACTACAGCAAAGTTAGCTTCTTTTTCAGCATCGTAAGTTTTGTACTCGCCGTTGGTGATAAGCGTATCAAAATCCACCACTTGAGTAAATTTTTCATCAACACCTTTGAGCCTAGCTAATATCTGCACCCCATCATAAGAAAACAAGGCGACTTCTTCCAATGTGCGAGAAATACCAACCACTTGTGGCAATTGCTGCAAGCGTTGATAACGGCTGCTATCTATAGAAAAAGTTTTGCCCTCTGCTATAGTGATTTGTATATCGGGTTTGAACTTGCTTATCAAATCGCGCAACACGTCCTCAAAACCATTGAATACGGACATAATTATCAGCAAAGCCATACTACCCAAAGCTATCCCAGCCACAGAAACCATAGCGATAATGTTGATGGCGTTGGTGGATTTTTTGGAGAAAATATAACGCCACGCGAATAAAACCGCTAAATTCATTCGTTGGGGTTAGTTTCGGGTTGAACTTGTGCATCTTTTACCTCACGCATAGAGCGATTGGAGTTGCTTTTGTTCAGGTTAGCGAACAAATTATCCAAATGTTCGGCTACATCCAAAGTATCGTCGATAAAAAACTTCAGCATTGGTATTCTACGCACTTGGCTAGATATAGCTTTGCCCAATTCGCCCCGCAAGCGGGATAAATTTTCCCACATCATTTTTATCACCTCTTGCTTATAAAGGCTATTATAAACGCTCGCATAAACATAAGCAATACCCATATCTGACGACATACGCACGCGGGTAATCGTTACCAAAGCATCGCCGTAAATATAAGTGCCTTCTTGTAGTAAAATTGTGCTTAATTCTTTTTGTATCAGCCCAGCCACTTGCTGCTGTTTTTTGGTTTGTTGTTCCATTATAAATTTCTAAATTAAAAAAGTATTTTTAGGTATTTTGCGCAAAGGTAGTCATTTTATCCCAATCAACAAAATTTTTGAAAAAATGCTCAATAAAAAAAGCAAACTCTGGGAAAAAGTTTGCTTTAAAATATGTGTTATGGCTACAACCCGATATAATCGGATGACACTTTGGTGTCCACACCAAATACTTGTAAAATATGGTATTCAATGGGGTTCTCTTTTTCATTACTAAATGTAATTGTGTGATTTTCTTTATTAAACTTTCGTGGGGTAAGTTCCTCGTAACGATCATTTCCAATTTGGATTCTTTGACTTTTATTGAAGCAAAGGCTAGGTAAAAGTTTAGATTTCAACAAAAATCCAGACTCTATTGATGTTATGTTAGTCGTCCCTGATAGAAATACTCCTTCGTAAGGGGTTGCAGAAATTGGACTTCGCAAAGAGACAAAATAACTTTTGTCAAAACTACCTTGCGAAGTTTCGCTGCTTGATAGCTTAGCTAAATAATCTACGTTACTATCATTTATAGATTTTTTACTTATAGAAATTCGCGCTTGCGCCCAAATAGAATTTTTAAATTCATCCGATTTTGATACTTTAAACAATTTTTTTATCAGCATCATCACTTCCAAGTGATCTTGATCAAAAAGCCAATCTGCTGCAATAATTAATTTTGTATCAAATGGGTTGTGTATAGCACATACCACATCATAGTCCAATGCATTGTCTACACTGTGACTCAAACTAATTATTTCCAAAGCCTTAATTATGTGGAAGGCTATTCGTTGTGTCATCATAATTTTTTACCAATGATTTTGTTGAATCCAAGTCAGTACCCCAATACTTGGAGGATTAGTCTCAGGAGCAAGTGGTGTGATAAAATAGCTATTTGGTACGGTTTGCGTGGGATTAGCAATCGCATTCAATAATTTAATGGTATTATTTTTTGTTGCAGTATTTTTTGGTCTGTATCGTGTACTTTCAGACCAATCCAACACGAGATCAATGTAGCTCCCAAAAACTGTATCAGCTTTTGCTATAATCCATTTTTTTTCAATACCAGCAAGCACGACCAGTTTTTTAATATCGTGAACTTTAAAATCACTGTATGCAAGATACGTATCTAAATCTAACAATTTGCATATAACAGCTTTTAGAGCAAACTCTATAGAGTAACCGCAAATATATGTGGCACCATCATAAAATCCCTGCTCATATAAAATTTTCGCTTCTTCAAGCCTTAATTCTGCTAACTCTTTAAATTGCTGCTGTGAGGGGTTTGTAGTTCCTGCCATATTTTATTATTTTTGCAAAGGTACGCTTTTTTTGTTAAAAGAAGGTTTTTTTAGAATTTTTTTCCTAACTGTTTTTATAAGGAATCCGCGCCACTATACTACGCCCCAAAGTGAGTTCGTCGGCATATTCCAACTCGCCCCCAAAAGACACCCCACGCGCTATAGTGCTAATGTTCGCGCCAAGCCCTTCCAATTGTTTGTTCAGGTAGAAAATTGTAGTTTCGCCCTCTATAGTTGGGCTTAAAGCCATAATTAACTCGCAATTGGGTTGATTTTTGACCCGTTCCACCAAACTTTCTATCTCCAACATATTCGGACTTATGCCCTCCATAGGCGAAATTAGCCCACCCAAGACGTGATAAACACCGTTGAATTGTTGGGTATTCTCTATAGCCATCGCCTCGCGGATAGATTCCACCACGCAGATTACATTCTTTTGGCGGCTGGGGCTGGTACAAATACTACAAATATCCGCATCCGACAAATTGTGGCAAACTTTGCAATAACGAAGGTCAGCCCGCATCGTTTGTACAGCTTTACAAAAATCATTAACTCGTTCTTTATCTTGTTGCAAAATATGCAAAGCTAACCTTAATGCACTTTTTTTGCCTATGCCTGGTAGCGAAGAAAACGCATCAACAGCGTTGGAAAGTAGTTTGGAGGATATATTCATCGTTAAAAAGTTGAGTTGTTAGAATAGTTTATACGTTTTTTTACATTTTTTGTTCTAATTTTGCGCCAAATTTTATAAAAAAGTATGCGTATAGCAGTCAATACCCGCCTGCTCTTGCCCCAATATATGGAAGGGATAGGGCGTTTTTGCCACGAGATACTATCCCGTTGGGTGCGAGATAATCCCCAAGTGGAATTTTTATTCTTATTTGATAGAGATTTTGACCCAAAATTTATCTATGGAGATAATGTAAAAGGGATAAAATTATTTCCGCCAGCTCGCCATCCTTTTTTGTACCCGATTTTTTTTGAATGGGCGGTAGCCCGCTTTCTAAAAAGGGAAAAATGTGATATTTTTATATCAATGGACGGCTTCAACTGCTTGCGCTCACCAATAAAAACGCTGTTGGTTATGCACGATTTGGCTTATTTGCACCACTACAACCACACCAGTTGGCTAACACAAAAATACTACCAATTTTTCGTACCCAAATATCTGCGGAAAGCGGATAAAATAATAACCGTGAGTGAGTTTTCCAAGCGCGATTTGGGCGAAAAGTTGGGTATAAACAAGGACAAAGTGGAGGTAGTTTATAATGGTGTGAATAGTTTATACCAACCTTTGGATTTAGCAGAAAAAGAGCAAATAAAAGCGCGTTTTAGCAACAATAAACCCTATTTTATTTTTATAGGCTCTATACATCCCCGCAAAAATTTGGTTAATCAACTACTCGCTTTTGAGCAATTTAAGCAAAAAACGGGCGCAGATATGCAGTTTTTGATAGTGGGGCGTATGGCTTGGAATAATGGGCAGCTAAAAACGGTTTTGGAAGGGCTAAAATACAAAGAGGATATTATATTTTTGGGCTATCAAGACAGCGATATTTTACCCAAATTGCTGGGGGCGGCGTTTGCTCTGTGTTATGTTTCCCTGTTGGAGGGGTTTGGCGTGCCTATAGCTGAAGCTATAGCCTGCGAAGTGCCTGTAATTACGGCTAACAACTCATCTATGCCCGAAGTTTTGGGTAAAGCGGGCTTTGCAGTAGCGGCCGAAAACGTGGAGCAAATTGCTACAGCTATGCAATCTTTGCACGAACAGCCCGAATTATACGCGCGCTGTGTAGAAAATACCAAACTGCAAAAAAATTATTTTTGTTGGGATAAATCTGCCCGTCAATTTTGGGAAATTTTGCTAAAAACTATATAATACTAATTTTTTTTAATCCATTCATTTTTAACCATTTTAAAAACAATGACTCTAAACAAAAGATATTTGGGCGCAGCCATTTCGTTGCTGCTGCTGGGTTTGATAGGTTACTACTTTAGCGATGTTATCACTTGGGTGGTATTAGCTTGGATTGTATCGCTATTGGGTTCGCCTATTATGAAATTATTGGGTAAAATCAAAATAGGAAAATACCAACTCTCCTCCTCTATACGGGCTGTGGCGGTAATCACTTTATTTGGGGGGATATTTGCTGGTGTGTTGGCTATCTTTATGCCTGTGGTGGTTCAGCAAGGGCGAAATTTAGCCGCTGTAGATTATGCCAAATTGATGCAAGGGTTGGAAGAGCCTTTGTCATTGGCTAGCGATTGGTTGATAGAACGCAATTTAATGGAAGGCAATTTGTCCAAATATAGCAATAAAGAAGGCAAAGAGGTAAAAAAGAAAAATAATAAAGATATTCCCGTCAAAGCAATCCCCAATAACGACAGCACCAAAAATACCCTTGATACTTTGTTGAGTAACAACAACGATAGCACCCAAAATGCCAATATCACCGATACATTGAGCAATTACACTGATACTTTGGCTATTGTTATAAACCCCACAGACACTACAAAAGGCAACTTTGCCACTGTAGATATAAATTTGGATAGCATCAACCGCAATCGTCCCAAAAAAAGCCAAGATGCTGATGTACGACTATTTATAAACGTTTCTATAGGAGGCTATAAAGATTTGAATGCAGAAAAATTATCCACTGAGGCTATAGATACAGCAGCTATAGTCAAAAACAGCGACTCTTCTTTTGATAAAATCAAGAAAAAGGTCTTTTCTTATTTCAACCCCTCCAAGATATTAAGCGATTGGGCGGGCTATGTGATGGGATTTTTTGGCAATTTTGTGTTGTTGGTATCTTCAGTAAGTTTTATAGCATTCTTTTTTCTAAAAGACGAAGAATTATTTGCCAGAGGGATAAAATCGGTGGTGCCTGACGAGTATTTGGAAAGAGTAGATACCGCTTTGGCGCAGATAAAAAAACTATTAACGCGCTATTTTGGCGGCATTGTTTTGCAAGTTGGTTCACTAGCCGCTTATTTAGCCGTATTTTTGGGCGTAGTAGGGGTTGAGAGTAGTATTTTGATAGCTGTATTTGGGGCGGTGATGAACATTATTCCTTACGTGGGGCTTATTATTGGTTTACTTTTTGGCTTATTATTGGCGGTGAGTTCGCATTTGGACGCAGCTTTTTACGCAGAAATGCTACCTTTGATGATATGGGTAACTATAGCATTTGTAAGTATGCATTTTTTGGATTCGTTTTTATTGCAACCTATCATTTTTTCCTCTTCTATTTTAGCCCATCCTTTAGAAATTTTTATAGTCATCATCGCGGGTGCAAAATTGGGTGGAATTATGGGTATGGTGGTAGCTTTGCCACTCTATACGATATTTAGGGTCATCGCTGCTGAATTTTTTAGCCAATTCAAAATAGTAAAAGCATTAACTGACCACTTGGACGATAGCAACCCGACAAAATAAAACCCTGAAAGGCTAAATTATCCGTTTTTATTTATTTTTATACAACTATAGCATATTTTTTTTCGTTTTAGCATAAAATTTGCTATATTGCTTTAGTTTTTTAGGTCAAAAATCCTTATCCAATGAATACAATTTTGAAAATTGCCTTTTCGCTATCCTTATTGTTAGCTGCACAAATTGCTGCAGCGCAAAAAGACGAATATGTTCGCCCTGCGCCTCGCAATGACGATTACAACTATACAGACAACGTACGAAGTGTGCGCTTATATCCTGATGATTCTGAGGTAGATTATCCCATTTTGCAGTTGGGCAGTCCTATACAAATGGTTTTGGAATTTGATGATTTGGAGGCTTATAATAAAAATTATTTTTATAAAATAATCCACTGCGATGCCCAATGGAATCCATCTACAGATATTACCGTTATTGATTATATTGAGGGTTTTCAAGAAAATCGGATTTATAGCGGCGAAAATTCTTTCAATACCCGCACGGTAGAATATGTACATTACGAGTTGCGTTTTCCCAATTCAGATATTAAATTAAAAAAATCAGGGAATTATCTGCTCAAAGTCTATCTCAATAATGATGAAAACGAGCTGGTTTTGACCCGACGTTTTATGGTTTATGAACCCAAAATGAAAGTCGTACCCGAAAGCCGCCGCTCTGCTACCCCTCCTTTTGCATTGACCCACCAAGAACTACGTTTTACGTTGCAATACGCGGGAATTTCTGTCCCCAATCCCTTGCAAGATATAAAAATCACCGTATTACAAAATGGGCGTTGGGACAAAGCAATTCAAAATTTTGACCCCACAGCCATACGACGCGACGAACAAGCGTATGATTTGCAGGGAAAAATTATATTTCCTGCTATGCGTGAGTTTCGCCCTTTGGATTTACGCACATTGAGAGCCCGTTCCAACCAAATCAACAATATAGGTTTTGATGCTGAAAATCAAGTATTTATGGTAGAATTATTTGAACATTTTAGCCGCCAAGATGCAGTTTATTCTTTTGTACCCGATTTGAATGGCAGATATATTTTACAATCCTTTGATTTTCCCAATGTCAAACTACAAGGCGAATATGCACGGGTTAAATTCACCCTTAATATGGCAGAAATCCCCAATAAAGATGTCTATGTAATGGGCGGATTTTCTGATTGGCAATTATACGAAAGGCATAAAATGACTTTTAATACAGAAACGGAGAGTTATGAAGGTGAGTTTTTGATGAAAACGGGCTATTATGATTTTCATTATGTTTATGTTCCCAAAGGTCAGCCTGATATGCCACACGATTTTACCCGCACTGAAGGCAGCAGTTTTGAAACCGAAAACGATTATTTATTTTTGATTTATTATAAACCCTACGGCGGGCGTTATGACCAGTTGGTAGCCGTGCAAAGATATAATTCTAGACCCAAATAATCAGTTTTATAACAAAAAAAAATCCCCGCTCCAGCTGTTGGAATGGGGATTTTTTTATAAAAATTAATTGCGGCGTTTTTTGCGTTTGCTATCCACAAGTGCTTGATAAGCATTGAGTAATTTAGTCAAAGCCAACGCTTTTTCATCCAAATCGGGTTGCTGTGGTTCTGGGCTGATGCGCTCATACATCCAATCAGCTTGTACGCGTTCAAAATCCTCCATCTCCTCAATCCCAATCCAGTAAAAATTGACGTGCAAATGCGCGGGCGTATTGACCATAAAGGTATTTTTGACCAATAAGCGGAAATCTGGGTTTTGAAACCGAGTAGTCCAATTGGGCATAATCACGCTAATTTCTTGCGAATAAAATTTATCATTCACATCAGAAATTAATTTTTTCTGCATTTCAAACTGTATTTGGTTGAAGATAGAAATACCCGTTTTTAAGAAACTGTTGATATAATCAGCTATATCGCGCACTTTAAATTCAGCAGCTTTTAGGTCTGTATACAATTCAGGCACACGAGCCACAGGCTGGCCATATACATCTTTTAGCACAATCATATACTCAGGCGTTTCTGTGCTATTGGTTGAATTATTATCTTGATTTTCAACGCTTTCATCTTGGGGTTTATCCTGATTTTCAGCAACTTCATCTTGATTTTCAACGCTTTCATCTTGGGGTTTATCCTGACTTTCGGGTTGATTTTGGGCATCGCGACGCGAGCGGATGGGTTTTTTGGCCACCTTTTGAATTTCATAGTTCGCAATTTTTGCCCCTAATTCGGGCACACCTTCGCTAGCATAGCGTTGGTCTTGCAAATCGCCCAATTCATAACTCATCAACAACACCTCTTCTTGGTCAGATTTCAACACAAAATAATGTTGGTCTTTGGATTGGCCTCTCAACAAAATATGCTCTACAAGATGAATACCCTCACTAAATTTATTGATTTGCTCCAAGTAAGCAATGAGCGCTAAAACCAACTCTTTGGCGTGCAGACGAGAATTAGCTTCGCGAATTTTATAAGTGCCTATCTGTTTGTTGCCTTTATAATAGATATGAATTTTTTTATTTTCATCCGCTAAAATCAGATAATTATAATAAAAAATACCGTCAGATAGCAACTCTAACAACAACTCACTACGAGAATTGGAGCGGAAGATAAATTTTTGGCTAAAATCTATAGCTACTTCAGCGCTAATATCAGTAGGCGCGGTAAAATTATCATCATTTGAGCCATCAGTAGGCAACTCTTTGTCTTGCAAAAAATCGTCAGTTGGTTTTTCAAACAAAGCTCGGTCTTCTTCAGTACCCCCAAACATCATATCCTCTATTTTATCTAAAGCTTGGCGGCGTTTTTTGCTCTCTTCGCTCTCCTCATCCAAATTTTCCAATTCCAAATCGGCAGCTAATTCTTTGGCAGCAGCACTATCGGCAGCCAATAACTCGTGCAAATGGGTATTGGGTTTGATAAAATCAATGACTTCATTAAACGGCTTAACTTCTACATTTTCTAATTTATTCTGAAAAATGCGCAATAGAGAATCTGTGCTATTGTTGGCTATATTGAGCAACAAGCAAATTCTTTTTTCTAATCCAGACACATTCCAGTTGTCGGCTTCAGCACCAAGATAATTGAAACCACGAGAGCGGTTGCGGCTAATATCGGGATAGTGTTGTAAAAAATGAATTTTTGCGTTTATCAAATCAATTTCGGGGTCGGTAGTCCCTGAATAATTGCCATAACCAGCGCTGACTTTCAACAAAAAGTCTGTGCTAAATTGCTCACCAAACCGCGCCAACAAATGGTCTAAAAAGCGATTGCGACGGGCTACAAAAGGGTCAAATTTGCGCGTAAGCGCGTTAAGTTTGGGTGCAAAAGCAGCAGCAGCTATAGTATTGAGGTCATCATTTTGTTGCCCATATTTAAGCACAGTTTTGGCAGAAGTAGCAGGCACATCCAAAACTTCATAAATTAAGGGCATATCCACAGGCACTTGGCTAAAATAAGTCTGCGTAACTCTGGTATCTATAGCAAATAATTGTTTGATATTAGCCAATTGCGCCAAATAGTCAGCCATTATTTGCTCAAAATTCAATAAATATCCCCTCAACTGCTTGACTGAAGCCAAACGCTCGCGGGTAGCTTGCGCCCAATAAGGCAAACCAAAAGCATTGAGCCCATACGTAAGCGGAAAAGCGTGTTGTATAGAAAAATAAGCCGCCAAATCTTGCTGTTTGAAGCGCGATGGATAACGATTGGGATTATAAATCATTTTGGGATTATAACCTTTTTTGTAACGCGCAAACAACGAATACAATAACTGATTGGCTGTATTTAAGTCCAAATCATAGTTTAAAGAACCTCTAAAAAACTGAATTGGATAATTGCTGGGGGTGTATTTATCGCTAATCGTGTCCATATCCAAAATAGGATAAAAACCTTTTTCTATCTGGATAACATCGCCCTCTATCGCTATATCGTTTTTTTCAACGCTAAAAAAATTGATGCGGCGCACGCCCTCTACAGCGGTTATAATCTCCATAATTTTGGAAACATAAACCTCTTGACGCATAGGCAGCAAATTATCTTTTTTGATAAACCCGTGCAAAGGCGCAGGACCGTTGAAGGCTTCGTCTATGGTATAACCCTCTTCTTCTAATTCTTCTAGGGTATAAAAGCGAATGGTAGGGTTTAGATATTCATTAACTCTAAATTGTATAGTAGCCAATAATTCTTCTGCTACAAATTCAGAACCAATTTCTATATCTGCATAAACCACTATATTCTCAACATCCAAAACCTCTATACTCTCTATATCTTCGCCCAAATTGCGATTGGCATTAAACAACTCTATCAACTGTTGCTTAATTTTTATTATATTGTCAGGGCGGCGGGCGCTATCATCTATTTGTAATAATACCCGATAAAGTCCCTGAATACCTTGCAAATTATCGCGTACAGGTTCAAACCAAGCATTTTTGACCGATTTTATCCTATCTATAATCAATATACGGTAATCATCCACTGTCAATGGCGTAGAAGGTAAAATCTCTGAGGCATCAAAAAATGTATCGCGCAACTCACCATCTGGATGATTGCTGCGCGCGTTGATAATCTCATGAATAGGAAAATCAGTGCGATAGCTCAAGTCGGTTATCGCAAAACAAAGTTGTTCTAATATCGTAACGCCAGGGTCATGTACGTTATAATCCGTCCAAATCTGCCCCGAAAGCCGTTGAGTAGCCAAAATGCCCAGCTCTCGCAGGAAATTATAATCCAAACTGGGGTGTTTGAACGGCTGTTTTTTTATCGTGGTTGGTTGTAGCATAGCTTTTTAGGCTGTTAGGGTAAAAATTAGTGGGTAAAAAAGGTTTATTTTTGCATTTGTTGATTGGCTTGGTCGTGTATTTTGCCGATAAGGTCGTATACTTGATTAAAGGGCAAATTGCCCAAAGCCTTCAGGATAAGATTTATCTCTTCAAAACTAAGTACTATCTGCAACGGTTTGTCATTGCTGTTGAGTTCGTTATTCATATCTAATTTTATTATTTTATAGATAACGGATATTTTTTACATCTCTTTCTATCGAAAATAAACGGATTTTACAAACACAGCATATCGTCTGTAAAATCCGTTTTGGTATATTTTATACAAATAAAGTAAAGTGCAGCTATATTTTTTAGTCAACTCTTTGTACCTTTCCCATTTTTGCCAATCTCCTTTACCTTGCTCCATAGTGATATTGCTAATAAATTGATTTTCAGCTTGGGGCAGTTCTTTTTTATCCAGCAAAGCGGATAGACGGCTGATTTTTTGCTCGGGCTTATTGTTGGAATTTTTTCTAAATACGGGCTTCAAATACAGCGCATTATTAGTTTCCATATTTTTAGAAAGGCAAATCATTAGAAACATCACGCCAAGTAAATTTTTCCTCTATCTTAAAGAAAGGACTTTGGTTAAACTCTAATCCTTCCGTGCATAAACCCAAATCAATATCATTGGCTATATCACCCAAGACCAGTAACCAAAAATAATTATCACCACTAAACGCGTTTTTGTCAATAATGTGTAAATTTTCTTTAAGTAAGAGCATTTTAGCGAATAATTGATTAGCTTTAATCAAAATATCAGTAAATTTATCTTTGTACGAAGCGTACCAATCCTCGCAAAAATTATTTATGTACGCAGCACATTGTAGAAATTGATTATAAGAGGAGTTGGCGAAAACTAAACCATCTTCTTGGTCGTATGTAAAAATTTCTAAGGTCTTAACGTTCAAAAGAACCTGTAAAGCATTATGCCAAACTGAACCCACCAATAGCCAATCTGAGCTATTATCCTCAATATCAAAAAAAATTACATTATAATTAACTGACCTTTCGCAGTATATTTTTCATTTTTTTTACAATTAGCTTTTTGCAGTTAAATTTTCCTATATGCGCTCAATAGCGTGGGGTTTTATACCCCGCGCGCTGATAAATTTTCCATAAAAAAATAGAAAATATAACATTTTTTACCATTTTTGTGCGTGGGGTGTAAAACCCCACGCTATTGAGCGCACACTGTTATTTTTTTCAATCCACCAAATTTTTTAACTGCGAAAGGTCAGTAATTAATTTGATAATCAAAGCGTGTATTTGCATAAGTGCAGGACTTAGACAGAATTTTCTGAATAGCCTCGTTTATACCTGAAGCGAATTTAATATGGTGAAGTGTGTATGCTGCGCCAATAAAATTAACGCCACGTGAGGAAACTTTCATACTATTCATTAAATTTTTTGCTGTTTACAAAATTTTTATGCTCCGTTACTTGGTGTTTTTCTTGGTTATAAGAATCACGAACGTCATAGTTAAATGTATAAGTAACTTTTGCTGCAGGAGTTTTATTTTGTATCAAAAAAAATAATCAAGCTTATCAACTGGTTCAAATGAAAAAACTCCATTGCTTTTGTAGCTTGCCGTGCCAATTCTATTGAAAATGGCTTTAAAATTACTAGATATTGTTATGTCTAGGCTGTAAGGATGACGGAATGGTTTTACATTTCCCAAAAAAATTTCACCTTTTGATAACATAATTATTTATGCCTTGCTCCATAGTGATATTGCTAATAAATTGATTTTCAGCTTGGGGCAGTTCCTTTTTATCCAGCAAAGCGGATAGGCGGCTGATTTTTTGCTCGGGCTTATTGTTGGAATTTTCTATAGCTTGGATTTCTGCATACTCTTTGGGACGATTGGCGCTGTATTGATTGCGTAAGCCGTTCAGTTTCACTTTTTCTTCCATAGCAAGATTATTGCCTTTAAGTTGGCGACAAATCAAGTCTATCAATTCTTTTTGCTGTTTTTCTACCGCAAAAGCTACAGGTTGGGTATTGTCGGCTGGATTGGATTGTGGTTCTTGGCGTTTTTTATCTTACTTTTAGGGCTTTACTTCTTTGGAATAGCCACAATAAAAAACCAAGCTAACTAATCTCTATTCTTGCCGTTCGGGCGAATTGTAAGGCAACATAGATTTGTCCCATAGTTTGGCGATGAAAAAATTGATAACAGCAGGTTGGCGATTTTGCTCGTCCGTAAAACCATAGTTGCCCGCTGTACACATTTCCAATCTATATTTATCAATACTGCCACTGAAGCGAAATTTTATTTTCTGAAAAAACCAACCATAAGAAGATTTTACGCTTTGAATAGTACCTTTGCCATAAAGCCCTAAAGCTACAGCGTGGGTCATCGCATAACGTCCGCGTCCTTTGCGGCCTACCGCGCGCGCGAAAATTTCAAAGGCACAAGTTCCTGTCAAATCATCCATAATTATATGCCAACGTCCGTCGGCTGGTACTTGTTCGCATTTTTCTATCCCTACGCGCCCTTTCATAGCCACCAACCCATCAACTTCCAACTTATAACGGGGTAAAGTTGTGCCGATACCTATATTGCCGTTATCTCTAAAAAAAAGCAAACTTTCATTATCGTCGTCGTTGATACTCAAGCCTTTACTATTGCTATTGGGATTTATAGATAAATTAAATAGCGAGTCAGGGTTGCGCATATTTTCATAAAAACTCATCAATTTGCGGTCAGGCCCTTGCGGCGACAGCATCCAACCATCGGTTGTACTTTGCGAAAAGCCGTCATCTACTTTATTGACATTAGAATCTATCAAATCGGCAAAATTAACCTCTGTGGGCACATTGCCTCTTTTAAACAAATTTTTTAGGGTGTTGCGGTTGAGTAAAGACATATTGGTATTGTGGTTTAGGATATAATTTTTAGGTAAAATATAGTTTTTGCGTGGCAATAATAAGCAGATATTTTGAATGTAGCGCGTTAATTATCCGAAAATATGAAAAAAAAGTTAAAAAACCAATTTTTTTTAAAAAAAACAAGCTAAAAAAAGAAAAAAGCCAGCTATTCCAATTAAAAAAAAACTTTTTTTAAAGAAATAGCTGGCTTAAATTTTGTTATTTTTTGCGTTGGTCTCGGTCGCGAGAGTGGCTATCCATAGGTTTTTCTACGGTAATCACAAAGTCGCCTGAATCCAAAATCATTGAATCTATAGAAGACTTTTCTGGTGCTTGGAAGTTGGTATCTTCCAACAAATAAAGCGGGTTGGTTTCGAATGGTATCAAAACAGACCAAGGTTTGCTAGCTTTGATAATTGGCGACGAGCTCACATCTATAGCGGTATCGTCTATATCAAAACCTGTCATTTTGGCATTTTCGTCAAAAAACAACTGTACAGCAGAAAATTTGGTTACAAACTCCACATAACTGCGTTTTTCGATAAAGCTCAAAATCATATCCTTGCTCAATATACCCCCCAAATCCAACTCTCTATCTTGTCCTTTCAACCAAGGGCACATAAATTCTAGAATTTCGTGATTTAGTTTTTTGAGGTAAGTACCATTATTTTTGTCCTTAGTAAAGCGCAAACCTGCGGTAACTTTTACCCGCTCGTAAATTGGGTTTCTTACTTCGATATTGACGAATGGCGAAGCGTGAGCTTGTAGATATTCGCGGATATTTTGAAGTATAGAATAGTTGACACGAGGCATACCCATCAAGTTGTCTGGGTCTATGCGCGGTACGACCACCATAACGACAGAACCTTTGTCCACAAAATTTTCGTTACCTAAGTGGGTTACACATTTGGCTTGAAAAATATCGGGAAAAGCTTCCAACACCAAGCGCTCATAATCCCAAGCTGACACAGCGCGGTTTTTGTGGCGCAGACGTTCGCTCACTCTGGTATAAAATTCTCTTTTAGTTTCTGTAGCACGCCCACCAAACGATTTGAATGGTTGGCCAACTTCGCGAACTTCTGAGATGATATTTACCATTGAGCTAATCGTTTTGGCTGCCAATGGTTTGGCCAATTGTGCGCCTTCGCTTTCGTTGTAGTTGTGCCAAGTAGCCGAGACCGCTTGAGAAGCAACTTTGAGCGTACGCGGCAATTTGGCTGCATCACCTTTTACACTAACTCTTATCCAATGCAACTCTCCGTTTAAAATATGATTTTTCTTGGTCAAATCACGAGGAATATCCATCGAGATAATACCAGAATTATTAAACGAATTGGTGGTATCGGTCAAAATTTGGGTTTGAGAAAAGTCTTTCCATTCATCATTGACTAAGTAAGACCAAACGATTTCAGGTTTTGAGCCGCTTGTTTCAAACAAATCTAAATTGTTGGGATTGTCGCGCAATTCGAAATAAAGCGATAAAGGACAAGGTGGGGTTAAATCGCGCAAACCTAAATATAAATAAGCATCTTCGTTGTAAGAAGGCACCAAATAACGGTTTGAACTTTTACCTTTATGGAAAGTACGAATCACCCCATAAGGATGAATATGATACAATTGCTCGTCCACCAACTCGCCTTTATTGACTGTGCCAATAGAAACGATATTGACTTGTGCTGTAGCTGAATAATCAATAGTAATCGTTTTGACCATAGGAGTAAAAGGCTGATTGGGTATAGCCAAATCCTCTTTCTTTTTTAGATTGCTGTTATTGGTAATAACGTGGGTGTAAATGTTGGGGTACTGGTCATGCGCAAATGCTACTTTAGGCGAAGATAATTCCACCTTGAAATAACCTGTTCTTACCTCATTATTGAAAGCATCGGGAAGTACCAATTCTGGGTCTGGTTGTAGATTAAAAGATTTAATATCTATATTAGACCAAGTCGTAGTACGGCTAGTTTGGGTTGGATAGTGTTTATCATCTTCAAATAATGAAAACTCTACAGGCAAATCATCCTTTTTGGGATAAAATATACCGTCAGATAAAGCACTAATTTGTACTTTAAAGCTATCATTATTCAAACCCAAATTATACTCTCTATAGTGTCCTCTAAAACCTTTGTTGCTATCAGGAATAATGTGCCACTCGATATTGACGTTTAAGTCTGTCAATTCTTTTTTGAACATTTCTGCTTTGCCGATAAGCATATAAGAACCTAAACGAGGAATAGGTCCAAAAGGCTGGAAAGGCAAGCTAGAATCAAGCGGTCCAAAATCAGAAGAAAGGGACAAATTGCGCAACCCTTTGGCGGTCACATCAATAGTGCATTTCTGCAAAATCAACTCTTTGAAAAAAGAATAAGAGAAAGCCGCGTTGATATTTTGATGCAAAATGCGCAATACAGGAGCAGTACATTCATAACCATGTCCGTGTAATTCTACATCATAATTGACGATAGAAGGAGCGGCAGCAGCAAAGGTTACGATAATCGTAATTTCGGGAATTTCCCAATTGCTGGGTGGCAACACCTCGCAAGAAGTAGCTGCTGTCCAACCTTTGAGTGTGGTCACATGAGCGCGAAGACTGTTGCGGAAAACGCGGGAAAAAGCATCTTCTCTGCTAATTTCTCTATTTTTGGATATATCTTTAACCAATAAATTGAGGGTATACATAGAAGTTTTGTCAAACTCTAGCTTGAGAGAAGCTATTCTATGCCCTTCTTCCATGTGCAAAACGGGCGCAGAAAGCGCAAAACCAACATCGCCAAAGGTCATTTGACGCTCAGTTTCGATTTTATCCAACAATTCTTCGCCAAAAGTAGGCCAATTTTCAAAATCGTTGATAAAACGTTCGCCCAAGCCATCTTTGGAATTAGCAACAGGAGCCGCGTAGATATTAGAAATCAAGCGATAAGAACTACCGATACCGACTTTGGGGTTTTTGCTAACAAAAACTGTTTTGAGTTCTTCAATTTTAGCTTTATTGATTTCTATATCATTATCAGTAGCATAAAAAACCTCTTCGTTGTTTTCATTTGTGCCAGCAGACAACAAAGTCCCGCGAGGGATAACATGGCTATCGATATGCTCAGCTATCTGAAAAAACACATTGACTTGGTCAGGCGTATAACTGCGTTCTTTTAGCTTCAAAACATCATAGTAATAAAAATCTAAGTGTTTTTCAGTGATTGTATTTAATTGGTCTTGAGCATGTTTGTATAATTCCACAAAAGCAATAAACAAAGACATATCAGGTCTGTGGTCATCTTTTTCGTGTAATGTTTTATACAAAAACTTAGGCGAATTTTGTACAATATAAGCAGTTACGCTGTAAGCAGTGCGAAATTGAATGCGAAGTTGTTTGGTGTAAGCGCGAATTTTTTCGTCAGTACGCAATTTAGCTATTGCTTCAGGCGAAGTTTGGGGTGTATCCAATAAAGTTAGAGGGTTTTTGAACCAAATACTATGGAATACATCTTCAAGAGCATCTTGCGGAAATTCGCCCCTATCAGAAAAATTAAGGTCTTTGCGATAATCCAACAACAAGTGCATATTTTTACTCAATTGCTGCTGGATAGCATTTTCCAACTCATTTTCCAAATCAGTAGAATCGGTTGGATTGAGGCGGGTCATTTGTAATGTATGAACATACCAATCATTGATGCGTTTATACATATTCATCTGTTGGCTTACCAAACCTTCCAATGCTTCTAATTTTTCGTCTGTGCGGGGTGCATTTTCTAAGCTATGCAATAAATTGATATGATGACGTTCAATTTCGCGCAGATTAGTGGTAATAATAGAAGAAATAAAAACGCTTATATCGTTGGTAAAAAACTTAGACCAATCATAGTTATCCAATTTACTATTGTCTGGTCCATAGTAGCTTATCAATTTGGAGTATTCGGCGGCTATAGCCAGCATATCGCTGGTATTGCGTTCGTCTACTTTCACAAAAGTGGGCAACAAAGCGCGAAGTAATCTATCGCTTTGAGTTGCGCCACTCCAACGAGCGACTTGGGATTTTTCTTTAATTTTCATTTAATTGTTTTGAATTTGGAAGTTTTTTTGAAAAATAAAGATTACATATCATTAGCTTCAGCCAAGTAAAATGGATAAACTAAGTTTTTGCGTGAGTTAACCCCTTTGATTTCATAGATAAGTTCAATGTTTAATCGCCCTTCGATTTGCATAGAAGTATCTATATTGATAGCTTCTACCCGCACTCGAGGCTCAAACAGTAAAATAGCTGTAGAAATCATATCCTCTATTATTGTTAAGGTATTAGGATTAATATTTTGGAATACCTGGCTATGTAAATCGCAGCCATAAGCAGGATTCATCACCCGCTCACCAGGTGTAGTGGTCAATAATATATATATGGACTCGCGAATATCTTCTTCGTCACTAGACATTTTGACCCCACCCAAGCTATCTAGGAATTGAGGAGGGAACGCCCAACCCGTACCTAAAAAGGATTTGTGATTTTCTGCCATAAGAAATTTAATAATTTAATTGTTTTAAGAAAAAAATTAGCCCCCAATAAGCACAGTAGGCGCACCAGCTACTATAGCTCCGCCATGCGCACAACTATCGCCCAAACGAGCCGCTGGCAATTTACAAATCAGTACTGTGCCAGAGCCTTTGGCTATAGTATCAGGAGGACCCACACAAACAAGCATATCGCTAATTCTCGCTGCAGGCAATTTACAAATCAGTACGGTAGGCGCACAAGGTCCTGATATAGGTCCGCCCACGTGTGGCACAGGACCAGGATTAACCATAGGACAAACGTGCATATCAGTAAGACGAGCAGCTGGCATTCCCATAATAGAAAAGTGAATTTATTGGGGGTTAATTAAAAAAAATTAGTTAATCATAACTACACCACCTTTGACAGTAGTCATAGCAGAACCTTCTAAAGTGGCGGTAGCTGGTGATTTCAACTCAATACCAGCTGTACCCTGTAGTTGCATTTGGGCGGTTGCCTGCATTTTGGTACTTGCAGTTGATTTAGTTTCGATATTAGCTGTGGCAGTTAGCTTAAAATTCGCTTTTGTATTGATGGTAATATCTTTTACAGCATCAAGAAGAATACCTTTGCTATCAAAAACCATTTTATTTTTGTTGATAGGGTCTTCTATGGTAATAGAATCTTTGTCATCGTCCATTACGATTTTATGCTTTTTGGGGGTAATAATCGTGATAATTTTTTTGACATCTTCAAACTCTATCTTCATTTTACCTTCAGTGGTAGAAATAGCTTTGAAAGTGTTTTTATTATCAGGAGTATGAGCAGAAGCAATTTTATGTTTGCTGCTGCTATACAAAGAACCCAAAATAACCCCATGTGTAGGGTCGTTGTCCAAAAATCCAATGACTACTTCGTCATTCAATTCGGGATAAAATACAAAACCTGCATTTTTGGTAGCATAATAATGCGCCATTCTTACCCAAATACCTTCTCCTGCCATTTCATCAATCACAGGAATATTGACTTGGACACGAAATTCGCCATCTGGGTCAGAGTCGATTTTTTTCACTACCCCAATTTGAAGTCCGTGAATACCGGGCAATAAACCTCCAGCGGGCAAAGGCTGCGCATTGGGATTGTCTTCCAAGTGTGTACGAGGGGGAATCCCCAATTCAGTTTCAGTCAACCATTTAGCATTTTCTATAGTATGGCGTACACGAGTGATATATCCATCCCCTGTGATGCGTTTTCCCATACCAAACAACTCTATAGTTTTACCAATTTCAGGCTTTTCGCTGCCATAAAAGCGCACCGAACCACGAATACGGGATAAAGCACGACGTTGCCAAACAGCATCAGCCCAAGGCTTGAGCGCATCAGCGGTTAGTGCAGCTGGAGATTGTAACAACTCTTTTGGTTTAATAACCCCTGAAAGTTTACCCGTATCCAAATCGCCTTCTTTGTTAGTGGTCGGTTTTGAGCCAGTACCTTTATCTAGTTTTTGAGTGGTATGATTCCAACTATGTGATTTCACCTCTTGCATTTGGTAAGTAGAATCTACATGGACATTCATCTCTACCAAGTCATTGCCATAAGAAACTTTAACCCCACAAGGTGTGTAGGCTGGTTTTTTGACAGTGAGTTTTCCATCCTTGACAGTAACCAACAAGCCATTGGCATCAGCACGAGCCAGTATAAAATCCCAGTCTGTGCAAGAGTGCCTCACAAGTTTTTTATGTTGTAGGCTTGTAGCAGTTACATCAGCTGAGGCACCACCTTCGCTAGCTATAGCAGAAATTATCTCGGAATCTTTTTTCTTTAGAAAAATTTTATTTTTGCGACCAACGGTCAGCGCAACAGCTTTATCTTTACAGCGCAGTTCTAATGCCCCACCGCTGTAAGTGGTAAGCTTAACCCCTAATTCCATAATAATACCCTTGAAAATAGATTTTTCCTTACCAGGCTCATAACCTACTTTTAATTCTACAGACTTACCAGGTTCAAAAATACCTTCTTCGCTATTTGGATAGCTAGGTTTAGTTGAATCACCATCTTGCAGAGCTATTTTTGCTGTGGGTATTTTATTGATTTCATAGGTTATATCAACTGACAGAACCATATGTTTTTTGGGAATTTCTGCGCCGTCCACAAGGAGAAGCACAGACAGGACACCGCCTGTCATACTCTTTACGGGTGAATCAGCCATAAATTTTTTATTAAATTTAAAAAATGGGTGTTAAAAAAGCACTATCGCTCTTTTAAATCGTCTAATAGTTGGCGAACTTTCAACATACAAGCAGAAATTATATTATCCATTTCTTCTGGGCTCATTCCACCACCTTTTTTAGCATCTTTGCCCCCTTCTTGATTGGCATTAGAAGTGTCAGCTACAGTGGTATTAATTTCCACCTCATTAATAGTTACAGGCATTGTAAAATATTTTAAAAAGGTTAGAGAATGCGTTTGATATCTCTGTATTTAAGCTCTATAGTTTCTTGGAGTGCATCATTGGCCGTTGAATTTAAAGAATCAACCTCCAACTTAATGGGATAAGCCTTTGAGATTTGAAACACACATATAGGAGCTTTTGTGCTAGGATGATTTACTGTAATGTATAGTTCTTTTAGTTTTATGCCTTTTGACCAAGTTTTTGCTGAGGCAAATGTTTCTTGACACCAGTCACCCATAGGATCAATAAAAGAAGCTCGCACATATCGTTTCAGTATTAAAGATTCATTTTTTATCCCTTTAGGGAAATGTACAGCAGTAGCGGTACCAACTTCATTAGTAGCCTCTGTACCTATTTCTATAGTTAAACCCTGTACTTCAGTGTATCCAGGCATAAATAGACCTGTAACTACTGCCAAAGGCATAGTGCCAACGCCAACCATAAAGTAAAAATTAGGGATGGGATCAGAACTAATCCATTGCATAGCTGATGCTAAATTAAAAAACATAGATTTTAATAGATTTATAAGTTAAATGCCAAGAGTAGCTGACAATCCACTAGAAACAGCCCCCCCTAAAACAGAACCAAGAGCGCCTTGCAATGAACCTGCGAAAGCCGCAAATGCGCCCCCCCCACCAACGGATGCCTCCCAACTTTGACAGGTAAGCTCTAATTCTTCAATTGCGACTTCATCTGCATCATTCGCATCAAGAGAAGTAGGAGTAAACTTAGTAGGAAAGGCACCTATCAACTTCCATGTAAAGACATCAGAGCCAGATTCGTCTTTTAATTTGACAGTAACATCCCGCATACTCCAGTTACCATCACGAACACTATCAAACCATTTATAAAGAGCCTCATCACTCACAAACATCCCTTTTTTAAGAGTGACAGCATCATAAGACACCAAACCAGGGCGTTTTTCCTTATGAAAATAAGGTGCATTGCCTTCTCTAAATTCGTAAGGCTCCACTGTAGCAGACAATCCTTCCATTGCTTGAAAGCCCATCTCTACACCAGAACCCAGATTAACAGAAAAATAAAATTTTGCCAATGGCCAACTCGTTTTGGTATTAGTGGCTGCCAGTGGTTTGTAAGAATCTAATGCCATATAAAAAGAAATTAAAGGGGTTTAACGAATTTTTTCGCTCAGAACTCGCAGCAAATATACAACATTTTTTTTACAAAAAATAATTTTTTAAAAAAAAAACCTAACAAGTTTTTTATGCTTGTTAGGTTTTTGTGTATTATGCCGAGATAAGCACTAAGCGAATTGCATTTCCCAGTAAGAAGTAGCAATTTCAAGCTCCTCGATAGCCACTTCTGAATCAGCTTCTGCATCCAAACCAGTAGGAGTGAATTTAGTAACGATACAGTCAGCCAAGAACCAAGTGATTACAGTTGCATTGGTTTCATCCAAAAGTTCAATTGTAATTTTTCTTGCTTGTGGGCGGTAGTTGTGATCTTGAGCGATAAGTTTGTACCAAGTGTAAAGGTCTGCGTGAGATTGGAACATACCTTTTTTCAAAGTTACGTTGCTATAAGACATCATACCTGGGCGTTTAGTTTTGTAGAACGCTTGTTGATTGCCTGGGCGGTATTCCATTACGGAAATTTCGCTTTCAAGTCCTTCAACTGCTTGGAAACCAATTTCAGGTGCTTGCTCGATTTGCACTCTAAAATAGAATTTTGCTAAGGGCCAGCTATTATTAAAGTTGGTGCTTTCTAGCGGTTTATATGAATCAAGAGCCATGATTATGAATATTTAAAGGGATGAGATGGATGTTTAGGGTAATAACGGACTAGTTACTTTTCCCTGAATGTTTTTGGATTTTTACGCTATCGAAACTAATCAACTACTAGTTGCCACCAGGCATTTTTTGTTGGAATGTGATAACGATGAACTCAGCTGGACGAGAGATAGCAACTTTAACAGACACTTTCATGTAACCATCAAGGATATCATTAGGAGTCATAGTAGTACCTAATCCGCACTCTACTTGGAAGGCTTCTTCTTCAGAACCACCAACTAAAGCACCAGCTTGCCATTGAGAACGCAAGAATGAACTAATCATACCACGGATTGCAACCCAAGTGTTTGAGTCGTTAGGACGGAATACGAAAGGCTCAGCAGCGAATTTGATTGATTGCTCAAGCATAATCATAGTACGGCGTACGTTGATGTATCTCCAGTCTTGGCTGTTGCCATCAAGAGTACGAGCACCCCATACCAAAGTACCTTTGCCTACGAATGGACGGATAGCATTAACAGCTTTACCGCTCAAAGGAAGGTTAAGGTCTTCTTGCTCAGCAGAAGTAAGATTTACTGTAGGAGCAGTAACAGAAGAAACGCTAACGTTTGCAGGAGCTTTGAATACACCTACTGAACCATCTACCAATGAGTAGATACCAGCGATTGCACCAGATGGAGGCAATACATTCAAAGTTTCGCGCATTGTAGCGATAAGGTCGTTGTAGCTTGGGCTAACTGATTTCAATACATTAGAAACAGTTGTAACATCAGCATCAGCATCACCAATTTTAGCAATTTCTGCTTTAATTAATTCAGCTTTAGCTTCTTTTACATAACCAGCTTTGGCGTTAGCTTCAACTTCAGCAGTCAAAAGAGCTATCAAACCGTCTTTGTTGCTTACATTGGTATAATCCAATTCATCAGCAGAAACAACAGTAGCTTTCAACCATGGGTAGTAAGCAGCACCGAAATCCAAGAAGTTGTTGCCATAAGCACCGCGAGCAGCAGTAACAACATCATCTGGAAGAAGGCTACGACGTTCGTGACCGTTGTGAACGTCAAGGATTGCAAAACGGCTGCGAGTATCAGCACCGCAGTGTTTCAACATTGCTTGTTGAACTGTAGCACAGTCACCAGCACCTAAAAGAACTGCATCAGGAGCAACCAATAGAGTTGGTTCAGTTTCTTTCAAAAGAGCTTGAAGTCCACCACCGTTTTTAAGACCTACTAGGTCATCAGCGCTTACACCTTTACCGTATGAACCTACAGATACGATGTATGCAGTGCCGCCGCCGTTAGCATAAAATAACTGCAAGCTGCGGAACATTAAATAGTTGCTAGATGCGTCAGCTACCAAGCCACCATCCGCACCTACTGTGAAAGTAGTTTTGGGTGCACCACCGAAGAAGCTGAAATACTCAACTAAAGAAGTGATACGAAGTGGTTGATTAGTTAGGCTGCGTTTGCCAGCTTGTGCTTTTTCAGTATACCCGATGAATGCAGGTATAGCTGTACCGACTGCTACGACTGAATTGGAGAACGCGTTTTTCTCTTCAATGTAGACGCCCGGGGTTGCATACTGTTTTGACATAATTTAATTTGTTTAATTTTAAATAATTTGTTGTTTTTATTTTGTGGTATCAACTATAAAAATTGATAATGCAAAGGTACGAACTTTTTTATAGCCTCCAAACTTTTTTGCTAAAATTTTCAAAAAAAAAAAATATATTTTTTTTGTATGATGTTTGGCACGCTTTTTGATGTTCCCATTTTGGGAAAAAAACCCTAAAAATAGAGGATATTACAGATAAACCAGCAATTCAGCGTATAATTCGTATTTATCGTCTGGATTAGATTTAAAAGGATTTCTCGGAGAAGCGCAAGGCAGGTCAGTAATCCAATCTACTTTTGTCTTTCCTTTTTTGGTGCGGAGTTTAAATTTTTCGTCTTGACTTTCAGAAAATGGCAAGGCGTCTGTAGTTGAAATCTGTATAGCTTTTGCCCCTGTTTCCATAATCACTTCTTCTGGCTCATCAAAGCTAACTAAATCTTCCCCTTTATTTCTGCGGCTATCAAATACTTGAAAATCAACGTGCTGACTAGTGTTTCCATTTTCAACTATAAAGTATTTCCATTTGACGGCACGACTTTTAACATTCAGCTGATAAGTTTGTCGGATAGTATCACCGTTCATATCAAAAAGTGAATAATTGCTCGCATCACTTTTATCAAAATACAAATCAATCACCCCAAAAGTGCGCGGCATAGCTGGTGGCATCAAATAAAAACTCATTTCAGGGATGTGGTCAACGTAAAGATGGTATCGCCCAGGCGGTTCGCCTGCCAAATTGATATATATAAAATCTGCCTCTTCGTCTTCTCCAAACTGTTTTTCAAAAACCAATAAACCTAACTCATTTTCTACCATTACATAAGCATTGGTAAGGGTTTCAGCAAATTGGAATTTAAAACTATGTCCGCTTATTGGTACTCTGTCTTCACTAGTGACCTCATTATAAACAGCCAAACTGCGCTGGTCTGTTTCCATTTTCTTTTCGGTGCGGTTGGTAAAATAATAAATATCGCTGGTCATTTCATAAGGCAACTCTGAGTAATTCATAAAAGCCGCATCATTGGTTTTGAGCCAAAAAGTAAGCTGAATGACCTCATTCATCCTAGCAAAATGTGGTATTTCAGGCGCACTTCTATAACCCAAAACAAAACCTTTTTTGGTGGTTTGAAAAATCAAGTGCATACCTTTTAAGGTTTCCCTGGTATCGTTGCTAGGGACTATTTCTATATTTGCCCAGTTTTTATCCTTAAAATAATCATGATGGCAATGCACATCGCAAAGTTCTAAGTGTCTTGATGTTAGGTCTAGACTTATCAACTGAGGATTAGTAGGTTTTTTGAATACACTCATTGGCTAAAAAATTTAAGTGTTTTTGATATAAGGGATAACTGGTGTGTTCATTTTGTGCTGTATAGGTAAGGTTTTTAGACGATACAAAACAGAGGGCAGATATTTGGAACCCAAAACGCTCCAAACATTGCTCATATCTCTAAACTCCATAGGCAACAATTCGGCTGTCACTTTGTCGATTACATTATTAAGCGCTGGGGTATTTTGTGGGTCAAACACTCCATTTCTACTCTGAAAAAAAGCTATAGTAGAGGATATAAATTTCAAACCCTCCATATAATTTTCTGTAGTAAAATAAGCCGAAAACATAATCATTATATTGATATTGACGGGCGCATTAACTTTTATAAATCCACCTTTTTCGGTTTGTTCATAACTCCCCGTAGTACTTTTGGAACGCTCTTGTTCTATATTGCCTAAGGTCATAATGACTTTATCTGTTTCTTGGATAGCCAGCGTACCATCTATATTGACAAGGTTGGACAACAATACTTTGTCTTCTGTAAGGTTATGTTTAGACTTTAAAAACTTATTGAGTTCGGACTGTATAGCCCCCATTACTTCGTGTATCATTAGGCTTCCTCCTCCTCAGGTTGGGGTTCAGGGTTAGTTAATGTACGGATAGCCATAGCTGTAAACCGCATAATATAAATCGCTATAAAAGAAACTATATATCCCAAAATATACAGTCCCCAAATATATGTACGCTCTCTGTCTTCTAGATTTATCGTTTCAGGAGTAAAACCCATAAACCAAAGAAACACCACAGCCAAAGGCAAGGATAAAATTAGCGTAATAAAAAACCATAAAAATTCACGGGCTAAACCTTTCATCGGGTTGGATTAGTTTTTTTTAAAGAAATGGTAAAAATATAGTTTTAGGTGAATATTTTTTAATGTATTAGTCTCAATAAAGTACTTTTTTGTTCTCTATAGACTTCAGTAGTTTTTGTATCAAATCTACATCTGTAGCCGTATTATTTAGTTCATTTTCAATACTTTGCAAAGCTGCTAAACTATCGGCAGCTTGTATTTTTTCTAAAAAAAAAAGTTCTATTTGTTCGCGTATCAATAAAGGGCGAGACTGGGAAAGGTTGCGGATAGCGTTAAGTTTAGCGCGGAGTTTATCAAAAAAAGCATTTTTAATAAATATCTTATTCTCCAGCAGAAATAAGTACTTTTTAAGAATTTTGACTAAATCTGTTGTTAAACAAGTCGTTATTAAATCGTCGTAAACATGTTTAACTATAACTTGATTTTTATAAATTAAAATACTCCATGTATCGCTTCCTTCTACTAAAAAAGGAGTTACGTGCTCTTCTTCATTTATAATATCAAACTCATAGTTAAGGCGTCCTTCCAAATCCTCTACAATACCAAGAGCGTCGTAAATATAGTCTTTTCCATCTGACAATTGCAATATAGAAATATCATTTAGTAGTTGCTGAATATACTTTATATTTTTCATATATTCAGACTGAAATAATGGAACTAAGAAGTATTGATTTGACTTCAAAAACAAAGAATAATCCATTTTTGGTAATTTTATTGTTCGTTGCCGTCAGGGAAAGCTACTAATAAAACGCTTGTTTCTCCCGCACATACTTCAATAGTTTTTGTATCAAATCTACATCAGTAGCCGTATTATTTAGTTCATTTTCAATACTTTGTAAAGCTGCTAAACTATCGGCGGATTGTATTTTTTCCAAAAAAGAAAGTTCTATTTTTTCGCGTATCAATAAATGGCGAGACTGGGAAAGGTCGCGGAGGGCGGCGATTTTATCTGTAATTGTTTGTTGAATGAGTAGTTTTTTCAAAAAAAGGATTTTTTTATCGCGCTCAAAATAATTTTCAGGCAAAGACAAGTAAACATTTAACTCTCTTTTTATATCTTGTGCGTTATTACTATATCCTTGTGGTTGTGGCAAAGCTGGCGGCAAATTCCAAAAATTGGTAGCATCTGCGTGCGCTAACTGCACACCCATTTCAAATAAAATACCAGCAGAGATAGGCAGGCGCATATTCTCAACTTCGCAAACTAATTCAGTACCACCATAGCCCGTATCCATATCGTGATAGCCGCAAACAGTCAGAAAAGTATTTTGACCATCCACATCATAATTATAATAGTACTGATTAAATTCATCTAAAAAAGCCTGCATATTCATCCTTTCACTCCAAAAAGGAAAATGTATTTCTATCCACTCATATAGATATTGAGGCGGAAGTGGCTGTTCTGTTATGGGCTTTCTATCCACACGCAGACAAGGAAACTGCCATTTAGTTCTTTTTTGCTCCTGCATTTCTTTTAAGGCATAATAAACAGCATGACCTAACTGTAAAGCGTAAGACGGCAATGTGCCATCATATGGCAAGGTTGCCTCAAGCCAAAACACCTCATGCACAGGGTCATAATTTAAAATTTTCCAGTGGCTGTCGTGATTGGAAATACGATTAAGCCAAGCCTCTAACATGGCTTGATTTTCAGCAGGTACAGGCACTAATAAGTTAGGTATGGGCTGTTGCGTTTCCAAAATTTTGGAATAACAATAATAAGACATATTTTATTCTAGCTTTTTTATATTATCCACAAGGATGAGCTCAATCATTTCATAGGTAACGACCATAGCGAATGAATGTTTTTGTGAATTGTTATGAAAAATAAAAAAAAGTTTGAATATCTAATAAAACGCTTGTTTCTCTCGCACATACTTCAGTAGTTTTTGTATCAATTCTACATCTGTAGCCGTATTATTTAGTTCATTTTCAATACTTTGCAAAGCTGCTAAACTATCGGCGGCTTGTATTTTTTCCAAAAAAGAAAGTTCTATTTTTTCGCGTATCAATAAATGGCGAGACTGCGAAAGGTCGCGGAGAGCGGTGATTTTAGCTTTAAGTTTATCATCTTGTTTGAATAACAAAACGTTTCTTTTTTCCCAAGCAGAAGGCGTTTTACACCTTTTTAGTGCATTAAGATACTCTTTGGGCATAATCATACGCTCTACCGAATTTACAACCCAATCATATTTGCCCCAAAAGCGTTCATACTTGTAAGCTATTTTTTTTATCAAATCTATAAAATTTTGACTTTGCAACATCAATGAAATGTAATCAGTTATAGAACCTAAGTTGTGTATAACATCTTCATCGTTACATTCTTCAAAATAGGTTAACGTTGCGTTTTCGTCTTGTGCAAATAAAACTGTAAGTTCATCCCACAAATCAGATAAAGTAAATTCATCTAATGGGTCAAGAGCATCTATTTTATCGCAAAGTATTTTTACTTGTGTGCGAAGTTGAATAATATCCATAGTTGTTTATTGTTCGTTGCCGTCAGGAAATATTGTTGCGGGTTTGCCGTTAGTTTTCATTACACCCACTTTTACACCTTTATACCAGCCATAAACAGGAGGCGGTCCGTCTGGATGAGCTAACCAATCCACACCCCAAGTGTGGCAATTGTTGATAACATAATCACCCGCGTTTTTAATATCTATTGATGTCCAAGATTCAGGAAACCAAGATTGTCCATCTAATTTAAGGTTTCCGTTTGCATCTAATCGCGTTCCATTTTTTATTTTATTGCTATGTTCTGAGATAAAACCCACCCTAACCCCATTAGAATAGGTGCGTGTTACTTGGTAATTAAAAATTTTAGGCTTGCTTTGTTGAATGGCTTGTTGGTTTATGTTGTCCATAAAAGCTATATTATCTTGGCCGTGTCCACCGTTCCTCATTTTATTATACTGCCTCAAATCAATAGGGCTTTTATCCTTGTATTTAGGGTCTAAAGGAAATTCCCCAACATTGGAATGTGAAAGACAACTTGCGTCCACATTCACGGGATTAGTCATTCTTGCAGGTTGTGGCTTACTAGTATCCTTAAAAGCAATTTTCCCATCTGCGCCTACCGAATAAGGCGAAGCATTAGCTAAGTTGGCGTTGGCTTGTGCAGATTTATACAAATCCAAATCTTGATTTAGCGCAGAGAAATTAGGCACACCATTAGGATTATGCGTTTCTAGTAGTTTTTCAAAATTCGTTCGGTCAGCAGCATTTAAGTTTTGAGAAACTTTTTTAAAGTTATCTTTAATGTTTGCATCTATGGGTATAATTTTACCCATTTTATTTAACATTAAAGGCTCATTTAAAGAAATGCTGTTGTTGATTGAAGTGAGTTCTGCATCTAATTCTTGCTCATAAAGGCTTTTTTTGCTTGGGTCTTGTTGGACTTTCAGCTTATGCTCGCTCAACAAATTTTGATAGAATACTTCATTTTGCCCTTTACCTTTTAAATTATTTTCTATTAACGAATATTTTTGCTGCAAAATAGTTGACAATTGGCCTGTATTCCCTGATACTTGTGAGTTGTTTCCATTGCCATTGTCATCTCCGCCACCATTACCATTTCCACTACCGCCGCCATTACCACCATTTTTTTGTTGCTTTTCTGCTGCAGTTTTTATCGCTTCAAAATTATCATCAATTGTTTTTTTGAATAAACTAGAATTGATTAAATTACGCCAAGCGTCTTTTATAAAATTTTTAGCATCTTTAATATCTGCAAATGTGGACAAAGGTAATCCAGTTAATGCTTCAATACCGTTGATAATGGGTGTAGTAATGACTTCTTCTACTAATAGTTCTTTGGCAAATTGATACACGCCTTCTCTTGTCAAATTGGCACCCACATAAGCCCCAGCTTCTATCGCAGCAAACAGTATCAACGGTGAAGCCGCAGCTATTACAGTTACGAGCATAACTTTTTTCCCTTCGTCTTGATAGCTGGTCAAAACTGCCCCGCTTATCCTTTTAGCAAACTCTGGGTTTTGGGCTTGATAGTGGCGAATTTCGTCTTTGTATTTGTTGAGGTTGCTATGGTAGAGATGAACCATATACTCCACAATCTCATTATTGTGTGCTGCTCTATTGGCTCGTACTTCTTCGTCTGATAAGCGGGTTGGCGTTTGAGGGAATTGGCTGGTGTCTAAATTGTCATTAACGATATTGCTTTCGCCCCTTTTGGGTATAAATTCTACCCAAGCTTTGGCTGGGTCTTTGCTTTTTTTATCGTGATAATAGAAAGTAGCATTATCAAATTCGGTTATTAACAAACCATTGACCGTGTACTGATAGCGTTTCCAATTTTCTACTGTTGCTTGAGTTATATCCACGCGTTGCCAGCTAGAAAGAGGTAATATATCCAAATTGGATTCCTGAAAAGTAGCCGTAGAACCTTTTTGAACGGCTGGGATTAAAGCGATTTTTGCCTCCTTTGGTGCATCTACATTATCCCATTTTGTCCATTTTTCTAAATTTCCGCTCATAGCTTCCTTGAAAGCCTTATAAAATTCTATTCCCCTATTGGGGTTTTCCTCTGTCGTTTGCCCATCTTTTAGCTCTTCTTTAAAGTAATAGTAAGTGCAAACATTTCCCTCCACTTTGCGCAGCGCATAATATAGAGGTTGGGAATTGGTAACTTGGTACATCACCAAACTATCTGTATTGTTATCTCCTCTATGCACCCAATCTTTGAAAGGAGTAGCTGGCGGCGGGTCTGGTGCGTCGGTTATGCCGTTATTGTTGGGGGGGGGGTAAAGTTTTGTTTAACTTTTGCGAATTTTGTCCCGATGCAAAACTTTCTGTGTTTAGCGTTTCGGGTGAATAGTTTTTATTTTTATCCATAAGCAAATAAAATAGATTTTTTTAGAAAAAAAATTGCCCCCAATATATTATGGCAGCCTCGCATTTCTCATCTGTATCAACACAGTAGCTATCCAAGTCAAGGTTAAGCCCAAAAGCGTACCGACCAAAAACGTAACTGTAGGATGGACAAACAAACCAGCAGATGAACCTATCAATAAAATTAGCATCGTGAATAATGTGAGATAGAAAATCCTAAACGCACCCGTATAAAACAGCACATCGCGCACCTTCCAATCCAACAACACGATATTAAATCCAATTATCATAAAAATAGCCACCAAAAAGAAAGTCGCAAATATCACCCTGCTAAATCGTTTAAGTTGGTATTGTATCGTAAAACTTACTTTATTACTTTTTACTAAAACAGGCTTTTCAAACTTATTTTTCTCTGCGTTGTATACGCGAGGCATAGCAAAACTTTGCTCAAATAGTTTCCATAAATCTGGATAACCGTAATCATATCCCAAAGCCCAAACGCTAATACCGCCTATACCTTGGTCTAAGGCTGATTCTATTTTCAACTCCAATGTAGCCGAATTGTCAAAATAAATCCTTCTAACCGCTCCAAAAGACGAATCAGATAAGGTTAATATCATCGTGCCATAATACTTATCAAAGCTGATGCTGTTATTTTTCAACGAATCCAACAACTTGCGTATTTGCGCATAAGGTATATAACCCTCAAATTCAGGTTTGGCAGAACGCAAATTCCACACAGCACCGTGATAAGGCAAGCCCAACACTAAGGCAGATTTATAATTTTCGCCAATTTCATCTATATAATCGCGAATAGCTTGCGTCGTGTTATAGTTGGTATCCACCATACCGTTGGGGTTGGTCGAATGGATTAGCTTGCGGGAGAAACTATCCCTCATTATGTAAGGACTAGCCTGCACCCCCTTAATTTGGGTAAATTGCTCTAATTCCAACATATTGATGGCTGTATATTCAGGTCTAAACAAGAAAAAACTAGCCTCTTGCTTAGGCGGAAATGAAGTGCTAATTTGTACGACTGCTCTTGTACGTTTGAGCATACGGCGAATATCAGGCTGACTGCGGACAATTACCCCTTCAGGAGATTTCAAATAACTAATAATTTGCTCTAAGGTATTTCTCTTTATCGTAACAGGCAAACGCATTAAATTGAGCACGTAGGTTAGCGAGTCAAACAATTCGCGTTGGTACTCTCCATTGTGCGACAAAGTAAACGATTGCAACTCATAACTGGTGCGTACCAAAGAATCCAAATCCAATAGATTGCTGTAATTTATAGTCGTACCGCGCAAATGCGCGTCTTTATCCACCAAAGGTGTCGTCGGGGCTTCTACCAACCCTAAAGGTGTAATGTGATGATTGTAACCTTGTATAATAAAATAATCAATCCACGGGCGCAATTCAGCCAAATCATAAACATTATCTCTGTCATAAATTGGCACACTCATCATAATTATCCACTTGTTATTTTCTTCTCTCAACTCATAAGACAAGTCTTTGATATACGCGTGAAATTCGCGGGCGTGGCGGCGTGGTACTTCTTCAAACGTAAGTTCAATACCATCAGCCCCCGACACTTTGAGTATAGAAATT
This sequence comes from Chitinophagales bacterium, assembly GCA_013297745.1. Lineage (GTDB taxonomy): Bacteria > Bacteroidota > Bacteroidia > Chitinophagales > Saprospiraceae > JAAFIM01. The sequence goes on along the minus strand of JAAFIM010000006.1, from coordinate 19,587 downwards.
AAGCTATCTATTAAGTTTTGGCGAGCATTGGGCAACCCGGTCAAAAATATAGAAGCATCAGCAGCCTTACAACTTACAGACAATAAAGCCGCACAAGTATCCAAATGAGCAGAAGGGATAAAATCGCTGTATTTGAAGTTATAGATAGCTTCAAAATTTTGATAGCCGCCCGTGAATGGGTTGAGTTCGTAAGAATAATAAGCGATATGCGACAACAAGCCAAAATTATAGCTCAAATAAGTATCCTCACTATACCAATAAGGATGCCAACCCATAGCCACTATGTTTTGGTCTGGCAATACACGCAAATCTGGATTTTGGCGATAAGCGGTATCCACAGCCTGTTGCATAAACAATTCGCCCCCTATAGGCAAAAAGTTAATATCGTAGCGGTCATACAAACCCTTATTTCGTCTTTTGCTCTCGCGTTCTGTAGGCAAATTCCACCATTGTCTCAAGACCATTTCTAGCCTAAATTGGTTAATTTTTTTTCGTACGCGCTCTTCGTCCTCTGGGCTCGCCCGTCCGCCGCCTGTCAGTCCAGGATTCAAACTATCTGGGCTATTTTGTGCCATCAAACTGCTAAACCCCAGCCACATACACAACGCCAGCCAAAAGGATAAATGATTATTTAATAATTGTCTTATGGACATCTTCTCACAGGTTTTAAAAAGGGATTAGGATAAGCGCAAATTTTGCTTATTTATGCATATTTGCTGGCTTTTTTATAAAAATTTTGTCAAAGACTTCAATACCAAAATGCTTGGATTAAGGACGGTCTTCTTGTTCTTTGTGCAAAGCTTTTAGCAAAGACCAACTCACAATCGAACCAAATAATAGCCCTGTGATTAACAAAACAATGTGATATTGAAATACACCATAATAACTACCAAGCATTATCAATAAAATGGTAAAAAATATCATGTACATACTTCTAAATCTACTGCTGTCAAACAAAGCTTGTCTAGTTTGGGCTTTGAATAAAGACCATACAAATCCAATAGTCATAAAAATTCCCCAATACAATATCACGCCCAATATAAACACCGAATTGTCTTCAAAAAATGAAGCTTGACGTTTCAGTTTAGCCAATTTATCATTCTCAGGTGCCTTAAATTCAGTAAATTGAATATCTAATAATTTCCAAAAATGCTGCCCCAAAACTACAGACCCCCCCAAAGGATATAACCCCACCCCACCAATGCGATTTTTGAGCACAAAATCAAATTTTTTGATTAAACTCATCGTATCATCGTAATAAATAGTGGTAATAATAGGTACTGGACCGCTGGTGTCTTTGTCCTGCCAAATATAAGTATTATTGGAAGGTTCGTATCTATACCTTTTCAACGAGTCGTTGAGTATATAATTGAACATAATCTCATCATAAGATATGGCTGGGTCTATTAGTTCGTTGGAGACGGTTTCAGAACGCCAAATTGTACCAAAATAAGGCACAACCATAATCAACATATCCCGATTGTATTTGCCCACTTCTGATATAGCTTTTTCCAACACAGCGCGAATATCAAAACTTTGGTCAGCTATGCTATAATTTAAGCTAGAATTAGGTACTTTTTCCAATCCGTTGTCTGCTTTGGGATTTTTGTGAAAAGTATGCCCCGCCAACAAAAAATAATCTACATCATTTATCAACGAACGCAATTCATAAACATTATCATTATCATAAGCAGGCACATTCATAAATACATATTTATAGGTATTGACGCTGTCGTTGTGAATTTCCAACCCGCGAATAGCCCCTGACATTTTTCTAACAAAGTTCAAAAATTCTTTTCTATACAAAGAAGGTACATCCAAAAAATCCAACTCCACCCCATCTGCATCCGTGCGCGATATTACCCCCACTATACTATCAATAGCAGCTTGCTGGGCGTTGAGATTATTGGCAAAAAACTTAGCCGCGTTGTATTCACCGTGCAAACTGATAGAAAGTAGTATTTTGCAAAAACTACCATCATAAGCTTTTTTATTCTCTTTGGGATTGCGTACGTGATTGATAAAGCCTTCTTTATCGTCTAAGTTTTGAAACGCATTCACCACATCTTGATTTAATGCTTTGCCTGTATTGGCATCAACATCATAAGAGTGATAAGAAATATAAGTTAGGCGTTGATAATTATACGATTTATACGCTTTGGGACCATCATAATTCATGTGTTTGCCATAGATAACAATATCTTTGGGCTTGCCTTGTACAATTATTTTTTTGGGTACAAAGTATTGGCTGCTATCGATATTGGCTTTCAAACGGCGAAGGCGTTCAGCTTCAGCTTTTAGGCGTCGCGCTGCATCGCTATCCATATACCACCATTCGCGCATCAATTCAGGGAAACGGGTTTTGTTTCGTCTGTCTTCTATTGACACTTTGGCTTTTTCGTCTTCAATCAACTCTTCCAACTTAGGTGCGCTGCTATCGTTTATACCTAAGATATTGTTCGCACGTCCAGGAAATTCGCTTCTATATTGTTGCAAACTTGCCCTTGTACCAGCTTCATAGGTTTGGAGTTCTTCTTTGGCCAATTGTCCAGCTGCGCCGCCCGCATCGCCACTCAAGGCGCGCATTTTGCCTATCGTCATCCTTTTCAGCACGCGTTGGGCTTGGGTTTCGCTTTGTTTGAGTGCGAATAAAAAAGCAGTTAGTAAAAAAATGTAAATTTTCATATTTGTAATATGATAAAAATTATGGGTTAGTATTAGGGCTAATTTAGTTTTAGCGTGTAGGGCTTTATTTTATTACATTGGTCGTATCTTTCGCATTCACTTCACCTTTCGCATTAGTGTAGGTTACACAACGACATTGGCAAACTTCTGGTTTAAAATTGGTCAGTTGGTTGATTTCTGCCACTAATTCGCGCAATTGCGTAGCCAATTTATCCGCTTCTAGTTGTAGTTTTTCTGCTTTTTGTACGGCTTGTTGGGCTTCTCTCCTACCCGAACTTTGCACGTTTAGGTTGATTTCTTGGCTGATGCCTTTTATATTTTGTTCTATTTCTTGGGCTGAACTCAAACGTGGTGTTAGCGTGATTGAATTGCTTGCCCCAATAACAAAACGTTGGGCTGCCCAATAAAACGCGCCTTTTTCCTCGCCCAAAGTATAAACCCAAGCCGTTTCGTCGTGTGGTAGTAGAAATTCTCTCATCGTGAAATAAAATACGTTGGGTTGTTCCGCCAAACCGCCGTGTAGCATAATTTTTTTCTGTGGCACAACCAAAAACACCTCTACTCGCTTTTGATAATCCCCAACTACAGTTACGGCTGGGCGGCTGTTTTTCCAATCCAAATAGCTATTTAAAAGAACCGCCGTGTATAGCCAATTTTCAAGTTTTATCTCAAAAGTGTAGTAACTGCTTACCTGCCTTGTGGGTGCGATTATTTCAACGATAGTATCTAAAGGTATCGAAGTTATTCCAAGCGAAAACGAATCTGTATATGTAAGAACTATATCTGTCATCATCTGCTTGATATTAGCCACAGCTGTATCGGCTTGGCTTTGCGCCAATTTGGCATCTTTATCGGCAAGGTCAGCAATTTGGGATAATTTATCCGCTTGGGTTTGCAAATCTGCCATTTTTTGCGACCATTCGCTACATTCTTCTTTGCAGCGCTCTGCGTTATATTTAGGAATTTCCAACTTCTGCCGCTCGCTTTCTGCCTCTATATAATTATAAATATCGGCTATTTCTTTTTCGCTTAATTGCTCAAAATTGGGCATTTCATTCCCGTACAAAGTACTCACACAGATAGCGGCTTCATCGCCTTCGGCTATCATTTTTTGGCTATTTTGGGTGAAATTTTTAAGCCATTCTTCAGTTCTGTACTTGTACATATGCGCCAAACGCACCCGAATTTTATTAACTGAAGAATTTTCATCAATAGTATCGCTAGCTGCTGGACTTTGTATCAAAATAGCGCGCGGGCGTTGATTTGATTGCTTATAATAATTAGGTTGAGGTTTGCCTTCTCCTGTAGGCGCAAAATCATCTTTATCCGCTATAAAATGGCAGTTTTGGCAAAGTTGATTGTATAAATTTTTGCCCCGCAATTGGCTATTTTGGGCTTCATTTTGGCCTGTATTCGTTAGCGGTTGGGGATTTATCCATTCTATATTTTCGCCCGCTTTGGCTTCTGCCGAATAAACTTTGGCGTTGGGCTCTATTTTGTCGGTGGGAATTTGCGCCTCCAAAGGACAAACTAATTTGGCGTTGGCTGTGCTAAATTTGAACGAAAGTACTCCAGCCGAACTCGCTGCTTGCGTGCCTATGCGCGTGTGCAAGCCCGCTTTGGCCATTTCTGGCAAAGTTAGCGCTTCTTTGACCTCTATTCCCACCAAATTGCCCTGTGGGGTGCTGATACAACCTTTTTTGATATTCAAACGGCTTCCACCTTTCAGCACAAGCAAAGTATCGCGGCTAATATCAATCAAATGCTTTTGTGTTTCCAACGCATCGGGTCGAAAGATAACATTTTGCTTCAGTTTTTTGGGTTGGCAAGCAGCCAAGACTGTTAGCAATAGAGCGCAAAGATATATTTTTTTCATACTGTATTATTCGGATAAAACGTTGGCTAATTCATCGCAACCATTTTCGCGGATGGTTTTTATAAAAATTTCGTTCGCTTTAACCGCTTTTTGGGGGTCTGCTTTTTCCATTTTTTTCAAAAAAACCACAAATTGATTGAGTGCTTTATGCGCTTTGTTTATATCTTTAGTAAATTTTATCTCTGCTTCATTCCCCGATTTGATAAGAGCAACTCCCTCTTCACCCACATCTTTACACAATACTTTACCCGTTTTTCGCGCGGTTTGGTTGAGCCCAGCACAAGACACTAAGCAAAAAAGTACAAAACAGAATTGGGCGCAAAGATATATTTTTTTCATTATTTGGTGTTAAAAAAAAGGAAAAAAGAAAAAACTTATAGATAAGTGTGTTTAAATTTTAATCTTCTGTGCGGTCTATTTGCTGATAGCTCCGTTTGATATAAATTTCTTGCACGCGTTCGCGGACGATGTACTTGGGCTTGTTGTCTTTATCTATTTTAAACTTAGCGATGCGGATATAAACAGGCACGCCCGTTGTAGTGTTGAAATTTTTGATACACAACCTAATTTTTTTATACTTACCCGCTTTATCCAAGGGGATAAATCCATACATAGGCGAGCGTTTATCGGTTTGTTTCAAATCCATATCATTTTTTTCGGGCGAGCGAAAGCGGAAAACCACATCTTTGGAAAGAGTGTTTTTGCTCATCGGCAATTTTTCCGTTAATTTTAGCCCATAAGCTACCACAGGTTCGTTGATTTGGTACAATGACCAAAGTGGGGGCGGATTGTTTTTAATCTCGTCATAACGCTGTTTGGCATCTTCGCCTATACCTATCCAATAGGCGGCATATTGATATTCTGTATCCAAAAGCTCTTCTACCACACAAGAATCGCTGCGTTTGTCTATATCCAAAAGTGGGGTCAAATAAAATTCGTGCAGCCCCAAATCGGGAATAACAACAGTATCCAGTTGGCTATTGGGCAATGAGTCTATCCGAGAGCTAATCACCACATCCTCCAACTCCAAAGTATCTTTGTCTATCGTGCGGAAAACGCGCTCTACCCGTATCAAAAAACTATTGGGCAATGGGCTGCGGCTTCTAAACTGAAAAGTATACATACCAGGTTTATACACATAAATTCTTCTTCTATCTACAGCGCGTTGTTTGCGGGCTGTCATATTCATCACGCTACCGTCTGGCTCTATTACCCTCACGCGGTTAATTTTGCGCCCCGTAGTGGTTTCAAACGAGAAAATAATCTGCTCGCCCTCCTTAAACTCGAAAGATTTTTCCCATTTGCCATAGCGAGGCAACTCTTCGCGTGAGTTTTGAATTTCTTCTTTGGGTATTTGGGCTTGAGCAAACTGCGCCCACAACAAAACAATAAGGGTTAGAAAGGGTATTTTCATCTTAATAAAATAGCAACATTTTATAAACATTATAATTCAGCCCCAAAAATAGAAACGTTTTATTATACTGTAGCAACTATTTTTTAATTTTTAATTTTTTTTTTCAAAAAAGCCATTATTTGTTAAAATTTTACTAAAAAAATAAGGAATTTGGTTATTTAATGGTATAAAAAAAGCAAACCTAGCCTAAACTAGATTTGCTAATCAATTATTCATTTGATTTAATAATCGGAATTTGGATAGCATCCGTGTCCGTTTCCACACGCAGCCAATACATAGCTGCTGCGAAGGACTGCATATCTATTTGAATATCACTGTATGAATTTTCGTCATACCAGATAATTTGCCCCAAAGCATTAATTAACGATAAGCGGCGTTTGGTAGGTAAATTTTTGACATAGAGCAATCCACGGTTTGGATTGGGATAAATTTGAATTGAAGCACTCTCCAACTGATGGACGCCTACAGTAACCCCTACAGATATGTTCAAAGTATCTCTACAGCCACTAGAGTCCGCCACAATCACAGTGAAATTGCCAGGTGATACAGCAGACCTAAAATTACTTATAATTCCGTCCGACCATTGATAGGTGTAAGGAGGCGTACCACCTTGCAAAATCACCACAACAATACCATCGTTGCAAGTGGCGCAAGTAGCATTCGTCACCAAAACTGAATCATTTAAAGCACTAGGTTGTGATAATGTTATTTGCTCCACTACACTACATTCCAAACCGTCAGTAACACGCACTCTATATACACCAGCTAGCAAACCTGTAGCCATACTGGAAGTAGATACAGTATCATTTTGTAAATTTGTCCAAAGATAATTATAACTTGGCGTACCTCCCGATGCTATTGCAGATAATTCGCCCTGCGCTCCACTAAAACAAGTGATATTAGCAGATTGGGTGCTAACACTCACCGTACTTGGTTCGGTCAATGTGTGGGATAAACTACTTTGGCAATTATTAGCATCAGTTACCGTTATATTATATATCGTTGCAGCTAAACTATCTATGCTAGATACATTGCTAACCCGTCCTGGTATGGTAAAAGTATAAGGGCTAGTACCACCAGAAGGCGCTACTGTCAGCTGCCCATCTGCCCCCCCACAAAGGGATGGATTAAAGGTTAAATTTGTATCTAAATTGATAGCAGCAGATAAAAGATTAGGCTCATTTATAGTGGCTAAAGTTGTGGTAACGCAATTATTTGCATCTGATATCGTGACCTGGTAATTCCCACCGCTTAGCGTATCAATGCTGGCAGTAGTTTCAGTGGGACTTATTGACCAAACATACGAATGTGGTGATGTCCCACCTACTGGCACAACACGCAAATCGCCATCTCTACGCCCAAAACAAGTTACGTCCCTTTGTGTCATAGTCGCGCTAAGTGGATTAGGTTCAGCCACAGTAGCTGTGGCTGTATCTTTGCAGCCCCTAGTATCTGTCACTATTACCGAATATGTACCTGCCACTAATGAATTGGCAAAAGCATCAGTGCTGCCTTGAGCAATCCATAAATAACTGTAAGTAGTGCCTGCTCCTCCTTGTGCAGTGACCCGCAAACGGCCTGTGTTAGTACCAAAACAACTAACATCGTCAATATCGCTAGCATTGATTACAGCGGTGGGTGCATTGTTCATTCTTATCTCAGCTGTAGCGCAATTGGAAGACGTAGCACAACCTCCCACAGCTTTGACATAATAAGTTGTTTGGGGCGAAATAACGTTGTTAACCGTTAATACATCACCAGTAGCAATTTGAGTTCCTGAACAACCATTTTCAAACCAAGCCCAGTTAGTCGCGCTACCCAATGTGCCCCCTGTTCTTATTAGAGTTGCCGATTCGCCCTGACATACAGTTACAACGGAGTCAGCAATGGATGGATTAGTAGGTTGTATGCACACACTGTATTTTGCAAAAAACATATCATCTCCCCCCATATTATTGATAGAATTGACAGCATTTGCTGGGTTGCAATCCATATCGTCGCGATAAATTCCAGATATGTAAAAATCTGTACCCAATACTACAATAGAAGTGGCCGTGTCCCCCTGAAGGCTACCAATACCAAAAACCCAATCATATTCTAAATTATGATTACAGCGGCCTACAAGCACATCTGTACTGCCCACAGCTGTAAGTGGCAAAAGCGAAATAGTACCATTGGCAGGTGTAACTGTTCCACCATATACGCCAGTAAAATATAAGCGGTCGCTGGTAATTTTAATATCTTGAATGGATTCATACCCTACTCCAGCGTTATCAGAGAGAGAAGTAGCTGCTTGAAAAGTTCCTAATTCATTATATTTTATCAAAAAGGCATTGAAACTTCCATTCCCTTGCAAATCAGTGGTATTTCCTGATAAATCCGCATCAAAAGTTTGGTTATACCGCCCTCCCAAATATACATTATTGGCGGCATCTACAGCCACACTGTAAGCCTCTTTTCTGGAAGCTCCACCCAACGTGAAGCCCCAAGCGTAGCTTATTGCAGGGTTAGAAGAGCTAGGGCTAGAGAACGTATACTTTACTAAAAAGGCATCCGCAGCTCCATTGCCTTGTGAGTTATTTCCTCCTTGGAATATAATTTGCCCAGAATTAGTACGTCCCGCTATCAATATCGCTCCCATATTGTCAATAGCAAAAGAATGGACATATTCGACATCGTCACCACCAAAAGCCTGCACAGCTTCATAATTAAAATTAAGGTCGTAACGGGCTAAAAAACCGTCAATAGAGTTATTACGGGAACTTACAAATACGTTAATACCACTGCCAGGCGCAAAATCTACTTGATTTTGATTGAATAGTTGTGGTATAGTTTGAAAAGTGCCTATGACATACACTTTATCTTGGTACACTAATATGCCAGTAGCTTCATCATTTCCAGTATCACCACGTTTTAAATGGCGCGAATATGTACCGTTGGAATTATACCTAGCTATGAAAAAGTCATCATTTACACTATTTGTGCCATCGCTTGATTCTCTTGCGCTGTTGTTATCTGGATTAAAATCTATAGTACCGTTAAAGCTGCCCGCCACATAAATATCACCATTAGGAGTCGTAAAAACACTTTTTATACGGCTATTATTACCCGTGCTGTTATTGGAATTGTTTTTTATTACCTCAGCCCAAATCAAAGCCCCTGCAGGACTGTATTTTGCTATAAACGCATTCTCATTTCCCGAAGCTGCCCGATTAGCTTGGGTACCGCTTGGGTCAAAATCTACTGTGCCTCCGAATTTACCCGCCACTATCAAATTACCCGTTGGGTCTAAAGTGCTGCATAAAATTTCTTGGTCACTGCTGCTTGACAAGCCATTTGCCCAAGTATAAACTTGGGAATATCCCCAATGGGGAAAAAATAGGACAGCTAAAAGTCCTAAAAAATTTATATTATATCTCATTGTAAGGGAAAATTTATAATTTTAATAATAAAAATATAATTAAGCAGCCGCAAAGTTATTTTTTATTCTGCAAAAAACAAAATTTCTATAAAAAAAGCGCAAAAAAAAACGGCTACCAAATTTAGTAGCCGTTTTATAATTTATTTTTTTACAATTACTATCGTATTAACTTGTTGATTTTCAACTATTTGTAAATAATAAATAGCAGGAGCAAAAGTTTCTAACGAAATTTCCATTTGCGCGCTTGTAGCTGGACTTTGATACATCACTTGCCCCAAAGCATTGATTATTACCAGTTGGCTATTATTAGGCACATTTTGCAAATATAACAAACCAGAGGTTGGATTTGGGAAGGCTAATACTGTATTTTGTGCAGATAAACTAACGTTTACACTTATAGGCACAGTTACTTGAGCTGTTGACTCACAACCATTAGCGTCAGTAACAGTAACAATGTAAACAGCAGGCAACAAACCAGTAGCATTATTTACTGTTTGTCCATCAGCCCATGCAAATATATAAGGCGCTGTACCACCCGACACATTGGCTGTAGCTGTTCCGTTAGCTGTATTGGCTGAATTAGCTGGAGTTACTGATGTAGTTATAGCTAATATAGTAGGTTCGCTAATAGTAACAGAACCAAAAGCGCTGCAATTGTTAGCATCTGTAACCGTAACTGTATAAGTATCCGCAATCAAGCCTGTAGCTGTCATAGACATTTGTCCATCTGACCACATATAATTTATAGTTCCAGAGTTTCCAGTCACATTGGCCATAGCTGCGCCGTTATCACCAGCAAAACAACTAACATTGGTTGCATTTACGCTCACCGATATACCACTTGGGTCGCTCAAAGTTATGGAAGTGGTAGAAAAACAACCATTATCATCTAAAACACCAACTGTATAAATACCAGAAGCTAAATTAGTAAAATTACTATTAGAGGTAAAAGTATTGCCGTTGATATTGAAGCTATAAGGCGCTGCGCCACCCATACCCATAGTGTTGATACTACCTGTAGCTGTACCACAACCTGTAGGATTGCTTGAATTGCTAACCATTATTGTCAAAATAGAAGGCTCTACCACTGTAGCCGATGCTAAAATAGTGCAAGCGTTAAAATCTATAACTGTAACCGTATAAGTTCCAGCAGCAATATCATTCAAATTAGCTGTTGTGCTATTGTTAGTCCAAAGATAACTATATGGGCTAGTGCCACCATTAACCACACTTGACACATCTCCTGTGTTATTGCCACCGCAATCCACGTCATTCACAACCAAATTTAGAGAAAGTGCTGCAGGTTCTGTGATAGTAGCAGAAGCGGTTGATGAACAACCTTGCGCATCAGTAACTGTAGTCGAATAAGTACCTTGCGCCAAACCCGTGATATTTTGACTGGTCGCATTATTTGACCAAATAAACGTATAAGGCGTTACTCCAGCAGCAGCACTCGCGTTGACAAGTCCATTAGATTGACCAGCACAGGTAAGATTGACCGCACTAAGCGTCAAAGTAGGGGCTGCACTCACGGTTATGGTAGACATTGCACAAGCAGACGGAGTTACACAACCACCTTCTGCGCGTACATAATAAGTAGTAGTAACGGTAGGATTTACGGTTAAGGTCGCGCCTGTGCCTATGCTAGCACCGCTACAAGCGTTTTCATACCAAGTCCAATTGGATGCACTTCCCAAACTGCCAGCAGTTACGGATAGAATTGCGCTACTATTGCCACAAATCAATGAAACACTTGTTGCCGCTGTTGGGCTGGTTGGTTGAGTACAAGGCGTATATTTGGCAATAAACATATCATTGACCCCATTACTTATCAAGTTGTTGGTAGCTGGCGAGGGATTGAAATCCGCTGTAGCTTGGAAACCGCCACAAACGTGGATATTATTATTTTGTACAAAAATATCATAACCCAAATCACTATTTGCACCGCCTGCGTTGAAAGCAGCCAAATAATTTAGGCTGAAATCATAAGTTGCTACAAAAATATCGTTGCTGGTGTTGGCTGGGTTCAAACTCGCTACATTAGACACAGAAGGGTCAAAATCTACCGTACCGTTAAATCCACCCGTGATATAAACGCTGTTGGCATCAACAAAAACGCTTTGTATTTCGTCCCCGCTGGTAGAGCCTAATCTAAACCCTGCTTGGTATTGGCCTGCGCTATTATATTTTATCAAATAACCGTCCAAACCACCAGCAGAAGCCAAGGCAACCACATTAGCGGAAGGGTCAGCATCCAAAGAAATCGCAAAACGACCCACTGCGTACACGTTATTGGCAGCGTCTGTTGCTACGTTTAAACCCTCATCCACGCCTGTGCTGCCCATCAAAGTAGCCCATTGATACGCGCCATTATTATCATATTTAGCCACAAAAGCATCTTCAACGCCATTGGTAACAAAAGTAGCCACTGCTGCTGAAGGGTCAGCATCTAAATTGGTGGAAGCAGAACGCCCCGTGATGATAATATCGTTATTCCCATCCAAGGCAATTCCAAAACCTCTATCGGAACTAGTACCGCCTATTCTTTGAGCGAAAACAAAAGCTCCTGCAGTCGTATATTTGGAAATAGATATATCATAGCCAACTCCGCCTGTAACAGTTAAAGAAAATGTAGCTGCTGAAGGGTCAAAATCCATATTCCCTTGAAACATACCCACCAAATACACATTTCCATTATTATCAACAGCTACGCCGCGCGAATCGTCATCTTGAGTCCCACCCATATTAAAAGCCCAAATATAAGCACCATTGGCATCATATTTAGCCACAAACATATCATAACTAGAACCTACGGCAGTCAAATTGTTGGTAATTATGGCATCTGGATTAAAATCTGCTGTACCTTTAAATCTACCTGTAACATACACATTACCAGTAGCATCTGTGGCTACACCATACACTTGCGCTGCATCCGCCACACCTGTAGCACCAATCTTAAACGCCCACAGAAAAGCACCATTCGCATCGTACTTGGTAACAGAACCGTTATCAACCGTTGTGGTATTAACCAAATTAAACACAGCCGCTGAAGGGTCAAAGTCTACAGTCCCGCGAAACACTCCGCCCACAACAACATTGCCGTTGGCATCTACTGCTGTGCTATAGCCATAATCTTGGCCTGTGCTGCCTCCAGCCGAATTTGCCCAAGAATAGGCTTGCGAATACACCTCGCTGCCCAAAAAACAAAACATACAAGCGACTAAAAAGCTGATAAATTTGTAGTTATTTGCTATCATTTTTTTTAAAAATTAAATTGTGAAAAATGCGGGGCAAAGTTAGCTATTTTTATGCGAAAATGATTATATTTTTTAGCATATTCGTTCAAATTTGGTAAAAATTTGATAAAAAATTAACCTTGAGTTCATATTGGAGCAAAAAAAATCCTTGCCCAAGGTTTGAGCAAGGAAAGATAATTTTTCTAGTTTTGATTATTTATAGGCTCTACCTTATAGCCTTCGCGCATCAACAAGCGAATAATGCCATTTTCACCCCCCAAATGTGCCGCACCGACAGCAAAGAAGCAGGGCGTTTTTTTCGCCATTTCGCCAATTTTGGGAATCCAATTTTTATTGCGATTGGTCAATAGCGCGTCTTCAGATTTATCCCCCATTTCCCCAAAAGATTCTTTGGAAAGAGCTACCATAGCGTCTATATCTTGACTTTTGTACAACGCCACCAATTTAGCAAATTCATTAACTGCCGTTTTGTCTGACATTTTGACCTGTTGTATCATTTCCAAAAGTGCTTTGGCTTGGTCAGCATAAGAAATGGTTTCAAACACATTCATTTGGTCTTCTATAGTTTCTAATCCTCCAAATTGCATTTTTTTGCGTTTTTGAGCTAAGCTAATAAATTCCATTTCATAAGCTTTGACCGGTTTTTCTATCATATCTGTGTACAAAAATGACTGCAAAAGCATAGGTTTCCAGTTTTCTACCATAGAAAAAGGCATCATTTTGAGTTCAGGGTTAGAAGATTCTTTTTCAAAATAATTCTTAACCGTATTGTAGTCCGCTTCGGATAATAAATTTTTCAATTCGGCATTTTTCATAGGCGCAAGGCGAAGCATTTGTACCCCCATAGCGAGTTGGTTGCTCATATCAATTTCGGTAATCAATGATTTGGTTTTGTCGAACGCCTTGAGAGTGGCTGGATTCATAAAAAAATCTTTTTGAGAAATCATATGAATAGTGCCATAAATATAGGAAGTTTTTATCCCTTTGCCTGACACTTTCCAAAGCAAGGTTTTATCCAATTGTTCGGGGATAACAGCAGCTGGTTTGGATTTTTGGGCTAAAGCCATTATTTGACCGCAAGCAGCCAGCAATAGCAAGAAACAGCGTAATACAGTTTGCATATAAGTTTAGAGGTAAATTTAGAATAAAAAAAGGCTTCCTTTTTCAAGAAAACCTATAAACAATATTATTTATTTTTGGTTCAACATCCCATACATTTTTTGAGCATTACTGCTGTATTCATTGTTGGGTTGTTGAGCGATTTGTTGCAATAAATCTAACGCTTCATCCTTTTGCCCATTGCGATGATAGGCTAAAGCCAGCATCCATTCAGCTTCTTGGCGATAATCTGATATGGTCTCTTCATTAAAACTTAAGAAATCTTTTAAGGACGCTATAGATTCAGCAGGTTTATTCAAACCAAGTTGAGATATACCAATATAAAGTTTCATACTTTTGACTATTCGCACACTATCTTTATGCACATTGCTGTACTCCTGCAAAAGTGGCAAAGCTACAGCGAAATCTTTGCGTACATAAGCTTCCAAAGCTTTTTTTTCTAATTCTTTGGCTGGAGTTAATCCACCAGCACGAACAGCGGGAATCATTACCGCCATAGTATTGGGGTCGAAAAAATGAGCGAACTGTTCATTTTCGGTTAATTGGCTGTTCCAATAAAAGATAGGAGCTGCTATCAATATGGCTGCGGCTGCCACATAAACCATCAATTTTCGCCATAGCCCTCCTTTGTGGGCTACCAATTGGGGTTGATTGACTTGTGGGTTGAGTTGATTCGCTATTTCCCAAGACTGTATTTGTTTTTCAAAAGCTTCTAAATGCAACATTTCAAATCCTTCGAAAATTGGTTTAAAATCTTCCACTTGTTTGGCAAATTCTATATCATTGAGATACAACTCGTCAAATTGGCTTTGCTGTGTTGCGTCCAGTTGTTGGGAGTGGTAAGCCTCAATGAGTTGCATTTTGGCGAAGTCATTCATAGTTTAAAATATTGATTTTTTATTTTTAAGGCACAATATAGTAGGGCTTAGTCGTGATTTTTTAGTTGGAGCGACATTTCACGCAATGTCTTGAGGCACAATGATTTGCGTTTTCTTACCACCCTTTCGTCGCTATATCCCATAGCATCCACCACCTCTTTATGTCCCAGTCCATCTATAAAAATAAGGGAAAGGATTTTGCGGCAAGGGTCGCCGATTTTGTCTAACAATTGACGCACAAACTCGCGCTGATGATTATTTTGATAATGTTCTAAAATAGAATTGTCTATTTGGTCTTGTACCGCTGTGGTGTTCATAACCTCATCAATATGTACGACTTGCAAAGATTTGTCTCGAAAACGCTCATAAAATAAATTTTTGCCTATAGCAAAAATATACGTTTTGAGGCTGCTAGTCAATTGCTGCAATTTGCCATTTTTCACATTGAAGTACAGCACAGTAAAAGCTTTTTGGTATACTTCCAAAGCTGCGTCATCATCACACTTATAGTTTTGCACCGCCCAAAGTAAAAAAGGGCGGCGGTACTCATTATAGAGTTGTTCCAGCAACTTGGGATTACCCAATTTGATAGCTGAAAGAATTTCGTTTTCTTTTTCCACTTGCTTTGTTAGTCTATGATAATTAAGGGGAATTTGTTACCGTTGGGGGCAAAATTTCAGCAAAAAAAATTTTTTATCGCCTTTTGTTTGCCTATTGTCTAAAAATAAGCGCAAAGTGATATTGATACAAATTTTATTGACTAAATTTGCGGGCGCAAAATTACGATTTTATTGCTAACATTTTATAATTTTTCTTTTCATATGAAAAAATTTAATTATTTTTTAAGTACTTTATTCATCGGAGGCTTGTTGTTGGCTAGTTGCCGCCCTAGTAGCAAAACTACAGACAATGGCAAAACAACCCCTCAACCCAACCCAACCACCCAAACGGACAAAAAGCCAAACGACAACAATCCTGATTTGGTAGTGGCGGATACTTCAGAACCAAAAACCCGACCTATCAAAGGCATTTCTAGTGGCGGCAAAGGCGGTTCTATCAAAGAACAAGCTTCAGGTATGGATGCCGAATTGCCTCTCAACCCTGATGTACGCACAGGCACTTTATCCAACGGGATGCGTTACTACATACAGAAAAATGGCAAACCCGAAAAACGGGTAGAATTGCGCTTGGCAGTCAATGCTGGTGCTATGCAAGAAGACGACGACCAACGCGGTTTGGCTCACTTTATAGAACACATGGCTTTCAACGGTACGACCAATTTTAAGAAAAACGACTTAATCGCCTTTTTGGAAAATACAGGGGTTAATTTTGGCGCGGATTTGAACGCCTACACCAGCTTTGACGAAACGGTTTATATGCTACAAATGCCCACAGATAAAGCAGGTTTAGTGGATAAATCTTTGTTGGTTATGCAGGATTGGGCTGGCGGTATCGCTTTCGAAAACACAGAAATTGACAAAGAACGCGGTGTAATTGAGTCTGAATGGCGTACAGGCTTGGGCGCAGGCGAGCGTTTGAGAGAAAAATACTGGAATAAACTTTTTTATCAATCCCGCTATGCCGACCGCTTGCCTATTGGCACTATGGAAGTGATAAGAAATGCACCTTACGACCGTTTCAGACAATTTTATAAAGATTGGTATCGCCCCAATTTGATGGCTTTGATTGTAGTAGGTGATATAAATGTGGATGAAATCGAGCAAAAAATTAAAACTCAATTCTCTCAACTCCAAAATCCCGCCGCTCCCCGCGAGAAAAAAATATATGATGTGCCTATGCACAAAGAAACCTTTGTAGCTATAGCCACTGATAAAGAAGCCTCTTCTATAGATGTAGAGTTGATTTATAAACACAAACCCACCGCTACCAAAACCTTGGCTGATTATCGCCGCAGCCTAATGGAAGAACTATACGGAAATATGTTGTCTGCCCGTTTTAGCGAATTGGCTCAACAAAAAACTGCCCCTTTTATGCGCGCCAATGGTGGCTATGGCAATTTCGTACGCAGCGTTGATGCTTATTTTGCTAGTGCATCAGCCAAAGAAACAGGCGTTTTGGCTACTTTAGAAATGTTAATCACTGAACATGCGCGCGTTTTGCAACACGGTTTTATAGAATCTGAATTGGAGCGTCAAAAACTGGCTGTCAAAAAAGCTGCTGAAAAACGCTATAATGAGAGAGACAAAACCACTTCAGGCAATATCTCTATGGAATATGTATCCCATTTCTTGGAAAACCGACCTGCTATGAATACAGAAAAAGAGTATCAATTGACCAAAGAATTTTTGGATGGTATCAAGTTGGAAGAAATCAACCAATTGGCAAAATCTTGGCTCACGGACGAAAATCGCTCTGTTATTATCACCGCCCCCGAAAAAGCCACAGTCAAAGTACCCACTGAAGCTGAAGTTCGTCTTGTGTTGGATAAATTGAAAAACCTACAAACAGAACCTTATAAAGATAAATTTTTGGATATGCCGCTTATGGCTACAGAACCCAAAGCTGGCCAAATCAAATCTACCAAAGTTATTAACGACAATAACATAAACATTACTGAATACACCCTTTCCAATGGGGTGCGAGTGGTGGTAAAACCTACTAAGTTCAAAAACGATGAAATTTTGATGCAAGCCTACAGCCCAGGAGGACATTCTTTGTATTCAGATAAAGATTTTTATACCGCCTCTATGGCAGCTGCTATTATTGATGAATCTGGTGTGGGTACTTTTGATAAAATAGGTTTGGAGAAAAAACTCACTGGACTTAGTGTAGGTGCTAGCCCTTATATTGATGAATTATATGAAGGTTTTAAAGGTAGCTCCAATGTAGAAGATTTTACCACTATGCTACAGCTTACCCATTTGTATGCTACAGCTCCCCGCAAAGATAAAGACGCTTTTGACTTGTTATTGAGCAACTCCAAAGAAGAAATGCTCAACTTGGCCACTAATCCTCAGTACTATTTTTACGACGAAATGGTTAAAGCCCAAAACAGCAACCACCCGCGCCGCAAATTGTTGATGACAGCCAAAGATTTTGATGCGGTTAGCTTAGACCGTGCTTTCCAAATCTATCAAGAACGTTTTAGCGATTTTAGCGATTTTACTTTTATATTTGTCGGCAATTTGGATATGAATACTGCTCCTGCTTTGTTTGAAAAATATCTTGGTAGCTTGCCCAGCAAAAACCGCGTAGAAAATGGTAAAGATGTTGGGGTGAAAACACCCACAGGCGCTATCAATAGCTTCAAAAAAGGTATAGCCCCACAAAGCAACGTGGCGATTTCTTTCCACTTGGAAGAACCTTGGTCTCGCGAAAAAGACTACAAATTGGATGCTATGGTTAGAGTTTTGGATATTATGGTGCGCGAAAACTTGCGCGAAGACAAAGGCGGGGTATATTCTCCTTATGTAGGTGGCGGTTTTGAAAGCGAACCCAAAGGGGTTAGTGAAGTGTTGATTATGTTCCAATGCGCGCCTGATAATGTGGATAATTTGGTGCAAGCGGTCAAAGATGAGGTCAAAAAACTACAAACAGAAGGCGCTACCGAAGATAATTTCAACAAAATCCGCGAACAACAACGCCGCGCTAATGAAGTCAATTTGGAATCTAATCGCTTTTGGATGGCTTCTATCACAGGCCGTTATCGCCGCAAAACTGACCTCAAAACCATTACCGAGTACAATACGTTGATAGATAATCTCAAAAGAGAAGATATTAAAGCAACTGCCAACCAATACATTGA
The DNA here is from genome assembly GCA_013297745.1 of Chitinophagales bacterium. GTDB lineage: Bacteria > Bacteroidota > Bacteroidia > Chitinophagales > Saprospiraceae > JAAFIM01. The sequence goes on along the minus strand of JAAFIM010000006.1, from coordinate 1,171 downwards.
TTTGAAAAAAGCGGTTATCGTTACCGTTAATCCTGAAAAAGCTAGCACAGAAAAACCTTAATTGGTTATTTTTCAACTATTTATAACAAAAAAAGCCCTCACCGTAACAAGTGGGGGCTTTTTTTACCGCTAAATTCTAATAATACAGAATTTAAAAAGTGAGTGTGTAATAAGAGCTATTAAGCACTATGATTATAAAAATAAGCGAGAGCGTGGGGTTTTATACACGTGGTGCAAAAATCTTATTAGCGTTGGGTTTTATACCCAACGCAAGAATAAAGTTTATAAAATATATTTTTGGTGTGTTGGGTGTAAAACCCAACACTAATAAGTAACTGGAGTTACGCTTGAGCTATTTTGTAATAAAAGTCAAGTTGAAAAGCTAAGTTTTCGTCGTGCGACGCCAAAACCAGCGTATGTCGCGGAAAGACGACCAACCGAGCAAAGCGAGGGCAGTAGCTTTTTTGCGTAGCAAAAAACGTCGTCTTGTAGCGACGGTTTTGCGCTTATTTTCGTAGAAAATACAAGCAAAAACGCCTTTTTGGCGTTGGCTTTTTTGGTACTTTTTTGCCACCAAAAAAGTACGGAAGATAAATTTTTTAGGCGTAAGCCGTCAAAAAAAATTTCTAACCTATTTAATTTTTAGTTTTTTTTGTACTAAAATGAAGCCTCAAGCGTAACTCCAGTAAGTAAAACCCAACACTAATAAGATTTTTTTATTTACCGCACGGGGTATAAAACCCCGTGCTATTGTAAAAAATCTATACTCTCGTAACTCCAATATTTTAAATAATTTATGCTGCTGTTACACACTTACTTTTTAAATTTAGTATAAGTGTCTGAAAATAATTATTGGGGATTAACAAAACTTGCTTTTATTCGCTCATTGCCCCCGCCATTATTGAACCCTTTCAGGGTTCATATTTGCCAACCCCGAAGGGGTTGAACGGCAATTGCCCCGTGTGAAACACGGGGTTTATAAAAAAAAAATTAAAAATATCGTTGCAAAGGTGTAAGTTTTTAATCACCAATAAATTATTCCTGATACTTAAAAACAAAAAAACGCCACCAGCACAAGCCAGCAGCGTTTTGTATAAAACTTTGAAAGTTATAATTATTTAGCAATTTGTACGCGGCGAGTAACTACTCCCGCTGCGCTGCGGATTTGCAT
>JAAFIM010000059.1 GCA_013297745.1 Chitinophagales bacterium | reverse complement strand
GTGCTTGGTTTTGTTCTCCAGAATGGGCAATATTCTTTCGTTGAAATCTTTTTCTGTTATTTCGCGTCTCATTTTAATTGATTTTTTTGCAGCAAAGATAACTTTATTTCCTTACTAAACAACTCTAATGTCTAATTTTTATCAAAAAAATAGCTGAAGCGTAACTACAGTGATTATACAAAATAGGTTGGCTGGCTTTTCATACGCTGCTTTTAGGCTAAAGGTTGCTTGATGCCAAAACTGCCAATAATAAAGCGCAAAAATGCTAAAAAAAATGATATGATAACCCATAATTTAATTTTTTTTGAGCGGTTGATATTTGCCTTTGTTTAATAAAAACTATTTAAACATATCAATAAGGTTTAACAAAAAAAAATATATTCAATTTTTTAGCAAATTGTTGGGTTAAAATATCAAAAAATTACCGTTTATAAATAATAAAGTTATAATTTTGTAGGCTAAAAATAAAAAAAATACCCCAACTGGCTTAGTTAGGGTATTGGTTGTCCGCTGTATTTTTTATTTAGTATTGAACGATTATTCCTATGGTCGGCAATATAGCTTGTCTATCAGCAGGTACGCTTTGCAAGCGATAAGATTGGTTTGGTTGTCCTGCGTTGATAATAGTGGGGGCTTGATTGCCGTCTGCGCCTTGGTCTAAAATAAAATTTGGGGTGCCAGTGACAGCGCCGGGTATGTTTTGTATATCTAAATATAGATTAAAACTCCACTTGGGAAAAAACCATTTATAATCTACCCGAAAATCTATAGAATAAGCCATCGGGGTACGCAAGGTATTGAGTTGGTTGAAGTCCAAAATAGCCTGTCCAATTCTATCCCAGTTGCTGGTAAGAGCTGACGCTACAGTATCAAAAGGGGTATAAGGTAGCCCAGTTTGTACGCGGAAATTGGCACCCAATTCTAATGTTTGGTTTATCAAAGTGCGATTGGATACATTTTTGCCTTTGGCGCTGCGGGCAGCATCTTTGCGCCCACGAATATCTTTGTTCATAAGGTCAAATACTTTGCCTACAGCCAAATTGACGATGTGGCGAGAGTCCCAAGAGGCGGGGATATAATTGCCGTTGTTGTCGCTAAATTCAGATTTGCCCAATGTATAAGCCAATATACCGTAGAAATTTTTATAAAAACGCTGTTGTACCAACACCTCCAATCCATAAGTTCTTCCTGTGCCGCGAGCGTCCAGCAAAGTATTGCCTACCACCCCGAATGCATTGCCTATGTTAGCCAAAGAAATACCTTGCCCGACAATAAATGGATAGTTTTCGTATTGTTTGTAGTAACCTTCTATGCTTAATTTCATATTTGTTTTGGTCAAGTACTCAAAACCAGCTACTGCGTGCGAAGAACGGATGAATTTAAGCGCGGTTTCATTGACCAATACGTTGTTTTGTCTAAATCCCAAAGCTGTATAAGCAGGCAGTTGATAATAAACACCCACATTACTGTTGAAAAATAATTGGGGGGTTATAGCAAAAGCGGCAGATACACGGGGCGAAAATTGACTGAATGGGTTGGCTGTATTGCTAGAAAAAGAAGCGCCATCCAAACGAGCGCCAGCGGATACAATAAGCCTTTCTTTAAAAAACTTGTTGCTGACCTGACCAAAAACCCCATATCGCGCAAAACGCAATTCTGACGAAACAGAAACGGTTTGTAATTGTCCATTCTCAAACACAAAATTTTGACTGCGGTTGAAATAACGCACATATTCCAACCCTGTACCATAGTTTACCCGCCAAGAGCCATAACGGGAGGTGTTTTCTACCCGCAACTTGTTCTCACTTTCTTGAGAAACGTAATCTATAATTTTATTTTTGCTTTCGTCGTTGTCTTCATATTTAAAAAAAGTATTGTCCAACATATTGCGGCTCAATACAAAAGTCCAATAGCCCTTTTTTTGCGAAAATTTATGCACTGCGCCCAAAGCATAAGACCATTGTTTGTAAACGGGCAGATTTTTTAACAAAAAACGCTGCTGTGCGGTTTCGTTGGCGTCCAAATTTAATCTAAAATTATCCAAAGAGCCCAAAAATACCACATAAGACTCGTGCTTGTCGTTGTGGCGGCGGCGCAATTTGAACTGCGAATCGTTGTAGGTCGGCAAAAAAGGCAAACCTATAGCTTTAAATAATAATTGTAGATAGGATTGGCGGGCTGATAAAATTAAAGTGGTTTTTTTATCCTTGGAAATAGGCCCTTCTACCGCTAAGGCTACTTCCGAAGTGCCAGAGGTGAGTGTAAATCCAAAACGGTCGTCGCGTCCATTCTTTTGTTTGAAATTGAATACAGAGCTCAACGCATTGCCGCGATTGACGGGAAAAGCTCCGCTGTAAAAATCTACATCTTGTATAACATCCACATTCAACAAACCATTGGCTCCGCCAGATGCGCCTTGAGTAGAAAAGTGGTTGATATTGGGAACTTCTATGTCGTCCAAATAAAAACGGTTCTCGCTTGGTGAGCCTCCCCGTATGAGCAAATCGTTGCGGTTGTTGGAGGTGGAAGTTACCCCAGGCAAAATACGAACTACTCGGCTTACGTCTCTGTTGCCGCCAGGATTGCGCTGGATTTCTGTAGTGCCCAAAGTGCGTAGAGAGACTGGGCTTTCTTCTGTTTTGAAAAAAGGTGCAGCTTTTACCACAATATCATCTATAGTATTGGCTTCTTCTTCCAACGCAAAATCTATAATCGCTGGCTTAGAATTGGTAACTTGTATATCTACTTTGGTTTGGGTTTTTAGCCCCAAAAAACTAGCGGTTAAATTATACAAACGAGGCTCCAAACCCGTGATTTCATAATATCCTTCTTCATCCGTATTGGTGCCAAAATCTGTGCCTTCTATCAGTAGATTGGCAAAAGCTACAGGCGCATTGTTCTTGGCCTCTATTATTCGCCCTTTGATAATCCCATTTTGCGCTTTTATGTGCGCAGCACCAAATAAAAATAAAAATACAATCAATGAATGAAAATAACCTAAACGCATATTGTTATGTTTTTGTAGTAAAATAATGTTTTAAATTTATTATTGCTATGTAAACATTATAAATTTATAATTGTTTAAGGATTATCATTTTTTTTGTCAAAAAAGTTAAACAAAAACGTAATTTATGCCTTATCAAAACGTTAAATTGCTGGTAGCAGAGTTGGAAGCGTTTGAAATTGAACATAATATCAACAAAAATCAGCTTATAGATATGTCTCTTTTCTCTGCTTGGCTACAAAAAAAATATCCGCTTCCCAACAAAGGAATGGAGTTTTTTGATTACTCTAAGAGCGAAAGCAGCCCGCCTCAAGGTAGCGACGCAGCCCAAATCACCCAAATGATAGTGTTAATGTATAAATATCTAAAATTCTATCTAAAAAAATTTTTTGAAAATACCCCACTTAGCAATCCTGACGATTTTGGTTTTTTGGCGGTCTTGGCTACTCAAGGTGCTATGCAAAAACACGATTTAATCAATCGGAATACAATGGAATTTTCTTCTGGTATCGAAATCATTAAGCGGTTGGAAAAGCACGATTTGATTTTTTCTAGCCCAGACGATAACGACAAAAGGGCTAAAAAGGTAGAAATTACCGAAAAAGGAGCAGCTTTTTTTTGGGGCTTAATCCCCAATATGGCGCGTATAGGCAAACTGGCCTTGGGCAATTTGAATGAGGGCGAAATTGATGAGTTGTGGAAACTTTTACATAAGCTCAATCATTTTCATAATCCTATTTTTCACGAGCAAAAAACTGCCGCTATAGAAGTTATTTTGGATAAATATCTGGTTTTGACCGAATAAATGCTATTTTTTATATTTTTATCCTTTTTTTAACCTCTTTGGCACGATATTTGCTGTAGGTTATTTATAACTAAGGTTAGTTAAAAGGGTAAATGTCAAAAAACTACACAGTGGTTTTATAAACGATTTGAGAAGAGATTTTCAAATCGTTTTTTTATTTTTTTTCATCAAAAAAAACCCAACCAGCAAAAGCGGGTTGGGTTTAAATTTATAAAAAGTAATTTTTATGCTACTAAGCCTACCAAACTGGACAACCATATCTTTTGCCACCGCCAAAAGTGCCTTCTGGCAAAAAATAACTTGCGCGAATCGTAATGGTATAATAAGAATCGTTGTCTTTTGGGTCGCCGCGTTGCTCGTTGGGTGCAGAAACATAACCATTGACAAGAGCCGGGTCTAGTTCTATCGAACGAGAAGCGAGCGCAGCTGCCATAGCTGCTCTACTGGGGTCAAAACGGGTGCTGTATATGCTTGGGTCTATGTAATTGGTGGATACGTCGTCTATATAATCGGTAAATGTGATGCGGTGATTGACTTCCAACCCTAAAGTCCAAACATCATTATAACTCCATTTTACCCCAAGCCCTACAGGAACACACATTTGGGTGAGTTTATAAGGTACTCTTCCCGGTACAAAACCTTGTCCTTCCGTGCTAAGTGGTTGCAAATCTGTCCAAGTGCCATTGTATAAAGCTTGTGGGCGAAAATTGAACACTCCCACCCCGATTAAAGCGTAAGGGGACAAAACGCTGTAGCCTTGATAACCACCACCTAGCTCAAAATTATAAGGTATAATTTCCCCCACAAGCATTAGTTCGTATATGCGTGAGCGGAAACTTAAATTTCTATAACTTCTAAACCAAGCGTCATCTCCGCCCCCTTGTGTGCCGTCAGTAGCAGAAAATCCAGAACTGCCTTTGCCTGCCCATTTGTCGTCGCCGCGTAAGCCTATATAGCTTAAATCTCCTCTAAGCGCGAAGTTGGCAGCCATATTGTAGCGAAAAAATACGCCGCCTGTAGCGCGTAAGGCTTTCATATCCGTATCGCGTAAAAAAGGTCTTCCTATACCAGATTGTCCACCCAAATCACCCAAAAAAGCTGAAGTGCCTGCAAAAAGCCCCGCTTCAAAGGGTACGGCGGGTTTGTATCCTGCTTGCGCCCAAGCCCAACTGCTGGCTATAAGGCAACAAAAAAGCATAAAAGTTTGTCGCATAGTTATAATAGTAATTTTTTCTAAAAATTAGATAAATGAATTGATATTGTTTATAAAAGGTAGAAACTGAAAAATGTAAAGCGCAAAGTTAAGGATAAAAATGTTAGGTACAACACAAAATTTACTTTTTATATCCTTACAACGTGAAAAAACTGAAAAATTGTATATTTTCTTATGTTTTTTTATAAAAAAAACCTTCCAACACTTATTTTTGGGTTTTATTTTTGCTTTTGTTAGAAACAAAAAATATCTTTGCAGCCATTTTTTTTGAATAAACAATTTTTAATTTTATTAAACCAATCTTTTACATTGACAAATTCTTTAGGTCGCCATATTTTGGTAGAGTTTTTTGACTGCGATGCAGCTATTCTTAATGATACTAATTTGATTGAAGCCTCTATGCTAGAAGCCGCCCGCTTAGCCAAAGCTACGATTATCAACAGCAATTTTCACCATTTTTCCCCCTTTGGTGTATCTGGGGTGGTGGTGGTGCAAGAAAGCCATTTGGCTATTCATACCTGGCCAGAATATGGTTATGCTGCTGTGGATATTTTTACCTGTGGGCATACTATCAGCCCTTGGGTGGCTTATCGCTATTTGCAAACTGCTTTTAAAGCTGCCAACGGTTCTGCCCTAGAAATTAATCGGGGACAAACTGAATTGATGAAACCCCACGATTTGGATTTTTTGAATACTGTGGCCAATCCTAATGCAGCTACCAAACAAGATAAACAAGAGTCTTTTTGGTTTGAAGATAGGGTAGAAAATATGGGTTTGTCTACACAATGTCGTTCGCTGCTGTTTCGCCAACAATCTCCTTTTCAGCTGGTGCAAGTCTTTGATACCTACAATTTTGGTAAAATGCTAACCATTGATACTATGGTTATGTGCACAGAAAAAGATGAGTTTATTTATCACGAAATGATTACTCACCCTGCTATGTTGTTGCATCATTGCCCCAAAAAGATTTTGGTTATTGGTGGTGGTGATGGCGGTACTGTGCGCGAATTGCTTAGACACGATAGCGTAGAACAAATTATTATGGTGGAAATTGATAAAGTGGTTGTTGATGCTTGCCGCCAATTTTTGCCCCAAATTGCTCACCAATTGGATAATCCCAAACTCAATTTAGTTATTGGCGATGGGATAGAGTTTGTCAAAAATGCTGCCCCCGAAAGTTTTGATGTCGTTATTATTGATGGCAGCGACCCAGTAGGGCCTGCCGAAGGCTTATTCTCTACCGCTTTTTTTAATAATGTGCGCAACTGTTTGAAACCCGACGGAATTTTAGCACTTCAGTCAGAATCTCCCACTTGCAACGCTCAAGCTTTGATAGCCTTACATCATTGTTTCAAAAATCTTTTTGGTGAAAATAATGCACATTGTTATTTAGCTCCTATCCCTACTTATCCGAGCGGGCTTTGGTCTTTTCATATCGTTGGCAAACAAGCCTTTAATCCCAGCCAATCCTTAGATTGGGATAAAGCTACCCAGTTTGCTGCCGCTCATACGCTCAATTATTATAGCCCTAGTGTGCATCAAGCTGCTTTTTGCTTGCCGCCTTATGTCGTCAATATGCTCCAGCCAGTTCTTGCCAGCTTTTAAAAATAAATTCCTAAAATAAAATCATTATGTTAAATCTTGAGGCTCTTGAGCATATTTTATATCAAGCCACACACCCAAACCAAAAATTGAGGGCTTATCTGCGTTTGGTTTATTATACTTTAGATTGCCAGCCTCAACTTTGCCAAAATTATATACAAGAAGCGTTCAAATTAGCTTATCAACTGAATGACCAATCTGCCATAGCTTTTCTGCACACAGATAGGTTGATGCTGGCTATAATGCAGGGTCAAGTGGATACGATGCAGGAAATCCTCAACGAATTGATTGTTTCTTTGGTCAAAATCAAAGGGCATCTGTTACATAATTTTTTGCTGGGCTCTTTATATTCTTTCTTAGCTAGTGCTTTTGAAAATAAAAATTATCAGGTCAAAGCCATTCACTATTATTATCGTTGCCTCAATCGGGTAGAACAAATCCCAACCGACGAATATCTGGATACGTTCTTCTTTGACATCAAAACCAAATTGCTGAATAATATAGCTTATTCGCTCATCGTTTTGGAGCGTTATAAAGAAGCCGAAGCGCATCTCAAGTTAGCCGAGTACTTTTTCTCCGATTTGACGGCTTTGTTGGATAGGGTAGAACACTTGCATTGGCAGGCTCGCTTATACGAATTGACCCAACGCTATGAACAAACTATCCAAGCTGCTGATGCTTCTATTAGCCTTAGCCGAAATTGTCCTTATCCTATGTTGCGCAACGTGCTTACTTATGCCATAAAAGGGCGGGCTTTGGTCAAATATAAACAAGATTATCAACAAGCCATCGCTTGCTTTGAACAATCCAATCAAATCGCCGAAAAATTTGATTTTTGGCTTTCCATAGGCAACAATTATGAACATTTAGCCCGCTGTTATGAACTCTCGCAACAGGAGCAGCAAGCTTTCGCTTATTATAAGTTGGCTATCAAAGCCCAGAAAAAAACTTCGCTCAATTACCTCAATCAAACCTTCCGCTTAATCCGCAGCCGTTTAGAATTGCTTGCTTTGGATAGCCCCAAAAATAATTTTTCTATACATCAGCTGTTAGACCCCAACCTCCCTTTAGATACAGCCCCTTTGTCAGAATCCGCGCTTATATTTGCTTGGATTTATACCCATATAGACCGAAAAGATTTTGGGGTGGAAGATATAGCCGCTCATTTCAAAGTTTCTACCCGCACCATCAATCGCCGCTTGCAGCTGTTTTTTAATATGACCGCTACGCAATTAATCAACCAACAAAAGCTTAAAAAGGCTTATACGCTTATTACTACCACTTCTTTATCTATTATGGATATAGCTGAATTGGTGGGTATAGACCATACGTCTTATTTTAGCATAGCTTTTCGCCGCTTTTTTGGGATTAAGCCTTCGGAGCTTCGCCAACATACTTCCTAATCGCTTATTCCTTTCTCTATTATATCCGCCCTCAATTGCTGATTAGCAGTTGGGGGCTTATTGTTTGCATTATTTTTTATTTGATAATAGTTATTTATATCATACTGACATTTTGGCATATTTTAAACCAATGTTTTATACCCGAACGGTAAAAAATTAAATTTGATAGCAATCCGTTGCAACGGATTAGCTCCGTAACGATTGCGACAGTAGTTTGAACTGACAGAATGGCATTTTATGCTATATTTTGGGCTTGGCAGCCAACAAACTTTTATTTTATGCTATATTTTAAGGTTAAGAGCCAACAAACTTTTATTTTATGCTATATTTTAAGGTTAAGAGCCAACAAACCCTGATTTTATGTTATATTTTGGGCTTGGCACTTAAACGGGCTTTTTATAACCCCAAAAAATAAATATGGGATAAAAACAACTTTCGTCGCAAAAAAAATTAACCCAATCGTTTTATAATTAACAAAAATAATATCTTTGCGCTATCAATCCCTAAAATAATCTATTATGCGCAAGTATTTATCCACAGTTCAATTTTTAATCGCCCACTTTATCTTTATTTTCAACCCCTTTTACGCGCAAGCGCAAGGGTTGGATAGCTTACAGATAGAATCTGCCACCGCAGCAGCCGATTTGTTATTTTATAATTATCAATACGAGCAAGCAGCCAAAGCTTATGAGGATATAGCGGCAAAAGCAAACCCCGAACGGTCGATACAGATTATAAAAAGCCATTTTCAGCAAGCCTTGTCGTTGCAAAATATGCAAAAAGCGGGTTTGGCGGCTGACTTATTTAATCTAATTTATACCAAAACCACCCAAAATAAAAAGGCTGATGCTTACAATTTAGCTTTGGGTTGGTTGGCAAAGGCGAACGTTTTTTTTTATTACAAACAAAAAGACTCGCTTACCATAGCGGTAAAAAAAGCTGATGCGTATATAGCCCAAGTGCCAGAAGAAGAATTTTGTTGGGAATTAAAGGCTTATTACTACTATCAAAAGCAAAACGTTTTGACCGAAATTACCCAAAATGTAGAGCGTCGCAGCACTTTTTTGTCGGCTGTGGCTTATATCGACAAGCTCAAAAATCCAAACAACTTGCTAAGAGGGGTAATTTATGAGCGTTGGTTAAATATCTCGCTTATGTTGGAAGAAGAGGCAGAGGTAAAAAAAATACTGAACAAGGTCAAACAATTGCTAAAAAATCCGTATTTTAAACCATACAAACGGCTGGAAGCGGGTTATCTCAACAGAAAAATGATAATAGCTGGCTTTTTGGAAGATTCGGTCAAATTTGAAGCGGCGGCTAAAGAATGTTTGGGATTTATACAAAAAAATAATTTATTAGAAACGATAGCTTACGCGGAGTATTTGCAATTTTTCGCCTTGATAAAAAAAGATGTGATGATTAATTATCCCGCAGCGAGGCAAACCTACCGCACGCTATTGGATTTGCGCCAACGCCGCCCTGATGTGGTGGGTACGGGGTTGAATATAAGCGTTTCCCTCAATTATGCTTATACCCAAATGGATAACGTATTTGATACAATGGGCTTGGATACGGGTACGTTGATATTAGAAAATATATGGCAAGAATGTATTAGCCCAGCGCACAGAAACAACAATTGGGCTGAATATCCAGACTTGAGCCAAGCAGGGGTAAGAATTGTATCGCTGCAAGAATGTACGCTTGTGTTGCAGGCTTTAACCTATGCCTATAATACCTGTTATCATCGGCGGGGGGAAGAAAAATATAAAAAAGCGTTGTTCAACACCCTCGCCGCATCGGAAAATTTGCTGATGCAGACGCTCAAAACCACCTCAAACGAACAACAACGCAGTTATTTATCCAATACCGTTGAAGAATTTCTTATCCGCAAGGTGCTGATTTATCAAAGTTTGTATAAAAAAAATCCCAGCCCAATCTATCTCAACGAGCTGTGGCAAATCGCCCAACAATGCAATGGGCGGCAAAGTCGTTACCGTCAAAATGAAGAAAAAGCGTTGGAGATAGCTCAAGTGGATAAAAAATTGGCTAATTTGTATTTGGGGGGTAAAAAAAGTTTGGAAAATGCTTTATTCGCTTTGTCAGTAGCCCAAAAAGATAATAATATGGTTCAAGCTGCTGCCCAAAGTCAGCAAATTACGTTGATAACCCAACAAATAGCCGATGTTCAAAAACAAATAGCGGCAGATTATCCCCTGTTTGCTAAAATGTTGGCGGATTTGGGTTGGGTAAAAATGGAAGAGCTGCGCCCTTGGCTCAACAACAGCGCGTTGATTGTGCATTATGTGGGTAGAGAGAAAAGTTATCAAATTTTATTGACGGCGGATACTGTTATTTGTTATAATTACGAAATGCAGCGCGAGCGTATAGGCAGAAAATTGGTGGATAGTTTGAACATATTTTTGAACAATCCGCCCACTGAAACGGCGGTGGAAAAAATTTATAAAGCGCAATTTGAACGGTTGTTGATAAGGGCAAAAGATACTTTCTTTCGCCAATGGGCGTATTTGGAAAAGCAGAATATAAAAAACGTGATTATAGTGCCAGATGAGCTAACGGCAGCCATACCCTTTGAGATTTTATTGACAGCAGGCGGCAACAAAGATAAACCTTATCAACAATGGGCTTGGGCAGCCAATAAATACACGTTTCAATATCTGCCCAGTCTATCGTTTTGGAAACAAAGCCGCCAACAAAGCCAAGCCAATACCCATAATGGTAAAGTATTAGCCTTTGCGCCGACGTATCAAAACGGGGTAGAAAATAAGCAAAGGGATAAAGATTTGATTTGGTTGAGAAAAAATTTAAACGAATTGGCTGGGGCTAAAAGAGAGTTGGCTAATTTGGAAAAATATTATTATGGCGATTTTTATTCAGGCGGCGAAGCTACCGAAGCGATATTCAAAGCCAAATCAAAAGAAGCGTACAGTATAATACATTTTGCTATGCACGGACTATTGGATGAAAATTTGCCCGAAATGTCTTCTTTGGCTTTCAGCGAAACTGTAGATACTATGGAAGATAACTTTTTGTCCGCGTATGAAATAGCAAAATTGCCCCAGCGTTGTCAATTGGTGGTTTTGTCCGCTTGCGAAACCGCCAAAGGTAAGCGACAAATGGGAGAGGGCGTAATGAGTTTGGCGCAGTATTTTATGTATGGGGGCGCACCAGCGGTCATAGCCACCCGTTGGCAGGTAAATGACCAAGCGACGGCTTTTATTATGCAGAATTTTTACAAGTACTTATACGAAGGACAAACTATAAAAGCCGCGTTGAAAGCCTCACAATTAGATTATTTAAAACAAGCGCGAGGAGACGGCGCGCATCCTTTTTATTGGGCTGCTTTTACCAATATAGGCAATACAGACGCGGCAGTATATGTTGCGCCCCGCCATTGGGCGATGAGATATTGGATTATTGGGAGCGTATCGTTGTTGTTGTTATCGCTTTGGGGTTGGTGGAAATTTAGAAAAAGAGAATAAAAAAACACTTCAGCGGCAAAAAAAGCGGCTGAAGTGTTTTTTTTATCCAAATAAACTATATTTTTGCGCTTACTAAATCATTATTCAAATTTTTAAACCAAAAAATATGTCCATACTGATAAAAAATGGCAGAATAGTCAACGCTTCAGAAGATTATGTGGCCGATTTGCTCATTCTCAACGGAAAAATTAGCGCGATTGGCCAAAATTTTCAAGTCAACGCAGAGCAGGTTATTGATGCCAGCGGTAAAATAGTTTTTGCGGGGGCTATAGACCCCCACGTGCATTTGGATATGCCCTTTATGGGAACTTTTTCCAGCGATAATTACGAAACGGGAACTTTGGCGGCTTTGCACGGGGGAACTACCACCGTTATAGATTTTGTGCTGCAAACACAGGGCAAATCTTTGGGTTATGCTTTAGACCAGTGGAAATCTCGCTCCAATGGGAATTGCTACGGCGATTATTCCTTTCATATGGCGGTAACGGATTTCAACGAGGGCACAAAGTCCGAAATTCGCACGATGATACAACAGGAGGGGATTACCTCGTTCAAAACTTTTATGGCTTATAAAGGCGCGTTGATGATTGACGACGGGCAGATGATACAACTGATGCAAGAGGTCAACAAACAGGGGGGAATGGTTACCGTACACGCTACCAACGGGGATATGATAGACACGCTTATCGCCAAACACAAACGCGAGGGCAAATTAACCCCTTTGTACCATTATCTAAGCCAGCCAGAGGTTACAGAAGCAGAAGCCAGCAACCGTTTTGCAGAATTGGCCGAATATACGGGCGTTCCCGCTTATATCGTGCATATGACCTGCGAGGGCGCACTCAACGCGATAAGACGTTCCACGATGCGCAATAAACGGGTTATGGCTGAAACGTGTATCCAATACCTGATGTTAGACGCGCGTTTGTACGAGCGCGAAGATGGGGCTAAATGGGTGATGTCGCCCCCTTTGCGCGAGCCAAAAGACCAAGATGCGCTTTGGGCTGGACTTCGTCAAGGGCTTATCCAAGTGGTGGCTACTGACCATTGCCCGTTCACGTGGGAGAAAAAAGAGTTGGGTAGAAATGATTTTAGCAAAATCCCCAATGGACACCCAGCTATAGAACACCGCGTGGAGTTGTTGTACTCTGAGGGCGTTGCCAAAGGTAAAATTTCTATCAATAAGTTCGTAGAAGTGCTTTGCGCTAATCCAGCCAAAATTTTCGGTATGTATCCGCGCAAAGGGACTATTTCTATAGGAGCTGATGCCGATGTGGTTATTTTCGACCCGAATGCGCGCCATACTTTATCCGCCAAAACCCACCATATGAACGTAGATTATTCTTCCTATGAGGGGGTTGAAGTGCAGGGCAAGTGCGAAACGGTGATTTTGCGGGGGAAAGTAGCTGTTGATAAGGGCGAGGTGAAAATCCCCAAAGGCTACGGGCAGTATATCAAACGCGACCACGTAAAAGTGATGTAAATAGGCGTATTTTTTATAAAAACACAACTTTTCAGGAATGTAGGGTTGTGTTTTTTTTATGCTAAAAAATATAAATAAACAGATGTTTAGTAAGAAAAACTGTGTACAGTTTGCGCGCTCAATAGCGTGGGGTTTTACACCCCACGCACAAAATCAAATAAAAAAATGATATATTTTGATAAAATTTTTATTGCCGCGTGGGGTGTAAAACCCCACGCTATTGAGCGCGCTTTATGTTATTGTTGCTTGTTTTAGCTTTTTAAACCTTACTAAACACCTTTTAAAGTAGTTTGCATTATACTTTTGCTGGTTTGCATTATATTTTTGCTGGTTTGCATTATACTTTTGCTAGTTTGCATTATACTTTTGCTAGTTTGCATTATACTTTTGCTAGTTTGCATTATACTTTTGCTAGTTTGCATTATACTTTTGCTAGTTTGCATTATACTTTTGCTAGTTCGCATTATACTTTTGATAGTTCGCATTATACTTTTGATAGTCCGCATTATACTTTTGATAGTCCGCATTATACTTTTGATAGTCCGCATTATACTTTTGATAGTCCGCATTATACTTTTGATAGTTCGCATTATACTTTTGATAGTCCGCATTATACTTTTGATAGTTCGCATTATACTTTTGATAGAACGAGTTCATTCTTAAAAATAAAAAAGCCCCTGTTCTTTAATTAGAACAGAGGCCATCAAAAAAATTGCTAATAAGTTAGCTAAAGGGTTGCGAATTATTTAGGTTTGCGCGCTTGTTGTTGCTTCATCATTTCCTCGTATTGTTGTTGGAAACGGCTAACTTTGGGATTTTTCTTATTTTCATCCATTTGCGCCCGAACTTTTTCTTTGTTGATAATATAATTTTTGGTTATCCAAGTTTGGAAAATGTTCAATAAATTACTCAACAACATATAAGCGGTCAAACCAGCCGCCCAGCTATTGAGCGCGAAGAAGAAAATCACAGGGAAAGCATATTGCATGGTCATAATCATCTTCATTTGTCCAGGATTGCCTCCAGCGTTCATATCCATTTGAGAGGAATTGTAACGCAAAAACGCAAACATAGAAATCGCCCATAACAAAGTGAACAAACTCACGTGGTCGCCATAGAAAGGGATATAAAAATTAAACTCCAAAATAGAGTCGTAAGTGGATAAGTCGGCAGCCCACCAGAAAGATTGTTGTCTAAATTCTATAGAAGCAGGGAAGAAGCGGTACAAAGCCATCCACACGGGCATAGTCGCCAACATCGGCAAACAACCCCCAAGCGGGCTAACCCCGTACTGATTGAACATTTTCATCTGCTCCATCTGCATCGTTTGGGGATTATCGGCGTATTTTTTGCGCATAACATCCAATTCGGGGCGCAACAACTGCATTTTAACCCCAGAAAGTAGCATTTTGTACTGCAAAGGATAGATTAGCAAGCGGATAATCAACGTTAGTAATATCAACGACCAACCATGGCTGGGGATTACATATACTATAGCGTTGAACATAGGGCGGAAAACATACTCACCCAATAGCCCGAAAAAGCTCCAACCGAAAGGAATTATAGACTCCAGCTCAGTATTGGTGGCTGATAGTATGTCGTAATCATTGGGGCCTATGTACATTTGCATCGTAAATTCTGCCGTTTGTAGTTCGGAGGCAGGAAAGCTGATAAAACTGTGTAATTTTTTCAACTCGGTGCTGTCATAAGCAACATTTGCGAGCATATCTGTATTAAAAATAGCATTAGCAAATTGGGTATTGCCTGTAGCAATGAGCGCCGTGTTGAAAAACTGTTGGGAATGGCTAATCCATTTTAGCGGTTTTTGGTGCGCTTCGTTGGTTACAGAAGATGCACAGGTGCAATAAGAGGGATTTTCTTCACTTTCTTTGTAATGAATAGAAGACATTGTACGCTCATAGCTGTCGTTTTTCTCCATTTTGTTGAGAATAGAAAGCCAATTCAGTTGCAAACCTTTGCCGCGCGGCATCAAATCGGATAAACCTTGCATTTTGACCGCATAATCTACCACATAACCATCTTTTAGCGTGTAGGTTTGTTCAAAATAGCGGCTTTTGCTGCTGTCTGTATAGGCGCGGAAGCTGATGGATTTATCTTTTAGTATAGGCTCAAAATACAAATCCATAGTGGAGACATCCCCTTTTTTGACGGAAGTCATCGGGATAAAGTATTCAAACCGCTCTTGTTTATTCCCCCCCAAAATGCTAGGGGTTTTGTCATAGCGGTCTTCAGTGGTAGGATTGTAACCCAAAAAGCCTTTAATTTCTGTTTTTAAAATACGCCCACCTTGATTAGAAAAATATACTTTGAGTTTTTCATTTTCTAAAATTATAGTTTGCTCGACTCCAGAAGCAGCAAAAGCAAAATCGCCATATTTTTCAGCAAGACCTTTGTTGCTTTGAGCGGCTCGTAAGCTGTCTTTTTGGGCGGTGCTAAGGCTGCTATCTTGCTCTATTTTGGCAATTGCGGACGCTTGGCTAACTTTTTTGAGGCTATCCAATTGATAGTTTTGGATAGAGTCTTGTCGTAAGCTATCTATGTAAGCCTGATAACGTTGTACATCGGCTTGTGAGGGCTGGCTAATAAATTGATAGCCTACAAAAAGCCCCACCAAAAGTAAAAAACCGATGATAGTATTTTTTTCCATTATGAAAATTTATATAAAAAAATTATTGCTGTATGTAATAAAAGGCAAAATTAATCAACGATAACTGACTTTTTGTCAGTCTTATGTTTTCAACCAACCCGTAAGGCTATGTCTTAGCTGTTGTGTGGGCAGCACTTCGTGCCATATTTCGTCCGACCAGAATACCACCAAACGCCCTGCCAAAGGTGCTAAGTCGGTAAAATTGTCATTTTCTAACTCTATTCTCAACTCACCCGCATCTTCAGGCTGCCAAATTGGGTTTAAATAACAGATTAAACTTAGCTTGCGGCTGCCGTTTTGTTGAAATTGGTCTAAATGGCGTTGGTAATAATCACCTTTTTCGTATCGGGCATAGTGCAGTTCGTAACTTTTCAACCCTAAAAAGCAGGTTTGGTTTAGATATTGGATAAAATCAGCAATTTTATCGCAAAAAAATCGCTCAGCTGTGGTCAAATTGTCAGATTCTGGGTCTAACCATAAAATTTTATCGCGGCGAATGTCTGCATTAAGTTGGAATTTTCCCGCATTGCCTACCCCTGCTTGTTTGAAAAGCCGCTGTGCGAACTTGTACTCGCTGGATTGGCGCAAGTGGGCGGTAATTTCTGCGCTGATGAAATTATCTACTATGGCATATTTTTGCGCTGAAAGTTGAGCTATAATCTCTTCGTATTGGGAATTGGGGCTATTTTGCGTTAGCTTATGATTAGCTTTTTTGGGAAATTCGCTTTTTAAGAAATCTGCTAGATTATTGGCTATCAAATCGTTGTTTTTATCCCACATATAACTGTCGTGGCAGTCAAAAAACGCCCCAAAATGATAACGGCGGTCGCAACTGATAAAATAGACGTGCTTGTCCGACCAAAAACCTACAGGCACGAAAAAGTAATAAGGCTGTTCATAGTATTTTTGCACACTCTCCAGGTCGAAATTGGAAAGTTCATAATCTAAGTCTGTTAGCATTTGCTCCCAGCAGGACAATAACGACCACCAAGTCCCGTCGCTAAGGTCTTGACTTTCTGTTTCATCGGTTTCGTTCGCCAACAAAACCAACTCCTCGGGCAGCTCAAAATGGGCAAAATCTGCCACAAAATAGTTGTATTTTTGGTATATATTTAAAATGGCTTCTCGCATATTTACCGCATCCAATGGGCTGCTGCGACGTTTATAATCGCTAAAAGAGTCGGTTAAAAGTCTCTGTAAAGTTGCTAATTCCATATTTAAAAGGTTAAATTTTGCCAAAAAGTGCGCAAAGGTAGCTATTTTTCAGATATTACAACCATTTTTTGGAAAAAAACAAAAAAAACAGCTTTATTTTTAATCTTCTTCTTCTTCCCACTCTTGCTCTTCCAATAAAATAACAGGGCGATTTATAACCTCTTCCAATGATATTAGCGTTTCTATCCGCTGAATACCAGCTATATTTTGTATTTTTTGGTGTAGAACTTGCCGCAAGTGTTCTGTATCTCGGCAGATTATTTTTGCCAAAACACTATAAATTCCTGCTGTGTGGTGAGCATTTACAACCTCGATTACTTTGTCCAATTCATTCATAACTGAACTTTGTAGGGTGGTTTTTTCTAGCAAAATACCCACAAATACACAAATATCGTATCCGATTTGGGGATAGTTTAGCTTTAAGCCCCCACTTTGTATGAGCCCCAATCTAAGCAAACGCTTCATTCGCACATGCACAGTAGCCGCCGAAACATAAATACGCTTGGCAACTTCAGCTTGTGATATATTGTTGTCTTGGGTCAGAATGTTTAAAATTTGTCGGTCTACGTTGTCAATACTGATTTTTTTCCTTAAAGCCATATTAATGCAGGGTTGTTGAGGTGGGGATATACAAATTGTTTTACATTTTTGTGCTTGGCGAATAATCCAAAAGAGCAGGAAATGGTGTTTTTAAGACCTGTCCTAATTCTAAATTATGGGTTTTGAGCTGTGCTGCTAGTATGTCTTGCAATAGATA
Source organism: Chitinophagales bacterium (assembly GCA_013297745.1). Classification (GTDB taxonomy): domain Bacteria; phylum Bacteroidota; class Bacteroidia; order Chitinophagales; family Saprospiraceae; genus JAAFIM01. The sequence goes on along the minus strand of JAAFIM010000059.1, from coordinate 8,055 downwards.
AGCAATGCTGCCCACAAAATGTATGGTTTTATGCGCTGCGTTTAGATTGGCTAATAAATGATAGCGGATAAATTGCTCAAAACATTGCTGAATTATCTCTAAAACAAAGGGAATATGCTGCATCTCTATAGCAAACGCTGCAAATTGGGCTAAATACTTATTGGCACTGGGTTTTTGGTATAAATTTAATATCAATTCCGCCTCCGAAATTGGATATTTTTTGCCAAAAAGTTGGGCTAAGTCGGGGGGGAACAACCCATAAAAGTAATTTTTTATCAAGGCTTTGCCTATATCCACCCCAGCCCCCTCGTCGCCTATCAAATAACCCAAAGAAACGGCGTTTTTTATTATATTTTTGCCATCATAAATACAAGCGTTAGCGCCTGTACCCAATATGGCTACTATCCCCGCACGGTGGCCACAGGTAGCCCGTGCAGCAGCCAACATATCACTTTGCACTTCTATACGCGCGTGGGGAAAAATTTGGGTTAAAATATCCACCATTTTCAAGTTTGCTTCATTTTTGGCACAGCCTGCCCCATAAAAATGAACATTTACCAGTTTTTTTTGTATATCCTCAGGCAATAAAGGCAGCAATTGCTTATGTATGCCGTTTAAAATTTGCTCTTGAGATAAAATAACCGGGTTAAACCCCTCTGTAGAACAAATTTCTGCTTTTTCTAAATACCAAATTGTTTTGGTAGAGCCACTGTCAGCGATTAAATTCATATTTTTTTGCTAAAAAATTCATTTTTTTTAAATAAAATCGCAAAATTATCCTTTTTTAGCTAACTTTGCGCCCTAATTATAATTTTTATACGTATATCAACCCTTTATGACAAATATACCTGAAGAGCAAAAAATAGCTTCCTTGAGCCCTAGAGAAAAAATTAGTCTTTGGTTGCCATTGATAGTGGGCTTATCCATAGCGGTGGGCTTGTGGATAGGTTTTGAATTACATAAACGCAGCCGCCCTGCTACATCTTATGTATTGAGAGAAGATGGGCAAGTGTTGATGCCCGCTAATGATAAAATAGGAGAAATTTTACAACTTATCAACGCCCGCTATATGGAAGCGGCTGATATAGCCAAGTTGGAAGATGCTGCTATAGAAGGATTGTTGCAAAAATTAGACCCGCATTCAAGCTATATTCCTTTGGCTGAAGTGCAAGGGGTCAATGAATCCCTTACGGGTAGTTTTGAGGGCATAGGGGTGGAGTTTTATCTGCTGGAAGATACCGTTTTGGTGGTGGGGGTTACTGAAGGAGGACCTTCTGATACGGCGGGTTTGCAAAAAGGGGATAAAATTATTTATGTAGAGGATAGCTTAATTTCCAAAAAAGGGATTACAAATAGACAAGTTATAGAAAAATTGAAAGGCGAGGCCAATAGTCAGGTAAAAGTGAAAATTGCCCGCCAAGGGGAAAAAGGGTTGAAAAGTGTGACCATCACACGGGGGCAAATACCTATCCGTAGTGTGGAAGTGGCTTATATGTTGGATGCCAAAACTGGCTTTATCAAAATAAACCGTTTTAGTGACAAAACTTACAAAGAGTTTATGGAAGCGGTGGAGGATTTGATAGAAAACAACAAAATGCAGCATTTGGTTATTGATTTGCGCCAAAATCCTGGTGGTTATTTGACCGCATCTACAGAAATTTTAACCCAATTATTTGACTCCAAAAAATTATTAGTTTACACACAAGGACGTTCGTACAAACGCAAAGAATATAATTCTACAGGAAAGCCTTTTTTCAAAATCGCTAAACTCGCTGTGTTGATAGATGAGGGTTCGGCTTCGGCTTCAGAAATAGTGGCTGGAGCTATTCAAGACAATGACAGGGGGATTATAGTTGGCCGCCGTTCTTTTGGCAAAGGTTTGGTGCAAGAGCCTTATTATTTGACGGATAGTTCGGTGTTGAGGCTTACAGTGGCGCGTTATTACACCCCTTCAGGAAGATTGATACAACGCCCTTACGAAAAAGGAGATTTGGAAGACTATGAAGACGATTTGCAAAAACGTTACTTGGCTGGGGAGTTATACAGCAAAGATAGCATTAAAATCACCGATACGGTCAAGTATTACACTACAGGAGGACGGGTTGTATACGGCGGTGGCGGGATTATGCCCGATGTGTTTGTGCCTTTGGATACATTGATGCGCAATTTATACTACAACCAATTGGCGGCTACAGCTGCACCTTTTGTGTATAAAATGTTGGAAATACAGCGGGAAAAATGGAAACAAGCTTATCCAACATACGAAGTGTTTCAAGCCAATTTTAACTTAGCACCCAATACTTTTGACGATTTTATCAAATATACAGAATCGAAAGGTTTGACGCGCAATGAGTTGATTATCAGCAGCGCCCAAACGCCTTTGTTGTTATTAATTCGGGCTTATATCGCTCAACAATTATTCGGCGACGATGGTTTTTTCCGCACGATGCACCAGCAGGATAAAATTGTGAAAAAAGCACTACAGGAGATAAGCAATTAGCCCCAAAGTTATGAACTTTTACCCTATTCTTGCCGCTTTGCGCTATTATTGGCGCGCCAAAACCATTTATGGCACAGATTCTGAGTTTATTTACCAATTTTATAAAAATGTATGGGCGGATACGCGCTATTTCTACGCTTTCGGCTGGTTGGAAACTTATCGACAGGAGTTGTTGATGAACGGAACTTTGTTGAAAGTGAGTGATTTTGGGGCTGGTTCTGCACATTTGAAACATAATCAGCGAAAGATAAAAGATATAGCCCAAATTTCCACCTCGCCAGCTTGGCAGGGGCAGTTTCTGTTCCGTTTGGTGAATTGGTTGCAGCCCAAAATGAAGTTGGAATTGGGTACTTGCTTGGCTATCAGCACTTTATACCAACATCTGCCCAATACCAAAGCGCAATTTTATACTTTAGAAGGTTGCCCAAATCTCGCCCAATTCGCACAGCAAAAGCTAAAAAAGTACGAAAATCCGCCCCAAATTATAGTGGGCGATTTTAAAAACACACTACCCGAACTGTTAAAAAAGGTTGGAAATCAACGCTTTGATTATGTTTTTATAGATGGCAACCACCAATATCAACCCACTATAGATTATTTTGAGCAAATTTTACCCCATTGTGGGGATGATGCCGTTATCGTTTTTGACGATATAAACTGGTCGGCTGATATGCGGGCGGCTTGGTTGGCAGTTTGCAAAAATCCTCGCGTGCGGCTAAGTCTTGATTTGAATAAAATGGGTTTAGTTTTTCTAAATCCTAACCTTTCTTCCCAACATTTTACCCTGATTCCTTATTTCTATAAGCCTTGGAAAATAGGCATTTTTAGATAAAAAATGATATTTTAAAATGCTTAGTCCCAACGTGTTTGAATTTATAGATAAATTAGAAACAACTCTTTAAAATGCAAACTATAAGATATTATTGGCTTGTATTTTTTAGCATATTTATTATTATTTTTGTACCATTAAAAGCACAAGTTAGATATATCCAATTTCTTGAAAAAAAATGTGTTGGGGGCGACATTGGCTGTTATGAATGGTTGCATTATCCCAAAAATTCTTTTCGTATAGATATTATCAAAAACTTAGTTTTATCAGAAAATGAAAATAATTACATTTGGGCAGAGGCTAGTTTAGTGAATGATTATTGGGTAGCTATACCTAACATACAACCCCCAATTTACCAAGAAAAACGCCAATTTAGATTGTTGAATGTGCATTATCCTAAAACTATTACGTTTCCTGATACCTTTAGTGTTTTAATCACTCAGCCCATTTATGGAGACCGAAGTTTGGATATGTCCAAATTGTTTAAGTATAACACAGACTTTGAAGCAGGGGATTATTTTTACAGAAATACCTCTGATATGGTTGAAGATACAACTGTTTTGCTCAGAATTGAATACAATTCAAACCAAATCAAAAAGCAAAAAATAGACAGTTCAGCTTTCTTATCTTACGAATACATAGGCGATGCAGACCTTACGAGTGCATTTACAGCAGATAAATCGCTGGCTTATTGGGCTTATTTACCATATTTAAAATGGTTATTTGCGCCTAAAAAAGATGGCGAGTATCATTTTTTATTAGCTAATGCGTTTTTGATAAAATGCGAGTTCAAAAATAATCAACTGCACAACCGTTTTTTAGTTTACAGTTTAGATGGTTGTTTGGTGGGTGAAAAAAAGTATAAAAAGGGTAAATTAGCGAATGCTTTTTTATATTTTTATACGGATACGAACTCTTTTCAATCGGGTTGGGAAGAATGGACAGCGAAAGAATCGCCTATAGTTGATTTTCAAGCGCGTAATTTATTGCCTGTATTGCGCAAAAGTATGGAGAAAGACCAACCAACGCAACTTGTTTTTATGGATAAAATAGCGGATAGTTTAATCAGTTTGGATACGGTCAAAAAGGTGTTTGTTTACAAACCTTTTCAGCCTTTAATAGATTCGCTTTGGGATTGGGATTTGGATATAAAACTATCGCATTTCCATTCCTATAGAAGTGAGGAAGCCGATAGAAACGAGGAGGCAGAAAATGGGGAAGATGATTGATGATAATTTTTATTTTTTACCTTTTATTTACAAACCTTGGAAAATAGGCATTTTCAGACAATTCCGCCCATAGAACAAGCTGCTGTGCGGCAGTTGGGCTTTTTTGTTTTTGGCATTTTGATATTGGCGGCGGCTTTTTTCTACCAGATGAAGATGGTTTTTTCCGACCCCGCTTTTCACGCGTTTGAGATTTTAAGCCAGAATAATATCTCCATACAAGCCAATCGCTTCGGGGCGGTAGTTACCCAAATAGTGCCGTTGATATTCTATAGAATGGGCGCATCTTTGCCCGTTATACTAATCGCTTACAGTTGCTGTTTTATGCTTTTGCATTTACTAACTTATTGGTTGCTAACCAAATACGATATGCGAGCGGCTATAGTTGTACCCTTTTATTATCTGGTTTTTTCCACCGATTTATTCTATTGGACTATATCCGAGCATCAGCAAGCTATGTTGTACTTAATCGCTTGGTTCGCCTTTTTGTACAAAAACAAGCATAAAGAGATAGATAAAAAGTTTATCAGTTTACACATTCCTTTGCATTTAGCCGCTTTTGTGTGGATAATTTTTCTGTACCCCTCGTCTATTATCACGATTTTATTCGCTTTGGGTTACTGTTTTTTTGCTACAGAAAAGAACAATAAGGCTTTGGCTTTATTAGCAGTTTTGGCTTTGTTGGTGTTTGTGTTCAAATCGCAAGTATTTCGCCACGAGTACGACGCAGCCAAATTTGGGGATATAGGGAGAGGGATTGGGCTGTTGTTTAGCAAGGGGATTTTGCCCTCAATGGTAGATTTTTTAAAAAATTGTTTCTTTGATTACTACCTTTTTGTATTTTTGTGGCTTTTCAATGCTGGGTACTTTTTTAGCCAACAAGCTAAGCTAAAAGCTTTGTTTTTACTGCTGTATCCTCTGGGGCTGATTTTATTGGTACAGTTTATAAACTACAACGGCGCGGATAAATTTTATATTGATAATATGTACTTGCCTTTGGGGTTTATGGTGGCGGTGCCGTTTATTTACGAGATTTTGGCGGACAGAAAATATGCTAAATTTACCCTTTTTGTTTTAGTTTTATTGTTTGCTGGTCGCTTGTTGCACTTGGGTATTCGCTCCCAATTTTATCAAGATAGATTAAATTATGTAGCTCATCTTACCGAAGTGATGCGCAGCCAGCCCCCGCCCAATGAATGTTTTATCACCACTACTTCAGAAATAGACGCGCGCAAGTTGATGGTTACTTGGTCAGCTTGTTATGAAACTGCTTTGTATTCTGCACTTAGCAACCCTGAAGAACCCCGCACGCTGTTGGTGGTGGATGATTTCAACAATTATCAGAATATCTTAAATATACGGGGAAATTTTGCCGCTCCTTGGGGGAATATGGATATGACCAAAAACCCGTTGTTTATCAATCATATTAAATTTAAAAATAGCGAATATAAACGTTTGTTTAAAGCTGATTTTTAACCAGCTCACTTTTTTTATTGCCAATCACATCTTTATGAAAAAAATTTCTCTTGGGCTTTATGCGCTTATTTTTGCTGCTTGCAGCCAATCTACTAATAATACAAATAAGAATACCACAGCCAATAGCGACTCTACCAACAATCAAATTAAAAAAACAACCCCAATAGCCCCACAAGGTGTAGCCACTTCTATAAAAGGGAGTATAAAAGGGGTAAGTAGTGATAAAATTTTTTTGGATAAAAAAACTGCTGATGCCAACGAAATTATAGCTTCCACAGCACTTAATCCAGACGGTTCTTTTGCCCTCAATACGCATATTGCAGAGGCTGGTATTTACCGTTTGCGGGTTGGGCTATCCGTTTTTTATACCATTCTTAGCGGGGGTGAGAATTTAGATATAGAGGCTACCATAGCTGGCGAAAATGTGCAATCTTTGCAGATAAAAGGCGCCGATGTAGCTAATGAATTGACCAAATGGCAGCCGCCTAATTCGGTGACAGAGAAAAATATATCCACTTTTTTATCCAAAACCCCTTCACAAAATCCTTTCGTAAATTATTTTTTGTTGGAAAAACTCCCTTTGGAGAAAAATTTAGCCCTTGCGGAAACAATTTATACAGAATTAAGCAAAATTGCCCCCAATTCTGCCAATACTTTGTCCCTTAACGCGAAAATAACCACAGCCAAAATCACCCTCAATACGCCCACGCAGGCGCAAGGCGAGGTGGCTATAGGCAAAGTTCCCCCCGATATTCAGCTCAAAAACCCCGACGGCAAAATAATGTCTTTGCATTCGCTAAAGGGGAAAGTTGTATTGTTGGACTTTTGGGCGAGTTGGTGTGGTCCTTGCCGGCGCGAAAATCCCAACGTGGTTCGCGTTTATGAGCAGTATAAAGATAAAGGTTTTACCGTTTTCTCCGTTTCTTTGGATGGTTTGGATGACGGTAGAATTATGTCTATGCAAGGCAATACCGAACTTATCAACCAACAGTTGGAAGGGCAGCGTCAAAAATGGATAAATGCTATAGCACAGGATAAATTAAGCTGGCCAAACCACGTATCAGACCTTCGCGGTTGGTCTTGCGCTGCTGCTGTGCCTTATGCCGTACAAGGTATTCCCCGTACTTTCTTATTAAATCGTGCTGGGCAAATTGTAGCTATGGATTTGCGCGGTCCTGCTTTGGAAGAAGCGGTCAAAAAGTATGTCAATTAAATTTAAGTTTTGTTTTTGCTGTTATATCAAATAAAAAGCGAGTAGCGAGTACTACGTCTGGGCGTTTTATAAGCAAGCGAGTACTTCAGTTAGGTGTTTTTATATTCTAACGAGTGCCACGCAATCGCGATTTTATTATTCAACAACAAAAACAAAATAATTAAAAATGGAATACGAATTTATAAAAGACTTTAGCGAAAACTTAGCTGACACGTCTAACAAATTTTCTATGTATTTTAATGGGGGCAATCAAGAGGTTTGCCGTTTCACTTACACAAAAGAGGAAAATAAGTTAAATATCAATACAATTGCTGTCCCAACAGGGCACCTAAAAAAAAATGGATGTGGAACAGCGATATATCAGTTTTTATTTGACGAACTTGCCAAGAAAAATTGTATTGTGGATATTATTAAAACTTCTTATACTTCAGATAATGCGGCTGAGTATTGGCTACAAATAAAAAATGGAAAATCCCACCAAGAAGCTTTAGAACTAACTCCATCAGGCAAAATTGTGAGGAAGTTGGGCTTTGTATTAGATTTAACAAAGACTCCTGAACCTCCATATCTATGTGAGGATATAAACCCAGTAGTCTAGATAAAAAAATCGTAACCTATGGAAAATATATTTCAAATTTATATTTTTTCGCAAAAAATGTGCAATTATATTGTTTTAAATGAAGATTTAACTGACCTTTCGCAGTATATTTTTCATTTTTTTTACAATTAGCTTTTTGCAGTTAAATTTTCCTATATGCGCTCAATAGCGTGGGGTTTTATACCCCGCGCGCTGATAAATTTTCCATAAAAA
>JAAFIM010000058.1 GCA_013297745.1 Chitinophagales bacterium | reverse complement strand
AACGGGTTTTAACCCGTTGAAGGACAAAAAAACAATTGCAACAGACTTTAGTCTGTTGCTTAAAAGGCATAAACAGTTATTTTTCTTGATTGAAAATGTAAAAAAATTCTTACTAAACATCTCTCTTTTCAGTTGGCTATTATTTTTATAAAAAATCACTAACAACTAACAACTAACCACTAACCACTAACAACTAACCACTAACAACTAACCACTAACAACTAACCACTAACAACTAACCACTAACAACTAACCACTAATCACTACTATTTATAGCTTACAGAATACACCATAACGCTATTTCCCCCGCCTCCAGATTTGCCTTGTGCGGTAACAATCACATATTTACCGTCTGCGCTAATATCCATACCTACGGGATAACTATCAGCTTTAATCTCTGCAACTACTTTCATATCGGCAGCGCGTACAACGGCTATTTTACTTTGGCTATTGACAGCAGCAAAAATATATTTACCGTCATTAGTGGCAATAGTGCGCGCGCCTGTGCCTACACTTACCTCTTTCCAAGATTTATAAGCGGTATTGATATTAGTTTCTGCGTATTTTATAAAGTCTTTCCAATTGCAACGCTGCACATAACCAAACTTATTAATACTCAAATATAAATAATCCCCACTAATCACTAAATGGCGGATATTATTTTTCATACCCGTAACCGTACCCATATAAGTTTTAGTACTCGTATTGATAACGGCTATCCCGTCGCTGGCCATTTTACCAACCAAAAGATATTTACTATCTGGGGTAAAAACTGTACCGCGCAAACAATGCCCACAATTTGCATCTCTATCCACGTGCGCCGAAGTGGAGAAATTCATAGCCAATTGCTTATCTATCACCAAGTTTTTGATATGCTTAAACTGCTGCGCGTCTGTACCTGATACATCTACCAAACCCACAGTATTATCTCCCCAATGGGTAATAGCTATCATTTTATTATCTGGCGAACAAGCTATCATTTTAGGTAAAGGTGCTGTAGGCATAACCCGCACAATCTCGTCTTTATCTGTGTCAATAATACAAACAGCAGAGGGTTCGGCTGCATTTTGGTCATAAGTGCGGCGATAATAAGTTACCCAAAGATATTTGCCATTGTGAGAAAAACAACTCTCTACAGGCTTGCCTTGAAAATGGTTATAATTATCCACTTTAGAGCGAAATTTATAATCAAAATAATTGGTTTCTTTGAATAAATTTTGATTGCTTTTATCAAATTTATGTTTGATAACCTTTATCCGTTGGAAATTATCCAGATTATACACTACAGTTTCGCAACCTTCCAAAGAATGTACATAAAATTTGCGCTTGCTGTCTAATATATTAACCGATTTAGGCGAATTAATATGCTCATCGTACACATCTCCAGCTGTTTTGCTGCTTGCATTGTACCGTTGAAAACGTTTGTATAAGGTCAAACTAACCTCACTATCTACAGGGGTAGATTTTGTTCCCATATTTACCCGCGTTTGGGCGTAACTGTGGCTGACGAAAATGAAATAAACACAGCATAAAGATAAGAGAAATTTCATAAAATAAAAAAATTGTTGATGATTAAAAAATAGAAGTTGTTTAGTAAGAATTTTTCTACATTTTCAATTAAGAAAAATAACCATTTATGTATTTTAAGCAACAGACTAAAGTCTGTTGTAATCATTTTTTTGTTCTTCAACGGGTTAAAACCCGTTGGTATTGATTGATAAAACTATAAAACGCGCGGGACTTTAGTCCCAAAAGCGCGAAAAAATTCTAAATCTCAATTGTGCTGGGACTTTAGTCCCGCACAACACAGAAAAATTAAAAATATAAAACCCCACGCATAAAAACGTAAAAGTTTTATACCCCAATCAATCCAAGTCAAATCTTGTATTTTTAGCACAGCGTATTTTACGCCTAAATTTTTTATTATCTATATCAATATACACCTCTTCAAACTGCTGCCAATAACTACAGGGCAATTTCAACCAATCTTTTTCATTAAATTGATTACCCTCAATGTTTAACATTTTGACTGTGGCAGGTAATTGAGTGGCGGGTTTAACCAATCTATTATAAGCAATTGTTAAATGGGTTAAAACAGGGGTATTAAATACAGGCCAAGCAGTCAAATGATTATAGGATAAATTCAAATAGCTTATATTTTTGCCCTGTATAAGCTCTAAATTGGGTAAATGGCTATCTTTCAATTGCAAAAAATGCAAATTATCGGACATATACAAACTTTTAACCGAGTTTAAATTAGCCTTTTCTATCGTTAGACTGTCCAAATTAGGGGCTAAATTATCTAAATTGGTTAAATTAGGACAATAACAGCTAAATGTTTTCAATTTGCTAAACTCCTTAAATTCAATGGGCAGTTCTTTTATATCAAGATTAACTTTTAAAGATTTTAAATTGTAAAGTTTTTGCGCAAATAAATTATTCAAATGCCTTTCAATTTCTAAATACTCCAAACTAATAGGAAATTGCAAACTATCGCTAATTATTAACCCGCTTACAGCTTTAAAGTATTTTAAATGCTTGGGTATTTGTTGGATAGTGTCTTCGCTTTTGATTTTGGTATAAGAAAAATTAGCTTCAAGAGCCAAACATTTCAAACTATCTGGATATTTTATACTATTTCTATGGGTTGCATTTACATAAAATAATTTATTTGTCCAACCCTCTACTGTAGTTAAATTTGAATTTTTGCTTATATTCACATACTGCACTTGTGGGGGCAAAATTAATTTTTGAGTATAAGAATTCATATTTTTAGCATTCAATACTTTCAAATTAAGCAACATAGATAAATCTACCGTATTAAAGTTTTCGGAAGCATTATATCCTAACAGTTCATTTAAATTGGTCAAATCTAATTCGGTTAAACTTTGTGCTGCTGCTGTTAGCTGATAACCTTTTACACAACTATCACAGTTCATTTTTATCGCATAATTCAACCCACAATTATATTCTTTTCTAGGCTTATCCCATTGATTGTTAGCATTTTTAAACCAACCTTTTGAGATTAAATTATTACTATCTAAAATAGGATTAGATTGAAAAGATAAATTGTTAACAGTTGTGGGCAAGTCGCCTATAGTATGGATTAAATTGCTGTCTGCGTTGATTGTCATTAATCGGCAAGGCAGGTATAAAATCTCTTTGATAGCGTTATTATTGCAGTATAAATAATGTAAATTTAAGGGCAATACTTCGGGTAAACTGCTTATTTTATTATGATTACAACTCAAATTGAATATTTTTTTGGGCAATAATTCGGGCAAACGCTCTATTTGGTTATAACTACAATCCAAATCAACTAACTCCCAAGGCAGATATTCGGGTAATTGGGTTAATTGATTATTACTACAGTTTAAAGTGAATATATTGCTTGGCAAATTTTCGGGCAAACTGGTTAATAAATTATTATTGCAGTTTAAATACATCAATTCATTAGGCAGTTTATTCGGCAACTGGGTTAATTGATTATAAGAACAATCCAAAAAAGTTAAATACCGACTTAATGGGGGTAATGTATTTAATTGGCAATCTATACAATACAAATTGGTTAGATTTAAAGCTGATAAATTTTGCAGTTTAGCAATTTTATTCAAATTTATACCGCTACAATTTAATTTATTACAGCGTTTAATTGTGGGAAATTCAATCATTGGATTATAACTAATATCTAATTTAGATATATCTTCAATCATTGACAAGTCTAATTTTTTGAGTTGGTTATAACTACAATTAAATTCTAAAAACCAATACCTTTTCTTTGGGTCAAATATAAGATTTTCCAAACTGTTGTAACTACAATCCAAATTTACCAACTGTTTTATGTTGGCAATATCTAATTTTTTCAGCTTGTTATTAGCACAATTTATATGCTTTACCGATGCTGGTATATTGATTAAACTTTCTATATTATGCACGCAAACGGATAAAGTATCTAAGCTACTAAATGCTTGCAAATCAACTTCTCCGCTTATCCTTATTAGCGATGTTTGCAACAAAAAATTATTTAAAACGCAGTTGCCTACATCTAATCTTTTAATATTGGCTGCCTCTGATGACAAAAAACTATCATTAACTATCAACTGCGGATAACGATTTTTGAGTACAGCCAAAAAACTTTTATTCTTTACCAGCGTTTGCGCTAATAAAGGGTTTATATTTATCCACAATATAGATAATAGTATAAAAAAACGTACGATATTGTTCATATTTATAAATCAAAAAAAATAGCTTTAAGGTCAATTTTTGCTGCAAAAGTAAGAATTTTTGTTAAAAAAAGTATATTTTTTTAATTTTTTTACAATTTTTTTTAAAAAAATTTGCAGAATTGAGTTTATCGGTCTAACTTTGTGAAAGTTTTTTAATCATTTTATTCACAAAAAACAAATTTATAGTTATGGCAAACCTTGAAGGTAGCAATTTGCACTACGATGCAAACGAAAAACAGCAAGTCTTTGCGGCATTGGATACGCTTTTTAACGCACTCAATCCCAAAGCAATCCCGCTAAGTATTGAAGAACGCCGCCGTTATGGCTCTGTTGATGAGAAAAATAAAAAAATCATCAACAAGGTGAAAGATTACCACAGTTTTGAACCCAGTTCGTCAGCTCCCGAAGTAGATTGGAGAGAGTTTTTGGCAGATTATGAAGACCGCAATTTTTTAGAATTTGTTTTGTCCAAACTCAATTCTTTGGTTTACGAGGTAGAAAGTACAAAAATTGTACACGACTACAATAATTTTACCGATGCTCGCACGGATTACGCTTATGCTAAGTATCGCGAAAAGATGAATTTGGCTGGCGCATCGCAAAAATCTAAAGAATTATCCCAATTTTTTACCAAAGCGGCAAGAAAGAAAAAAACGACCGCTAATACTACAGAACAAACAATAAGCACAACTGACACGACTACCACCAACGCAACAACCAACAATAATACAAGTGTTTAATCAACTCTCAAAAAGGTTTGCAGCAATGCAAATCTTTTTTTTTACCCTAATTTATAATTGTTAGACCCTAATTTATAATTGTTAGACTATAATTTATGGTTGTTAGACCCTAATTTATGGTTGTTAGACCCTAATTTATGGTTGTTAGACCCTAATTTATGATTGTTAGACCCTAATTTATGGTTGTTAGACCCTAATTTATAGTTGTTAGACCCTAATTTATGGTTGTTAGACCCTAATTTATAACTGTTAGACCCTAATTTATCCTTTAATCTTTGCGTAGCGACGCGGGGACAGATGTGCGGAGATGTTTTTATTATTCGTTTATCATTTAATCCCCACGTTGCGACGCGGGGCTACCGTTATTGAACCGCGTTGCGGTTCTCTTGTGGATTTTGTTTTTTGTGTTGGGGTTGTTGGGTGTGTTTTTTATCATTTAATCCCCGCGTTACAACGCGGGGCTACCGTTATTGAACCGCGTTGCGGTTCTCTTGTAGATTTTGTTTTTTGTGTTGGGGTTGTTGAGAATTTACAAAAGGCGTTTTTTAGAACCGCAACGCGGTTCAATATAAGTAGCCCCGCGTCGCAACGCGGGGACAGATGTGCGGAGATGTTTTTATTATTCGTTTATTATTTAATCTTTGCGTCGCTACGCGGGGACAGATGTGCGGAGATGTTTTTATGTTGTTTTTTAATTTTTGCGTAACAACATACACAATTATTTTACTTCTTTTATATTATAGCCTCTGTCGTTTTCTTTTTCTGTTCTTAAATAAACGCGCAATTTGTTTTTTATGCAAGGATTTTTTTTGGTTTTTTTACGCAAGTTTTTGGCTATTTTTTCATCCTTAAACAATACGTATATAGCCGCATCTTTATCCAACTGCCGCCACCATTTACAATTTATTTTTATTAGTTTATTGTAAGATAATGGATTATGGCTAAAATTAGCAAATTGCAAACTTTTTGGTAATACGCTGGGCAAAGTTTCCAACTCGTTGCTACTTAAATTTAATACAATAAGATTAGGCGTATTAAAACGAATTCTTTTTTGTATGCTGCTATGCTCAAACTCTATTTTGGTTAAATTAGCAGCTTTTACCGTTGTTAATGCTGATAAATTTGTTTTTATTTTTAGATAATGCAAATTATCGCCAAAAGACATAGATGTTATTGTATCTAAACGCCCCCCAGATATTATTAAACTATCTAAATTAGGGGGCAAATTATACAAGTTATTAAATTCAGTACCGTTAAATTCTAAGTATTTTAACGCTGTATATTGTTTAAAAATGGGTTCTAATTGGGTAGCTTCGTTGGTAAATTTCAACCTTTTCAAATTGGGCAGTACTTGTTGGGGCAAAACGCCCGTATAAGATAAATTTTCTAAACTTTGTGGCCATTTTATATTTGGGGCTATGCGTACAGCACTCTCCAAATCCAATAATTTAAGCGTAGGTGGTATGTATTTTAACGAATCAGGCTTATAATAATTCATTCGATTTTCAGTTACGGTTAAATATCTTAAACTATCGGGCAAAGGTTGAGCTATATTATTAATCGTTAATACGTTTAGATAGCGTAAATTATTGGTAAAACCAAGTATTTTTTCCACCTCACCGTTAAACATTTTTACTAATTGAATAGATTGGGGAAACGTAAGTACATTTACCTTAACTGATTCGGCAATAAAGACTTTCAGTTTTTCAAAATTGGATAAATCCAAACTATCTTTTAACCCATAAAAAGATAAAAAATTTTCAAATTCCGTTAAGTCCAACCTTTCCAACTTTTTGATATTATCCGTAAGCTGATAACCTATCGTGCAGCTATCGCAATGTGATTTTACAGCATACCCAAACCCACAATCATATTTTTTTCCCCGCTTTATCCACCCTCCTTTATAGTTTTTAAACCAATCCTCTTTAAGCAAATCTCTATTTAAAATAGGATTGCCAACAAGGCTTAATGATTGCAGACTTAAGGGCAAATCGCCCACATTTTGGATTAAATTGCTATCCGCGTTTATCTCTTTTACCCTGCAAGGCAAGTGCATTATCTCCGTGATTAGATTGTTGCTACAGTTTAAAACGTGTAAATCGAGCGGTAACAGTTCGGGCAATTTGCATATTTTATTATGCTCACAATATATTTTCATTATACCGTTTGGCAGATGCTTAGGCAATTGGGTTAATTGATTATTAGTACAATATAAACTTTGTAAATAATAGGGTAAAAACTCAGGTAATTCGGTAATTAGATTATTTCTACAATCTAATAAAGTCAAATTAGAGGGTAAATGTTTGGGTAACGATTTTAATTTATTCCCTTTGCAGTTAAATTTTGACAAATTGCGAGGCAATAACTCGGGTAATTTGTCCAAATTGCAATAATCACAATTTAGCTCGGTTAAACGGTAAGGAAGTGAATCCCAAAAATTATCAAGTAGGCTTAAATCAACCCCTTCATAATTTAATTTATTGCTATGTTTTAACACTAAAATTTTTTGCCACGGATTATAACTAAAATTAGCATTATCTACATCAATGCGCAAATCTTGAGGCACGTTTATAGCCTTTAGTTGATTATGACTACAATCAAACTCAATAATTCTTTCCGCAAATAAATTTAACTCTTCTAATTCGTTATGGTCGCAGTATAGTTTGTATATGTAATTATCTTTTGTTTTGACAGTTAGTTTTTTAAGTTTATTAAACCTACAATTTATCTCACTAACCAAAGAGGGTGAAATTAGCGTTTCTAATTGGTTGGAAGAACAATTTAAGTTTTTTAAAGAATTGGGTAAATTAAGCAAGCATTTAATCTCGTTTGCGCTAACATTTAGGCTTGTCAAACTATCAAAACCGATTAAATCCAAAGTATCTTGGATAGAAGAACTTTGTATATTTAATTCTTTCAACCTTGCCGCTTTTGGGGATAAAAAATTACCCTCTACTACCAAATCGGGGTATTGGGTTTGTAAACATTTTAAAAAGGTTTTATTTTTTATCAAATGCTGTGCAGCTACATTATTGATAATTAAGATAAGGATAAAGAAGAGCGTTTTCATAGTAAATTATTGGCGTTGATTGTGTTAATTTTTGAGGTTATGAATGTTTGTTGATTTGAGTTTTGCGCGGAGATGTTTTTATGTTATTTTTATTCTTCGTTTTTTCTTTAATCCCCGCGTAGCAACGCGGGGCTACCGTTATTCAAGGAGGGCTTACGCCGTTTAACCCCGTTGTGGTTTTCTTGTGGGGTTTGTTTTTTTGTGTTGGGTGTGTTGAGAATTTACGAAAGGCGTTTTTTAGAACCGCAACGCGGTTCAATATGGGTAGCCCCGCGTCGCAACGCGGGGACAAATGCGCGGAGTATCAATAGTGTGGGGTTTTACACCCCACGCTACAATAAACGACAATAATTTTTAATAAAATATATTGTTTTTTTTATTTGATTTTATGCGTGGGGTGTAAAACCCCACGCTAATAAGGTTTTTTTTATTTATCGCACGGGGTATAAAACCCCGTGCTTTTGCTTATTTTATAATTGCGACGCGGGGACAAATGTGCGGAAATGTTTTTATGTTATTTTTACTATTCGTTTTTTCTTTAATCTCCGCGTAGCGACGCGGGGCTATCGTTATTCAAGGAGGGCTTACGCCGTTTAACCCCGTTGGGGTTTTCTTGTAGATTAAAATAGTTGATTTAAAACTTATAATTGTTCAAAACCTGCTCCCAGCTTTCAAATCGTATAGTTTTCATCCCTAAATTTTGACCAAATAAAATATCCGTTTCAGAATCGCCTATCATCAGCGACTTATTGAAATCAATATCTTTAAAATCTATACTCGCTTGTATGCCCATATAAATGTTAGGTTTGCGCCAATCGGGTTCTGCACCTGATAAATTGGTAGCTGCGTATATTTTATCCACACGCCCGCCCATTTTGACAATCTCGGAGCGCATACGCGCGTGAATATCTTCCAAGTCGGACATAGACATTAGCCCCTTACCAATGCCCTGTTGGTTGGTTACGATAATTATCCGCTTAAATTGGGCGCAGAAGTGGGGAAAATGTTGGATAAAATCAGCCCTAAACTCAAATTCAGCCCAATTTTTGACATAATCAGCCACCCGCAGCACGTTGATAACCCCGTCTCTATCCAAAAACAGCGTCCATTCGTTCATTCGCATAAAAATTTAGTTTATTGTTTGATTATAGGATGAGAAAAAAGATTATTATAATAAAACCCAGCGCGTAAATCGCCCAAAAATACAGCCCCGCGAGTGTCCGTAAGGGTTATAGTTTTGATTTGCTGCCCCAACACATTGTATAAAATCAACTCTTTGCCCAAATAATCGGCGGGTATATCCCAATAGAGATAATTTTCTACAGGATTGGGGTAAAAAAACAGCTTTTCAGATATACTTTGAGCGGCTACGGGTATGTACAAACAAGTTCCGTTGTCGTAAGTAGCCAACGGGTTGTAATTAACAGCCAAACTATCCACACAACCACCCACCATACAAGCGTTGAGGAGGTTATAAACATCCAATTTGCCCCAGCCCCAATGCACGTTGGGCAACAAAGGGCTTTCTTTAAACACAAAACTATCCAATTTAGCCGTGTTGAGCAGTATATTTTTGGCATCGGCATAGTTAGCGTTGGGATTACACTCCAAATACAAAGCCAAAGCCCCCGCTACAATCGGCGCGGACATAGAAGTACCCCTATTGCTGACGTGCCAACCCGCCGAATCTAAAAAATAATAGTTGCTGTTTCTATAACTCACCAAATTACCCACAGGCGCAGCCGATAAAACCTGCCCCCCAGAAGCGCAAATATCGGGTTTAATCCTCCCGTCGCGGGTAGGCCCCAAGCTGGAGAAGGGCGAAATACCCGCTTGAGGATAGCCTGTAGTTCCCAAATATACAGAATCACGCGCGTAGTTGCGCATAAAGGTTTGGTTTTGATAAGAACTCACCAATATCACCCTATCCGAACAAGCCCAAGAGCTAACAATACTGGATTGTTGGAATAAAACACCATATCAGAAGTACCAATTTGCGCCACACTACTCCATACATCAAAACTCCCCCCGCCTGTAGTTTGGAAGCGGCAATAATCCCCCGACAAGCCCCCGCGCATTTCAAACAGAATTTCATAAACCCCTTGAGATAAAGCGGCAGTAACCCACAACTGAAGGCTATTGTTGGGATTGTTAAAATTATAAACTACAGCAGTTAGCGTATCCCCCCAAGCCGTATTGAGGTTAAAATCTCGTTTGATGTTATAATTTTGCGATTGCGCTTTGACGTTTAGATTACTACTATCTATAAACGAAAGGTTAAAATCTAAATTATTAAAATCGGCAGTATCGGCGTACAACACCCAACGCCAAAGCCCAGCATAAGGCTCGTATTTGAAAAAGGTATTAGATACGGCATCTTGAGCATTGCGCTGTAGATGAAAGTTAAATTGGCGCGCATTACCCCCAGCCTGAGCCAATAACAAGCCGTTTTGACTTGATAGAATGTTATCAATCATAGCCGCGTGCAAATCTTGCCCGTCGTGAGAGCCAAAATAAGTTCCCATACTTGAGTTAATGGCGCAAGGTTTGCCCAATTGGATAGATTTGAGTTTTAACCAATACACAGCATCCACAAAATTAGCCATAAAATCATTCCCACTTTCGCTAATTTTCACCCATAACAGTTCAGATTTAGCCGCCACACCCTTAAATTTATTTGCGGCGCGCCCATTTCCCCCCGCTATACCCGCCACGTGGCAGCCGTGGGTCATAGGCACTTGCCGACAATATCCAGCGTTGATTTCGGCACTATTCCATTCAGAACCATAGCCTAAAACCTGCTCTTCATAATTGGGTTGGCTAAGGGTTTGGTCCCACAAATACGCTACCCTTGTGCTGCTGTCTATATTTTGGAAATCGGGATGCCTCCAATCAAACCCATCATCTATAACCCCTAATAAAACCCCCTCTCCCTCATATCCACGGGGCAAATTTCCCCAACCCTCGTGCGCGCCTTTTACCCCGTTATGAAAAACAAGCATCGTATCATCGGGAAAAGTGAGCGTATGCCCCCTGCCGCGCTGACTTTCTACCCTTTCTATGCGCGGATTTTCCAACAAAGCGGGCAAAGCAGACAAAGGAAATTTGACCGCAGCTATATTCTTTAACCCGTATTTATACACGCCCTTATTCGCTTGAGTTAGGGTTTTGATTGTGGATAAATCCCCCTTTACCATAGCCAAAACTTGCAACTCGGGCTTGGATAATTCATCTGTTTGCAACCATAGCGAGATTAAATCCACGTTTATTTTCGTGTGAAAATGGGTTTGAAAGCCCGTATTTATTTGGCTGGATACTTTTTTTGGGAAAAAAACCAACCAAAGGGAAAAAATGAGGATAATTTTATTCATATTTGCGCCATATTTTGAAAATTCACCAATGATAAAAATTTTAGTTATCCGCTTAAGCTCTATAGGGGATATTGTGCTGTGCAGCCCAGTAGTGCGTTGGCTAAAAACGCAGATTGAAAACAGCCAAATACACTTTTTGACCAAACAAAATTTTGCCGACACGGTAAAAGATAACCCTTACATAGACCAACTGTTTTTTTACCCACAAGATAACCGCGCTTCTTTAGTAAACCAATTGAAAGCTGAAAAGTATGATTATGTGATAGATTTGCACAACAATTGGCGCACGTGGAGGCTAAGGGATAAGTTAGGGGGCAAAGTTATCACTTTTTCCAAACTTAATCTAAGAAAATGGCTGCTTTGTAAACTGAAAATAAATTTACTGCCGCCAATTCATTTGGTAGATAGATATTTGCAAGCGTTGAAACCGTTAAATATAAAAGACGACGGGCAAGGATTAGATTTTTTTATAAATAATAACCAATTGGGGGAACTTTTGCAGCCTAATTTTCTATTTAATAACTACAATTTAACCCCCAACGAATTTGTGGCTATAGCAATAGGCGCGGCGCACAAAACCAAACAAATCCCAGCGGATAAAATCGCTTATTTGTGCGAAAAAATAAACCAAAAAATTGTATTATTAGGGGGAAAAAATGATAGCGATACAGCCACAGATATTATAAACAAGTTGGGAAAAAATGGGGATAAAGTGGTTAATTTGTGCGGACAACTATCTTTGCAAGGTTCTGCGTTTATAATCAAACAAGCCCAATGGGTAATTGCACCCGATACGGGGCTTATGCACATAACAGCCGCTTTACAAAAGCCGCTTATTTCGGTGTGGGGGAGTACAGTAACCCATTTTGGTATGTATCCTTACTATCCCGATGACAAAAAACATTTATACCATATCATAGAAAATAAAAGTATAAATTGTCGCCCCTGTTCAAAATTGGGTTATAACCAATGCCCCAAAAAACATTTTAATTGTATGAATAACATAGCCTATCAGCAAATTATAGCACTTATCAATAATTAATTCACTTTTTAACAACCAAAACAACCTCTAAATTATGGACGAATACGGCCGCTTAGAACAATTGAATAATTTGCGCCAATCGGGTGCGATTACAGAGGAAGAATTTCAGCGCGAAAAGCAGAAAGTCTTAGCTCAAACCAACAGTTTTAACAACTCCAACGCAAATGCTAACGCTAATCAATCCATCAATATCACGATGGATAATAAGCAATACACAATGTTGATGCACTTGAGCCAATTTGCTAGTATAGTTGTGCCATTGGCGGGATTAGCTGCTCCGATTATTATGTGGCAGATAAAAAAAGACCAATCTGATATAGACCAACACGGGCGAATTATCACTAACTGGATAATTAGTTCTTTTATTTATGCCATAGTATCTTTGATTTTATGCTTGGTGATTGTTGGTATATTTTTACTTATTGCCTTAGGGATATGTTCTATCATATTTACTATCATCGGCGCGGTAAAAGCCAATAATGGAGAAGTTTGGAATTATCCTTTGTCTATCAAATTTTTTGATGTCAATCCCAATACTATCAAGGCGAAAACAAACAGTGATATTTTGGACGCTTAACCGTAAAAAAAAGCATAAAAAAAACGCAAGTCTGGACAGACCTGCGTTTTTGTACTTTATAAAACAAGCTACAATTATTTTGCTGATAAGGTGATTTTAATCCCCATTTGGCTATTAAGTACTACGTTTTTCATAGTAGATTGGTAAGTAATACCCCAATCTTCGCGATTGATAGTAAATTGAGGAGTGGTAGCAGTTATGCCCGCATCGCTTACGGTTAAGTTGGCGGGAATACTTACGCTTTTGGTAACACCTTTAAGGGTTAAGTTACCTGTAACGGTGAATTTGGCTGTGCTATCAACTGAACCTTCTTTAACTTCAGCGATGTCGAATTTTCCCTCTGGGTGTTTTTCTACCTCGAAGAAATCACCATTTTTGAGGTGACCTTCCAAACCATCTTTATCTTTGCCAGTAAGGTCTAAAACGTTGATAGTGGTCATATCCAATACGAAAGAACCACCTACGATTTTGCCGCCTTCTACTTTTACAGTACCGCTTTTCACTTTAAGGTCGCCGTTGTGTTGGCCGCCTGTTTTGGTACCCAACCATTCTATTTTGCTAGCAGCTACATCTACATTTAGCGTTTTGGCTGCTGCGGCTTTGGTGCTATCAATGTTGGTAGCATTGCCTGATTGTACTTGTTGGCCTGATGGGGCTGTGCTGCAAGAGGTTAGGTAAGCCGCAAAAGCCAAGAAAGCGATAGATTTGCTTGCGAAGTTCATTTTTTTGAAAATTTGTTTTAATTGAAAAATTATGAATTATGTTGTTGTTTATAAATTGCGAGCGCAAAGGTAGCGTTAATACTTGTATATACAAATATATTTTGTAAAATAGCCCCTTATTTTTGCAACTTTAACATTATTTAACAAAAAAAGGGATAAAAAGTTGATTTTTATCCATAAAAAACCGAAAAAAGAATAAAAAAAGCTATCTTTGCGGTTCAAATAAAACCAAATAATATGTATTCTGCCGAAAAACAAAACGAATTATACCAACTCTCCAAACAATTATTAGCAGCCAACAACGGTTTAGATTTAGCAGCGCAAGTAACTGCTTTGCACGAGGTTATTAGCTACCACGAATGGCGTTATTATGTGCTGAACGAACCCGTTTTGAGCGATTTTGAGTTTGACGGTTTATTCTCGCTGTTAAAAAGAATAGAGCGTGAAAATCCAGCTTTATTATCCCCCAACTCACCCACACAGCGCGTTTCGGCCGATTTGATAGAAAATTTCAACACAGTAACCCATTTATCGCCTATGTTGTCGTTGGAAAATTCGTACAACAGCGAAGATTTGCGCGAGTTTGATGCGCGGGTGAAAAAATTGTTGAATTTGCCCGCAGAGCAGGATTTGAGTTATTGTGTAGAACCCAAATTTGACGGGGGAACTATAGTATTGTATTACGAAAACAACCTATTGCAGCGCGCAGCCACTCGCGGCGACGGCGCAAAAGGGGAAGAAATCACCCCAAACGCCAAAGCGATAAAAACGTTGCCCTTGCAGGCGAATTTTACCCAACACACGCTACAAAAGGTGGAGTTGAGGGGCGAAGTGTTGATGTCGAAAACCGAATTTGAGCGCAATAATTTACAAAAACAGAAAACGGGCGAGGCGGTTTTTGCCAACCCACGCAACGCAGCCACAGGCAGTATCAGAATGAAGGATGCCAAAGAGGTTTCGCGCCGAAATTTGGACGTTTTTGTGTACCAAATCGCTTACGCAGAGGATGAAAACGGGGTTAATGATTTGGCGAGGTTCGGCACGCACGAAAATTCTATCCAATTATTACAAAATTTAGGGTTTAAAACCCCAAAACTCAACACAGAGCGCAAAGTTTGCGACAATATACAAGCCGTTATCGACTATTGCAACCATTGGGAGGAAATTCGCGACAGTTACGAGTATGAAATTGACGGTATGGTGATAAAATTGAACGATATAGCCCTGCAAAAACGCTGCGGTTATACCAGCCATCACCCGCGCTGGGCGGCAGCGTATAAGTTTAAACCCAAACAAGCCTCTACCAAACTGTTGAATATAGAGTTTCAAGTGGGGCGTTTGGGCGCGATTACCCCTGTAGCTAAATTAGCCCCTGTAGAATTGGCGGGGGTTGTCATCAGCTCGGTTTCTTTGCACAACGAGGATTTAATCAAACAGAAAGATATTAGAATCGGCGACACCGTTTTGGTAGAACGGGCGGGAGATGTTATCCCCCAAATCGTCAAACCTATAGCGGACTTGCGCACGGGTGCGGAGCAGATATTGGTATTTCCCACCCATTGCCCAGCCTGCCAATCGGAGTTGGAAAGAGCGGAAAAAGAAGCCGTTTGGCGTTGTACGAATACTTTAGCCTGTCCTGCGCAACAGTTGGGAAAATTTATCCACTTTGCGAGCAAAGACGCGATGAATATAGACGGAATGGGCGAATCTATCTGCGAGCGTTTTTATAAATTGGGTTGGTTGAACAGCCTAACCGATGTTTATAAATTAGATTTTAGCAGTATGCAAAAATTGGAGGGGTTTGGCAAGCGTTCAGCCGATAAGTTGAAAATTGCTATAGAAAATTCCAAACAAAACCCAGCTTATCGCTTATTATACTCGCTCGGTATTAGATTTGTGGGGCGTAGTGTGTCCAAAACTTTGGTAGCTGCTGTTCCCAAACTGCAAGATTTAGCCAAGTTAAGCGCGGCTGATTTGATGAAGTTGGAAGATATTGGCGAAAAAGTTTCCGCGCAGGTGGTAGCCGCTTTTGCCAACCCCGAACTTATCGCGCTGTTGGACGAATTGGAGGCTTTGGGGGTAAATACTTCCCGCTTGGATTCTGAACTGCCCAAAGTTATCGCCGCTGATAGCAATTTACCCTTTGCGGGAAAAACGGTTTTATTCACGGGTACTTTATCCAAAATGACCAGAGACGAAGCCAAAATTTTCGCCGAAGAAGCGGGCGCGAAAATCGCAAGTTCAGTAAGTAGCAAATTATCTTATTTGGTTGTGGGCGAAGATGCGGGTTCAAAACTCACCAAAGCCCAACAGTTGAACATTCCTATCTTATCGGAAACAGAGTTTTTGGCTTTAATCGGGAAATAAATAGGCTTAAATTTAAGCTGTTTTTAGAACAGAATTTGAACTTTTGGAAATTGGGTTTTGAGCAATTTATGCACATCCGAATTTTTCAAATCTCGCGATAATTGTACGCGGCTAAGGCGGGGCAGCTGGTCAAAAGTTAACTTTTCCAAAGGGTTAAATGCTAAATTTAGCTCGCGCAATTCGGGCAAGTTGGATAAATGCAGCGTTTGGATAAAATTGCCGATTAAATTTAGCCTTTTTAGGTATAATTTATCTTTTATCTCAAACGCTGTTAATTTATTATAGGATAATTCTACAAATGTTAGCTCAAAATTGTACTTAAAATGGGCTTCGGTTAGCTGATTTTGGCAAACGGATAAAGTTTCTAATCTATCCAAATTTAAAAAGTCCAGCGATTCTATGCTATTGTTGTCCAAATTTAAACTTTTTAGCAGGGGGAAAGGGCTTAAATCTATTTCAACAAGTTGGTTATCATTAAGTTGTAAATGTTCTAATTGGGACATTTTATACAAACCATTTATCTCTTTCAGCGAATTATTCCCCAAAAATAGACTTTTCAACCGCTTTTTATTCGCAAAATAATCGCTTTTATCCACTTGATTATCTTTAAAAGATAGCAACTCCAAATCGGGAAAAGCGGAAACAAAATCCATTTTGGGTTGAAAATCAGCTTTCAAACTGTTCGCTTCCAAATGGTTTAAATACAGCCGCACCGCTTGAAAATTTACCACCTCCGTCTCATTCAGGCATAAACGGGTTAATTTGTGCATATTTTCCAACCCTTTTAGGCTCAATATCTTGCCCTTTAAGATGTATAAATGTTCTATTCTAGCCGCTTTTGATAACAATTGCAAATCATCTAATTGGGTAAAGTAAAGAAAACATACGTTTCGGTCGTGAAAATCCCGTAATTTGCTAAAGCCAAGCTTAGGCCAACCCAAATTTTCTACCATCGTTCTGATGTCTATTCCCAACCCTTTGGCAATAGCTACAGCCAACTGAATACTGTCCAAATCGCCAGAATATATCAGATTGAGCAAATTTTCTACCTCTTCTTGGTTATTTTCCATACTTTAGAATGTAATTTTTACCCTTTTGTCCAACTGTTTTTTTATTTCTTTGTGGATGGGGGTATTTTCCAACTCTGGCAATAAGCGCAATTGGGTTAAGTTGGGCAAATTTTCCAAACTTATCACCTCTATAGGGTTTTGGATGATATTCAAATCCCGCAAATTGGGCAAATTTGATAAATATAATTCTTTAATCATATTGCCGCCTAAGTTTAATTTGCTCAAATTCGGTTTGTTTTTTAGCTCAAATTTTCTTAGTTTGTTATTTGCTAATTCTACCCAATCCAAGCCATTTTGAGCGTTTAAATCGATGTTTTTTAGCTCACAAGCACTAGCGCAAAGCGCAGATAAATAAGTGGTTGATATATCCAATTCGCCCAACTTGTTGCCATCTATGTACAACTTTTTTAAATTTACCAGATTATCCAAATGGATTTCTTTTAGCTTATTCCCGCTAACATTCAAATGGGTTAATTGGTTGAGTTTTGCCAAAACTTTTAGTTCTTTTAGCTCGTTATTATTTAACACTAAAAATTCTAACCGTTCCAAATCGGATAAAAAGTCAGCATTATTCAGCCCATTGTTGCCAAAAGTAAGCTCTTTTAAATTGCTTAAACCAGCCACAAATGCTATTTTTTTTGCCAAATCTACCTTTAAGTTGTTGGCGGTCAAATAAATTAAGCTGTTTATGGGCTTAGGGGAAAAATTAGCACAGTCCACATTGGAAAGGTCTAAAAGATATAATCGCTGCAAATTTTCTAACTGTACAAAATTATCTACTTGGCTGTTGTTGAGGTATATTTTTTGAATAACTGCCGCCTTTGCTAATAATTCTGTGCTTTGTAGGCGCGAATACTGCAACGAACAAACCGTTTTTTGGTAGAAATCTTTACTGTTGCTAAACCCTAACTCATCCCAACCGATAGCTTTTATCAATTTTTTAATCGGTATATGTAAGCCTTCTGCGATTGTAGCCGCTAATTTAGCATTATCTTCGCTCCCAGAGTATAACAAGTTGAGGATATTATCCGCGCTATTGCCAAAACCTTGCATATTTATACCTTTTTTATCGTTATTTTAATAAAATTTTACACTCAATAATTACCTCATTATCATATTATGGATAAAAATATCATCCGCGAAATCTCCGTACAGGAATTAAACCGCCTTATGCAATCCAATGAACCCTTCCAACTGATAGATGTGCGCGAATTGGACGAATACCAAGCCGCCAACTTGGGGGGGAAACTCATCCCTATAGCTGAAGTTAACGCCCGCCAGCAAGAAATTGATATAGAATTGCCCACTGCTATATTGTGCAGAAGCGGCAAACGAAGCGCGGCGGCAGTTTTGCACCTACAGCAGTTAGGTTTTGAGAATTTATACAATGTAAAAGGGGGAATTTTAGCCTTTGCGGCGGAAATAAACCCCAGTTTGCGCCCAATTTAAGCCCTTTTATCGCTACTTTTTTATGAAAAAATTGGTTGAAATCGCCGTTTCGCCCGCCGATGCACAAAACTGGGGAATTTTAGAGCAAGAAACGCGCAAGTTGTTGGATAAGAACGAGTTGGAACGGTTAAAAACTATCCGTTTGCATCGCCGTTCTATTGATGCGAGAAGCAAAAATATCCTATTTAGGTTACAAATGGAGGTTTTTTTGGACGAAATGCCCGAAATTGAACCGCCTATTATCTCCCGCTATGCCAATGTAGCCCAAAAACCGCCCGTTATCGTGGTAGGTGCAGGCCCTGCGGGCTATTTTGCAGCGTTAGAATTGATAGAAAATGGCTTCCGTCCTATCATTTTGGAGCGGGGCAAGGATGTACAAGCCCGCCGCCGCGATTTGCGCGCTATCCAACAGGATGGAATTGTCAACCCACACTCTAACTATTGCTTTGGCGAGGGGGGCGCGGGTACTTATTCGGACGGGAAATTATACACCCGCTCGCATAAAAGGGGGAGTATTGAGAAAGTTTTGCGCTTGTTGGTCGAACACGGGGCGAAAGAGGATATTTTAGCCGATGCTCACCCCCATATTGGCTCTAATAAGTTGCCTATTTTGGTAGCTAATATGCGCCAAACCATAGTTCAAGCGGGCGGTGAGGTTCATTTTGACCAATTCGTTACCGATTTTTTGATAGAAAATAACCGCATTTTGGGCGTAAGCACCGAACAGGGGCAAACTTTTCTAGGCGAAGCCGTTTTATTAGCAACGGGACACTCAGCGAGGGATATTTTCTACCTCTTGCAGCGCAAAAATATACAAATAGAAGCGAAAGCCTTTGCTTTGGGGGTGCGGATAGAACACCAGCAATCGCTAATTGATGAAATGCAGTACCGCCAAAGTCCGCGTAGTGAGTTTTTGCCCGCTTCTAGCTATAGTTTGGTGGCTCAAGTTCCCAAACAAGGGGCTGAAACCTGTGGCGTATTCTCTTTTTGTATGTGTCCTGGGGGATTAATCGTTCCAGCCGCTACCGCCCCCAACGAGTTGGTGGTGAATGGGATGTCTATGTCGCGCCGCGATTCTCAATTCGCTAACTCTGGGTTTGTAACCTCTGTAGAATTAGACGATATTAAGGGATTTTCCCAATACGGGGAATTAGCGGCTTTGGAGTTTCAAAAATCGGTAGAAAAACGCTTTTTTGAGGCGGGCGATGGTTCGCAAAAAGCCCCAGCGCAGCGATTGACAGATTTCGTGGCGGGCAAATTATCCAAAACGATATTGCCAACTTCTTACATTCCCAACGTGTATTCGGCTCGCGTGGATTTATTGTTACCCGATTTTATCTCCCAACGGCTAAAAGCGGGTTTGGTGGCTTTTGGTAAGCAAAAAAAGGGTTATTTTACCGAAAATGCTCAAGTTGTGGGGTTGGAAAGTCGCACTTCTTCCCCCGTGCGTATTCCCCGCGATGCGCAAACGCTCATGCACCCACAGATAGAAAATTTATTCCCTTGTGGTGAAGGTGCAGGCTATGCTGGCGGGATTGTTTCGGCTGCTATGGACGGACAAAATGTAGCTTTAGCTATAGTTAAAAAATTAGTTGTTAGTTATTAGTGATTAATTGTTAGTGATTAGTTGTTAGTGGTTTTTTTATATAAAAATTAAAACAGTGCTCAATGATTATATTATAAAACTATCTTTCACCCAACTAATAACTAACCACTAACAACTAATAACTAACAACTATCCCACCCATTCTTTGATTAAAAATAAGTATAAAAAATACATTTGCAAGCTAAAATTAGCAGCTATTAGCGAATAAGCTAAATAATGTTTATATTTTTCGGGTTTAAAATTATATTTTAAGCTAATAAACAACAGTAGATAAGCAGCTAATAGTATAAAACTGATTAAGGTTTTAATATGGGTATAAGTTCCAAACAGTAAAAAATATACATTTAAAAGGATAAAAGTATAAATTAAATGCTTTGCTTTTATACTAAAAGGATGATGTATAAAATAGTTTATAACTACTATCAAAAAAGGGTTACAAAGCATAAAACGGTTGATACTGAATAGCGTTCCGCCCCTAAAGAATAAGAATAAACCTATCCCGCCCAGATAAACAAGCGAAAATATAACCTCTTTGGGTAATTGGATATGGTTTATAATTTTATGTTTAATTACTTTATAAACCGTAAAAATAAAAGCTGCTAAACCTATCAATAAAGCTACAGCATCTAATTTTAATATAGCTCCTGTACCCCAAGTTTTGAGGGGAAAAGTGGGTAACATTAACACCCCGCCCCATTGTTTGCTCGCTTCAAAATACGCCCAAAAGTTGCCCGTGTGTAGATAATGTACGCTAAAAACGCTAATTAAAGCCAAAATTAACACAAAAGCGTATAAACTAATTTTAGCAATTTTATCTATAAAATAAGCCTTAGTAAAGCTAATTTTATCCGCGTATATTTCGGCAGCCACCAAAGCGGGCGCAAAGAATATAAAAGCTGGTCGGCATAATCCCGCCAAAAATAATCCCACACAGAGCCAAAATAGATTGTTTTTTTGCAAAGAAATTATGATTAGGGTTGTACAAGCGAAAAAAAACGCCTCTGTATAAGCTACCCCGCAAAAAAATAGGCTGGGAATGGTTAGGTATAAGCCAATTTCGTAAAAATTAAGCTGTTTAAATCGTCGGGTTAAGAAATATACGCTGGATAGAAAAAGGATTATATTCAAACCAATTATCCCATAAACGGATAAATTTAGCCCTGCCCAAACCAAAGGGAATAAGGGGAAAAAAGCTACCCGATAACCTTCGTACCCATAATTTTTAATATAAAAATAATGCTCGCCGTCCCAATGGATAAAATGGTCGGCCAATAGCAATTCGGGGTTAAAAAATAGGCTTATAATTGCCATAGTTGCACCCGATAAGCACAAATAGCCAATTATAAGCCTTAAAATTAGTTTATTTTTATCAAAATTTAATCTATTCGGAAGGGGTTGCATTGGCTATATTGTTGTTCTGGTGATAACGCACCGTGGAGGGAGCTACGCCAAAATGGGCTGGCAAAATAATATCTGGGCACAGAATCTGTAAGCCTACCTTGACCAAAGCTGCGTGGTGTATGGCGTGTTCTATGTTGAATATAAGCTCCCGTTTTAGGCTACTATCTATATGTTCTTTGCTTTTTCCATTTTCACAATCATAATTAACCACCAATTGAAGGCTAATATCTGCTTGTTGGGCTATTTTTTCCAACCATATACAAATTTCGTCTATAGCTTCAGCCGCGGCTTCTGGGAAACGTTCTAGGATTAAATTTCTTTTTCTTAGGTCATAATCTACCTGCCCGCTCACTAATTGTTGTTCTAGACAGGTATAAAATTCTAAAATATGTCTTACGTGCTGGCCTACACTAGCTGAATACATCACCGCAATGGGCGCAGCATAAAAAGAATTGGGCGTTTGTTGTAAAACCATCTGTAAATCTCGCAAAAGTTGTTGGCTGGTTTGCGTTGCTAATTTCATTGACATAATAATTATGTTTTTGAGAGTTAAGTAAGTAGACAAAAACAAAGTGAATAATCGCGCGGAGCGCGTAACTACACTAATCCGTTGAGTTTCTACACTGTTTGAAGTGAGACGGAGCGCAGCTTTAGCAAGCGGAGCGAACAAGTTTGTAGAAACAAGGCGTTTTTGGTACTTTTTGCGCCTGCAAAAAGTACGAAGAAAAAGAAATTTTTAGGCGCAAGCCGTTAAGAAAATTTCCAAAACACAAGTTTTTACTGAAGCGTAAAAATTACTTCCATTTTGTTCAGTTACTTAAAAGGGATTTAGAGAATAGTTATTTGAATAATTGTTCAAATTTATGCAACAAATTCTCCCGCAAAGGTAGTATATTTTGGCTAATAATTAACTATTTGCTTTATTTTTTACTCAAATTTCATCCATTCCTTAACAAAAAAATAACTTTTTTATGTCTAATCAGCGAAAAATAGATTGGTTTTTGGAAAAATACGGCGAAAGCCACCAAAATGCCACCAACAAACTTATCCATTGGGTTTGTGTGCCTTTAATTATGTTTAGCTTGCTGGGGTTGATATACAGCATCCCTTTTCCTATCGAAAAAAGTTTAATAGCCAATTGGGCGGCTGTATTTATGGGCTTGGCTTTGTGTTATTATCTTTTTTTATCCGCTTTTATGTTCGTGGGTTTTGTGTTTGTGGGTGGGGCTATGGTGGTGGGCAATCATTTTTTGGCGCAACAAGTGGGTAGTAATCTGCCTTTTGTGTCGTTGGCTATTTTTGTAATCGCTTGGATAGGGCAATTTATCGGGCATAAAATTGAGGGCAAGAAACCTTCTTTTTTTGAAGATGTACAATTTTTACTTATAGGTCCTGCTTGGTTATTACATTTTATATATAAAAAAGTAGGGATTAATTATTAACTGGAGTTACGCTTGAGGGTTCATTTTAGTACAAAAAAACTAAAAATTAAATAGGTTAGAAATTTTTTCAACGGCTTACGCCTAAAAAATTTATTTTTATTACTTTTTTGGTGGCAAAAAAGTAACCAAAAAAGCCAACGCCAACGGCGAAGCCCTCCCGTAAGGAAAAAGGCGTTTTTGCTTGTATTTTCTACGAAAATAAGCGCAAAACCGTCGCTACAAGCCGACGTTTTTTGCTATGCAAAAAAGCTACTGCCCTCGCTGCGCTCGGTTGGTCGTCTTTCCGCGACATACGCTGGTTTTGGCGTCGCACGGCGAAAATTTAGTTTTTGCACTTAACTTTGAAAAATCAAATAACAGAAGCGCAACTCCAGTTAAAAAACCTACAAGAATTAACTTGTAGGTTTTTTTTTAGACATATTATTTGAAATCGGCGATTTTTTTACCAGAACTTTGTTCATAAATATGCAGATAGCGTTCGGTTGGATTTAGCACTTCTACCAGCCAATAATTATTGTAATGAGATAGCCATATTTTTTGGTATGGATTTTTATTATTGGTTAAATTATCCACAAATTTTTTTTCATACAAGAGCAATTTGCTTTGGTTGTCAAAACACAATAAACTATATCCTCCAGTTCGGTTGGATAAAATTAAAGCTATTTTATCCTGATGTTGGCCAATTTCTACGCTGTTGTATTTTAGTAAATCTGGGTGTTGATAAACGATGTTGGTTTGTTTGTCATCAATAAAATTTATCAATAAGCTATCTTTTTGCAAATGTACAAAAGCCTTAATCTGTTGGTTGTCAGTTGTATATAATACATTTTTAATATTAAAATTATATGTTTTTATCCCCCCATTTTGCAAATTGACAGCATAAGTATATTGTACTTTATGGTCATAAGAGCTAAAAACTAACTGGCTATGATTGTGGCTAATATACTGAAGATAAGGGCGAAAATATTCTAATTTTTCTGTTTTTACCTTTTCTGTGTGCGGTAATTGTAGTTTGAATAGCAATTGTGCGGGTGGGCTGTATTTATAAATTTTAAAACCATCTTCATAACCTAAATGCTTGACAAACACAATACCACTATCGGCAGCTATCAAAAAATGTTGTCCGTAACGCTCCGCGCTTATGTCCTCGTTGAAAGCTGTTTGAGGGATTTTGTTGTCGGCATTGGTTACGGTAAGCCCATTATTATCGGCAATATCGTAATAAAAGCCTTTATAAATTAACCTATCTACAGTGAGCGTTTGGAAATAATCAGCGTATGGGCTGCTATTTTTATGATGCAAGTTGATATATTCGCCATTTTTTAACCCTTTTTTCTGCAAATTATCTAAATCAATATAGTTATTTTTGAACGGATAATAATTGGAATAAATGCTGTCGTTTTGGGCTTGTAGTCCCCCAATTAAGCTATAGGTAAATAATAATAAGTGGATGATTTTAAAGTAGGGCATTTATAAAAATGAATTTTTTAGAGGGTTAAAACAAGGCGGTTGTAGCGCTTATTCTAGCAGTTCGGGGCGGTATTCAAAGTGCATGGTGTCATAATGATACTATTTGCCCCCCCAAACGAAGCCATATTTTTCAAAAACGACTACAATTTCGTAAGGAATACGATTTTTGTACTCTATAATTATAGGGCTATCTTCGGTAGGATTTTTGGCAGCCCAACGCCAATAGTTGGAATACTTGGTATTAATATCAATGGTGGTACCAAAACTATGCGCGCTCATACGGTTGGTACCAGCTATATTGCGCCAATTGAAAGTGCCACCCACATCGGTAAGATAAGGTAGTAAATGGGGTTTGTTGTCCAATTCGGCGGAAATAGCCTCTAATTTTTTGTGTACGTTATTGATTGTGGTCACTTGCAATTTGGTGCCTAATGTTTTGGGCAACCAAACTATAGTGGTCAGGTTTTTTTGTACCTCTTGTTTGGTTTTGCCATACATTTTTAGAAAAAACTCCTCATTTCTTATCCTACCAGGGTCTTGATTGCGGGCTATAGGCAAATAATCTTTGGTTTTGGGATAATCAAATACAAACATATCCTCTATATCAGGGCTATTGAGCAGTTGTTCGAATTTTTTGTTATTTATTCCGTCATCAAATCGCATAACTGTGCCATCTTTCCATAAGACTTGATTGTTATTTATTGATTGTAGCTGGTCGGGATAAGCGGCGAGCAGTTTTTGGATTTTAGGATTGGCTGGGTTGCTGTTGGTAAAACCGCTAAATAATAGGGTAAGGAGTTGTAAATAGTAAAACATTGTTGATGTTGTGGATAAGACGTAATTATATAAATAAAGTTACGCGGGGTTAATAAAAATATACGGGTGCAAAGAGATTATTTTTTGCTTGCTTTAGCCCTTCTTTTATAAATGGAGTTACGCTTAAGGTGAAATTTTAGTACAAAATAGTTGGAAGTTAAATTGAGTAGAAATTTTTTTTAACGGCTTACGCCTAAAAAATTTATTTTTGTGCGCTGACGCGGAGGGCTTCGCCGTTCGTACTTTTTTGATGGCAAAAAAGTACCAAAAAAGCCAACGCCAAAAAGGCGTTTTTGCTTGTATTTTCTACGAAAATAAGCGCAAAACCGTCGCTACAAGCCGACGTTTTTTGCGTTGCAAAAAA
>JAAFIM010000057.1 GCA_013297745.1 Chitinophagales bacterium | reverse complement strand
CAACGGGTTTTAACCCGTTGAAAGACAAAAAAAACGATTACAACAGACTTTAGTCTGTTGCTTAAAAGACATAAATGGTTGTTTTTTTTAATTGAAAATGTAGAAAAATTCTTACTAAACAACTTCACAGGATAAAATTCTTCATAACTACAAATAATTTCTTCTTTATTTGTATAACCTTTGCCAGCATATCGCCAACCGATTAAAATTAAACCCTCTGCATTTTGTTCAAAATAGCCATCTATCATATCAAAGGGAAAATCTATTTGAAAATTATCTTGTAGCGTAGGCACACCTTTGCGAAACATTAGTTTGATTTGTTGGCACAAAGTGCTAATAAATACAAAACTAAACTCTTCTACTTCGCCAAATTGTAGTAAAAAATCATCAGTTTGTATTTCAAAAGATTGAGATTTATAAAAATTAATTTTCATACACTTAGATTAGATAAAAGGATAGAAAAACTATCGCCGCCAACATTAAAAAAGGGCTTAAAAACACAATAACGCCCATTAAAAACCAAAAAAATATGCTTTTATTCTGTTGTGGATGATTACTCATCAAAATAATTAGCTCTTCAACTTTAAGGTCAAAAATATCTTGTTGACTTTTTTGTAGAAATAACACATTTTTCATCGTTAGCCCTTTCCTGAAAGCTGCTGCTGTGTGGCTCGGATAAAATAACACGCCCACACCCAAAGCCCAAAGTGTCAATAGCCAAGGAAAATATAGATTAGACCAGCCTCCAGCCGCTATTTCCCAAGCAGAAACCGCAGATTCGCCTTTCCAAGTAGTGTTGTTTTGCGAAACCAAATGGTGCAAATCGTGGGCAAATATAGCAGATTTTCTACTTTTGGTATTGGGCATTGGCACAGAAAAAAAGCCAAATTTTATCCAAACCCAACTTTTAGAAACTCCGCCATCATCTCCAAAATTATTATCTTTATAAAAGTCTAATAAATAGGCTCTAACCGTTTTTTGCTCGTTCATAGTCGTTTATATTTTAATTGTATAATGGAAATGCAAAGATAAATATATTTCAATAAAAAAAATCCCAACTCGTGAAAGCTGGGATTTTTTTATCAATTATTTACGAATATACCAAGGATTATTATTCAAATTTTCCTCGCAATTAATTCCGTATAAATGAATTTCGGACTGTGTATTAAGCATCAAAAAATCCCAATCTTTGAACTGCAATATACTTTCCATACGATAGAAAAAATGGCGTTCTTCTGGGTAAATAAATTGATTATAAGTAAGACGATGGGATACTTTAACCTCGTGATAATACAATTTAGCTGTTTTTTGTGTAGTTTTTTTTATGGGATTATAATGAAAATTAATTACAAACTTACCATTTTTAGGCAATACAAAAGGAACAGAAACTTCATTTTTAGCAAAAATTTGTATGGTAGCATCAGTATCTAATGTTTTATACGCAAAACTTTTGATAAAGATATAATTGGTATCAGATAAAAAACGATAAAAATAAGAACTTTGTACAAACATCAATTTATTTTCTTGTAATTCGTCAATCTCGCGAGTAAGGTACATACCATTCATAGTCCTCTTGTACATTTCGCAAATTGTACTATCCATTATCTTACGATAATAAATAAAAGTATCTTTTGGGATTATTATTCTGCTTTTCCCATTTTCAGTTACTAGAAAACTATCTGTTTCTATAGGCAACAAATAGTAATTTTCATTATCTTTTGTTGCTACATCTATTGGTTTGCTGCTTAAATAACAGTTGGGAATGGTATCAAAATTAAATTCAAAATCAATAAATTGCCTTTGGCAACTCCCGCTTAATCTTTGATAAATTTGTTCGCTATCAAATAAGCAAACATCAGCTTCAAATTTTTTAAAATTATAATCAAAATTCATTCTAAAATAATTGTGGCAATAACCGCCCTGTCCCAATCCGTTGTATTTAGCTTTCCAAAACGTGTAGCATTGGGGGTTGCTATTGCAAATCCATTCGCGGTCATAAAAATCTATAGCCCATTGATAAGGATTATTTTTAGTGGGAATTTTCTTTTTGGCTGGCGGCAATGTGTCCGCAAATAAGTAATTAAGTGGTAATAAAAATAAAAATAGCCATTTTATCATATTATTAATAAACGTTTTACTTGTAAAAAAATTATTCCCTGTTCCGCAAGATACGTTTATATTTTTTATTTACCAAATTTATTTCCAAAAATCTATAAAAAAAATCCCAACTCGTGAAAGCTGGGATTTTTTCATCAATTATTTACGAATATACCAAGGATTATTATTCAAATTTTCCTCGCAATCAATTCCGTATAAATGAATTTCGGATTGTGTGTTAGGCATCAAAAAATCCCAATTTTTAAACTGCAATACACTTTCCGTTCTATAATGCAAAGCACGCTCATAAAAGTTGAATAAAAAGTCAAAATGCCCCCCATAATGTGTCGATACCTCGTGATAATACAATTTAGCTGTTTTTTGTGTAGTTTTTTTTATGGGATTATAATGAAAATTAATTACAAACTTACCATTTTTAGGCAATACAAAAGGAACAGAAACTTCATTTTTAGCAAAAATTTGTATGGTAGCATCAGTATCTAATGTTTTATACGCAAAACTTTTGATAAAGATATAATTGGTATCAGATAAAAAACGATAAAAATAAGAACTTTGTACAAACATCAATTTATTTTCTTGTAATTCGTCAATCTCGCGAGTAAGGTACATACCATTCATAGTCCTCTTGTACATTTCGCAAATTGTACTATCCATTATCTTACGATAATAAATAAAAGTATCTTTTGGGATTATTATTCTGCTTTTCCCATTTTCAGTTACTAGAAAACTATCTGTTTCTATAGGCAACAAATAGTAATTTTCATTATCTTTTGTTGCTACATCTATTGGTTTGCTGCTTAAATAACAGTTGGGAATGGTATCAAAATTAAATTCAAAATCAATAAATTGCCTTTGGCAACTCCCGCTTAATCTTTGATAAATTTGTTCGCTATCAAATAAGCAAACATCAGCTTCAAATTTTTTAAAATTATAATCAAAATTCATTCTAAAATAATTGTGGCAATAACCGCCCTGTCCCAATCCGTTGTATTTAGCTTTCCAAAACGTGTAGCATTGGGGGTTGCTATTGCAAATCCATTCGCGGTCATAAAAATCTATAGCCCATTGATATGGATTATTTTTGGTGGGAATTTTCTTTTTGGCTGGCGGCAATGTGTCCGCAAATAGGTAATTAAGTGGTAATAAAAATAAAAATAGCCATTTTATCATATCATTAATAAACGTTTTGCTTGTAAAAAAATTATTCCCTGTTCCGCAAGATACGTTTATATTTTTTATTTACCAAATTTATTTTCAAAAATCTATAATAAAAAAAATCCCAACTCGTGAAAGCTGGGATTTTTATTTTTTAAATAATAGTCCTTATAAAACTATTTATTTTTATTTCTAAACTCGTATTCGTTGCTTGTTATCAAATGGTCAGCAATTTTGCGGCGCAATTCTTTGGTGTTGATAGGTTCAAATTTTGTGTAGCGTTTGATAGCCATCAACAAAACGCGTTTCATATCGCCGTCAGCCCAAGCAGCAACAGCAGCGCGCGCGTGTTGGCCTACTCTTTCGATAGCATCATTGACATAAACTTGAGTCATTAGGATAGAAGTTTCGCAATGTTCTACGCCCAAGTATTCGATGCGTTTGAGTGTGCGCAAAACAGCAGATTCGCAAAGATAAATTTCACCCATAATATCGGATAAATTCATCAAAATCTCTTGTTCGTGTTCCAACTCTTGCATCAAGTTTTGAGCAGTTGCACCAGCTACAGCCAAAAATGCTTTTTTCATTTGGCGAACCATTTTCCACTCTTTGGCTAAGTATCCGTCTTTTTCAGTTTCAAAAGCGGGCATAGAAGTCAATTCTTTTTGGATAGCCATAGCGGGCGTAAACAAATCAATATGACCTTTTAGCGAGCGTTTGAGCAACATATCTACAGCCAACATACGATTGATTTCGTTGGTGCCTTCATAAATACGGTTGATGCGCGCATCGCGATAAGCAGCAGCAGCGGGCGCTTCTTCAGAATAACCCATACCGCCATAAATTTGTAGTGTTTCATCCACCACAAAATCCAAACATTCAGAACCGCGCACTTTGAGTATAGCGCACTCTATAGCATATTCTTCGGCTGCGCCCAAAAGTGCTTCGCCCAAAGATTTGCCTTCGTGCTCCAAGCGTTTTTCCATTCTATCAATATCGCGGCTGGCGCGGTACATAGCAGATTCGGTTACATAAATACGGAGGGCTTGTTCAGCCAATTTATGTTGGATAGCACCAAAAGAAGCGATTTGTTTGCCGAATTGTTTGCGCTCGTTGGCGTAGCGAATGGCGTGTGTGTTGGCCATTTTGGCACCGCCCAAAACACCAGCAGCCAATTTGATACGGCCGATATTGAGGATATTGAAAGCAATTTTATGCCCTTTGCCAATTTCACCGAGTAGATTTTCTACAGGAACTTTTACATTTTCAAAAAACACTTGGCGGGTAGAAGAACCTTTCATACCCAATTTAAGCTCTTCTGCGCCCAAAGTTACGCCCTCAAAAGCGCGTTCTACGATAAAGCCAGTGAATTTTTCGCCGTCTATTTTAGCAAAAACGATGAATACATCAGCAAAACCTGCGTTGGTAATCCACATTTTTTGCCCATTGAGGATATAATGGCGGCCATCTTCAGACAAAACTGCTTTGGTTTTAGCAGCCAACGCATCAGAACCAGAGCTTGGTTCGGTCAAGCAATAAGCAGCAAATTTTGTACCTGCTACCAATTCGGGCAAGTATTGAGATTTTTGGCTTTCAGTACCAAAATATAAAATCGGCAACATACCGATACCCACGTGCGCGCCGAAAGATAAAGAGAAAGATAAACCTTCAGCCATTACTTCGGTAATCGCCATATTGGTCAAAAAGTCTTGTTTGCTGCCGCCGTATTCTTCGGGAAAAGCTGTACCAATAATCCCCAAATCGCCTGCCTCTTTGAGTAGGCTTTTGGTAAGTTCCAAGTCCATTTTTTCAATCTGTTTGGCATTTGGCACTACGCGAGTTTTGATAAATTCTTCTACCGAATCAATGACCATAATCTGTTCTTCGGTAAATTCGCCGATAATAAACACGTCTTTTGGTTCGCTCTCTGCCACTAGATATTCGCCGCCTTTCAACGCTTTGGTTGAAGTTTCTGTTGCAATTTCCATATTTCTTAAAAAAATTAGTTTGGTAATTATTATTTTGTTGTGAATTTAGCTTTAAAACGTTTAAATTTTAAAACTGTTGTATTGTATTGCGCAAATATAGTTTGGTTTTGGGCAGATTAGCAAAATTTTAGCCAAAAAAAGCTGTTTTTTACCCAAAAAGGGCTATTTTTTTTTGTATTGATACTAATTAGTTTTTTTTAGTTTTGTTTTTAGCCAATTTGTAAAATAAAAAAAGCAAGCCTTTGAAGACTTGCTTTTTGTAGTTAGTTCTATTCGATTTTAATAATAAAACTTGGATTGGTCAAAGGCTGATTGGGCAGATAAAAATAATAGTGCGCGCCTTGATACTTCATCAAATCATAGGCTTCTTTTTCGGGCGTGCCGTCTTTAAACCAAACAGGGGCTTTAAATTGTTGGGCGCAACCATATTTTGATAAGTTGTTGGCATAAGGACCACAATCTACGCCTTGTTCTATAATCTGACCATCAACTACAGGTTTGTTTTTATCGCCTTCGCTAATAATTCTATAGCGCAAACCGCTTGGAGTGGTAAAAAATTCTGGGTCTTGTTTATCCAAAACTTCTATTTCTATAAAACGCGCTGTTTCTCGGTCGTAACTCGTTCGTTGTCCTTCGTGTTCTACGGTTACTTTGGGCGGTATGTAAAATCTATACTTTGCGCCCACATTGGGCAATTTGCTAGTTAGATATTTTTCTAACAAATCACTAACTGAGGATTTAGTACCCAATCCGTCTTTAGTTTTTTGTTCTTGTTTAGCATTCAACATTTCGTTGTTGTTGGCTGATTTAATATCCATTACAGAATTTTCTTGTTTGGGGCGATTGGGGTCGCCTTCGTTCAAAATTTCGTACTGAATACCATTGCCCAACAGCTTAATTTCGGGACGGTTGGCATTTTCGCGAAAAAATTCTGCAATTTTGTTCCTATTTTCTGCTTGTTTTTTAATCTCCTCTTCGCGATTGGCTTGTTCTTGGGCGTCTCTTATTTCTGCTTCTTTTTCAGCTTGCCTTTGGCTTTTTTCATAATCTTTAAATCCCCACCAGTCAAAAAGTGCTACGACCAAATAAGTTAACATTATAAAAGATAGCGCAATAATCGCTGCCAACATAGGAAGGTCCATCAATAAAGCAAAAGCAAATATTGGACTTGTCACAGCGATAATTATAGCTCCAAAGTAAATACCACGCAAACATCCACTTTCTAAATCGGGGTCGCCCATCTCTTGTTGGTTCAAATAAAAAGCTGTTACGAATATAGTAACTAATGCCCACAACACAGGCATCCACCAAGGAAAAGCTAAAATTATCAACCCCACAAATACAGCCACACAGTGCGCAATCCAAGCAAGCACGCCCAAAATAATGGCACATTGTTCGCAAGTATCGCAGCAGTCATTGCACTCATCGCAACATTCACCACAATACGAGTTTTTTTTGTTTCTAAAAATTAGATTTTTTACTCGCTGCCAAATGCTCTGTTTTTTGTTTTTGGGTAGAACGGGCAAAGCAGATTTTGCTAAACCCACACTTGCCAAAATTGCGGTTAAAATGCCCAAACCTGTCCAAATTTGATTTTTTTGCTGCGAAAATTCCACAGATAAAGTTGGCAGAATAAAGAAAATAACCGAAATAAAATGATACTGCAATTTTTTCCCCCAACTATTGGGCGCGCAAATCAATTCTGAAGCTGCCGTTTTGGCATTTTCCCAGCGCGAAGCTACAGCTTGTGTGAAAGTTTGCGGCACGGTTCTATCTCTGTACAAACGCAAAGCAATGTTGGAATGTAAGCGCGCTTGAAATTGCTCAATTTCTTCATTTTCAATGGGTAATGTATTAAACAAATCGGCTACTTGTGCTGTTTTTGATAGTACAAATTGTCTGGTTTGTTCCAAATCGCTTTCGCTCAAACTGCCATTTTCGGTTTTGAAAAATAACGCCAACGGGTTGAATTGATTGTAAAAAATATCCTTTTCCAAATCCTCAAACGCATCCAAACTATAAACCAACTCGCCAAAAGCAAAGCCTATTTTATACAAATCTGCTTTCAATTCTGGCTTTTTCAATGCTTCGGCTGCTTGCGCGAATAAAGCGGCTGTCATTTCGGCTGTAGCTTGGCTGTAATGTTGCAAATTTTCTCCAATCGTTTGAAAATCAGCTTTTTTAGCTTCTTCTCTTTGGCTTTGCAATTCTATTTGTTGCCAAAAAAAGTTAATATCCAAACCCCAATTTTCCAACTGTGCGGCTGCTTTTTTGAAGTTTTTGGATAAAAACCAACGCATAAATTTATGCTTAATTTTGGCTCTGTCTTTGATGCTGTCGTCCAATTTTAATTCAGCCAAAAACACGTTAGCCGCAGCCGCATAACGCAAAGAAAGTGGCATTTCTTCCCTTAGTTTTGGCACTTTAAAACATTGATTTACAGCTTGTAAGCTACTCGCCCATTCTTGGGTGTTTTCGCCCGATACGCTGCTCAATAATTCTGATAAAAATACTGCATCATAATTCAACAACAAGCGAGTTTTTTGCCCAAATTGTTGCCCCATCGTCTTGCAAGTGCCACAATAGTGCATTCTTTGCGCTGTTTTGGGTTTGCCGCAACTCTTGGCTGGGCGCATTAGTCCAAACATAGTGAGATTTTGTTTATTTTAGCCTAAAAATTTTCATAGCCATCTTTATTAGCTCATCCGTTCGGTCACTAATATCAGACCTTTTCCAGTCTGTTTTTTGTCCAATGGTTTTATTCATTTTGGCATTAGACTCTTGTAAAATTACACGTTTTTTGTCAAATGGTTTGTTTGCCATTTTGTCGTTTTCCAAGAGACTAGCAATCGTGAGATTTCCAAGATTATTGGCAACTTCCTTCATATTAGGGTCTGTCCCGTCATTTTGGGCGTAAATGTGTTCAATTGTAGTATCAGCAAAATTATAAAATTTAGCTCTATCGTCAGGCAATGGTCTACCTTTTGCACTATTTTTGTACCAATCCCAATAATCTTCCAAAGTGATTAAAAAATACTTTAAAATTTTATTATTTGAATTGTATCTCAATGTTTTTAAAGCGACCTCAAATACATTGTCTCCAGCTTTTTCGTCAATTAAAGCCTGAATTTTTTTATCTAATCCGTCTGGATTATAAGCAGATTTTTTATCCCAGATATTTTCAGCTTCTGCATAGTAAATAGTTGTAATTTTTGTATAATGCTGCTGGCAAATAGCTGTATATCTGAAAGAAGCCGTTTCTACTGCGCGTACAATTCGCAAGAAAATTTTTTGGTTTAAATCATTAGCAGCAACAGCCAAAAATAAAGGGAAAGCACTTGTATTTTTTAACTCTTTGACTATCAATGATAACCTAGATTTGTCCCAACTGCTTACAACATTCGTATCAATTTTTTCGGCAGACCAAGGCCATTCGCCTTCTTTCAATTTGCGAAGGATGACAACTTGCTTTTTAATTTCTCTTATAGTTTCCAAAATTTCTAACGCTTTATCTTTTGTTAAAGCATCTTGACTTTTTGCAAAAAAACTATCTCCAAACATTTTTAACAAATTCTTTTCTGCTCGCTTGCCTTTTTTAGAAACATAAATATGCCGCAAAAAATCATCTGTATCTTCTGGACTATCACTTAAGATATAATCCCAAACACCTTCTGCTTCTTCTTGTATACTGGGAAACTCTTCTAACATTTCTAATGTTTGGGCGCGCAATAAATCGCCATTTGACAAATTTTTGCCGCGGTTATTCAGCACTTGAAACATAGTGGAAGCCTCTTCTTTGCTCGCGGTATCAATTTTGACAACAGTAAAATCCACAAGCACATTGTCATTAATTATTTTCAAATTCGCTATTTTTGTGGCTATATCGTTGCTATCTATAAGCCTAACAACTTTATTTTTAATGTTGTTAAAAGCATTTTCTAAACGTTTATGCGATTTTGGCTTTTCTTCTTCGTACGAACTGGATGTTGAAGTTGAAACATTGTTATACAGAGAGACAAAAAATTTATTGTCTAAATTTGAAAGGGTTAAAACTTTTTGATTTTTTATACCTTGATTAGTGTCCAATTTAAAAAATAAAAAAGTTTCTTGAATTTCTATTATTCTAGTGTTTACCGTTTCCAATAAGCTATAATTTTCTACAACTTCTTTTTCTTCTTTTAGGTTGCTAAGTTCTTGATAAACAGCCAGCATTAACATTACAAAAGTTGCAATGCGTTGTTGCCCATCTACAAGCTCAAATAAGGAATTATTGCTTGTGCCTTCTATTAATTTTTGCACAACAATTATACTACCAAAAAAATGTGATACAGGATTATCATTTTTTCTAGCTATAAAAATTTTTTCCAAATCTGCTAAAAAATCCTCTATTTCTTCATCTTCCCAAGCGTAAGCCCTTTGGTATTTTGGAACAGCATAAGCAGATTTTTTACCAAACAATAAACTAACTTCCCCATAGGTAGTAGTTATACTTTTTTGCATAAAATTTGTATTTTAGTTTGTTGTAAAAAAAACTTTGCAAAGATAACACATTTTTACAAATAAATTCATTTTTTATACCAATTCTTCCACCTCTTCGTTATTGAAACGGTCGGCTATAGAAATTCTCTTAACAAAATTACACCATTTGCAAGTTGGGCGATTGCAACCTTCTGAAAATTCGTGGTTTAAAATTTTTTGATAATTTTCCTTCAAAATAGCGCGAAATTGCTGCGTATCTGTTTGCGTGATTGGAATTTCTTTTTTGATAAATGCGCCTTGCGAGTTGGGGCTAAGATATTCAATTTCAGCTTTTCGCACAAAATAAGGGCTGCTGTTGGATTGTTCAATCAATAATTTGTAAAAAATCAACTGCCGCCAATAAGTGCCGCCTTGAGGTTGGGCTGGCGTGGGCGCAGAAAGGCGTTCGGGCAACAATTTACCCGTTTTGTAATCTGTAATCGACCAAAAAAATTCGCCATTTTCTTTGTGCAAAACCATTTTATCAATCGCGCCCGTTACGGGAATATCGTCAATAGTTGTATTTTTAAAATTTCGTTCTGTAATAACTGTTTTGTGTAAAATTTCGTTTTGCCATTGTGCAATTCTTTGATTATAATAATCTACTAATTGCGTAAAGCCCAAATTTTTATAAAACGAAAAATTGGTTTTATTCAGTTTTTGGCGGTTTAAATGCTCTTCAAACCAAGTTAAAAATTGGGGCGCGTCGGGAATTTGAGCAGTTTTATCTTGAGCGGCTGTGTCAAAAAGTTTTTTCAAACTATCGTGAGCGGCTATTCCATAACGAGATTCTGCGCTGTTGGTGTGTGGAATTTTCAAAATATATTCGTAATAAAAACTCAACGGACACAAAATATAAGCTGTCAAAGCTGAAGCCGACATCGTAAAATCAGCCAATAATTCGTTCAATGCTTCCGTGTTCAAACGCAAATCCACAGGCAAAGGCACAGAGCGCAAGAGGTTGAATT
The DNA here is from genome assembly GCA_013297745.1 of Chitinophagales bacterium. Lineage (GTDB taxonomy): Bacteria > Bacteroidota > Bacteroidia > Chitinophagales > Saprospiraceae > JAAFIM01. The sequence goes on along the minus strand of JAAFIM010000057.1, from coordinate 15,087 downwards.
GGGCTTGATATAAATTTTTCTCCTCAATTTGTTGCTGTTGCAATTCAATTTGTCCAGAAGCCAACAATTCGTCTACAAATTGGCTGCGTTGGGCAGGTTTTTCATCGTTTTTATACAAAAAATAGGACAAATACAAACCCACCCGCGCCCGCGTCAGCGCAACATAAAACAGTCGGCGGCGCGCTTCGGCAGCGTCAGATTCGTTGGACGGGTTGAGCGTGTCGGGAAAACTAAACTGCTGGTGAGCTGTGGCGGGCGCATCTTCCCAAAATTCTTTTAGGCAATTGATTATAAAAACGTGCTTAAATTCCAAACCTTTGGCTGAATGCGCCGTGATTAAATTTACCCCATTTTCGGCAAAAACGGTTTTAAATAAGCCCACTTCTACCCGATTATCTTCCATTTTTTGCCAAGTATCGAGCAAATTAGCTAATTTCCAATCCAAATTTTTGGCAGTTTCTTCATTTACAAACTCAAAAAAGCTGTGCAAAAGCTGCAAAAACCAAAATTTATCCGAATCGTTGGCTACATAATCCAATAAACCACTTTTGTTATAAACCAATTCTATCCATTCGGGAAGGCTCAAAATTGCCAATTGACTAAGCGCAGAATTTATAAAATGAGTAAAATTAAAAATAGCCTGAATTTCTTGCAAGTCAATAGTTTGTAGATAATTTTTATCGTTCAATAATTCATACCAGCCGCGCCCAGAATGCGCCTGAAGCCGCGATAATTTCAAAATATCAACTACCGCCAAGCCAAAAAATGGATAATGTAAAATTTCAAACAACAATTCATCGTTTTGGGTAATGCTGCTGATTTCGTGCGCAAAATATCTTAAAATTTGTCTTAGGTTCTGAATTAAAGGCTGCTCCAATATATTTATCCGTCTTTTGGTTTTGTACGGAATTTTATTCTGTTCTAACAAATGAACGATATTCCGCACTTGGCGATGGCGAGCGTAAATAATGGCTATATCTTTTAGGGCGCAACCTTGTTGGCGTAATTCTATAATTTTATCCACAATAGAAATTTCTTCCTGCAATCTGTTGGGATAAGCTATCAAACTAATTTTCAACGGATTATGCGCAACATCTGCATTTACAGCCCACAATTTTTTGCCGCTGGATAAAGATTGTAGTTCAGTAACTAAGCGAATTTTATTATTATCAATTACGTTTTTGGCAGAGTCCAGAATATGCTGCGAAGAGCGATAATTTTCCTGCAATTGCACAACGGTAATTTTGGTTCTGTACCTATCAAAAAAATCCAACATATTTTTAATCCGCGCGCCCTGAAATTCATAAATCGCTTGGTCGTCGTCGCCTACTGCAAAAATGTTGGCATCGTCTCCCCAATACTGCATCAATTTTTCCAAAAGCCGATTTTGCGCCCCGTTGGTATCTTGAAATTCATCCACCAAAACATAATTATACTGCTCTTGATAACGGCGAAGTAGATATTCATAATTTTCAAAACCGTCCAAAGTCCATAAAATCATATCCTCATAATCATAACGGCGGCGAAAACTCAACTCGTTTTGATATTGTTCAAACAAAGCCGCAGCAGCGCGCAAACGCTCCATTTTTTGAGCTACTTCGTTGATTTTCAATAATTTAATATCGCCCTGTTTGGAAGTGCCTTGAGCTTTTTTATAAATAAAATCGGGATTGGACGGCAACAAAGCCAAATAATCGTCTATAGCGTCGCTAATCTGCTGAAATGTCCAACGCTCAGCTTTCATCGTTTTGAATAAATGCTGCAAATGTTTTTCGTAATGATAAGCATCTTTTTGAGCTTTCAAAACGTGTTCGGGCGGCAAATTATAGAGCATAAACCGCACAATATCAATTCGTTCCAATTCCGACAAAGCCTGCAAATGCGTGCGCCCAAACAAAGCTATATTTTCCTGAATAACTTTATTGCAAAAAGCGTGAAAGGTAAAAATATGCACTTTGTGCGCTTCTGCACCCACAAAATCCGTCAAACGCTGCCGCATCGCGTGCGCACCAGCATCAGTAAAAGTTAGGCAAAGTATATTATGCGGTTGGCTATCCGTTTGTAGCAAAATCTGCCCAATACGAGCCGTCAACATATGCGTTTTGCCCGTTCCAGGTCCTGCTATAGCCAACATTGGCCCTTCTATTTGGCGCACAGCTTCCCATTGCGCTTCGTTGAGTTGTTGGATAACTTTGGCGAAATTAGATTCGAAATTCATAAATTTAATAACAGTATAATAAAAAGTGGTTTAGCTTACGCAAAAAAAATGCTAAAGGCTGCAAATTGATAAAAAACTAACAAAATTTGATAAAAAAATACATTTTTTATATAAAAAATGCAAAAAATTAAAAAAAAATCTAGACCTTTGCAACCTATTTTCTAAAAAGACGTAGTAAGAACGGTATTTTACAAAAATACAACATTTTTCACAACACATTAAAAACGAGCTTTTTGAATATGCCGCAATTTTCACTCAATTTGACCTTGGATTCACATCCACAAAATATAGCAGAAGTTGAACCTTTCGTAGTCAAAACTTTACAAGAACACGCAGTCAATGAAGAACTGTTTGGTACAATTTTAACTACACTTACAGAAGCTGTCACCAACGCCATTTTGCATGGCAATAGAGCGCGCACAACCAAAAAAGTCTATATTTCTACCCAATGCGCCGCCCAAAAACTAAGTTTTACGGTACGCGACGAAGGCAATGGATTTAATCCTGACAATTTGCCCGACCCTACAGCCCCAGAAAATATGGCCAATGAAGGAGGAAGAGGCGTATTTTTAATGAAACAATTGTGTGACCAAGTTATTTTCTCTGAAAATGGACGAGTGGTAGAACTACAATTTAGTTTATAAAGATATTTTTTTGCTGATTTCAAAACTTGGCACGTTTTTTGCTAACGAGAAACTAAAACACACAACTATACTATGTTTAAAAAACTTCTTTTTACGCTTATTTCTGTGGGCTTTTCGTTTTTGAGTTATGCCCAAGATGCGATTTTGAATGTAAATACACCCTCTGGTGTGATTATGCGTTCTCAGCCTACCCAAAAATCAGATAAAATTCAATCCATTCCCAACAAAACCCAGATTACAGCTTCAGAACCTTTGGGCGAATTGGAGACAATAGGCACTGTGGCTGGATATTGGCGTAAATGTACCCACAAAGGTAAAACAGGCTATGTTTTTGATGGTTACTTGTCAGAAGCTAAAAATAGCGATGCAGAACAAAATAATACCAATAACGGCAATGCTTACGGCAAAACTAAATGGTATGTTGTTTCCAAATCTGGGCTTATTCTCCGCACAGAAGCCAACCAAACCAGCGCAAAACTAACCACTATACCCACAGGCGAAGCGGTAGAAATTGGCGATGTAATTAGCTCCGAAACTATAGCTGGCACCAAAGGCAATTGGCGTACTTGTACGTACAAAGGACAAGAAGGTTTTGTATTTGACGGTTATTTGAGCAACAAAAAACCTGCTGCACCCAAAACTAATAAAAAATAAAATTTATATCTTCACTATAAAAAAAGCCCCTGCATCGTGCAAGGGCTTTTTTTTATATTTACATTTCAGAGGCATAAGTTCGGCTATTATTCAAACAACAATCTTTGTATTTTTTGCCACTTTGGCAAGGGCAAGCACTATTTCTACCCAATTTTTTGCCCGTATAATTGACCAACGCTTTGAGTGCAGTTTTAAATTTATCTGCTGTGTCCTGTTGATAAATTTTCTGCAATAACTTATATAACTCTGGTTTTTCTTGTTTTAAAGCTGCTGGATTTTCAAAAAAATACTCTGTAGCCACAGCAAAAAACTCAACATCGCTTGTTCCTCCGTAAGCATTCATTTTTGATTTGCCGCCTTTAATTCTACCAATTTCATACTTCATCACTTCTGCCCAAGCCCCCAAGTATTGATTAGGCAAAAAAGCCTTAGGCACGCCGTCATAATGCCCATCGGCAGCATCCAATAAGTGCGCAAATTCGTGAATACCCACGTTCATTTTGTCGTGTGGGTTTTGAAACCCCGAAATGAGCGCAGGTTTGGCCAATATCATCAAACCCTCCATAAAACCCGTTCCCACCATACCCCAAACATTACGCCCTTCGCCCTCTAATCTAAAATCTTTGGTGAAAGCGTTGGGATAAATTAAAATCTCGCCCAAATTATCGTATTCCCATTCTGGAAAACTAAACACGGGAATTTCTGCAGCACAAGCAGCCAAAACCAATGTGCGGTCATCTACTTCGCACTTGATGCCTGTAACGCGGGTTTCGTGCAAAAAAATCTGTAATTCGGTCTCAAACAAAGCTTTTCTTTCTTTGCTCAATTGGCGATAATAATGTACGTCTTGTTCCAATATAGCGCGCCATTTTTCGGGAAATGGGGTTTTTTCTAATTTTTTTCTATCTGCGAATTTTTTGGTAAAAATTCCATAACAACTATAAGCCGCCAGCGCGCCTATAGCTACTAAAATATAAAAAGTGGTTTTATTCGTATGTTGTACTTTCCAAATAAATAATACAAATATCAAAAATATCAATACGCTTAAAATAATAGATAGAATGGTATTTAAGCGCGTTTTTTCGGCTGAAAGGTGCATATTAAATTTGCTAATTTTAATAAAAAAATATAAACCGCGCAAAGATAGCTTTTTAATTGATAAAAATAAAAAATCCTACTTCAATACGAGGTAGGATTTTTTATTTAGTGCGTGCGCACATTAGGATAATTATGCTCAAACCATTCTATAGTTTGTTTTAAACCTTCATAAAGTGGTGTAAATTGAAAATCGGGTAAGTATTTTTTCAATTTGTCGTGGCTGCTGGGCTTGCGCAATTGTCCATCAGGGCGGTCGCTGCGCCAAATCAATTTATTTTTAAAACCAAGCAATTCTACTACCATTTCTGCCAACTCTTTAATGCTGGTCTCTTCGGAAGTAGAGAAAATAATCGGTTCGGCTTCGTCGTAATTTTCTATAGCCCACTCAGTAAGGCGCGCTACATCTTCAGCAAAAATAAACTCGCGCAAAGGTTTACCTGTTCCCCAAACTTCCAAATCTTCCCCTTTTTCGCGCGCCAAAAAGCAGCGATGAATAAGCGAGGGAACAACATGTCCATTTTCTAAGTCAAATAAATCATTTTTGCCGTAGATATTGGTGGGAATAACCGACACGTATTTTAGCCCGTACTGTTCGCGATAAGCTCTAATTTGTATATCCGTCATCCGTTTGGCGTAAGCGTAAGCGTCGTTGGTATAATGTGGCGCGCCGTTATGAATGTGGGCTTCTGTGAGCGGATATTCCACCTTATCGGGAAATACGCAAGTGGATAAAAAAGCCAATAATTTAGGCACTTTGGCCAATCTCGCTGCTTCTAGCACAAAAGTATTCATTAAGATATTTTCGCGAAAAAAGTCTCCTTTTTGGTTCATATTTGCCCAAACTCCGCCCACTTTGGCAGCACAATGAATAACTTGCTGGGGTTTTTTGGCTTCAAAAAAATCGCGAACTGCGTTCCAATCGGTTAGGTTGCAATCGCGACTGCCTATTTTTAAATCTGCTGTTATGGCTGCTCCCACCATACCAGTACCGCCCGTAACGAGCCTTTTTGTGTACATAATAAATTTTTATTTTTTGATATACTGATTAGCTTTTTGGTTTATGGCTGCCAATTGGGCTGTTTCTGCAATGCGGCGTTGGCGTGTCGGGGTAGTTTTGGCGTTGAGTATCCATTCCAAAATTCCTCTTTGGGTGGAACGAGAAAATTGTTTGAAAAAATATGCTGCTTGCTCGTACTTTTGAAATTCAGTTTCTAAATCGGCGGGGATTTCTAAATTTTCTACTGCATCTAAAGCATTCCAACAACCATTTTGTTTAGCCAAATCTACCATTTTCAACCCAGCAGGCTGCATTTGATTGTTGGCGATAAGGCGTTCAACTTTTTCTTTATTCACTCTACTCCAATTGCTTTTGGGCTTGCGGCGGCTAAAAAATTGCAAATAACTTTGCTCATCGTTTTTATTAGCAAGGCTGTCTATCCAACCAAAACAAAGTGCTTCATCTACAGCTTCAGGATAATAAACAGATGAAACTCCGCTTTCTTTTTTGAAAATTTGCAACCAAACATTTTCTTGAATCGCGTGATTTTTTTGCAACCATTCACGCCAAGCAGTTTGATTTTCGGCGTAAAAAACAAAACTATCTTTATATGTTTCCATTATTGAGAAAATTTATTTGCCAAATACAACAGAAAGACCAGCAGATATGCGAATGGGGTCCTGTGGAACTAAAGCAGTATAAAAAGCAGCACTTTCAGCTACGTGGTGATAACGCGTATTCAACAAATTACGTACATTCACAAAAACATCTAATTTATTATTTTTATCTAATAATCTATATTTAGCAAATAAATTGACAAGCAAAGACGGTGCGCTATAACCACGCACTGTCACATTGGGGATAGGTTGATTAAAACTTCTAAAACGCGCTAAAAAATGGGTAAAAACACTCAACGAACCATACCTCAAAACTGCCCCCGCTTTTATGGTCTGCAAAGACGTGTAAGGCACCGCAGTAGTTGCTTCAGCACTCAAGTTATTATTATTATTAAGTATTAATCCACCAACCATAAACGAATTGGAAGCATTAAACTTAAGTTCAAAATTTTTCTCCTGATTGATTACTGGTCTATATTCAATTTGGGCAGTAAGTCCAGTAATTGCTGATTGAGCATCGTTTGTAGGCACTTCCACAACTAAGGCTTCATAATTATTATAACTACTGTTTACACGATAACTATTACTGACTTGATTGGTAAGCACTTGAATAAATCCATTAACAGAGACCTGCCAATTGTTGCTGGCGCGAGAAGCCATTACATCCATCATAATACCATCTTCAGCTACAAGATTAGGATTAATAACTCTTGCATAAAAAAGCCTATAATTTTGGAAGTTTCTTGCACTGTCAAATTGAGGCTCATAACTATAGCTATGATAAAATGATTTTTGTATAGAAGGCGGCAAAAAGGTGGTGCGTAAAATAAATTTTAACCTCCATTTATCATTCAAACGCCAAATCAAATGCGCTTTGATATTAAATCCACTTTGACGGCTTCTAAAATTGGATGAAGTAACCACATCGTCATATCTCAATCCAGCACCAAAAGCTATTTTTTTTGATAAATTGCCTTCATATTGTATGTTACCACTTATACTAGTTCTATCTACAAAATAGGTTTCTTGTACCAAAGTATCACCCAATATGCCTGTATTTGCATAGTATAAATTTTGTTCAGCTGTAGTTTGCCGCAAATCTAGTGGGCGTTCTAAATTATTGATTAAACCTAAGCTATTACTTAATATAAATACTAAATTGCCATAGAAAGCGTGGTTTTTGTTACGTTGATAACTAATTTGCTGACGAGCTTCAAAATTATTGTCGTACCCAGCACTGTAAGTAGGATAATATCCTGAATTTGTACTCAATTGAGTGATATTTCGCACTGGCGCTTGGTGACTGTAGTTGAGCACTGTACTAAATTGTAATTGACTATCCAAAACGAACCAATTTTGGCGAATGTAGAAATTACTATTCAACTGCCCTTGGCGATTGGCTTTGTTATACAATACAAATTCAGAGCGAAGAGGAAAAGAAGCATTAAATATCTCTTGATTGCGTTGATACCCTAACTCAAAATTTTTATATTTAATTTGTCCTTGTATAAAATAAGCTTTCCGCTCTGTATTGTATTTTTCTATGGTATCCATTTGTATAGTATCAAATTGTAAAATAGCTGTATTGGATTTAGAAGTGTCAATTACTAAATCGCTCCAAGTCAAAACAGAACCGTCTTTTAGATACTGATTATTGTACCAATCAAAATCACTTGAATAATACTTAGGCAAATAAGGGTCTTTCGTTTGATAATAACTTGCCGTGCCTGATATGCTCAAATCGCCTTTGGTATAAGCTCCGTGTATAGCGTTGTCTGTCGTACCAAACGCCCCAAAACTACCTGTCGCTTGTATAAAACTACTATTGCTTTTATCAGAAATGATATTGATAACCCCAGAAACCGCATCACCACCATAAATAGCTGAGGTAGTGCCTAAAATCACCTCTACTTGTGCAGCGTATCGCACGGATATATTTTTATCAATAATACCATCCGAACCTGTTGGGGAATTGATACGCACACCGTTCAACAATAATACAAAATGCCCACTGCCTTGTATGCCGCGCAAAGTGATTAGATTGCGATAATCATAACTACCACGCTCTTGAATTTCTATCTCTGGCACAGTTTCCAAGAGGTCTATAAGTGTCATAAATCCGCGTTCTTCTATATCTTTTTTGTCATAAATATAAATGTTGGCGGGTGCATCAAACAAAGAAGTTGCGTATAAACTTGCCGAACTTACTTGAGTATTTAATTTGGCTTGTATAGTTGCATAAGTCGCTATAATTTCGGGCGCAGATTTTTCATCGCCTTGTCGCAAACGAAAATAAGATAATTTTTCGTCTTTATTTTTTATCTGCATTCCTTCTATGCGCTGGGTGATGTGGTTGGCAGCTCTACATTGGAGTGTATAAACCCCAGCAGGAATTTCGTTGATAACATAAGTGCCGTCTTCAAAACTTTCGACTTTTTTGACCACTTTTTTATTGTCCAACAGCTCCAAAGTCGCTTTAGCAAGATTTTGTCCTGTATTTTTGTCAGTGACTTTGCCGCGAATATAACTGATAGAAGCAGGCGGTTTTTGCGCAAAAGCGATAAAATGAAAACCACAAAAAACTAAAAAACTGAATAAAAATTTGATTTGCATAGGAATAAAAATTTTGCACAAAAACGATATTTTATCAACAAAAGCTTAGTTTTTTTCGCTAACGGCTGCATTTTTTTAGACAATCTTGCAAAGATTTTTGTTCATCAGGCGAAAATTGGGGAAAACTTTTGACTTTTTGTAGATAAAAATTAGCTTCAGTACATTTATTTTTCACACAATAAGCCAAACCCAAATCAAAAGTTATAAAAGGATTTTCTGGGTTCAATTTATCTAATTTGTGCGCATAAAGCAACCAATTGTCTAAATTAGTTTGGTTTTGAGATTGATTAAAATACAATAATTTATAACAAAAAGCCAACCATTTATTGGCTTGAAAATTATTGGGCTCTATCTCTACCGCTTGTTTTAGTAAGGTTATGGCTGCTCCGTGTTGGTTTTGTTGTATCAATAAAAGTCCTTTTCCTAAAAAAGAATTGGCAGCTTTTGGATTGATTTTCAAGGCTTTATCGTATTCTACAGTTGCATTTTGTATGTAAGTGCTGCGTTGGGTTGGGTCTTGGATTTTGCCCAATTCGCTATTGAATATATTGGCCAGCAACTCGTGCGCTTGCCATTTGTTGGTTTTGTAGGCAGTCGCTTTTTGGGCAGCAACTAAGGCTAAATTTGTCTCACCTACAGTTTTATAAAATTCGCCAGCCAACAAATTATTATTCACCTCGCTGTTATCACTTACAGCAAATAAAGGGTTAAAAATTTTGCTTACCGCATTGGCCAAACCTGAACTTTGATTGGCTGATAAATTGCTAAAAATATCTTTTTTATTGTTGGCAACAAAACCAAATTGGTTGATAATTACTTGATTTTCAGCATTTTTTTTCAAATAAACAGCAGCTACAGCATCTACAAAAACCAAGTCGTAGCGTTCGGAATTGATTAGATATTGATGCAAAGCGGCAAATTGCGGACGGTACAAAACCACTTGATTAAAATTATAAATGCTATCTTGTTGGTCAAAAGAAGTGGGCAAAACTGTAGCTTCTGCAAAAGTTTGGAAAAAACTAGCTGGAAAAATATCCAAATCGCGCAAATCTATATACGTTTTGAAATCGGGTTGCAAACGCCACAACAGATAAGAAGAGGTCAAATAATCGCTAAAAGTTTTCTGTTTTTCCAATTTATTGGCAATCAAAAAATCGGCTGCACCTACAGGATTATGCGTATTGAGTACTTGCAAACCATAAATATCTTTTGAACCTTTTATTTGTTGATAAACACCTGTAATTATACCTAAATATAAAACCACTGTAGCAACAATTGATACATAATTAAAATTTAATTTGGTTTTATGAAGTAGATATTTTTCTAAAAATACTTGTATAGTTTGTGCTACAAAAGGCAAAGATATAATAATAAAAAAAACTATATTTCTATAAGCTGTCAAACTCAAATAAAATAACAAACCATACAACAAAAATATAGCTGGGCTAATGTTATTAAATATATTTTTAAATATAGAAACCTGTTTATTTTTATTGATAAAAATAAAACCCAACAAAGATATAAGCAAAAAGCTGATATTTAGATAAGCCTCTATATTCCAATAAGCAGGATTGCTAAAAGAAAGCAATTCAGTAGTAAATTTATTGTCTTGCAGCTGCGTATAAATATAATATGGATGCCACAACATACGCAAACCGTAAGGATGCAAAACAACTGATAATAAAGCAATTGCAGCGATTAAATTGGCAAAAATGGGCGTACTTGCAGCTTCTTTTTTAACATTTTTATCAAAAAAATAGTTTAGCCAAAGCCCAAGCGACCAAGCCCCCATTAGCACCATACCTGTACCAAAACCCTCGTGTAAATTAGCCCAAAGTACTTGCAAAGGAATTAAAGAATATAAAATTTTGATATTTTTTTCTTGTTCATATTTATAAAAAATATACAAAAAAGATGCAGTTAAAATATGACTACACATTTCTGGGCGAGCGATTAGCCTAAAATCTATGGCTATTAAAGCAAATAAAAAAACGAAGTAAAAAATACCATTATGAGCTGTTTTATTTATTTTTTGTTGTTGGGTTATATATATTTTTTTGCATAAAAACAAAATTCCTAACGTGGTAGCTGCTTGCAATAAAAAGACTAATTCAGCACCGCCTATATTTTTGATAAAAGTAATAATAAGCTCAAACAACCACTTCACATTAACCCATTCTACCCCTGCGTGTGTATAAGAAAAAATATCTTGTTGAGGCACTTGCCCATTAGCTAAAATCCATTCACCTGTGCGAAACATCCACCACAAATCAGGCTCGCGGAGTGATTTGATACAAAAAGCAATGGTCAAAAAAATAATTAAAAAATTGCTGATGCGCGCAAGCATATTGATAAAAAAAATTAGGTTGAGATTTATAAAAAAAAGCCCTACTTGATAAAGAGTAAGGCTTTTGTGGTTATTGAGTATTTGTTTTTTGGGCTTCTGTTTTGAGCACAGCCAAACGCAAAGAATAAATGCCTGTTAATGTATCGCGGCGCGAAAACTGTTCAAATTGCAGATTATACTTTCCCGTTTTGCTAAATTTGGTTTGGCTTAAAAAAGTTATAGGCGTTTCACAATTTTGCCCACTACATTGCCCATACCAAGCGCCAACTGCATCAGAAAGTTCTATAGAAACTGTATCTACACGAGGTTTTTCTTGATTGGGCGCATCAACTTTGAGCAAGGTATAAAAGTTTTGATAATCAAATTCTGTGCTGTGGCTGACATACAAAACCAAATCATATAATTGGGTAGTATCGCTAATTTCAAAACTAAAACTAAGCGGTTGATTATATAACCAAGTATTATTTGGAATTTTTTGAGTTTTGTCATATAAAGCATTGCCACAACTCAAAACAAAAATCCACAAAAAAAGACTAAAAAATATAAATTTATTCATTAGCAGGAGGCGGCGGGGGCGGATTATTGGAATCTGATTTATTAGTTTGTTGCTGATTGGGGTTGGGGCGACGGCGCTGATTGGGGTTGGGGCGCTGATTGGGTTTTCGGTTTTCAGTATTTGGTTTTTCGGTTTTATTTTCCTGCTTTTCGATATTTTCTTCAGCATTGCTGTCTATATTTTCAGTTTTGTGGCGGCGATTTTGCTGGTTAGGATTTGGGCGATTTTGCTGGTTAGGATTTTTAGTCCGATTTTGCTGGTTGGGATGGCGTTGTTGATTAGGTGTTTTGACTTCTTTATTTTCAGTATTTTCGTTGGCAGTTTCGTTGGTATTATCGGTATTATTCAGCGTTTTGGGCTGATTTTGACGATTGGGATGACGCTGTTGATTAGGCGTTTTGACTTCTTTATTTTCAGTATTTTCGTTGGCAGTTTCGTTGGTATTATCGGCATTATTCAGCGTTTTGGGCTGATTTTTGGGTTGATTTTGGCGATTTTGTTGGTTGGGACGACGTTGTTCAACGATAGGTTTAGCAATTTGTCCATCTTGATTTTCAGCATTCGTTTCTGTGTTGCCATCTTGATTTTCAATTTTTGGACGGCGATTTTGGTTAGGATTTTGACGGTTTTGCTGATTTGGCTGATTTTGATTTTTAGGCTGATTTTGGCGGTTTTGCTGATTAGGATTGGGGCGGCGTTGTTCGACTACAGTTTTTTCGGTATTAGTATTTGCTTCTGTATTTTCGGTATTGGGATTTGCTTCTGTATTTTCAGCATTAAGCAAAGGTTTTTTGGGTTTATTGTTGGTAGGTTTTTTCTTTTTGCGTTCGCCCATAGAAGGTAAAACAATAGCTTCATCTTCTTGATGTTGTTCGTTATCAGCGATTTGTTTGTGCAAATTTTGTCCTTGTTCGCGGTGGCGGCTGCGGCGTTCTTGGTCGTTGCCGTTGAGTACTTGAGCAAAATCTACAGGCGTTTCATCGTTTGTCAATTGGTTGAGTGCTACGGGTTTTAGTCCTTCTCTATTGAGTTGATGAATTAAGCGCACTTGGTCAACGGGCAAAGGTTGAATATCGGTAACGCCAAATTGTTGTTTATAACCAAAATACATAATTTTTTTGAAAATATCCATTTTGACCATCACCGCCAACCCACGTTCTGTATCCAAACGCTCCACATTGCGGGGAATATCGCGCAAAGCGTCCAAATAAGTTTTGAGTTCATAATTCAAACAACATTTCAAACGCCCGCATTGTCCAGAAAGTTTGGATTGATTGATAGCCAAATTTTGATAACGCGCTGCCACAGTAGAAACCGATTTGAAATCCGCCAACCAAGTAGAGCAGCACAATTCGCGCCCACAAGTACCAATACCACCCAAACGAGCAGATTCTTGCCGCGCACCAATTTGGCGCATTTCAATTTTCACTTTAAACTCTTTGGCATAAATACGTATCAATTCGCGGAAATCCACGCGACCTTCAGAAGTGTAAAAAAAGGTCAATTTTCGCCCATCGCCTTGAAATTCAATGTCGCCAATTTTCATATCCAAATCCAATTGACGAGCTACAGCACGAGCCTGCACCAATAAATTTTTTTCCAAACTGCGCACTTCTTGCAGTCTTTCCATATCGCGTTCGTTGGCTGGGCGCAAAACAGCTGGAAAATTAGAATTTTCTCTAATCCGTTTTTTTTGCATTTGCAAACGCACCAACTCACCAGAAAGAGACACAGAACCAATATCAAAACCGCCTGCACTTTCTACGAGTACATTATCGCCCAAAACAAGGTGTAAATGGCTAGGTTTTTTAAAAAATTCTTTGCGTGCGTTATTTTTAAATCCAATTTCTACTATATCAAAAGATTGATTATCAGGCAATTCCAAATCAGAAAGCCAATCAAAAGTATTTAGCTTATTGCAACCACCAGAAGAGCAATGCCCTTTGTCGCCACAACCTTTGGGCGTGCCGTTGTCTGTGCTGCAAGAGCCACAATTTTCACAACTCATAATTTTTTTTATTTTATAAACCTATAAGTTAGCGAAATCATTCCATTTTTAAAAGTTTGATTATCAACTAATTGCAGGTTAGTTAGTTTGTTATTTGGGTTAAATAAAGGAATACCTTGCCCTATAAAAATGGGTAATTTGGTAATTATTAATTCATCTATTAAATCATTTTCCAATAAAATGGTATTGATTTGCGCGCCGCCAATTAGCCAAATATCTGTTTTTGAAGTTTGTTTTAAATTTCTAACAAAATCAACCACATTTTCGCGTATAAACTGAACGTAAGGCGTATTTTTTATATCGTTTTTTTGTGTAAAAACAAAATTTTGTTTGCCAATATAAGGAAAAGGCTCTATATTAGCAATATATTCATAAGTTTTGAACCCCATAATCGTAACGCCCACAGATGCCAAAAAATCTGCATAACCGTAATCGTTTTGTTCGGGATTGGGAAAATCTACCAACCAGCTAATATCGCCGTCGGGACTTGCTATAAAATTATCTAAACTTGTAGCGATGTAGAGTTTTATGGCTGCCATAATTTATAAATTTTCAAGTTTTATTATCCACTCATCAAAACGCGGGCATTTGGCGCGAATAGCCTCCAAGCCCATAACTTGAGCGATTATATTCCCATAAACGATTTTATGCCAACCGCAAATTATTTTTTCTTTCAATCTATGCGAAGGCGAAGTATTGCGACTATCGTTTATGTCTTCTGGGTTTGAATAGTTTTCAAAAATACTTGTGAGTTCCTGTTTTCCATTTTTATGAAAATCTGAATCTGTAAATTGAGAACAAAATTTTTGCTCATCAATAAACAAAAGTGCTTCAAATTCGTGCAACTGTAAATAAGGTAAAAAACGATTTTGCAAATTGCTATCAATATGCAACTGCATTTGCTGTTCAATAAAATCTAGCCTTTGAGATTTATTTGTTACAAACTGTGTATGCGCTTGCTCCCAATTGGGAAAATCGTGCTTCGTATGTATTCCATAATAATCTAAAAAAGTACTTACCAAACAAGTTTTATCGTGTTTCAAAAGCGTTTCAATGTCTAATTTTATTCGTTGCCAATTTTTGATACCTTCCCAATTTTTCCATTCAAGGGAAATTTGCTTGTTCAAAAAATAAGGGTAAAGCGTTTTTTTACAAAATTCTTGTTCAGTCGGTCCTTCGCAAAATATTGTTATTCTTTTCATCACTAATAATTAGGTTGGGCTTTATTGATAAAATTATTTTTCCACAGCTCGCCCAAAGTATAATTTTCCAACCAAACGGCTAGTTTTTCATTTTCTAATCGTTCAAAATAGCTTTCACCATTGCGACTATCTA
>JAAFIM010000056.1 GCA_013297745.1 Chitinophagales bacterium | reverse complement strand
AATCCTAAATCTCAATTGTGCTGGGACTTTCGCTTACGCGCAGCTTGATGCAGCTTTGCTGCCTCTTCGGTTTTTCCCGCACAACACAGAGAAATTAAAAGATAAAAAATCATACTAAACAACTTCAAGGTAATAAATTGCATTTTTATAAAATAATTTTATAAAAAACGATAAAAAGTTAGACATTATGAATAAAATTTTGTATCTTTGCACAATCATTTATTTTATCACAATTTTAAACAGTTTGAAGTATGAATAAAATTCTACTCTTGTGCGCTTTATGGGCAAGTTTTTTTGCTGTAGCTAAAGCGCAAACTATTAACAATTGGGGTTTAAGATTTGCTATTATGCAACAATGCCCTACTTGTATAGACGATGCGGGTAATTTGTTGCCTGATGCGGCTAATTTTACCCATTTGACTTTGCGAATGCAATATCTTACGCAGTACGATTTAAGCGATTTGCATTATTTGACAGGTTTGCAGTTCTTTGATTGCAACGGTGCTTATGTGACGAATTTCAACATTTGCCCACCTAATTTAGACACGCTAATTTGCAGCAACAATTACCTATCTGTTTTGCCTCCGTTGCCGAGTAGTATGAGATATTTGGATTGCAAATATAATCCGTTGGTTGGACTGCCCACTTTGCCTACTGCTTTAACCTATTTGGATTGCGCAGCTAATAGTTTAGCCAGCTTACCCGCTTTGCCCAGCAACTTAATTTATTTGGATTGTGGCCGTAATGGATTAAGTATTTTGCCCACTTTGCCCGCTACTTTGATAGATTTATACTGCAATAACAATCAATGGACTAATTTACCCGCTTTACCTGCCAATTTGGAAGTTTTGGTTTGTGCCGATAATCCGCTTACAGTATTGCCCACTTTGCCTGCAAGTCTAACTTATTTGAATTGTGCTAACAATCAATTAAATACGTTGCCTGCTTTGCCCCAAAGTTTAAATTATTTGAATTGTGGTTATAACCAAATACCAAGTTTAAACGCTTTGCCTAATAATGTGGCAGATTTAATATGTGAGCATAATTTATTGACGGTTTTGCCCACACTTCCTATTAGTTTGGAAAATATAGCGTGTAATAACAACCAATTAACGGCTTTGCCTGCATTTCCTAACGGGCTAAAAACGGTAAGTTGCCATTACAATCAGCTAACGGCTTTGCCCGCTTTTTCCTTGTCTTTAACCCTTTTGGATTGTAGTTTTAACCAAATAACTGCTTTATCTGCTTTTCCTACTAACTTTCGTTCTTTAAATTGCAATAATAATCTACTCACCGCTTTGCCCGCACTTGCTGATAGTTTGACCGCTTTGAAATGCGCCCATAATCAAATAACTGCTTTACCCGTGCTGTCTAACTCTCCTAGATTATCAATAATAGACTGCTCGTATAATCAAATTACCGCTTTAGGTACGCTGCCTACTATTCTTGCTACTTTATATTGTAGCTATAACCCCAACTTAAACTGTTTGCCGTGGCTGCCTAGCACTTTACAGCAGATTTATTTTAACAATACTGCTATTAGTTGCACACCTAATCACCCAAATCCTTATGCGGGTACAAGCGGCTTACCTATTTGCGTACCAAGCAATAACAACAATAATTGTTTATTATACAACACTATAGAAGGGCGCGTTTATTTGGACGCAGATAACGACGGCGTTTTCAATAATAATGATATGCCTTTAGCTAATAAGTTAGTTTATAGCAATTATGGCTTTGCTACTGCAACAGACAGTAACGGTATGTACGCTTTGGCTATAGATTTTAACAGCACAAGCACGGTAACTATAGGCAACTGGTTGAATACAGCTTATTATAGCGTTACGCCCAACTCTTACACTATCAGCAGCAACAACAGCACGCAACAATTTACCAACAACGATTTTAGAATAGTAGCAATTAACGCCTCCACCGACGTAAAAATAACCCATATTGCTGGCAGATATAGACCTGGTTTTAATAACACTTTTAGTGTAGTCTATGAAAACGTGGGTAATACTGTAGCCGATGGGGAGGTAATTATTACTTTGGATACTCAACTTACGTTTTTATCCGCTATACCTACGCCAAATGTAATTCAGTTAGGTCGGCGATTAACATTTAATTATAATAATTTACAACCTTTTGAAAGTAGAGTAATTTTTATTGAAGTTAATTTGCCCGCTGCTGCTTCTATTGGGGATATTCTCATCACTCGGGGAACAGTTAGCAGCAACAATGCAGATATAAATTTAGCTAATAACATGTTTAATGCGCGAGAAATTGCAGTGGGTAGTTACGACCCCAACGATATAAACGCACACAAGCGCGCTATCTGTATGGATTTGCCCGATGAGATATATCGACCCATTACTTATAAAATTAGGTTTCAAAATACGGGTACTTTTTACGCGGAAAATGTGATTGTTACCGATACTTTATCCACTATGTTGGATATTCGCACGTTTCAACAACTAAGTTGTAGCCACGATTACCGCTTAGAAATAGAAAATATACTGCGCAACGGACAACCTACTCAAGTGCTGAAGTGGATATTTGACGATATTTTTCTATTGGATTCATTTACCAACGAACCCCTTTCGCACGGTTTTGTAAATTATAAAATTAACCCCAAAACAACTCCAACTATCAGTTACGGGAATGTAATTAATAGCCAAGCGCATATTTATTTTGATTTCAACCCTGCCGTTAATACCAATATCAACGCGTTGGTGGCGCAAAATTGTTTGAATAGTCTTTATGAAATTCCCGCTAATGATTATAACTTTAACATTTTGCCCAATCCGAATAATGGGATATTTAGTTTACAAGTTGATAAATTGCAACCCACTACAAGCCAAGCGTTTGTTTATAATCAATTGGGGCAGTTGGTTTATCAACAAACTATAAATTTAAACAGCAATTTGGTAACAATCAACTGTAATCACCTACAAGCTGGCGTTTATAACCTGCAAATTGTGAACGAACACAGCACAGCAACCAAATCTTTTGTGATTAGTAGATAGCAATTTGAGCGATAAAAAATGTATGTTTTGATATAAAACAAAAAAACCAACCTGCGAATATGCAAGTTGGTTTTTTTTTGGCGAATATATTGTTTGGACAAACACATAGTGGGCGAACACATAGGTTCGCCCCTACGTTATGCGCATTAACAATTAACCATTAATCATTAAAAATTGATTAAAATACTTCAAAAATACCAGCGATACCCTGTCCGCCGCCTACGCAAGCGGAAACCATACCGTATTTTTGTTGGCGAGCTTTCAACTCGTTTATCAATTGGATAGTTAATTTTGCGCCAGTACAGCCGAGTGGGTGTCCGAGTGCAATAGCTCCCCCGTTTACGTTGATGATTTCAGAATTAAGACCAGCTTCTTGCACAACAGCTAAAGCTTGAGCGGCAAAGGCTTCATTCAATTCAATCAAATTGATGTCGTTAAGGGATAAGTTGGATTGTTTCAACGCTTTGGGAATAGCTACACAAGGCCCCATACCCATATAAAGCGGTTCTACCCCACCTACAGCGCAAGAAACCAAGCGCGCAATGGGTTGTAAGTTGTGGCGTTTAACCACCGCTTCAGAAACCACCAATACAAAGGCTGCGCCGTCAGAAGTTTGGGAAGAATTGCCCGCCGTGATGCTGCCACCGTTGGCAAAAGCGGGTTTTAGTTTCATCAAACCCTCAAAAGTAGTATCGCGGCGAACGCCTTCATCTTCGGCTACAGTCCATTTGCGCTCTACTCTTTTGTTGTTTTCCACCAACACTTCGGTAACGTCAATGGGAAGGATTTGTCCAGCGAATTTTTTAGCATCCAAAGCTGCTGCTGCTTTGACGTGCGACTCGTAAGAGAATTGGTCTTGAGCTTCGCGGCTGATGTTGTAGCGTTTGGCCACCGCTTCGGCAGTTAATCCCATACCCACTACATAGTCGGGGGTGTGAATAGCAGTTTCATAACTTGGAGACAATTTATACCCTGTCATTGGTATCATTGACATACTTTCTGTGCCACCAGCTACGAATATCTCGCCCATACCTGCGCGAATTTTGGCTGTAGCCATCGCTATACTCTCCAAACCAGAGGCGCAATAGCGGTTGATAACAATACCTGGCACTTCTTTGCCTAAGGCGCGAACTGAAATTTGTCTGCCCATTTGCAAACCTTGTTCGCCTTCGGGGTTGGCACAGCCAACGATAACGTCATCTACTTCCGCAGGGTTGATAGCGGGAACAGATGCTAATAGCGATTTAACCACTTGTACGGCTAAGTCGTCGGAGCGGTAGAAACGAAATCCACCTTTTTTAGATTTGGCCACGGCGGTGCGATAGCCAGCGATGATGTATGCTTCCATTTTGATGATTGAAATTTTGGGTAGTAAGATTATTTGTAGCAAGTATCACGATTGTTCGTAGTAAGTATTACGATTGTTCGTATCACGATTTTTTGTAGTGAGTATTACACTTATGTAGTGGTTGGTTATATTGTGATATGTCGCGATTGCTTGCTCAGATATTCTTTGCTACTTATTGATTGATTTTTTAAAATTAGCGATAAGACTTTGAACGTATCTAATCTTTTCTATAATGGGTTGTATATTGTCATTAAAAGCTAATTTTATTCTTAAACACAATAGTAATTGAGTTTCCAACTCGTAAGCAGAGCCTTGAGCTATATCTAAAAAATGTAATAGTTGGGGATTTGTACCACGACCACAACCTTCTGCTATATTAGAGGGAATGGAAATTGCGGCTCTATTCATCTGACTACTTATTTCAAAGCGATGTTCTTTTGAAAAAGTTTGAGTTAGCGCAAACACCATTTCAGCTACATTCATAGCTTCTTCCCAAGTTCGTAACTCTTTAAAATTGTGCATAATGTTTTTTTTGTGGGTTTGTGGTGAGTAGTTTTGTAGTAAGATTATTTGTAGTAAGTAGTAAGATTTTTCGTAGTAAGATTGTTTGTAGCAAGATTGTTTGTAGTAAGATTTTTCGTAGCAAGATTACTACCAAAAAATCGTGATACTTGCTACCAAAAATCGTGATACTTGCTACAAATAATCTTGCTACAAAACTACCACACCACGCCATTTAGTTACGCAACGGTTTATTATTCTGCAACATATAAGAAATTCTTTCTACAGTTTTCTGCTCGCCACAAAGCGACAAGAAAGCCTCGCGCTCAATGTCCAACAAATACTGTTCGGTAACAGCTTGAGGAGAGGACAAATCGCCCCCGCACAATACATAAGCTACTTTTTTGGCGATTTTTAGGTCGTGCTCAGAAGCATAATTGCCCAATTTCAAACTTTCGGCAGCTATGTATAAAGCCCCCAAACCAGAACGTCCCAATACTTGTATGTTGGTGCGTGGTGCAGGTTGTACATAACCCGCTTCGGATAAAGCGATAACTTCGCGTTTGGCTTCGCCTATGGCGCGGCTGGTATTGATAGAAATGCGGTCAATACCTTTGCGGAGATAACCCAAATTGAACGCTTCAGCGGCAGAAGTGGCTACGCCAGCAGTGGCTATAGTTTTGAATTTTTCTATCAGGGTAGGAATTTGCACATCGCCCTCAAAGAAAGAATCAGAAGCGCGCAAAGCGAACTCTTTTGTACCCCCACCACCAGGGATAAGACCCACGCCAACCTCAACCAAACCAATATAAGATTCGGCAGATGCAACCACTTTGTCCGCGTGCATTGACAACTCGCAACCGCCACCGAATACATAACCTTGAGTGGCTACAACCACAGGAACGGTAGAATAGCGCGCGCGCATAGTGGTGTTTTGGAACATACGCACGGCAAAGTCTAACTCGTCAAAATCTTGTTCCATAGCCATCATACCTATCATCATCAAGTTGGCACCTACAGAAAAGTGTTCAGCGTTGTTGCCAATCACCAAACCGCGCCAGCTACCATTTTCAGCGATTTCTATAGCTTTGTTCAAACCCATAACCACCCCTTCGCCGAGTGTGTTCATTTTGGAACGGAATTCAAAACACAAAACGCCATCGCCTATATCGTGCAATATACTATCAGAATTTTCCCAAACCGTTTTGGTACCACGGATATTATCCAAAATAATCAACTCTTTGGTGTTGTTGAGCGGTTGGTAAGATTTGGAAGCGATGTCGTAATAGTATTTTTGCCCATTTTCTACCTTATAGAATGAGCTATGACCAGCAGCCAACATTTCTTTAACCCAAGCAGCGAGTTGATAACCTTCTGCTTCAGCCAATTCTGCGCCTTTAGCTACACCAATCATATCCCAGTATTCAAACGGGCCTGCTTCCCACGCAAAACCAGCGCGCAAAGCATCGTCTATACTGAATACGTTGTCAGAAATTTCAGGAATACGATTGGAAACGTAAGCGAATAAGCCCGTGAAAGACTTTTTGACCAATTGCGCGCCTGCATCGTCGTGTTTGAAGAACGTGCGGATTTTACCCCCCAAGTTTTCCACCTGTTTGGCTGCTTCCATAGAGGGGAAACTCGCTTTGGCAGAGGGTGCGTATTCCAACGTTTTGAGGTTTAAAGCCAAAGTGATGGTTTTGCCGTTGGCATCTTTTTGCGAAGTGCGTTGGAAGAAACCCTTTTTGGTTTTGTTGCCATAGAATTTATTATTCAACAAGAAGTCCAAATAAGCTGGAGTGGTGAAAGAACCCGCTTGTTCGTCGTTGGGGCAGTTGTTGACAATCCCTTTGATAACCTTATCAGCTGTGTCCAAGCCCACCAAGTCGGAAAGGGCGAAAGTTCCCGTGTTGGGGCGGCCGATAGCAGGCCCTGTTAGTTTATCTACCGCTTCGATAGATAAGCCCAATTCTTCGGTGAGTTGGAATATCTTAGCCATAGCGTAAACGCCCACGCGGTTGGCGATAAAAGCGGGGGTATCTTTACACAATACGGTTCTTTTCCCTAAGAATTTATCCCCGTACTCCATAAAGAAGCTAACTACTGCTGGGTCTGTGTAAGTGCTGGGTATTACTTCAAACAGTTTTAGATAACGGGGCGGGTTGAAGAAGTGCGTGCCGCAGAAATTGCGTTTGAAATCATCACTTCTACCTTCAGCCATCATTTGGATGGGAATACCAGAGGTGTTGGAGGTTACCAAAGAACCCGCTTTGCGGAATTTCTCTACCTTTTCAAAAATCTGCTGTTTGATATCCAAACGCTCTACGACCACCTCGATAATCCAATCGCAATCGCCAATTTTGGCAAAATCATCTTCAAAATTGCCCACAGTTACGCGACTTGCAAAAGATTTGTCGTGGAATGCAGCTGCTGCACCTTTGCCTTTAACGGCTGCATCGAGCGCGGCCAAACCAATTCGGTTGCGGGCTGCTTTGTTGGATTTTTCGGCTTCGGTGAGGTCAAAAGGGACTATGTCTAACATAACCACTTCTAAGCCTATGTTGGCAAATAGCGCGGCTATACCACAGCCCATTACGCCAGAACCCAACACTGCGACCTTGTTGATACGTGTTGTCATTAAGAAATTTGTTTTAAGTATATGAATGAAATTTGATGTGTGTTTTTGAGTGCGGTATGCGGGGCAAGGTGTGCGGTATGCGGTGTGCGATAGTGTGAGCCTTGTAGCGTGTGCCGCCCACCGCGCCCCGCCTTTAATTCAATTGTGTAGAGGTTGCGGCGTAGTTACTGCTGGCTTTTACCAATACTTTGCCCGCTTCGTTGGTGATTGTACCCTCTAAGTTGATGATGCTTTTGCCCTGTTTGCAGACTTTGCCGGTAACAATAACCGTTTCGCCCTGTTTTGCACTATAAAAATAGTCCGTGTTGAGGCTTACCGTTACGTATAAAACAGGCAGTTGCATACAATACAACAACATTCCCATAACTTCGTCTATCATAGCGGCAGATACGCCCCCGTGTAGTTTGTTGGTGGGATTGCACATTTCGGGCTGCACTTCGTAGCTGATAGATAATGAACCATACTCTATAGCGATTAATTTGCCCCCCAACCAGCGGCCAAAGCCTGATGCTGAATGTGGTCTGAGTTCTTGCCCTATCATATCTTGTAAGGCTGTGATGATTTCGGTTTGCATAATTAAATAGTGATTTAGTGAGTGGTGAGGAAGTGGGTGGTGGGAAAGTGAGGAAGTGAGAGGCGGGAAAGTGAGGAAGTTAAAATGGCAAATCGCCGTTGTCGAGTGCAATTTGGTTCTCAATTTTATATTGCTTTGGTAAATAGTCAGGGTTTTCTAATAATGCTTTTATGGTATTTATGATAGCTTTTCCTGCGGCTTGGTAGATATTATCAATTATGGTGTTGGTGAAAGTATCTGCATATTTGTGCTTACTACTGTAGAATGGCTTGAGACTTTCTATTGCCATAGAGAAAATAAAATGAGTTTCCTGAAAATTTAAATCTACAATCAAATCAAAGCCAAAACTATTAGTAGCGTGCTTGTATTTACGAAATTGAAAAATGCAGTTTGGATTATTACGTATATCTCCATCATCAAGACATATAGAGTCAAAAGCTAATTCATTAGACATCAAATTATCCCAAACATTTATACCAAAACCCAATTCCATAAACAAAGGAATTCTCTTTTTTTGGAAGTCTCGCAGACGCTCTAATGCTTTTATGATAGAAGTATTATAAACATTCTTAGCATTCTCAACGCTAAATGCTTTTGCTATATAATCCTCTTGCGTTTTAAGCGATTGTTCCAACAAAGCAAATTCTCTTTCAATATCATCAGGGTCTTCTATGCTTTCATTATGAGCAGCTTTTATAAATAAATCACAAGCGGCGAGTTCATATTCAGCGATGAGATTAATAAAAGTTTCGTGGTTGTCATTATCAGCGTCAGATAAAGCGACATAATAATCATTTTTGGCTATTTTTTCGCTTCGGATAATTACAGGCTGATAGTGGTGCTGCATTAAAATAAGGTTCATCAATAAGCGCGACATTCTACCGTTTCCGTCATCAAAAGGGTGAATAGCCACAAATTGATAATGGAATAAAGCGGCGATAACCAACGGATGAATAGTTTTATCCTGCTTGGCTTCGTGATAGAAATCCAATAAGTCGGACATCATAGGAGGCACATCTTCAGGCAAAGCATAATGATGGATTTCTCCCGTTTGCGTTCTTACGTGGTTGGGCAGGCTTTTGTACTCGCCTATTTGTATGCGTTTGGTGGTGGGTATTCCAGTTATACTTTCAGTTTTCACCTCATAACTTTCTACCAATAAAACGCTGTGATATTCGCGCAAATCGCGCTGTGTCAATTGCAAATCAGGATTTTTAGCCAATTCAATAATTGCCTGCATAATCTCGTTATGCCCTTTTATATCCACATAGTCCTTAAATGGCTTACCTTTGGCTGTGTAACCGTGCATTAGAAAGGCTGTAGTTTGGCCATAGTCTAATGTGTTGCCCTCTATACAATTAGAGTGAAAATTCCAATCTAAGCGTATTTTTTGGTTTAAACGCGCTCGCTGTTCTTCGCTGATGACGGTTTGCAAAGCGTCTATTTCTGCCTTTTTTTGCGCGACTTCTGCTAAAATTGGCAGTTTTGAGTAAGTGCGAGCTAATTTTAATAGATTTTCTTTAGTTAGAAACATAAAATGGTTATTTTGGTATAAAGTACGCGTTATTTCAATCACTAATAACTAACCTCTAATCACTAACCACTGATAAAATCGGCTATAGGTTGCCAAAAATAGGGTTTGAATTTGGTTTTGAACATATCAAAATGACCTATTTTTTTCAAATCAAACTGTTGCGGGGTGTAAGCGTGGTGCGTAAGTTGGCAATTTTTATACTGCGAATTTAACCATTGCGCGGCGCGGGGCGGAGCAAAAAAATCATCGCTAAAACTCATAGATAGAAGCGGCACGTTGAGATTTTGATAACCTTGAGTATCCACGTGGTCGGCAAAATAATTGCGAGAACGCCCCCATTGCGCCCATTGTAAGGCAACTTTTTTGGGTAAATTTTCAAACAAACCCAACTTTTTGGCGGGAAAATAACCCGTCGCGTGCGAAAAAGGGGGAATCAACAAATGCCAAAAAATCCAAACTTTCAACCTGTCCACACCCGACCAAAATTTCCAATAACCGCCCTGACAAGCCACCAAAACCAATTTACTAACTAATTGATTGTTACGAACCTGACCAAACAACTGCCCGCCGACGCTGTGGCAAACTGCAATTAGCTCTTTTTCAGCGTGTTGAGTTTTTACCAAATCCAGCATAGCGGCTATATCTTCAGCCCAAGTTTGTAAATTTGTACCCAAATTTTTGAGCGAATTGGGCGCGGATAAACACATCCCATAATAGTCAAAAGTATAAACATAAAAACCTAAATCGGCAAGATATTGGGCAAAATCGGCGTAAAAACGCTGCGGCACGCCCATAGCGGGGTTGATTAACACCACTTTCCCGTTGGATTGATTGGGGCTAAAAACCGAATAAGCGAGTTGATAATTGGGCGTATTGAGGTATAAATTCATAGGTATAAATTTACGATAACAAGTTGAGTGTGAATTGAAACGCTTGCTCCAAATAATCATCGTTTTGGTACAAACGCGCCAGCATAACCGCCCCTTCCATCATCATAACCGATTGATTAGCATAAATTTGTGCTTGTTCTAAGCTATATTTTTCGGCGAAAAGCGCGGTTAGAGATTCAGCCCAATGTTTGAAAAAGGACATAATTTGCGGGCGAAAATCAGTCTGCAAATTAGCCGTTTCCAAAGCCATATTGCCAAACAAACAGCCCCCTGAAGTGTGGGTTAATCGGTTGCGCTGCTCGCCCCAAAGTTGGGTAAGTCGCTGCGCTGGGCTAAGTTCGCGGTTGTTGATAAAAGAGAAAATTTTTTTATCGTAATAATTGTTGACTACAGCCAGCACCTCGCGCATCAACTCCTCTTTGGAGCTAAAATGGTGGTAAAAACTACCCTTTTGCAAGCCGCAAGCCTGCGCCAAATCGCTCATTGAGGTAGCGTGATAGCCGCGTTGGTGGAAAACTTCTACAGCGCGGTGGATAATTTCGTCTTTTGTGGTTTTAAGTATGGGCATAAAAATTGGGATAATTAACAAATACGGCGCAAATATACCAAACGTTTGTTTGAATAAACAAGCCTTTTATAAAAAAGTTGAAAAAAAACTGAAAAAAAAATAACTTTTAGGTTAAAAAAGAGTAGAAAAAGCTAATTTTGCACTCTTAATCGTATAAAAAAAATAAATTCAAGTATGAAAACAACCTTATTTTCGCTAAAAAGTATCAGTTTAGACACGCTCAAAAATGCAAAAAACAATCACGAAAATTGGGATAAATCGGTAGAAATTGTAAAAAATTGGACAGAAAAACAAAAAAGTGGCCGATTAGAACAAGAAAGCGAAACGCAGCAAGACGTACAATTTATCAATGACTTTTTTGGAAAAATTTTGGGTTATGAGTTTGAAAACGCAGAATACTGGCGCATCAACCACAAACCCAAAACAGACACAGACAGTAGCCGCCCTGATGCTACTTTGGGTTTTTATGGATTGGATAAGACAAAAAATGATACGCGTGTAGTCATAGAAATGAAAGGCGCGAATATAAATTTGGATAAAAACCAAAATCGCAAAGATTTTAAAGGTAGCCCTGTAGAACAAGCCTTCGCTTATGTGCCTAAATTAGGTGGCAATTGTTCTTGGGTTATCGTAAGCAATTTTGTAGAAATACGCCTTTATCACGCTTCTGATGCCAGCAAGTATGAAAAATTTGAGTTGGCAACTTTACTAGAAGAAACCGAAACTAATTTTTTTCCCAACCTCGCCCGTTTTGTGCATCTTTTGGCTGATACTTTTTTGTTTACAGCACAAAAAGATAAATCCAAAACCGAACTTTTACACCAAGACCGCCGCGCAGAAGAGCTAAAAATAAGCACGGAGTTTTATAACGAATATCACAGCTTGCGGGTACAGTTTATCAACGAGTTGAAAAAGCATAATCCCGATATTAACGCTTTGGATATACTCAAAACTGCCCAATTGATTTTGGATAGGTTGTTATTTATCTGTTTTGCCCGCGATACGGTAGATTTGCCCAACGTATTGGAAAAAATACTAAAATCTAACGAAAATTATTATTTTGATACTGATGCAGAAAATTTGGTTTGGTTAGCGGTCAAAAACACCTTTTTGTCTTTTGATAAAGGCTATAAAGAGAATATCCCCCCTTTCAATGGCGGACTTTTTCGCCCCAACGAATTGCTGGCGACCTTACAGGTTAAGGATTTAATGATAAAACCCATTATTAAGTTCTTGATAGGTTACGATTTTCAAAGTCAGCTAAATGTGCAAATACTTGGGCATATTTTTGAACAATCCATAGGCGACTTGGAGCAGTTGCAACAAGACTTAAGCGCAAATCCACAGGCGGTTTTATCCAAAAGAAAAATTGACGGCGTTTTTTATACTCCAGAGTACATAACCCGCTATATGGTTAAAAATACTATAGGAACTTGGTTGGAAACAGCTAAAACCGAACTGTTGCAGAAATACAACAACACCGAAACAGCCGATTTTTGGGAAGCGTATAAAAAAATACTCACAGGGATAAAAGTCATAGACCCAGCTTGCGGTAGTGGCGCGTTTTTGGTAGAAGCCTTTAATTATCTTTGGCAAGAGTGGAAAATTGTATTAGATGAAAGCCAAAAATATACTAATTCGGTAGTTTTTAATGAAGGATTTTTTAATAAAAAGACAGAAAAAAGCAGAAATTATTGGCAAGCCAAACGCGATATAGTTAAAAACAACCTTTTTGGGGTGGATTTAAACCCGCAATCGGTAGAGATTAGCCGCCTCGCCCTTTGGTTGCTGACCGCCAACCGCGATGTTTCGCTCTGTGATTTGTCCCAAAATATACTGCACGGCAATTCCTTAGTCAATGACCCAGAGATTAGCGAAGCCGCTTTTGACTGGGCGCAACATTTTGATTTTCAATTTGATGTCGTTATCGGCAATCCGCCTTATGGCGCAAAACTGGATAAAGCGCAAACAGATTATTTAAAAAAAGAATATAAAACTGCTGAATACCAGATAGAAACTTATCAACTTTTTTATGAAAAAGGGCTTGATATTTTAGCTAAAAATGGCTTGCTTGGGTTTATAACTCCTGCAGGTTTTACTTATCAAGAATATGCCAAAGAATTAAGAGCTATCTTTAGCCGTTTTTCTATTGAGAATATAAGCAAACAAAACTACAAGGTCTTTAAAGATGCCAGCACAGGCGATACTGTTTCTTGGATTGTCAAAAATTGCCCACAAGCGGAATATGTACAATTTAGAGAAACACTCAGCGAAAAAGATGAAAGAGAGAAAATAACCTTGCCTTTTAGCTTTCAGCACTTTAAACCTAATAACACTTATGTATTATCGTCAGCTATGCTGCAAAACTACAATAGCATCAATATAGATAATTGCGAACTTTTGGGCGATATTTGCGATATTGTAGTTGGTATAAAAGCTTACGAAGAAGGGCAAGGCAAACCTAAACAAAGCAGAGAAATTGTGGAAACAAAGCCTTTTACTGCCGATAGAAAAATTGATGCGGATTACCAAATATGTTTAAATGGTAAAAATTTTAATCGCTATCAATTTAATAATCCAAATCCTGTTTATCTTAAATATGGAGAATGGCTAGCAGCGCCCAGACCAAGTGCGCCTTTTTTTGAGGCGGAGAAGATAATTCTACGGCAGACAGCCGACCGATTAATTTGTACTTTGGATACAGCCCAGCATATCAATTTTAACAACGTGTATAATATAGCCCGACCAAAGGAAGGATTTTTATTAAAATATATTTTGGCTATCCTCAACAGCGAGCTAATGGATATTTACTATCAAACGCTTGCACCTGAACGTGGCAAACTTTTTGCAGAGGTAAAAAAAATATATTTGGAAAAATTGCCTATAAAAAAAATACCCGAAAGCGAGCAACTTTGGTATGTGGAACGAGTGGATAAGCTGTTGGAATTGTACGCCAAGCGTTATAAAAGCAGCAGAATGATAGAAAATACGGTAAAGCAAAATTTTCCCAAGTTTGAAGGTTTTGGACGCTATTTGGAAAAATGGTATGATTCTGTTTTTTCACAACTTATACAAGAACTGGAAAAACAGAAAGTAGTAATACCTCTAAAAAAACAAAATGAGTGGGAACAGTTTTTTACAGAAGAAAAAGCCACCACTCAACAAACTACTGCGGAGATTGAAGCTATAGAAGCAGCTATCAATGCGGCGGTAAAACAATTGTACAAATAAGTAATTTTTTAACCAAACTATAATTTTTTAACAATGAACAATTTTCTCAAAAAAGCGACCGCTTTGGGGCTATTTTCGCTAACCCTTTTATCCGCGCAAGCGCAAAAAACCCCAGTGGGTTATGTTATGTCGGAATCGGGTTGTGCCAGCGGCGGCTATGATTATTATTTTTTTGCTAATGGCGTAGTACATATGAAATGCGAAGGCTGCCAAGAATATCCATTGATTTGGACAGGAACTTGGACACAAAGCGGGGATAAAATCAATATGAAATTCACCAAAGAGTATGCAGGCATAGGAGAGGGTGCACCACATTACCCAGTGGGCAGCGTGAATACTTATGATGTGTACAAAGCCACCAGCAAAACCATCAACGAAACTCAAACCAATGTTTGGGGTAAAAATCCTACCGTTACAGACCCAGACGGCTGCGAAGTAGTCAAAAAACATGATTTAACTAACCCCGATTTTAGAAGTAATTGGATAGGAAAGGGCTTTGTAGGAAAATATCCACAAGTCAGCCAAAAGCTATTGACTGCCGCCGAGTTGAAAAAATACAGCAAAGCCGAGCTAAAAATTATGCGCAACGAAGTTTTTGCGCGTTATGGGTATATTTTTAAGTCAGAAGATATGAAAAATTATTTTGGCAAACAAGATTATCGTGGTTATATGAGCGATGTAACCGCGTTTTTATCCGATATAGAAATCAAAAATGTAGATTTGATTAAAAAGGCGGAAAGCACAGCCAAATAAAGCGCAGTTTGTTCGCTTTTAAGCAAAAAAAAGGGTTTAGCGATATGCTGAACCCTTTTTAAATTTGTATTAAGTAATGAAAATAAATTAATTGCAATTATAAATTCTATGCTGCGTATCAATAGCGAAACCCCACGCTATTGATACAGTTTGCAACGTAAATTATAATCGCAAATAAATTATTCTTGATACTTATTTAGACTTTTTGTCGTCTTTGCCCGCCAACTTGATAACCTCGCTATTTACGGTAAGTACAGTTTGCGCAGGTTCTGTGTTAGCGGTAATGGTTACGGTTTTGGACTGTTTGCCCTCTTTGCCTTTTGAATCAAATTCTACCTTAATTTCGCCTTCAGCATTGGGCATAATTGGCTCTTTTGGATATTGAGGCACAGTACAGCCACAGCTACCGACAGCGTTGGCTATAGTAAGCGGTTTATCGCCTGTATTTTTGAACTTAAAGACGTGGCTTACTTTTTCCCCCTCTTTTAGCGTACCAAAATCAAAAGCAGATTCAGCAAATTCCATCTTAGTGGCTAAAGCTGGGTCAGTTTTGACCGTATTAGGATTATTGGCATCCATAGGTTTGATGGGCGAATTGTTGGCATTAGCCACCGCATTAGGATTGTCTAAAGCTTGACGCGCTGCGCTGGTGTTGGCTTTGCCCCCCCCTAATATGTTGTTGGTCATGTAGCCCATCCCAAAGAAAGCAACTGCAGTAAGCCCTAAAATGAGATAGTTATTATTTTTATTGTTGTCCATAATGAGAATAAGGATTTTTATCAAAAAAAGTTTTTATTTTGGTTGCAATTTATCTGATTTTTGAAGCGCTTGTGCAGCTTTTTCGGGTTGATTAAGCCCTGTATAAATTTTGGCCATTTGTTGATAAACCAACTTTTGCATAGCCACATCGCCATTAGCCCAAAGCAAAGCCTGTTCTGCATTTACTAAAGCCTTTTGAGATTGATTTTGAGCATTTTGTGCCAAGGCGAGATAATAAAACCCTAGACTATGATTGGGAAACAATTCAGCCGTTTCCGTAGCCAGTTGGTTCAGTTCTGTAATTTTGCCCGCAGCTAAAGCAGTTTCTAACCCTGCCCGCCAAAATTCTAAATTATTTTTAAAATTGCGAGCGGTCTGCATATACAATTCGAGCGCTAAATCATATTTTTGGGCATCTTGAAGCATTTGCGCATAATAAAAGCGGGCAAAATTATTATCTGGGTGGGTTTGTTGCAATTTTTCGGCTAGGTTAAAAACAGCCATTTTATAGTTTTTATCTGTAGTTTTTAGCGCTTTTTCCAACAAAGGGGCTAAAGTCTGCACTTTGTTTTCGGCTGTTTGTTGTGGATTTTCAAACACCAGCAATAAAGCGTTGAGATAAGCTTTTTCGTCGCCTTGAGTGCGCAAAAAATCCACCATTTTGAGATTAGCTTCGGGCTGATTGGGGTCTAATTGGAGTACTTGAGTATAAATTTTTTGGGCGTTATCCCCCCGTTTTTGGTTTTGGTAAAAATCTGCTAATTTGAGCAAAAAGGCAATATCGTTGGGAAAAGTTTGAGACAATTGCAAGAGCTCTTCTTCAGCCAATTTGGGTTTGTTCATAGCCAGATGAAGTTGATATTTTCGCAAGCTAAGTTCAGGTTGTATGCCTATCTGAAGCTGTAATTTATTATAAACCTTTAAGGCGGAGTTATTTTCGTCCATTTTGGTCAATAAAAAAGCCCATTGGATATACAAATCAACTTTATCAGGATAAATTTTGGTCAACTGCTCATAAATTTTTATCGCTGGTTTATACTCTCCCTTGGTTTCCAACAGATTGGCATAAAACAACTGATAATCAAAAATTTTTTCATCCATTTTGGCGGCTATTTCAGCCTCGCGCAGCGCATCTTCCAACCCATTTTTTTGATTTATATAAATTTTAGCCAATTGGTAATGTGCCGCAGCATTTTTTTTGTCTGTGTCTTTTTTTACCAATTCGTTCAATAAACTGATAGCTTCAGCCTCATCGCCTATTATTTTCTCGCGCATAGCATCTATAAACAACTTTTCTTGCAAAAGCATATTTTCTGTTTTGCGGCTTTCGGGTTGTTTTTGCGCTTTTACAGAAAATACCGCAGCCCAAAAGCTCGCAAAAAACACCAAGGTATATTTAATACATTTCATTGGGCGCTAGTTTTGATAAAAAAAGTTAGTTGATAAGATACTTGGAGAAATCGCCCAAACTCAACTCGGTTTTTTTCGCAACATACTCTACGTGGCTACCCAACATAGAATTTTCTATTACAACATTGCTAACCACTGAATTGTTTTGCACGATAGAATTACAAATAACAGAATTTTCGACTTTGGAATTATGCCCTATAGAAACATAAGGTCCTATCACAGAGTTTTTGATTTGCACCCCTTGTCCGATAAAACAGGGTTGAATTAAGGTAGAATTTTCCAACAGCACATTGGGGGCTGTTTGGGCTGCATCTTTTTTGAACTCAAGTATGCGTTCGTTGGCATAAATAACCGCATTTTTATTCCCGCAATCCAACCATTCTTCAATGGGATAGGGTTTAAATTTTAACCCTTTTTGCTTCATATTTTCTAAAGCATTGGTCAATTGATACTCACCTTTATCTTTGATGTCGTTATCAATTAGATATTGTAGTTCGTTTTGCAATCTACGCGCATCTTTAAAATAATAAATACCAATTATAGCCAAATCAGAAACAAACTGCTTGGGTTTTTCTACAAATTCGGTGATATAGCCTTCAGCATCCAATTTGACCACCCCATAAGCAGAGGGGTCTTTGACCTGTTGAACCCAAATTGCTGCATCTTCGTTCAAATCAATTTTAAAATCTGCCCTAAATAAAGTATCAGCAAAAGCCACGATGATATTCCCTTTGAGGCTAGGGGCTGCGCATAAAATCGCGTGCGCTGTACCAAATTGTTCGCGTTGGTAGTAAATAGAACCTTTAGCCCCCAAGCGTTCGGCCAAAGCTATCAGTTCACGCTCTACAGATTCGCCAAAATCGCCGATAATATAAGCAATTTCATCCACTTTTTCCTCGTAAGAAGCCACCAAATCTTCAACCAAACGCGCCACTATAGATTTTCCTGCTATAGACACTAATGGTTTGGGCACAGTAAGCGAATGAGGACGCAAACGCGTACCGCGTCCTGCCATAGGTATGATTATTTTCATTATATTTTTAATTATTTTTGAGCTAAATTTTAGACCCCCGTGCTGCCAAAACCAGCAGTATTTCTATCCGTTGAATCAAGAATTTCTGCCAATTGCCAGCCCACCCGCACACAAGGAGCCACAACCAACTGCGCGATACGCTCAGCTGGAGCTATTTCTACCCCTTCTGAAGATAAATTAATCAACAGTATTTTTAGTTCTCCCCTATAATCGCTATCAATCGTACCTGGACTATTGGGGATACTAAGCCCTTTTTTGAGCGCCAAACCACTTCTTGGGCGGATTTGCCCTTCAAAACCTTCAGGAATTTGCAAATAAAGTCCAGTAGGGATTAATTTACGCTCGAGAGGTTGTAGGTTGATTTTGGCGGGGATAAAGGCGCGTATATCCATACCAGCGCTGCCTTCAGTTTCGTACTGGGGCAAAGGGTTATTAGATTTATTGATAATATTGATAACTAAAGACATAAGGTTGGATAAAGTTCGTTGGGTATATTTTGATTTATGGATTTTGTAACAATTTTTCTAAAAAAGGCTTAATCTCTGTGTATGTGTATGTAGCATCCCAATCGCTAGCTCCTACAAAGACTTCCTGCACAATCCCTTTTTTGTCTATCAAAAAACTGGTAGGAAATACCGTCACCCCATAAGTAGAACTTTGCGCTTTACCGTTGGCACCCACAATATACTCTATTCCTTTGGCATCCACCACATATTTTAGCCTTTCGACATCATCTAAGGATACAGAAATAACCACCACATCTTTGTTTTTATAATTGCGCTGCAATTCGTTGAGACTAGCAATCTCGGTAAGACAAGGCGGGCAGTTGATAAACCAAAAATTGAGTAAAACAGTTTTGCCCTGATACTCAGAAAGTTTGATTACCTTACCATCCAACTGGTTAATATCAATATCGGGGGCAGCATTTTGCTTAAATTTACCGCTCATTTGTTTGATATAATCCTGATAAATTTTTTCATTATCTTCTTCAGCAGCCAAGGTTTTGACAGTAGGACGGCAAGCTATAAGAGTTAGTAGAAAAAAAAAGAACAATGCGTTAAGTTTTTTCATCACAATCACGGGAATAGGAGAGATTAAGAAAAGAGATTGAATTTATTGGTATCGAAAGTTTTTCGCTGCATCTATAAAAGCTTTGACACTATCCAAAGGTGTGTCAGGATAAACCCCGTGCCCTAAGTTGCAAATGTGGTGTTGGCCAAAGCCTGCTATCATTTTTTGGGTTAAAGCGGTAACGGTATTGGTATCGGCGTACAAAGCACAAGGGTCTAAATTGCCTTGTATGATTGTATTAGCCCCCAACAAGCGACGAGCTTGTGTTGGACTTGTTCCCCAACCTAAGCCCAACACATTGCAACCTGTAGCGGCTATATCCAAAAGCGAACCAGTAGCATCCTTAGCAAAAAGGGTAATTGGCGCATAAGGTCGAACCGCGTCCACAATCTGTTGCATATAAGCCAAAGAAAATTCGTTA
This sequence comes from Chitinophagales bacterium, assembly GCA_013297745.1. GTDB lineage: Bacteria > Bacteroidota > Bacteroidia > Chitinophagales > Saprospiraceae > JAAFIM01. The sequence continues at coordinate 6,285 of JAAFIM010000056.1, read as the reverse complement.
AAACTTTGTGGCGATAACAATCCCGCCCAAGAATCAAAAACTTGTATCACATCCGCCCCTGCTGCCACTTGCTTTTGAAGGTATAAAATGGTAGCGTTGGTGATTTTTTGTAGCAATTCGTGCGCCATATCTGGGGCTTGATAAAGCATTTTTTTCGCTTTGGAGAACGTTTTACTACCACTTCCTTCCACCATATAAGCAAATATCGTAAAGGGCGCGCCCGCAAATCCTATCAAAGGCACCCGCCCATTTAGGGCTTTTTGGGTTAATTGTAGCGCATTATACACATAATCCAAACGCTCGGCGGCTTCGTCCGCAGCCAATAAAGCGTCTATATCGGTTTGATTATTGATAGTATGGGGAAAATAAGGGCCTTTTTTCTCCTCCATTTGATAAGGCAGTCCCAATGCTTCGGGGATAACCAAAATATCAGAGAAAATTATCGCTGCATCCACCCCCAACTCATCAACAGGCTGAAGCGTTACTTCGCAAGCTAATTCGGGGGTTTCTACCAACTCCTTGAAGCCCGATAATTTCTCTCTAACTGCTCTATAAGATGCCAAAATACGCCCAGCTTGGCGCATCAACCACACGGGCGGGCGTTCTGTTTTTTCTCCGCGCACAGCACGTAAGAATATATCGTTTTTCAACTGCATTTTGTTGCTTTTAAATAGCATTTTTTTAAAAAAAAGCGAATTGGCGCAAAGGTAGTTAGTTTTTCGTTTATAACAATGTTATAAATAAAAAAATAGACAAAAAAAACTTTTTTTTAGACTAAAAAAGCCACTTTCGGATAGAAAGCAGCTTTGTATTATTAAGCTGGAGTTACGCTTCAGCTATTTTGTGATAAAAATCAAGTTAAAAAGCTAAATTTTCGCCGTGCGACGCCAAAACCAGCGTATGTCGCGGAAAGACGACCAACCGAGCGCAGCGAGGGCAGTAGCTTTTTTGCATAGCAAACACGGCGAAGCCCTCCCGAAGGAAACGTCGGCTTGTAGCGACGGTTTTGCGCTTTTTGCGGAATAGAATGAAGCAAAATAAGCAACACGGCGAAGCCCTCCCGAAGGAAACGCCTTTTTCCTTACGGGAGGGCTTCGCCGTTGGCGTTGGCTTTTTTGGTACTTTTTTGCCATCAAAAAAGTACAGAAAAATAAATTTTTTAGGCGTAAGCCGTCAAAAAAATTTCTAACCTATTTAATTTTTAGTTTCTTTTGTACTAAAATGAAGCCTCAAGCGTAACTCCAGTTATTAAGGATAAATATCAATGTCTATTTTATCACCCAAATACTTAGGCTGGGCATCCAAAAGGCAAACATCTATAATCGCCTTGGGTCTAGCCAAATACTCGCGAATGGTAGTTTTCCAAGCGGGAAGTTCTGGCTGGCGCGCGTTGTAAGCGATAGCGTCTATATTGTGGTGTTGGGCTATAAATAAAGCTCTATAATTATGAAACTCTTGCGACACGATGATAACTTTTTGCTGTTGGAAAATCTCTTTGCAGCGAACCACAGAATCCAACGTCCGCAATCCCGCATAATCCAACGTTATGGCAGATTTGGGCACACCCAATTTTATCAACGCTTTTTGCATATCTCGCGGTTCGTTGTAATTGAGGCTGCTATTGTCGCCGCTCACGATGATGTGTTTGACCTTGCCCGCGAAATACAACTCGGCTGCGGCTGCTATTCTGTACGTGAAGAATAAATTTTCTCGCTTGCCGTCTGGGCTGCGGCTTGTACCCAACACCAAAGCGACCTCGCGGGCTTCTACCTCCTCGATTTTATTAAACATTCTGCCCTTAGCGGACGAAAGCAGCCACCAATTGCTACCCGCCATAAACAAAAAAGCAAGCAGCGCAAACATCAAACACATTTTGGCCAGTTTTAAAAAGGTTATTTTATTCATAATCGCAGGCAAATTTAAGTATTAGAAAGCAAATATATCCAACAAAACGCAATTATCGCGCCAAATGGTGGGTCTTATACGCAAAAATGAAAATTTTATTGCATAAATCAGCCCAAAAAGCCAAATTTTAACCTTTCCTTAGCATTTTTTACAAACCCAAAGGGTTGAAATAAAAAAACCAACCAATAGCGAATAACACTGTAGGTATCATAATCCCGCGCACAAACTCGTCCATTTTTTTTCTATCAGCGAAAAAAGTAGGTACTAAATTGATGCAAATAGCAAACAAAACAACCGTACTTTCTTTAAAACCCATAAATCCAGAACTAATCGTTGCTTTTTCTACTATAACCTCATTCAACCAAGTTAGTAGGATATAAACCAACATAGGCGCAAGCCCCCACATAAAACCGAATATAAATTTATTTTTAAACATTTTTATAGCATTTTTTCCCTAATGCTTATTTAGCGAAAGGTTACAGCACAATTTTTTAAAAAATTTTAATCTTAGAATAAATCTCGGAGCGGCTGCAGCGCAGGATAATGGGTCAAATCGAACATAGCTGGCACTATAGACACATAACCATTCTCTATAGCCCAAATATCGGTATCGTCGCCCTCATCCTCGCATACAAAATGCCCAGCCAACCAAAAATAAGCTCTTCCTGCTGGGTCTTTGCCCTGTACAAATTCTTCTGTCCAATAACCTTTGGCTTGGCGGCAAACGCGCATCCCTTTTATCTCCTCTAGGGGCAAATTGGGTATATTCACATTCCAAAGATTAGATTCGGGCATTCCTTTGCCCAACGCGGTTTCTATGATATGATGTACATAATGTTTGGCGGCGTTGAAATCGGCATCGTGGCGAAAACTGGTCAAAGAAAATCCTATAGCGGGAATTTTTTCTACAGCTGCTTCTGTCGCTGCCGACATTGTACCCGAATAGATGATGTTTATAGATGTATTGGAGCCGTGATTAATGCCCGAAACGCACAAATCAAACTGTTGCCCTTTGGCGATAACATTTTTGGCTAATTTTACACAATCTACAGGCGTACCCGAACATTCAAAAGCGCGAACGTTGGGTATATCCCAAAATAAATCCACCCCATATAATCTCAATGGATGCTCCAGCGTAATTGCATGCCCTTGCCCCGATTGGGGTTTGTCAGGCGCAACTACAGTGACATCCCCGAAAGTAGCAGCCACTTCCACCAGCGCGCGGATACCTTTAGAGGTAATACCGTCGTCATTGGATACTAAAATTTGTTTTCTCATTTATGTTGTTTTGTTGTGTTGAGGTATCACGATTTTTTGTATTAAGTAGCAAGACTACCGAAAGAATCGTGATACAAAAAAATCGTAATACTTGATACAAAAAAATTAATCGTCTGCATATTTCGCCTCTTGCAAAATATAGAATAGTCTAAACGGGTCTTCGCGGTTGAGTTTTAGCTTACCTTCCAATAAAATGGGCTTATCCATTCGGTAAATAATTGGCTGGCTGGCTTCAATCTCCATAACCGTTTCGGGTCCTGCTCCCCCACAGAAAAAACAAGAGCTAAAAGGGAAAGCCGAAAGGGTCATTTTGCCCTTGGCTAAGTCGGCAGGGATAATGTAACCCTTAATTTTTATCGTTTTGCCCTGCAATTGTTCTATATATTTGCCAAATACAGGTTCGTAGCTCATTGTTTGGGCTTTGGGGTCAAATGTTGTTTTTACCTTCACCTTGCTCAATACTTTCCAATAATACATTTCATCCTCATCGGCAGGAGATTTTTGCCCCCAAGAGGCTGTAGCCGCCGCCAAAAGGCAACAAAGTGCGGCAAAAATATGCAATTTTTTCATCTTTTTTAATCTAATTTGATTGTGTACTAACAAATAGTTTATACTTTTGCGGTTGACGGGGCAAAAATAATGCCATTTGTGTAAAACTCTATATTTTTTTATCTAATTATCTGTTAAAATCGCTTAATGCCCCCTTTATTGGCTTATGAACGTAGAAACTTTTATGGATGCGCTTGTTTTTGATAAAGTGCAGGTTATTTTATTCTTTGTTTTGCTACCCGCCATAGTCTTAGGTTTGAATAGGATTGCCCAATCTCATGCCAATGACAGCCCCTACAAATACGCTTATTCTACCCTCATCTATCTTTCGGCTAGTGTGGGCTCTTTATCGGCTGCTTTTTGGGTGTATTCTATGGCTTTTCAACATAAAAAGTTGTCTGAGTTAGATTTTTTTATTTATTATCTGCCTATGTTGGGGATGATGCTCAATTTTTGGCTGGTGGGGATGAAAGCGAATATAAAAACGCTGCCTTGGTTTGGTGAGTTATCGGAGTTGCTTTTATTGGTGTCGGTTTCTTTTGGAATGTTATTGGTTATTTTACACTTTCAATGGCTGCCTTTCCAATTTATTTGGCAAGTCTTTCTCTCGGCAGGGTTAATTTTCTTGCTATTTAAGTTCAGTTTAGATTATTTTCAACGCCAACGAAGCCGCGGTTATTAACGCTGTCCTATATTTTTTTATAAACCAAAACACCAATAAATTTAGCTTATGATTGGTATAATCGTTGCCAAAATACTAAAATTAAAAAAACGGCGCAAACAAAAATTGTTATTCAAACCCGCTAAAATGGGATTTTGGGAAAGATTATTGGATATTTTTATCGGTGGCAAAACCACTTTAGACCCTCCAAAAAACCAACAAAACAAAAAGTATGAACCGTAGAGATTTTTTAGCTTGGGCTACTACCGTTGCAGGGGGATTATTTAGCTCCTCTCTGCTCAATGCTGCCCCTTTGCAGCGATTATTGTCTGCCCCACCGCTCAAAAAGGGCGATTTTGGAGACGATTTTTTATGGGGAGTAGCTACGGCTGCCTACCAAATAGAAGGTGCTTGGAATGAAGATGGCAAAGGTGAATCCATTTGGGATGCTTTGTGCCACAACCGCCCCAAAAAGATAAAAACGGGTGAAAATGCGGATGTAGCTTGTGATTTTTATCATCGTTATCCTGATGATATACGTTTGGTCAAAGAAATGGGCTTTGATGTATTCCGATTTTCTTTCGCTTGGGCGCGTATTTTACCTCAAGGCAAGGGCGAAATCAACCAAAAAGGGTTGGATTTTTACGACAAATTGATTGACCAATGCTTAGAAGCTGGACTTAGTCCTTGGGCAACCATATATCATTGGGATTTGCCTCAAGCCTTAGAAAAACAAGGTGGTTGGGCAAATCGGGCTATTTTGGGTTGGTTTGATGAATACGCCAACCTCGTTACCCAAAAATTTGGCGATAGGGTCAAAAATTGGATGGTATTAAACGAACCCGCCGCTTTCACTATGCTGGGTTATTTGGGTGGTATACACGCCCCGGGCAAAATTGCCCCAAAAAAATTTCCCGCTGTAGTCCATCACGCCGCTATGTGCCAAGCCTCTGGGGGTAGAATTATCCGCGCTAATGTCAAAGATGCGAATATAGGCACAACTTTTTCTTGCAGTTATGTCGAACCCAAAAAACTATCTCATACCAAAGCAGCCAACCGCCTAAATGTTTTATTAAATCGCCTGTATATAGAACCCGCGTTGGGTTTGGGATACCCTACCGACAATTTTAACTATCTCAAACGTATCTACAAGCACGTAAAAACTGGCGATATGGAAAAATTAAAATTCGATTTTGATTTTATCGGGCTACAAAATTATACCCGCGTGGTAGCCCGACGCGCTTTAGTGCCTTATGTTTGGGTCAATCAAGTACAACCCAAAAAACGGGACGTTCCCAAAGAGCAAATTACAGAAATGAATTGGGAAGTCAGCCCCGAAGGCATCTACAAAATTATCAAACAATTCGCTGCTTACAAAAATATGCCCCCAATTATCATCACAGAAAATGGCGCAGCTTTTAGCGACGAAGTTTCCCCGACTGGCGAAGTTAACGATGCCCAACGGGTTGCTTATTTTGAAAATTATCTCCAACAAATCCTAAAAGCCAAACAAGAGGGTGCCAATATAGGCGGTTATTTGGTTTGGACTTTATTAGATAATTTTGAATGGGCAGAGGGCTACCGCACCAGATTTGGATTGGTACATGTCGATTTTGAAAGCCAAAAAAGAACCATAAAAGACTCAGGACTTTGGTGGCAAAAATTCCTACAATAAATTTATAACTGGAGTTACGCTTGAGCTATTTTGTGATAAAAGTCAAGTTGAAAAGCTAAATTTTCGCTGTGCGACGCCAAAACCAGCGTATTAGTAGCAAGAACAATTTATTTGATATTATAATTTGCGTTGCAAAACGTATCAATAGCGTGGGGTTTTATACCCCACGCACAAAATCAGATAAAAAAACAGATATTTTTGGTTATTTTGATTAAAA